>LJUJ01000023.1 GCA_001303785.1 Caldifarciminota bacterium SM23_42 | reverse complement strand
GTAGTATTGCAGCGTGGCTGACCGGAAAAAGGTCCACGCTATTGTAAATCCGCATGCCGGTCATGGCAAAGCCGGCAAGAAATGGCCCCTCATATTAGATTATCTCAAGGATTCAAAGTTCGAAGTCACCTGGCAGTTGACCAAGCAGAGGTGGCACGCTTTTCATATTGCTAAGGAATACATAAAGAACGGTGCGCAGCTCTTGATCAGTGTCGGAGGCGAGGGTGTCATGAATGAGATTCTGAATGGCATGTTTGCAGCCTTTGAAGAGTTGGGTAGGATGCCGACCTTGGCCATGATACCAATTGGCACCGGCACCGATCTCTCGAGGACGTTGCATATTCCGAAGGATCTCAGAAAAGCAGTCGATGTGATCAAACATGGAAGGGAAAAAATAATCGATGTGGGTAAGATAGTGTTTCGGCACGAAGGCCGCACCTGGGTACGCTATTTTATAAATGCATCTGATGCTGGTCTCGGCGGTTCAGTGGCAAGAATCTCCAATAGTGTACCCAAGGTTTTGGGCGGGTTTCTTACTTTTCTGCTTTCAAGCCTTACTGCGCTGCTCAGTTTTAAAAGAATGAAACTCTCGATCTGGGTCGATGGCAAAAAGATTGATTACGGGCTCATGACTATTGTTGGTGCGCTCAACGGGCAATTTTTCGGCGGCGGTATGCATGCTGCACCAATGGCCTCAGTCGATGATGGTTCGATGGAATTCATCTATGTCAAGGATGCGAACTTCTTTAAATTCGTTGGTAAGGTTTTAGCACGTGTCTATCAGGGTGAACACCTAAAGTATCACAAAGTGCATCTTCATAAAGGTAAAGAGTTGAGGGTTGAAAGTGAAAAGACGTTCTTGGCTGACGTTGATGGTGAGGTGGAAAAAGCTCAGGCAATTACCCTGACGATTGTGCCGAAATCAATTAAGATTATGGTATAGGAATGCGTTTTATTTGTACAAATTATTGCTTTTGATGTAGCTTGCGACTTCCGGGGTAACAAGATACTTAACCGATTGCCCCTTTTGTACTTTCCTCCTGATTGTTGTTGAAGAAATATCTATCAGTGGTGCGGTGCTGACCATGATTCGGTCGAAGAATCTCGACTCTTTCCCGATCTCATATCTCGGTCTCCGGACAACGACTATTCGACATTCTCTGAACAATGCTTCGGGGTCCTTCCAGGTTTCGATCTCCAGCCACTGGTCACTACCGATAATAAGGTATAGGTCCTCTTGTCCCTTCCCCAATTCCCTTATCACTTCGATCGTGTATGTTTTGTCCACCATGGTCTTCTCGATATCAGATATCGAGAAATTGATATTGTTGTCGATGGCCAATTCGGTCATCTCATATCGGTTACGATATGGTGAGAAATCTGTCTTGTGGGGCGGATGTCCCGCTGGTACGAACAGTACTTTTTCAAGCTTGAATTCTTCGAAAACATGCTGGGCAATGATCAGATGACCGATGTGTGGCGGATCAAAAAGCCCGCCAAAGATTCCAGTTTTCATTCAATATTGTATGTCAACTACTTCTTTCTAGATCTTTTATACGCTTGGCCGCCTCGGTGCCCCAGTCGGTGTCATCGAGTAGCTCTCTATACAAGTTTAATGCCTGTTCTACTCTGCCATTTCTTTCATGAATCCGGGCACTGCGATACTTGGCTTCGCTAGCCGACTCTGTTTCCGGGTAACGTTCCAGGATATACTTATAATAGTATAAGGCAGCGTTCGGTTCCTTGAGTTTTTCGTACAGCCTACCACTTTCCAATTCTTTCTTAGCGAGCAGATTTCGTGCAGCGAGGATCTCTTTCCGCACATCTTCGGTGTACTTTGAATTTGGATACTGCGTAAGGAATTCGTCGAAGTACCTAATTGCTTTTTCGAGATCACTTAGATCTTTTTCATAACCCGGTGCACCATGCACGTAAGCCTTCGCCCTGTAGAAGTGAGCGTCTTCTAATTGATCGGAGTTCGGAAAATTCCTTATCAAGTAATCGAATTCGACTATCGCCTGATCGTAGTCCTTTTTCTCGAGATAAGTCCGTCCCAACCAATATTGGGCGTCGTCAACGTACGCGGATGATGGATGGTAGAAGAGTATGCGCTCGAAGGACTCCAGAGCTTTGTTGTATTTCTTGTTCTCGAAAAAAGACTGACCGCGCTCAAATTCAGCATCCGCCTCGAGCGGCGTCAGGCTCTGGCGCGCTGCGCACGATATCAGGAATAAGATAAGCGCTATGCAAATGTAGGTTGGCCTCATTTTTTCTCCTTGATTTCTCGAATCCGTTCTTTTGCTTTTTTTGTCATCTCACCCTTCTGATAAGGGTCAAGGCGTAGTACTTTTTTGTACAACTCAAGTGCTGCATCATAACTTTCTCTCATGTAGTATATTTCAGCAGTATAGTAGTACGCATCATCGAGCATCGACTTCGGTTCCTGGTTTGCAATAATATGGCCTAGATATATCTCGGCGCTGTCCAATCTTCCTAATTCGAAATGCCTCACACCCATAGACAATTTTATCTCACTGAGCAACAGCAAGTTCGCCGCTGTTTTCAGTCGCTCGTACTCAGCCTCGGCCATTTCTTGAGCCAGTAGAAAATTGCCGGTTGCCGCTAGGGCGCGGATCAAGCTTGGTTTTACTCTTTTTGCCTCGGATGATGTTGAATCGATTTGCAGGGCACGGGTGTATGCACGGACCGCAGCTTCATAATTATTGCTTTCGTAGCTCAGATCACCGATCAGAAATAGATTACTGGCCTGCTCGTATTCGGGTACAAGTTTAGCGATTTCTTGATACAAGAACAGTGCACGCTGGGGGTCGTTGATTCTAATCGCATTCTGCGATAATATGTTATAAGCATTGATGATGCTGTCTTTGAATGTCGTGTCTTTCGCTAGCGAACTCTGGAAGTACCCGATTGCTTCCGCATATTCATTCTTCCTGAGATAAATGTAACCGAGCAGATATTGAATCTCTGAGTCTTTTGCGTTTCGGAACGAGATGATTTCAGTCAAGGCACGGTCATAATTCCACTCATTAATGAACTTACGTGCATTCATGATGCGCTCCTCTTTACGGGCGCAATGCAAGCCGACCGACAAGAGAAGAATGACTAATAAATGACGTTTCGGCATGATCAGAGGTGGTCGACAACACCCTGGACAATCCTGGTTAATCTTGGTTCGGCACTCGCTGCTGCTTTGAGTATTTTGACAATGCTTACCGGCTTTACCGAATCGGCGACGCCCATGTCTGTAATGACTGACATCCCGAGTACCCTTATCTTGAGATAACGTGCCATCAGTACTTCCGGTACCGTGGACATGCCTACGGCATCGGCGCCGATTATTCGCAGGAAGCGATACTCGGCGTTTGTTTCAAGGTTAGGGCCAGGAACTGCAACGTATACTCCTTTCTTGAGCGGGATTTTTCGCTCGCGGGCGACTTTTTCGGCGAGTTTGATGAGTTTGGAATTGTAGCAGTCATACATGTCGGGAAACCGGGGGCCCAGCTTAGGATCGTTTTTGCCGCGTAAAGGGTTATCAGGCAACAAGTTTATGTGGTCCTTTATGAGCATCAGATCACCTGCCCGAAAATCAGGATTCAGCCCGCCGCTCGCATTTGAGATGATGAGAATTCTAATCCCGAGTAGCTTCATGACTAAAACTGGGAGTACGATGTCTCGGGCGTCATACCCTTCATAGTAATGAAATCTGCCCTGCATGGCCACTATCTTTTGCTTCTCAAGGGTTCCGAAGATTAGTCTTCCCTTATGGAACTCCACGGTCGCAGCAGGGAAATGCGGTATGTTGTCGTACGGAATAGATTTCTCTATGCCGATAGCCTTTATCAGTTTCCCTAGGCCACTGCCGAGGATGATTCCGATTCTGGGTCTTGTCTTGGTGTGTTTTCTGATGTAAGCAACCGCCTGTGCCGCCCTATTTTTCACTTCTTTTCCAAACGCTCGAGCAAACGCAAGTAAGATTCCAACAGACCGCGAAACTCAGATACGAGCAGGAGTTTCTGATGTTCGATGATTTTCGTTTCCTCTCGGATCTTACTCAGTTCGGTCTGGGCTTCCTTGAGGAATCGCTGTGCCTCGACACGTGCATTGGCGATGATTGTTTCTGCTTCTTTTTTCGCACCGCTCTTCAGTTCGTCGGCCGCCTGTTGGGTTGTTGTCAGCGTATCCTGGAGTATTTTTTCCATGCGTCGATAATCTTCGATCTTGGAGTCCGTGTCTTTGACTCTCTCCGACAGACCGGCATTCTCTCTAAGCAAACCTTCGATCTCGGTGGCCACCATCTCTAGGAATTCTCTCACTTCATGGGGGTCATAACCGCGAACCTTTTTCTTAAATTCCTGCTTGCGAATTTCTAAAGGTGTAATAGGCATGTTACCTCCTGTGACCTACGGTCATTACTCAACGTCGTCGACCCTTCCGCCTCCCCGGCGCTTGGCTTTACGCAATGCGTCCTCGGCCTTTTTGATGATTGCCCGCGCGCCGCCAGCATCTTCGGGAAAACCAGCGATTCCCATCGAGACACTTATTTCCTTTACCCGCAGGTCGTCCTTGAAGAAATCATGGTTCCTGACCTGCTTCAAAATCCTCTGTGCTGTCTTCCGGGTGTGGGTTTTTTTTGTTTCGGGCAGTAATATCGCAAACTCATCACTGCCGTGGCGCGCTAGTATGTCGACGCTTCTTAGGCTGCGTTCGAGAATACGGGCTAATTGCTGTAGTACCCGATCCCCTGTTTGCGTTCCGAATTCTTGATTAACTGACTTCAGCCCGTCGACATCGAGCAATATCACTGAGAGATTGTGTTCATAGCGCGAAGCACGCTGTAATTCTGTGCTCAGTTGACTGTCGAAATACCTTTTGTTGAATACCCCGGTTAGCGTATCAAGCCAGTTCTGTTGCTTAACGCGAGAGTAAAAGCAATTAGGTTTTATGAAATGCTCGACGAAAACATAAGGATGAGTCTTCAGGATTTCGATTATTTCAGCTGAACTGATGTCGTCTACGTCATACATACAGAGCAAGAATGTCCGGTAGTCCGGTTGGTTGTTGAATTCGTCGAGCTGTCGCTCGTAGTTAAGGAATATTCTCCTGCTTTCCAGGAGAATTCTTAGGCCTTCACGGCGTTTCGGAAGTCTGTCATATTCACGCTTCAACCAGCTGACAAAGGATTTTGCAGGCACGGGCTTGCTCACCGTGGTGATTTTGTTTCTGAAATTCTTGCGTAATGTTTTGCAGGCACGCTCGTGTCCGATGTAGATGACTTTTTCTCGACGCTCAATTCCGTCATTGATTAGGGTGAATACGTTGTCGAGTAGCTGCTCGGTGCCATGGTACAAGTACAGGGCATGTACTGGTAAATCCAGCTCAATGCCTTCGTAGCCGATTTTCACAAATTTGGCCATCGCTCACGCCCTCCGCTCGTCCACGGTTACTTCTAATGCATCCAGTGCTTCTCTCAGTTTTTCTATAGTGTAATTACCCATGTGCCCAATACGGATGATTGTCCCTTTCAGATTTGCTTGACCATCGGCAAAGAGAATTCCGTGTTTTTCCTTTACTTCTTTGATTATGTCGGTGCTACTCATGTTACCGCGCATTTTTATCACGGTCAGGGCATTAGATGGTGATTCCGGTAGGATTTCAAAACCCATGCTGCGGACGCGTTCCCGCACGTATTTGGCCATTTTCTCGTGCTTCTTGAAATTGTCATCCAGTCCTTTTCCTAGGATCATGTCGAGACCCCGCTTGAGTCCACAGAAAACCGTGATCGCCGGGGTGAACGGAGTCTGATTCTTGGCGCGGTACTTCTCATACGTTTTGATATTGAAGTAATATTTGGGTAAGTCTGAATTCTTTGTTCGCTCGAGTGCGCGCCTGGATAACGAAACGAATGCGATACCGGGCGGCGCCATGAGTGCCTTTTGAGATGCCCCGACAAGGGCATCGATATTCCAGTCTTCCTGTGGGCAGTAATCAGCACCGAGACCAGCAACTCCGTCGACCGCGAGAAACGCTTCATGTTGCCTTGCAACTTCTCCGAAGCTCTTAATGTCGTTGAGCGCACCCGTTGAGGTCTCGGCGAGGGTTGTTAGTATAACCGTTCCCTTGGGTGCCTTGTGTAACGCCTCATCGATCTGTGCAGGCATGATCGACTTCCCGTAGTCTGCTTTCACCACGATCGGCTCGATATGGTACGCATTGCAGAGCTCAAGCCATCGCTCGCCAAACTTGCCCGAGACCGCAACAATCGGTGTGTCTTGGTTCGACAGTAGGTTGCTGCAAGTGGCTTCCATGCCGCCTGTGCCGGATGAAGTGAAGAAAAATATATCACAAGCAGGCGCAAACAGTATCTTCTTTAGGTTTTCGGCTGTTTTCTCATACAGCTCACCAAATGTGTCTTCACGATGATACAAAAGAGGACAAGCAGTTTCTCGTAATACTTCTTCGGGGACGTCGACTGGGCCGGGCGTGAATAGTGTATACTTAGGCTTCAATTTTTCTCCGGCATTGTCTACAGAGATTTTTGCTCTTGTTATCGGTGTCGGCCACCGTATTCGAGAAATACATGACGCAGAGAGAATCCGCACAGTGGCTTAGCCCAAAAAGGTGTCCTGTCTCATGTACTACTTCTTTAGCAATACGCTCCAGTAATTGCGGGCCGGACAGTCGATAAGCTGAGATTAGAGCGATTCTGCGCAGCGGGTGGGCGAGTCCGAAAATGAAATTCAAACCATGCGCGTAGATATCGACATCAATGACTCCAAGTCTGAAATCTTCCAGAGAGCCCTTGAACTTAGCTATCTCCTTGACGATGCATTCAGGATTGTATTGCTTGCGCAATGAATTATACGCTTCATCCGGTATCTCGAAATCATCGGCACGGCGTGAGGTGCTGTTTAGGCAATATTCCAATGATTGTGCTATCAGGTTAAAAAAATCCAACCCTTTTTGTTGATAGACCGCGATCACTTCTCTTTCTTGAGTTTCTCGATGAATGGTGTGAATAGGTCAATAGGCACCGGGAAGAGGGTCGTGGAATTCTTCTCGGTAGCCACTTCGGTCAGGGTTTGGAGAAAACGGAGCTGTATGCCGACGCCTGTTTCACCTATTATCTTCGCTGCTCGGTTAAGCTTGTCTGCGGCTTGAAGCTCTCCTTCGGCATGTATTACTTTGGCCCTTCTTTCCCGCTCTGCTTCGGCCTGACGCGCAATCGCCCTTTGCATTTCCTGGGGTATGTCAACATGCTTGATCTCGACCGTGGAAACCTTGATGCCCCAGGGGTCGGTTTGCTGGTCAATTATTTTCTGCAACCGAACGTTTATTTTTTCCCGTTGCCCGAGTATCTCATCGAGTTCATATTCACCCAGCACGCTACGCAGCGTCGTTTGCGCCAGCTGGCTCGTGGCGTAAAGAAAATCTTCGACTTCTAGTATTGCCTTGGCTGGATCGAACACACGAAAATAACCGACCGCGTTCACCTTGATCGAGATATTATCCTTAGTGATGACATCCTGGGGCGGCACGTCCATGGTAATTACGCGAAGTGATACTTTGGTCATTTTGTCGATGCCAGGCCAGAGGATGAATATGCCCGGGCCCTTAACTTTGATGAACCGACCAAGTCGGAACACTACTGCTCGCTCATATTCCTTTAAAACCTTGATGGAACTGAGAATAATCAGTACGATTACAATGATCAAAATGGTCGTGATTCCCATAAGTCCTCCTTTCGTATATTCTATGTAAATGAGTGAGAAAGTCAACACTCGGATACATTCGAGCATGTTGAAAGTGTATTATAGGTTACCGGTTTTATGATATGTAAAAATGAGCAGACCGCCCAATGGGAGAACGTTGTCTGCTTATGTTCTCGACAGGCTTGCATGTCCTGAGCAGAGTGAGGGGCACAATAATGGGGTTCGCCCTATTTCCAATGATATATCTTGGCTACTTGGTTCTTGCGCATTGGGCTTGAGAAGCTCAATAAATTGGACAATTGCGAGGGGCTGTTTTGTAGTTGTTTGATTTCTTATACACCTGCATGTCATGTCTCCGAGTCTCTTTGTCTTCGTTTCTCAGCAGAGTAGGGCAGACTTTTAGGTTTGTGTAATCAGATCGCAGAAAGGAAAGCCCTGCACTCTATTTGCCAAAAAGTCAACCCCCGTCCCCGCTGTTGGAGAAACTGCATAACGGATTACCTCCTATCTGTGGCTAACTCCGAAATTGACATTCTGTTCTTTCTGGCTAAATTATGACATGCCAATTTTGACCCTACTACTCGTATGTTCACTCGATGTGCGGGGCATTTGGATCCCGCGCTGGTCCATTGATGATCACCATACTGTTTTCACCAGGCTCGAAGGGGAGTTCAATCATGTCTTTCTGCAAATATTCGCACTGGGCGAAGCCTATTATCCATCTGGCTACGCTCCAACGAAAATTAGGGATGATGCGTGGTTGAACGCCTTCCTGGATGAGGCACACCGACGAGGCATCAAGGTTTCGGCTTGGCTCAATGTCCTGTACTCGTGGGGTTATGCGCCGAGAACTCAGGATCAAATTCATCCTGCCAATCTTCATCCCAACTGGTTCGTGCACGATAATCGTCAAGAATCGATTCTTGGTTTCAGCGTCGACGAATTGAGGAGGCGGGGTATTGAGGGTTACTACCTGGCACCGGGGAATCGGCAGGTTCGGAATTACATTTTCATGGTCGTCGATGAGATCTTGAGCAAGTATGATTTTGACGGTATACACCTTGATTACATGAGATACCCGGCGCGCACATTCACCCACGATGTCGCTTTGCGAAGCAACTTCATGCGTAAATACTGCGTAGATCCAGACGACTTCTCACTTTCCAACTTCAAGCAAAGGCTTGGTCAGTGGGGTATTGCGGATCTCGATGACCTCTGGCGCGAATTCGTGCGTGATGATTTGACATCATTTGTCGAGGAATTGAGAATGCGTATTAAAAGTGAAAAGCCGCGTACACTATTGTCAGTAGCGGTAAAGGCGGACTACATGACGGCGCGGACTGATTTTTATCAGGATTGGCCAAGATGGATTAATTCGAATCTGGTGGATTTTGTGTGCCTTATGGCATATCAAAAGAACATCGAGGGCGTTCTGAATCGGACTCTTGGCGTTGTGAATGACCCGGGCAAGGTGGCAGTGGGCCTCGGTATTTACCGCTTGAGTTCAGATCAGATCAAAACACAAGTAAGACAGGTTGCTAATCGACCGTTTGCCGGTGTTGTCTTCTTTTCCTATGAAGAATTGAGAAAGAATCGCGCATTTCTTAACGCTTTTTATTGAAAAATCATTTGTAGGTCATCCTCAGCTTGTAAAGCGTCATAAAACCATGGCCCAATATGACAATTTTCTTGACAATGGTTATCTTAGGAGTACAATAGTAGCAATGGAAAAGACATATCTCCTGTTGGGAACCAATGTTGGTGACCTTGAGGAGAACATGGAGCGGGCGCTTCGCACCATAGCTGCACAGAATATAAAAATACTGAAAAAATCCAAAATCTATAAGACAAAACCTTGGGGTTTTCATAATCAGCCCGACTACTTGAACCTTGCTGTAGAGGTGGAAAGCGATTTCTCGGCGGCAGAGCTTCTTGGTATATTCAAGCGTATCGAGTCGCAAATGGGCCGGAGAAAAACAAAAAAAAGATGGCAACCCAGGTTGATCGATATTGATATTCTCTTCTGGGGAAAACATGTTATCGATCGCGCCGACCTAAAGATTCCTCACGAGCAGTTCTATAATCGGCCGTTTGCAATCAAGATACTCTCGGAAATCGCACCGGATTTCATACCTCCGGGAAGGAAGAAGACACTGAGTGAACTTTGTGCTGGAGAAGACAATGAGGGAGTTGAGGTTTATCGCGATTGAAGGCGTTATCGGCGCCGGTAAGACATCGTTGACCAAGGTATTGTCGAACAAAATGCATGCGGGAACAATATTGGAGGAGTTTGAAGAAAATCCCTTTCTTGCCAAGTTTTACGCCGACCCAAAGAAGTACGCTTTTCACACGCAGATATATTTCCTCATGTCAAGATATCGCAGGCAGCGTGAGATTGCGCAGATCGATTTGTTCAATTCACGGGTGATTACTGACTATCTGTTTGTTAAAGATCGTATCTTCGCTGAGGTGAATCTCAGTGAAGATGAGTTTGCACTCTACGACAAGATTTATTCCATCTTGGCGGTCGACGTTCCCCGTCCCGATTTGGTTATTTATCTGCAGGCAAGCCCCGAGGCTTTATACAAGAGAATCAGGCAGCGCGGTCGTTCATTTGAGCGGGACATTGAATTCGAATACATTGAACGACTCAGTGAGGCCTACAACACATTTTTCTTTCACTACAATTCTTCACCTATGTTGATTGTAAATATCAAGGGATTTGATTTTTTGGCGAATCCCAAAGACCTAGATCTGCTCCACAGTGAGCTCGTAAATTTAAAAGAACCACGCCGAGTATTATCAAGAGAATGATAACCGTTAAGACAGTCACATCCATGAAAAAAAAGGGGGAGAGAATTGTGTGCCTCACGGCGTACGATTTCATCAGCGCACGCATTCTGGACGAAGTTGGTATTGATATCATATTGGTGGGCGATTCCGCGGCAAATGTGTTTGCTGGAGAAAAGACCACGCTACCGATAACCATGGATGAGATGCTCTACCACACAAGGGTTGTCGCGCGTGCCGTGCAAAATGCGTTGGTCATCGCGGATATGCCTTTTTTGTCTTATCAGGTTTCTACTGAAACGGCCGTATACAATGCGGGGCGATTCCTACAAGTCGGAGCGTGCGGGGTGAAACTCGAAGGTGGGGCACCCGTGCTCGAAACAGTGAAGAGGCTCGTCGACCTGGGGATTCCGGTAATGGGGCATCTTGGTCTGACGCCACAGTCAGTACACAAGTTCGGTGGCTATAAAATACAAGGTGTCGGAGAGGATGCCAGAAAGCAGATGATTGAGGATGCCAGATCGTTACAGGCAGCTGGTTGTTTTTCAATTGTTCTCGAGAAGATTCCGCGCGACTTGGCAGAGAAAATCACGAAGGAGATCAACATTCCCACGATTGGTATTGGTGCCGGACCGCATTGTGACGGACAGGTTCTGGTCTTACACGATATGTTAGGGTTATTTGAGGATTTCACCCCGAAGTTTGTAAAGAAATATGCTATCCTCGGTGAGCACATACGGCACGCCGTAGAGCAATACAGGGATGATGTAAAAAAAGGACAATTCCCCGGTCCGGAACACTCATTTGACTGACCAGCGTAACGTTGTGCAATCGCGGTGACCCCGTGACCTTCATTGCTAAATGCTATCACAACTGTAGCGTGTTTACTTTTCCGAACAATGGTTCCACTGTTAGATATTTCCGTTGTTATGCAATTCAGGGTTTGTCAACATGATTATTGTACTGCTGCTTCAAATGCTGTTAGGTGTTGACTTTTCGATATGTACGGCTGAGAGTTTTCAAGATCATCCGGTTGTGACCTATACGGACAACACGTTCTGCGTTTTCTGGGTTGACGAACGCCTGTTTGGTTCAACCGAGCAGTATGCGGTTTACGGTACGCGCGTCACGACCGATGGTCATGTCGTTGACCCCGATGGTAAGCTGATTTACAGTGATAGCGTTGCGAATCGATTCGACGTTGCCTTCGACGGCGCCAATTTACTTGTCGTGTGTCGCGACGGCTGTTGAACTCTGGGTGATATCATCGGAGTGCGTGTCACTCCCAGTTGCGATACCACAAACTCGATGATAATCTGCGCAGCGGCTGCCGTTCAAAGGGATCCGGTCGTTGCGTACAACGGTGAAGATTATGTTGTTGCGTGGTCAGACATGCGATTTACCGAGAATTACTTCTGGCTGACGGTTGCCCGAGTTGATACGGCGGGTGTTGTGTTAGACACCGGTCAGTGCATTGGCGCGCAAAAGGCACTGCACGAGTGTTGCCCGGACATCGCCTTCGATGGCAATCGATGTCTGGTTGTTTGGTATAACAACTTTGAACCGTACGGTGTCTTTGGCAGATTCGTCGACGCGCAGGGTCAGCCAGACGATTCCATCATCACAGTCGCGAATACGCTTGCCGGTTATAACGTGAATCCGAGTATCACATTTGCTGGAGGCGACTATTTGATTGTTTGGGCTGATCAGCGCACTGGTTACACAGATTTGGATATCTGCGGTCAGTTAGTGTCACCCGGTGGTCAGTTGCTTGGCGACCACATTACTGTCGCGACCGGTTCGCTCAACCAGAAGTATCCCCAAGTATGCAGCGATGGCACCAGGTTTCTTGTCGTCTGGCGTGAGGGGACAACGGCAATATTCGGTCAATGGTTGGACCTGAATGGTAGTCCAATCGCAGGGAATTTTCCGATTTCTGATGGTTCCCCTTACTATCGTTTCCGTGCCGGGGTCGCTGCATCGCCGGAGAACTATCTTGTGGCGTGGAGCGAGGTCCGCGATGACGAGACAGATATATTCGGCAACAATGAATTGCCCGCGAGCGTTGAAGATACACATCAGATAGTGCAACGTGAGTGGCCGCGTGCGACCATATTCAAGGGTGTGTTCCCCATGCCCGAGGGAACGAGTTATCAGCTTTTCGATGTTTGTGGTCGAGAAGTGACCGCCGCATCAATGACCCGTGGTATATACTATCTTCAAGTCGAGGGGCGAATCATACAAAAACTCATAAAAATGGAATAGCTGGTGTTGGAGTGAGAATTTCTGCAGGGGCGGAGAATGTGGTGATACGGACGGCGCGCGCCAGTGATGCCCAGGCACTCGCCGGGCTTCTCGGTCAGCTCGGCTATCCCAATACAACACGCTTTGTGCAGAAGAAACTGATGAGATTCTCTAAGAAAGATGATCGAGTGTTTGTTGCAACACTGCGTGGACAGGTGATCGGCTTTGCGAGTTGTCATATCGTGCCTTTGATACATCAATCAGGCAATCTATGTCGCATCACGGCTATCATCGTTGCGCACGGTTTTCGCAATAGCAATATCGGGCACACGTTGATGCAAGTGGTGGAGCGCCATGCACGATCCCGACGTTGTACTAAGATCGAGGTGACTAGTGGGCAACACAGAAGCAAGGCCCACCGTTTCTATGGAAGACTAGGATACCGTGAGGTGTCGCGGCGGTTCTTGAAAGATCTGGGTACGTGATGGCTTTACAGATCTAAACCTGATAAAGAACTTCTGTGTCATCATTTTCGTTACCACACGGGTCAGATGATCAACATTGACATTCAGGAAAAATACTCTATAATCGAGCGTGAGTGTATACAAGAAGAAACATGCTGTATCAGGCCTACGAGAAAAACTACCCGGGCTCGTGGTCTTGCCCAATCAGTTCAGGGGATACAGGATTACGATAATGATTCCTGAATACACTTCATTATGTCCCCGTACTGGTTTACCCGATGCCGGAACGATCACCATAGAATACGAACCGGATGCGTCTTTCGTCGAGTTGAAATCGCTGAAACTGTATATTCTCGGCTATCGTAATATGGGTATCTTCTATGAGAATGCGGTGAATCGGATATTGAAGGATTTCGTGAAGGCAGTCAAACCACGTTGGGCAGTGGTTCGTGGTGAATTCAATCCACGCGGTGGCATTACCTCGACGGTCGAAGCAAAATACGGAAGAAAACGGAAATAACAAGCGTTAAGTACATTGACAAATAATCTATATTGAGTATAATCGGGGCATGGACCAAGAGACGAGGAGATTGTACAATGATGCGCTGCGCCTATACGAAGAAGGTAAGATCAAGGAGTCCATCGAAGTACTGAAGCAAGTCGTTAGTATTTATCCCGAGTACCCCGACGTTCACAACGCATTGGGTCTTGTCTACTCGCTCGCCGGTAATCATGCAGAAGCGATGAATTGCTTCAAGAAGGCCACCGAGTTGAATCCTGAGTACATCGAGGCGTATGTCAATCTGGCGATCGTTTACAATGAGCAATGTGATTTCGAAGATGCGATACAGGCTTTTGAGAAGGCGGCGAGCCTTGAGACCAAGGAAAAAGGCTTCTCACCCAAATTGAAAGCTGAATTGGCCAACACTTATGTGCAATTGGGCGATACGTACTATGAGCTCCAGGATTATGCAAATGCCAAGGATGAATACGAAAAGGCGGCCAGTCTCGCGCCGACATTTCTTGACATAAAGTTGAAACTGGCCAAGGCCAATCTTCAACTCGGAAAATACGGGGACGTGGAGAAGCTGATTCTTGACATTCTAGAGCAAAACAAGGGTTACTTGGAGGCCAAGACCACTCTCGGTTTGTGCTATTACCGCCAGCATAGATTTCCCGATGCGAAAAAGGAATGGCAGGAGGTGCTGGGCATGGATCCGCTGAATATAAAGGCCAGGTCCTATCTGAACATGTTAAAGGAGAAACAAAATGGTTAAGAAATTGAAGAAGGTCGAGCTAAAGCGGTTTGAGAAATTATTGATCGATGAGCGGCAGAAAGTACTACGGGAATTAGAATATGAGGGTGATCAGATAGCCCGGACACAGCTCGAAACGTCAGGCGACCTCGCCGCATACTCCAATCATATGGCCGATCAGGGTACTGAAACCGAACGTCGGGAGATCACCTCACAACTCATATCTACTAGACGCGATACGCTCTTTGAGATTGACCATGCCCTAAGAAAAATAACCAAAGGTAGCTATGGATTCTGCGAGCGTTGTGGAAAGTTAATACCCAAGCGAAGGTTGAAATTCCTCCCGCAGGCTAGGGTCTGCATTAAGTGCTCGCAGGCGACTCCCTAACCCCCGTTTCCAACAACAGTAGATGTTCCGGAAAAGAAATGTAAGCGTAGTTGTACTCTTTGTCTTTGTGTCATTCTTTCTTGACCAGTTAACAAAGTTGTTCGCGGTAAATTACCTCAGGCCTTTGGAACCGCCGACCGAGGTTATCGGAACCCTGCTGCGCCTGAAACTCACGTTCAATCCTTATGGTGTGTTTGGTATATCGGTTGGCTCGAATGAGCTCTACTATGTGCTTTCCCTGGCAGGCCTTGTTGTACTCGGCTACATTGCCCTGACGGTCAAGGACCGCACCGGGGTTGTCGTGTTCGGATTACTCATCGGCGGAGCGATCGGCAATCTCGTGGATCGTTTGCGCTTTGGTTATGTAATTGACTTCATCGACATGGGTATTGGTAATGTGCGGTGGTTTACCTATAATCTTGCCGATGCCTTCATAACGGTGGGCGCGATATTTCTCGTGATGCACGAGGTTTTTCGTAAGAAAAAAACTGAGTAGGTTACAGGTTTTCGATTAAGTACCTATAAATCCGTTGTCTTCCCAAAATTGATTTTACATAATTTCTGGTTTCATTATACGGGATTAGTTCAATAAAGGTATCCAATTCCGAGTTAGGGTCGTTACGTACCCACCGTCTTACCCTTACTGGCCCAGCATTGTAGGCCGCGAGTGCTAACGGAATGGAGTTGAATTCTTCCAACATTTTCTTGAAGTAATACATACCGAATGTGATGGATGTTTTGGGGTCTGAGTATGTATATTCAGGTTCACCCAGGGCACGTGCTATCGTCTTCGCCGTAGACGGTATTATTTGCATCAACCCCTTGGCATTAGCTGGAGAGATGGCATAGGGGTCAAACAGGCTCTCCTGCCATATCATGGCGAGCGCTAGGGTTGGTTCAGGATAGTTATCCATTATGCTAAACGAATAGCGGATCGGATATTGTAACCTCAGTAATTCTATGGGTAGTGTGTAAATGCCTCGGTCCGAAGCTTCGCTCTTCACTCTCAGGCAATATCTAATTGATTGCTTGTCGGCGGCGTACTGAGCACAGATTCTGCTTAGCTGGACAAGCTCACTTGGGTTATCAGTCTCGATCATTTCGAGTTCTTCAATAGCATGTTCGCTTTCGTTCAGCGAGAAGAATCTAATTGCGCTCTTCAGATGGAGCGAGTCTTCAGCCGTAAATGATACTATTGTATCACCGATTTGACTTAGCCATCGATTCAGCGGCAGCGTGTCCAGGAAGTGAGTGCGATCGTAGCGCACCAGAGTGTAGTAAGACAAAGGGAACTTGGTCGGTAAATACTGCTGCAGGCTCTCGACCGGTTCGGCAAGGCGTTCCCTTGCCCTTATCTGCCAGTAGACAAACTCCGGTGTGTCATTTTTCTCAAGGACTTGCAGCGCCTTACTCACATCACCGATTCGGAAGAGTTGCATTGCTGCTCGGAATTGCGTGTTCCTCTCATTGATGCTAAGAAACGCCTCCACCGCGTTCAGCGTATCCCCGAGTTCCTCGAGCAAGAACGCCTTGCGCTTCGACCCACGCACTGCGTATTCGTTACCCTTACGCAGTTGCGCTAGACTATCGTAAATGGCTATCGCCCGGTCATTATCTTGTCTACTTTCATAGATGCGGCCGCGGTAGTAGTATGCTGCCGACCAGGAACAGGCAGCGAAATGTTGTAATGCCGCAGTGTGTTCTCCACGGTCGTAGTAGATGCGTCCCAGGTAATACTGCGCGGCGTCGTCCAAGACTCCTCGCTTCAGGTATTTCAGGGCTTTTGCATACTCATTATTGTAATAGAGAACTCGGCCGTATGACTTGTTTTCTGGTTTTGTTTTTGGTGTGACAAACTTCAGTGCGTAGTACGCACCTGGCGATTGCGGATAGTTAATGATGAGATTCCAGGCGGCTGAGGTTTGCCTTTTCTTGTCTCTCATTTTCTGATATACTCTCAGCTGTACGTACGCTCTGAGCGCAGGATCCTTCAGGCTCTTGAGTTCTGTTTGTACCACGGTCAGATTGGGAAGCTCGAGCAGAATTTTAAAAAGGATCTCTTGATAGGAATCAAAGAGGTAATCACTGATTGAATTGATCAAGAATATAGCCTTCAAGGCATTGTCATAATCCTCTTTTTCTACGTACGCCTTTGCCAGATAAATGAGACGATAATCTTCAGGGGCTTCCTCTTTGGATAGTAAATCAATGGCGTCGTCGAAGACACCGAGCCTGTATGATGCGATGCCCTGTAACAACACGTCGTCGGTCGAAGCAATGAGGCGTTGCCATTGTTCGGTTTTCATCAGAATCATGTTTCTTTCAAAAGAGGGCAATATTGGATCATAGCGAAGGCTATCGAGCAATCGCGCGGCAAGCGCATATTCACGTTGGTCAAGATAAATTCTTAGTAACATGTTGCCACATTCCCGCGCATACCCCGAACCAGCGACGTTGTCTTGTAGTAAGTGATAGGCACGGATTGGGTTTTCGTGGTAAATACGCTTTGCCTCTCTTATGTATTCGAGTTCAGGCACTTCTTTTATGGTGGGGCGGGGGCATGAAATGACCATTAGCAATGTCACAAAGAGTATCACGATTCTCATGTAGTCAATTGTAGCCGGCAATCTTCCACGGTCAAGTAGTCTGATGACCTGATTTCGAAATCAAGAAAATGAGCGTCTCACGTTTTATAGTTGTGAACCCCGACCGCGTCGGTTAGCGCAACGTGTTTTGGGTGTCTCAATATGTAAACAGCTCTTCTCTTGTAAAGAAAAAGTCAATTTCCCGCTGAGGATTTTCATCGGGTGCCGATGCATGAACAACATTCTCACCGACCGATGTGCCGTAGAGATTACGAACCGTACCGGGGGCTGCCTTTTTCGGATCGGTTGCACCGACCACCTCACGGAGTTTGGGGGGCGCATCGGGTGTTTTTAGACAGGCAACCACGATTGGCCCAGATGATATAAAATTCACCAGCCATTCATAAAAGTCCTTGCCCTTATGTATTTCGTAGAATCTTCCGCCCTGCTCTTTGTTCAACCACATCATTTTCATTCCGATGATCTGAAAACCGGCGTCTGAGATATGTTTCAAAATCTTGCCGCTCAAGTTTTTCTTCACAGCATCTGGTTTGATTATCAATAGAGTTTTATCCATGGGCGAAGTATAAGTAGATTTTTGTCTTTGTCAATTAGAGAGGCTCAGTTGCATGCTACAGAATTATGTGTTTCACGGGGTTTGACAAGTTCATGGGTTGATGATATAATGCGTCATGAGTTATGCATACCGCATGCTAATGCTGGTTCTGCTGACCTTCATTTTCTGCACAAGAACCGAAAGAGTGACTGAGGTGATCGATGGCGATACCTTCAAGACCGAGCAGGGCAACGCGGTGCGCCTTTTGGGGATCAATGCCCCGGAAATCCACGACCCGGGTGGGGATATCGCGAAACACGTGCTGACGCACATGGTTATGGGAAAAAACGTACGTCTGGAAAGAGACGCAACAGACAAGGATGACTACGGTAGATTGCTCAGATATGTATTTGTCGACGGTATGTTCATAAATGCTGAAATGATCAGAATGGGGTATGCTGAGCTTCGGTTCTACCCACCGGATACGCAGTATCTTGAAGATATACGAAAACTCGAAAAGATGGCCATAAGAAACAGGCAAGGACTGTGGGCTTTTTCAGTCTTTCAGACTCCCGACACGACCGATACGGTTCTCGCTAAAGATTTCAAGAGGGTTGAACATGTGGATGTTGTTTCTTGGCGCGACGCTGACCAGTACTACGGTCAAACCAAGATCGTTGAAGGCAGAATCGCTGCCTCGAACAACACCGGCAAGGTCTGTTTCTTGAATTTTCACGAGAACTGGCGCCGGTACTTCACCGCGGTCATCTTTGCCAGTGACTTCAACAAATTTCCAGACCACCCTGAGGATTACTATCTGAACCGCGTGGTGCGAGTTAGGGGTTTGGTAAAAGAATATCGCGGCAAGCCCGAGATCATTCTCAAGAGCCCGAGCCAGATCGAGATCCTCGAGTAACCCTTTGGTGTCAAGTCTCTTCTTAGAACACAAGACAAAACGGGTTCCGTGAACCGTATTGCGTTTGCCGCCCAACCCGAAAAGCGTATCAGAGTATCAGAAGATCAGCGGGTAGAATATCAGAGCAGCAGAACATCAGGATAAGACTTTGTGGGTACCGGGAATAAGACATTTTTGAATTTTGCGTTTTGATATTAGGATTCGTTTAGTATTTACAGTTTTTACAAAAGTGTTACAGGAAAATCTGCGGTACGTTTTTCTCTGGATGACTTACGATAGTTACTTCTATACCGTATACCTCTCTTACCATCTTTTTGTTGAGTAGTCCAGCCGGTTTTCCTTCAGCGTATATTTTCCCCGCATGTATGAGAATCAGATTTTTGCAGTAGAGACTTGCTAAGTTGAGATCATGATGCACAACTGCAATCGAAATACCTTCGTTGTTCAGTCTCTCGAGAAGCTCCATTATTGTGTGCTGATGATGCAAATCTAGATGACTGGTAGGCTCGTCGAGCAGTAAAATCCTCGGTGCTTGGGCAAGGGCTCGGGCGATCACCACTCTTTGTCTCTCACCCGAGGACAATGAGTTGATCGGACGGTTGCGGAACTGCTCGACATTGGCCGCGTTCATTGCATGCTCGACCGCCGTATGATCTTTTTGATCTTCGGGTTGAAACGGACGCTTGTAAGGATATCGACCCATCAGCACCACGTCCTCGACTGAGAAGTTGAGGGCGAAGTGAGTTTCCTGAGGGACAAACGCAATATTCTGGGCAATCGTTCTTTGCGATTGTTCATGCAGATTCTTTCCGAATAATTGAATTTCGCCCTGTTTTGGTCTTAGTATGCCGCATAACAGACGGAGCATTGTTGACTTGCCCGCGCCGTTTGGTCCGATTATTCCGAGAAATTCCCCTCGGCTTAACGACATCGATATGTTGTCGATGATTTGTGTTTTATCATAGTAAAACTGAATGCTTCTTGCCTCGAGTGCGTTCATCGTTTATACAGGTAGATGAAAAAGGGTACACCGACGAGCGAGGTCACCACACCGACCGGAAGTTCGTAAACGGTGATGACCCGGGATAGTGTATCGGCAAAGAGTAGAAAGGTGGCGCCGAGCAGAAATGAGGCACCAAGATTCCGAATGTGCTTCGGTCCGAAAAGCAGTTTGGAGACATGCGGGATTATTAGGCCAACAAAACCGATCGCACCCACGATAGATACTGTAAGGCCAACGAGCAGGGCACTGGAAAAGAAGACGACAAGCGAGAATTTCTGGATGTCGATACCCAAACCGGCGGCGGTTTCAGTGCCTTGAGAGATGATGTCGAGTTCGCGGTGATAACGGTAGAGAAAGGCGACGAGTCCTATTGAAATAGCGATGAGGGCTATTATCATGACGCGGTTGGTCGCATTTATGATGATTCCAAGATAGCCCATCAACAGATAAAGAATTTCGTACAATTCGCGGCCACCCAAGACCATGATAATCATCACCAGCGAAGAACATAGAAAACTCATGACCACACCGGCTAGGATCAGACGATCCCTTAAGAGCCCACCCTCGATGCGGGCAATCGTGTAGACAAAGAATCCGACCCCAAGAGACCCTAGAAATGCGAGTATTGGGCTAATTGCTCCGAAGAGGAATATACCGAGTGATGCGCCCAATGCGGCTCCAGATGCCGAACCTAATGTGTAGGGTTCGACCAACGGATTGCCGAAAAGCCCCTGGAGCAGACATCCGCAAAAGGCAAGAATACCTCCGGCAAAGATTCCCAGGACAACTCGGGATAAGCGTAACTGCAGAATCTCCGAATCCAGGCGGGTCGGTCCAACAAGAATCCCCAATGCTATCGCAATGAGAAAAATGATGATTATAGCAATCGTCTTAGTCATTGATGATTCTCTTCAGTTCCCGAAAACCATCGACCAATCGCGGCCCGGGTCGCATAAGATGATCCGGGTTGAGGTTCTTGAAGACCCGGTCGTTTTTTATTGCCTGAATGTTTTGCCAGCCCGTGCGACCTGATGCATCTTCGGGGTGGAGTAGGATGATGATCTCAGGATTCCTTCTGATCACGGTTTCCTGGCCTACGACCGGGTAGTCTTTTTCCAAATCCTCGAAGATATTTGTTCCGCCCGCGGCGTTGATAAGGTCATTCAAGAAAGTCGCGGCACCGATTGTGATGAGCGGTTTTGGTGAAATCTCCACGTAAACACTTTTCCGGTCAGAGGTCCTAACCGTTTGTATGTTTTGCTTCATATAATTGATAACCGAATCGGCCCGTCGCCTTAGCCCTAGCGTGTCGCCGATCGCCGCGAGTTCCTTGTAGATATCCTGTAATGATTTCGGAGACGAGATGAATGTCTTTATTTCTAGTTTGTCGAGCTCGCTCTTGATGCGTTTCTGCTCGGGTAAATTGACAATGACCAGGTCCGGTTTGAGTGCGACGATGCGTTCGATCGAGGGATTTGAGAAATCACCTACCTTGCGTATTTTTCTCGCTTGCGGAGGAAAGTCGCAGTATGTAGTAACCCCGACGATTTTATCTCCAGCACCCAGGCTGAAGAGCATCTCGGTCATTGCTGGAGAGAGTGATACAACGCGGTAGCTGCTATTCGTGTGTTCCTGGGCACACGATATGAAGCCGAGCAGTATCAGACACCCAATGATAACAAAGAGTTTCCTATGAAGAAACATTGGGATCGACTATTTCTTACCTGATTTTTTTATTCTCTTGTCGAGGTATTTTGCCCAGAGTTTTTCGTTGTCGATCTGCTTGGTCCCTTCTGGGATTTGCTTTTGCACGTAGGCCATGAAGCTATTCAGGGTATTTGTTTCAACGGAATAGTTCCAGAAAGCAAGCGGGATGCCGATGACCACTACATACGCAACCAAGAAGATCGACCCGTAACCTAGGGCCAGTGATACGATAAGTAAGATAACGCTCAAGTAGAAGCTTTTGATTGCCGTGCGGTCAGCTGTCTTTGTCTTGATAGCTGTTCGACGTAAATATACGGAACAGATGAGTATCCCGAGACCTAAGATATTGATGAACGGGTAGAGTCCTATTTGGTTCTTTTGCCACCATATGATCGTAGCAATACCTATGACCAGTGCAGAATAGAAAAACAGCGCGAACAGGGCACGCGCGAGCCAGAAATACAGTACATCGGGAATGGACCCAGATTGGAAGAAGAGGTTTCGGTTGTAGTATTCGTATGCGAGCCAGACAATCAGGGTCATTGTGAAGATATAAGGTACCAACCAGTCGCCAAAAGGTTTCAAACAGTTATAAAAAAACAACGTCGCATAAAGGCATACGAACAACACCCACAGAAGTCTTTTCCAATTTGATTTCATTCTACTCCTTCCAGTAGTAATAGTCGAATATGTGGCGACCTTCTGTTTCATCGACTATAAGAACGATATTTGATTCTTTTATGCTGCCCCATTTCGTGTAGCCTTTCTCCACACATACTTCGAGAATGTCTTCATCATTCATCTCGGTCTTCTTGAATCTCATCTCAAAAGCGACGTTATGCATTAGCTCGAGCAGACTCATGGTATCGGCTTCTATGACCCTTTGAAATAGGTTTTCTGGGTAGATGATCATATCAACGCCTTCCTTCTCGGCAACTGTTGAGAAAAGATGATCATCGAGGCGTCCGGCAACATTTACTTTTCTGCCCAGTTCTTTTTCTATCTTATCCTTGAATTTTTCAATTTTCGAAATGCGTGCCGTGTCGATCTTCTCTTTCATCGGTGACATGCTCGTGTCCGTAAGCGCGCGCTTATTGATGTAGAATGTTATTGCGGTTGGATCGAGATCGAGAAGTTTCGTGTCAATGACCCAGAGCACATCGCTACGCTCCCTTATCAAGGATAACTCTACCTCGTCTTCGATAGTAAGAGTATCTTTGTCTTTACTGACTATCGCGAAACGAATACCTTCGTAGTTCTTGATGCCGTAGCCCATCGATTTTGGAATGTTGAAGTACTCTTGACCGTAGACGACAGTGTCCGTGATTACGAAGTCAAATTCCAGGTCATTCAGTAACTCGTGAAGGCCGTGTCTCTGCAAGAAGTATTCCATGAACACCGGTTCGGTCAGGGTGTGGCCTATTTTCAATTCAGAACGACCGCCGAAAGAGGCACTGGAGGGGATTTCTCGGTATATGTCCTGATATATTGAGCCTATATATACCGTTTCTATTTTGTCGACTTTGACTACTACGGTTTTCATGCAATTGAGTAATAACGCCGCAAATGAAAGTAGTAGCAGGTATAGTTTCACAGCCTATTATAATAACTGGGGTATTGTTGTCAAGTAACGAAGGCCGCTCAAGTGATTGTGCGATTCTGGATTTTTCTACTTGGTTGTGCTATCAGATTCTGACCCGTCACACTGTTCGAGGAATTCTTTGATGTACTCTTCAGCCTTTTTTTGGTCTTTCTCGTCGACGAGTACATCACCCCAGCCACCCTTCATTATTTTTGGGAGACCATCGAGCCAAGTCGTTTCGAAGCGACGCGTGATAGCCCTGATGTTCTTGCTTATCAACATTTCTTTCAAGGTGATGGCGGTGAACTCATCGGGTGCGAGGTAGACGCGCTTCAGCATGGATGATTATAGACAGCTAACGTCCGTTGTCAACCGTGCTGCCCTCTAATACGTTTCCACAAGGTGTGTTTGAGCTACGGACTTACGATCCGCAGTTTGTACCGCAGTTCTAGGATTCACTCCCTCTTCAAACAGACTTCTCTATTGACAAGGGGAAATCTTAGTCATATAATGTTTTGAAACAATGTAGAAAAATCGTACAAAAATGGAGGCAAAAATGATAGGTTATCAAAGATACGTATTTTTGACCCTGTTTCTACCGCTGCTTTTATCAGCCCAATGGCTTGAAACAACCATCTACGTTCCGGATTCTCTTTGTGGAATTCAAGCGCCCCAAGCCTACGTCTACAATCCCGACAATAATACAGTATATGTCGGCGGCGAAAGGGGAGATTGCGTAACTGCAATTGATGGAGCGACTAATGAAAAGATTGCCAGAATTCCGGCGGGCGAAAACATTAAGGCTTTGTGCTGGAATTCAACTAACAACAAAGTCTATTGTGCTAATAATGCAAGCGATAACGTTACGGTGATTGATGCTTCGAATAATGCGGTTGTTGCAACGATCGCCGTCGGAGTCATGCCCGACGCTTTGCTCTATAACCCAACCGACAACAAAGTCTACTGCGCTAATGGAAACCTCGACGGTTTGACGGTAATCGATGGTGTAACCGATACGGTCATTACCACGATTGAATTCGTAGGAGACCCTTTAGTCTATAATCAGACCAACAATAAGATCTACTGCTTTTGCGGGATCCAAGGTTACATCGCGGTGATTGATGGTGCAAACAACTGGGTTCTTAAAACGATCCCAATCGGAGGTCACCCTGAAGCTCTGGAGTATAACCCGATCAACAATAAGATCTACTGCGCTCAAAGTAACTACGGTGTCACGGTGATTGATGGCGCAGTCGACACGGTCATTACTATAATCCCAGTCGCAACCAGGATGGGGGCCTTAGTCTGTAATCCGACTGATAACAAGATTTACTGCGCTCACAAATGGGACCCACATGTGACAGTGATTGATGGTGCTACCAATGCGTTAATCACAACGATTGCAGTCGGAGGTTGGCCACATACGTTACTCCATAATTCGGCCAACGACAAGATTTATAGTGCAAATAGTGGCAATAATACCACGGTAATTGACTGTATTGCCGACACGGTTATCACCACGATTGAGTCCGTAAGTCGCCCGCTGGCTTACAATCCAACAAACAACAAAATCTATGGCGTTAACCAAAATACCAACGGTGTCACAGTGATTGATGGCGCAACTAATGCGGTTATCACCACATTTCCAATCGGATATTACCCGTGGGATTTGGTCTACAATTCAACCAACAATAAGGTCTACTCGGCCAATGATCACAGCGATAATGTTACGATAATTGACGGCGCGTCCAATGCGGTCATCACCACGATCCCCGTGGGAAATTACCCTCAAGATTTGGCGTACAATCCGATCAGCAATAAGATCTACAGCGCCAATCGGTGGAGTGACAACGTCACAATAATTGACGGCGCAGCTAACACGGTTATCACTACGATCACTGTTGGCGATGACCCTTGGGATTTGGTCTGTAATACAAACGACAACAAGGTATACTGCGCTGATTGCGCTGGTGGTCCTTACAGTACCGTCACGGTGATTGACGGTGCAGCCGATACGGTCATTACTACGATTAGCGTAGTACGGGAACCTCATGCTTTAGTCTTTAATCCAGTCAACAATAAAGTCTACTGCGCTCACTCCGATAGTATCGAGGTAATCGACGGCACATCCGACACGGTTATCACCACGATAGAAGGAGCTAGTCACCCATTGCTCTATAATTCAACCAACAATGAGGTCTACTGCGCTTATATCGGTAATATTATGGTGATAGATGGCGTGACCGACACGGTGGTTGCAACAATAGACGTTGGAGGCGAGTCCTATGCCTTGGTCCATAATCTGATAGACAACAAGGTCTACTGCGCTAGTGAGTACGGAGGTATTATTACGGTGATCGATTGCGCGAGCAAGACGGTGATTGCCACGCTGCCAGTCGGAGGTCACCCCTATGCTTTACTCTATAATCTGACCAACAACAAAGTCTACTGTGCTAATACATTGAACAACAACGTCGTGGTGATTGATGGTGCGAGCAATGCGATTATTGCCATGATTCCTGTGGGACATGAGCCTTGTGCTCTTTCCTGGAATTCCGCCCAGAACCGAGTCTATGTGGCAAATCAT
>LJUJ01000045.1 GCA_001303785.1 Caldifarciminota bacterium SM23_42 | reverse complement strand
CCAGTGAAATACTACGTATAGTATCCGGCCGCCAATAATGACACCGAGCATTATGTAGAAAGCCAGATTCTCAACTATAATGGGCGAGATTTGGAATTTTGGCGCGTGGCGTTTCACATACCAGAGTGCGGCAAGAAAGGATACAACCAACATAATTCCGTATGCTGGGATTTCAATCCCGCCGAGCTCAATGAGAACCGGCCGCATCTATTCCTTTTTTGCTTTTTTTGCCCCTTCGATAATCTTCTGGGTTGTGTCACGCGGGACTTCTTCGTAATGGCTGAATTTTGTGTCGAAATAACCACGACCCTGGGTCATCGAACGAAGGCTGGTCGAGTACTTGTACATTTCTGCCTCAGGTACAAGGGCCTTTATTTTCTGGGTCTTACCAGCGCCCTCCATGCCCATGATCTTCCCGCGCCTGCTATTAAGGTCACCAATAACATCACCCATGAACGATTCTGTAACGTAGACCTCCACTTCGTGTATCGGCTCGAGTAATACTACGTTCCCCTTTGCCGCATTAGCCTTGAGGGACATTGAGGCGGCAATCTTAAACGCGATGTCTGAAGAGTCGACCGGATGGTAGGACCCGTCGTAGACAGTGACTCTTATGTCGGTAAGGGGATAGCCGGCAAGGAAGCCTCCCGCCAACGCCTCCTTGACGCCTTTCTCGACTGATGGAATGTAACGCGAGGGGATTGCTCCGCCCACGATTTCGTCAACGAACTCGAAACCTTTCCCGCGTTCCAAAGGGTCAACCTTTAACCAGCAATCACCATACTGTCCATGTCCTCCAGTTTGTTTCTTATACTTTCCTTGCGCCTCGGTTTTTTTCGTAAATGTCTCGCGATATTTGACGTGGGGTCTGACTAAATCGACACTTACGCCATATTTCCTTTTCAGCCGAGAAAGAATGATATCGAGATGCAACTCGCCGATACCCGATATTATTAATTGTTTGATCTCTGGATCGTAGGCGAATGTAAATGTGGGGTCTTCGTCATGAAGACGCGCTAGCCCAGAAGAAATTTTTTCCTCATCGCCTTTTGCCTTGGGGACGATGGCCATAGATATCGATGGGGCGGGAAATCCTATTTGAGGCAGTGCGGCGCTGATACCTTTCGCCAGTGTATCCCCAGTATGGGTACTTTTGAGTTTCACTAACCCGACGATCATACCACTACTGAGCTCTTGAATCTCAGTTTTCTCTTTACCCTTGATTGTGAATATCTGATTGATCTTCTCCTCGACGGATTTTGTCGTATTAGTGACTACTTCGCCACTTTTGATTTTTCCGCTCCAGGCTCTCAGGTAACACAACTCACCCAGGTGGGGTTCGACTACGGTCTTGAAGACATAACCCACGAACGGTGCATCATCGGAGCGCTCAAGCCTTCGGTCGTCTATTTGAATTTCAGGCAACACATGCGAAGAGGGCAGGAACTCGATAGCCGTGTCGAGTAAATTGACGATACCAATCAACTCATGAGCATCCCCGGCTAGGCAAACGGCGACCTTCCCCTGCGCGATGCCATTCTTCAATGGTTCGATGCAATCGCCCAGCTCAACATTTTCGCCCTCAATGTATTTATTCATCAGGGCTTCATCTAAGTCAGCCGCGGCCTCAATGAATTTCTCCTGATGCTGCCCGATTTTCTCTTTCACTTCATCAGGGACTGCTTCCTCCTTACCTTTCTTACCGTATGCTTTGTTTTTCAGTACATCAGCGACGCCGCTGAATTTATTTGCCTCGCCAATGGGGAGGTTTAACGCGACGACACTTTTTTTATACATTTCGCCGACCGAAGCCAGTGTTTTGTAAAAATCTGTGTTTTCTTTCGTCAGTTTATTGATGAAGAATAACACTGGTATGTTCTTCTTGGAAATTTCATTCAACAACCGCTCCGTACCGACTTCTATTCCAGCGAAGGCATCGACGACCACGACGGCACAGTCGACAGCCTCAATACCGCTCATCGCTTCACCAATGAAATCCGCATAGCCTGGTGTATCGATGAGATTGATATTCACACCTTGATAGTTGAACGACGCTAGTCCTACGTTGAGGCTGCATTCCTTTTCTTGTTCTTCGGGTTCTGTATCGAATGCCGATGTTTTTTCGGCGACCTTCCCGAACCGCGTGTTGGCTCCTGCAAGGTAGAGAATCCCATCAGCGATTGTGGTTTTGCCGCTCCCGGCGTGTCCGAACAATCCGATATTTTTGATGCCTTTATCAGCCATGAATGTCCTCCTCAGAGGAAGAAGTGTCGAAATCTCCTTTTGTCACTTCTTCCATTCTCTAATATAAGATTTTGGAGACTGCAATAGCTAGCTCATCACTTAGTAGCTCGAGTATTATGTCAAGCGAACCGATGTGACTTGCCTTACCCTTCTTTATTATGACACCACCCTTGATATCATTGGCGCCGGCGATTCTTAAGTTCAACTTCTCGTTACGAACGAATTTCTCCAGCTCATTACGATGGCGCTTGAGATCTGTATTGCTGAGTAGTAGTTCACCTTCGGTCTCGCCACTATTCTTGATCAGGGCTTTAAGAAAGGCTGCGTATTCCTTGTGTTCGATGAGTTGCTTGACAGCCTCTGCGATCGTAACGTTTATTAAATCTTGTTTATTCTTGGTCAATTTCTTGTTCAAATCGAGCCTGTTTTGAGAAAGTGCTCTCATGATTTCTTTATTCTTCAACTCTGCCACGTGATTATCGATAGCGATTTTCTTCTGAGCGATGCGTTCAGCATAATCCTTCGTAATGTTATTCGCCTCGCTTTTGTGCTGCGCGATGATTTCTTGGGCTTCTTCTTTTGCGTCCTCGAGTATTTTGTTGATTACCTTTTGTGTCGACATATCACAGCTTCATTTGAACAACAGCTAAAATGGTAACGATCAATCCAAGCACGGCGTAGAATTCCACGAGGATTCCGTAAATCATTGCCTTTGCGGCCTCGGTTGGCCGTTTTGCAACCATCTCAACACCCGCCGTACACACTTTCCCTTGCCAGATAGCTGAAGCGAGTGCGGCAATGGCAACCGGTAGGGCGGCAAAGAAAACTTGAAGACCCTGTTGAAGAGATAGTGTGACCGTTTCGCCGCCGAATATTCCGATTTTCTGCAAGACCATAAAAGCACCGATGAACCCGTACACACCCTGGGTGCCAGGCAGCGCAACAAGAATCAATAAACTGCCGAATTTCTCAGGATCTTCGCTTAATACTCCATTTGCAGCCTGGGCGGCATAGCCAATGCCAATTGCCGAGCCGATACCACCAAGTATTGCGGCAAGTGCACCACCTGCAATTGCTATTGCTAATCCGAAAGTTTCAACCATTATACCTCCCACAATTAGTAAATACCTGAAATGCCTAAAATGCCAGAATGCCTAAGCAAAACACATTACTCGATATCCACATAGTTCGTTTCGAGGCGAAAGGGTTTGAAAGGCTTGCTTCCACCACTGTAAAATCTACCGAAGAATTCGATGTATTGTAGACGCATCGTGTGGATAAAACCGCCCAGTGCATTGATAACAAGGTTAAACAGATGCGCCGGAATGAGGATGATGATGACGAGGATAACCCCCAGCACTGGTATCCCGGTAATCATCCAGGCAATCTTATTTATGGCAATTGCGATAACTCCGGTCACCATGCCCAATGCCATGAGACGTACATATGAGAGCAGTACACCGAGGTAGCTAGAAATACCATACAGGTTGTAAAAACCCCATGCTACTTTGCCTAATACTTTCTTCATCTCTTTCATGCGCGTGAATTCAACAATGAGTAGAGGTACAATCGCAAGATAGGAAATAGATGGAATTTGAATGATGTATTTGAACTGAAACAGATTACCCACTATGCTAGTAACCCAATACCATATTAGCCAAAGGATTACTGCCCATACTACTTGATCCATAGGCCTCGGTTTCCCTTCTGGGTGTGACGCCACTATGATACCCACTATGCACATCCATAGTACAATTTCCACCACGGCTTTTGTCCCTGGGGATGAATTGAATATCGTGAAATAGAATATGAGTGCTGGTAAAAGAATGAACCAGGTAAGATTTGCAAAAATTGCTTGATTATAGTCACCGTTTTTAAAATCGTCGTATATTTCAATACCGATGCCGATCATCATATGCACAAAGCCTAAACCTAGGGCAATGGCGATGAAAATCATAGGATTGGTAACCGGGTCAAACAACATGACCGACTTGCGAAATCTTATGAGCGGCTCAAATCCGATATACTCAAAAATATCGCCCGCCCAGCCTCCGACCATTGCTCCGGCGAAAATGGTCAAGATACCACCGACCATGAGAATTCTAAACAGACTTTTGTCACCAGATACTTGGCGCATCAGATATAACGAAATGAGTATCAGTAGAATGCCGTATACGGCATCGGTAATGCATAAGCCAAACATAATCGGAAAGAAGAAAGCCAGAAACGGGGTCGGATCGTATTCCCGTGGGTTGGGCATACTATAGAGTTTCACAAGCATTTCGTAAGGTCTACTCAACGTGGCATTCTGCAACGCGACCGGCGGCCGTTCGTCAGGTTCTTTCTCGACCTTTTCATAATAGACAAACTGAAATTTCTCGATTAATTTGTCCAAGCGCTTTAGATGACGCCTGAGTACCCAACCAATGATATTCGTCGTGCGTATTGTTTCGGGTAACGCCTCGGACAGGCCCTCTTTCTTGCCCCTGATGGAAAGAAGATCCGAAATTGCCTCCAGGTGCTTGATCTCTTCAGCTAGGTTTGTTTCTTGCTCACCTAATTCTTCGATTCTTTTTCGTTCCGCTTGTAGTTCCTGCGTGAATTGGAAAACGAGTTCTTCTGGCCTGCCTTCGTGGGTCTGAAAATCAGCAATATCACAATCATTCTCGACGAGTCGGGCTCGTAAATGTGGACTTTGCTCTTTTTTTACGAAGAGGATATTGTAGAAGTTGGTTCCGATTGTATTGACGTGCTCCATGGAATAGGGTATGTCGGCAATGATCTTGGTCAGATTCTCGAGCGCATCATCGGATGGAATGATTACCCCTATGGCCTCGGTTTCTTTGAATTCACGAAGGGTGTGCAGGGCCGCATTGAGGGGGATCCAAGGTGAAAGAAGAGAAATATCGTCCTCGAGTTGTCTGATGTGGGCGAGCGTCTTCTCACGCTCTGTCTTGATATTCTCAAGCTGAGCAACGGTTGTTCTGTAGTCGTAGGCCTGTGTTGATTCAACGAAATCGTCATAATGCATGGTTCGTTTCAGGTTGAAGAACATTGAAAGTGGATGCCTTTTCTTGTAGGCAGCAAGCTGACCCAGGGCTTCATCAAGGCGCGTGAGTTCACTTGATGTCTTTGATGTTGACTCTTCTAATTCGGTTATATGGACGATTCCTTCCCTTTGCAGCGAATGAAGGAATTGGTCCTTTATACTTTTGTGGACAACGACGTGTATTTTCTCTACCGGGAGGACGGCCATTTGAGTATCAGGTCTTGAATTTTCTTAATAGCCTTTTCTTTGTTTTTCTTATAGGAATCCTTGATTTTCTTAAGGTTTTGTTCGTACTGGGCGTCCATTTTCGCAACTTCCGCGTCGATCTTCTTCTTAGCCTTGATCAATTCATTTTCTATCAATTTGTCTTTTGTTTTGTCTAGGTCGGCTAATTCTTTCTCACCTTTTTCTCTGGTTTTCTCAATTAAATTCTGCCCTTCAATTGCGGCATTTTTTCTAAACTTTTCACCCTTTTCTTCAGCCTTTTTGATTTCTTCAATCAATTTCATACGCTATTGTAGTCAAAAAACGGACAAAGTCAAGACAAACTGGAATTTCTGTCGCTCGGACTGTTATGACTGGTATGCAAAACGAGGGTTCGTGACTATTTCGGATATTGAGGCCTCGTGCTAACGCCGAGAGGAAATCGACGATTCAAGGTAAATTGTGCGTCGTTTCATGCGATCGGCATAGAAAAGGATGACTGCGCCGATTACGACCAGGACGGCCGATGATAAGAAAGATATCTTGTAAGCAAGGACCTGGGAAGCGCCAGCCTTCATTAATAGGTCGGCAATAGGCCCGGCAACGAGGGTTCCGGCAACGCCCCAGCTGAGGAAAAAGGTGGCGTTGAACCAGGCGAACTGCTTTCCGCGGTGTTGAGGCGGGATCAGTCTCGAGGCATAAGAATATGATGACGATAATATTACCACCATAGAAACTCCAGCAAGGAAATTACTGATGAAGATAAGGGGTAATTCAGACGCGAGCACAAATCCAACGAGACTAAGGATCGCGCAGCAGGTGCCTGCTAATAGTAGGATCACATCACTGTAACGGCGCGCTAGGCGTGTGACTAAGAACCCCATGATGAAGATCGCCAGAGATTCCATATTCACTATGTAGCTAAGGAGATTGCTTGATACGTTAAATCCCTGATCCAACGAGAGGTATTGGGACTTAATGACGGCAATAGAATTGCGGCCGAAGTTGATGAAGATCATTGCCAGCAAGAACACAAGGAAAACCCGGGAGATTTGAGCCTGTCTGGTTTCATCCTTAGGTTTATTGACCGCCTCCTTGTCCGGTCCCGCAGTGTTGATGCCGCCTTCAGGTACAAAGAACATGGGGATGGTTGAAATTAGCATGACGCCGGATGCGACGAAAAACAAGAATCCTTGATTGAAACCCCACCCCTCGTAATGTTGAGCAAGCCCATCATAGGCCAGGCCACCGACCCAAACACCAGCTATTCTTCCAAGAGCGCCGATGCTGGAAAGTCTTCCCTGTACGCCGGTGCGTTCTTCCTCCGGATACAGATCAGAAATGATCGCGCTCCATCCGATATTTGACATCGACCAGAAGATCTCAACCAGCGAGAGACCAACTATGATTACGTAACCGGCCGCGAGTTTGCTATTGGGTAACGTATGAAAATACCACACAAATACGGTTCCGATTGCCGCCAAGACCTCACCGAGAATGATGAGCGTTCTTCTCCTTTGGTACTTGTCAGAAATTGTACCCCATACATATCTCTGAAAGACAATGTTAAGTACCATGGGCAGCGTGGCGAAGAGGGTTGTTTCAGTGACACTCAAACCAAGGAAGAACCGGAGGTAGATGGAGAGATAGCTGTAGAATAGACCTCTGCGAAACATTGCCAGAATTTGAAACGATGAGATGTTGAAGAATGTGCTCAGACGGAGTTTCATGCTGCTAGAAGGGGGAGAGAAGGCTGAAAGCCCCATACTTTCTGACGAAAATACAGGATGTCCCGCCCAGGGTGCGAGGATCCTCGTCGAACGGGACTGAATTTTCCTACAAAATATGAAATCCCCTCAAGACACAGCTCTGGACGTTGGATTTTGCAGTCAAATCCAGAATTTGAGCAAAATCCACGTTGGCGGAAAATCACAAGGGCTGAGAGAGGACGAGAAGTGAAGGCTATCATGGCGACGAAGGCCGCATTGGTTGTAGCGTTCATCGCCCTATTCGCCTTTTCATGCCCTTTTTGCCTTCTCGAGCCTTTTTATCCCGTTTCATGTTATACGTCAAATATTATCCGGGCGCGAAGACCTTTTTTTCTTTTTTCGATTACGAAGTTGTGATAAGTTGGATTCTTGATCTCTAGTTTCACACGGTGGCGATTTGCGTCGTATACGTCTCCACGTAGGTGGGCACGTATTGAAGAATTCTCAACCGATACTTCATAATCGACAGGAATGAAGCCGTGAACCGAGAAATTGTAGAGCAACTCGCGGCACCAATCAATGAATAGATCCTCTAAGGATTCACCTTTTAGTATAATAGATTGCTTTTTGTCGGCCATGATTTTGCCCTGGATTTGTGTTTCGAATATAGCCTTGCCGATGTTGACAAATAGAGCACTAGCATTCTCGCCCCACACCTCAATACCAAGGTCAGCTGTGTGGTCAATATAGCGATACTTTTTTTTCGTGTGCCGGACTCCTGTTGTGTTCAGAGGGTTTCCCTGATTGTCCTTACTAGAGAATCTGGGCCCAGGCCATATCGTTTATATAGATTCTCAGCACTGTCTGAGGCGCCGTATTGATCGATTCCCAGCTGAACGAATTTGGTTTGGATATTAGCGCGGGCTATTAGCTGAGCGACTATGCTGCCCAGTCCGGAGTCCGCGACGTGATCCTCATAGGTGACGACGAGCCCTGTGGTAGCGGCTTCGTGCACAGTTGCTTTGTCGATATGTAAAGGTGAAGTAACATTGTAAACCGTCGCGCCAATGCCGTCGATAGCTAAACTTTCACAAGCCGCAATCGCCATGGGAAGCATTGAGCCAAGCGTCATTATTGTACAATCTTTACCTTCACGGATCACATCGCACTTGCCGTATTCAAATTTATACG
>LJUJ01000022.1 GCA_001303785.1 Caldifarciminota bacterium SM23_42 | reverse complement strand
CAGAGTTTAAGGATATATGATGTTCTTGGTAAATCGGTACGAACGAAAGAAATAACAAAACATGAATCCGGCATACCGATCTCAGTGAAACAACTGAGTGCGGGTGTGTATTTTGTGATAGTTATTGCCAACGAAACTAAGTTCATCAGAAAAGTGGTAGTGACAAAATAATACATTGTTAGAATAATAAAGTGAAATGGGAGTAGTTGATATTACTCCCTTCTCACTTTGGTCCACTTTCCCCTTAACATACCATAGTATTCATATGTTACGGGGCAAGTCGGTCCAATCCCCCCGTCCTAACGCACGGGTCGATTACGGTTGTACTAAATGATTACGGAGATGAATAATATCACTGTAATCGATGAATGAAAGATTCAGGAAGTCCGTCGTTCTACTTGTGTATCCCTGATTGACCGTTATGTGAATATCCATTATAGTATAGGTATGAAGGATGCGGTGGCGGTTGTGCTCAAGAAAGGCGATAAGTACCTCCTAATAAGAAGGGCAAAGCATGGCACGGCCGAAGATTACTGGTGTCCCATAACCGGTGCTGTGGAACATGGTGAAACGCAGGCCCAGGCAGTCGTGCGTGAGGCCGCTGAGGAGTTGGGTATCCGTGTTAGACCCATAAAGAAGGTATGGCAATGTCCTACTGATGATGGAGATTATGTCCTACACTGGTGGCATGCGTGTCTCGTGAACGACCGAATTGTAGTAGCCCCTAATGAGGTAAAAGAATATCGCTGGCTAACCTTCGAAGACATGCAGAGGTTAGAAAAGATGTTCGACGCTGACCGTGTCTTCTTCAAAAGCATTGCTCAGGATCTACCCGATTCATGAGCAACAGGTTTGTTAGTTAATGATTGTCTGCCGTACCTCCTAGGTCAACCCCGAAATGGGTGTGTACATATCTATTCGTTCGGTGAAACCCAACACCAATCGGTCGGCTACTTTACGAAATGTGAAATAATCCTTTGTCTTATCATAGGTGTTCGAATCGAGGAGCACGTTAACGTTGTATTGTTGACAAAGGTGGGCGAGCTGAGTTGCAAGCGTTACCTTTTTCCCGATTGGTATGTATTGTTTCCGGGACGCAGTACCAACCTGACCGACAAGAATTGTGCCCGTACTTATCCCGACGTCGATCTCGACGAGAAAATTGAGGGCGTGACGCCACTTCACACTTATTTCATCAGCTGTATTCTGAATTGACAAAGCACATTTGATTGCATGCCGCGGGTTGTCGAACTCGGTGGCCGGGTCGCCGAACATGAAATGCAGTCTATCCCCGGATGTGTTGATCAACGAGCCACGATAGCGGACCGCGGCATCGATGATGACCTGAGTACAATCGGCAAGGAATGCATGAGCTTCTGTAAGCGTTAATATATTTACGATTCGCGCGAAGTTGCGCACGCCCGTAAGCAATAATGTAGCATCTAGCTGCTTGCTCAAAACGTTCATGCGGCTACTTGACCGACAGAAGCGGGATGAAGCTCTTGTCAAACGGCGAAATTAGTATGGTGTTGTTCGGCGACTCGTAGAGATTCTTGAGATTCTCTAAATACTTCCATGAGAGATATGCACGCCCGCGTTCGCCGATCAGTGACTGGGCAATGATTTGCTGCGCCTTGGCGATACCACCTGCTTCAATTTCCTTGCGCTCAGCTTCTTTTTGTTCCTTTAAGAGCACAAACTCCATCTTCTGTGCGTCTTGTTCTGCTTCGAGTTTTGCCTCGATCGCACCCTTCACCTTTGCCGGCAAAGTGATGTTTCTCAACAGGACCTTTTCCAACGCGATGCCCCGTTCGGCGAAATCCTGCTCCAATGCGGTGCTAATTTCATCCTGCACCTCTTCACGTTTTTCCGAATAGATTGCAACCGCCATGTATTTGACCGTAGTATTACGGATTGCGGTGCGGGCCGCCGGACGTACAATCTTTGCTACATAGTCACTGCCGATTTTCTGGAAGACAGTGGCGGCCTCAGAGGCCACCAGATGATACCATACGGTCAGGTCCATCTTCACCTCCAATCCGTCTTTGGTCAGGGCCGCGATCGCATCATCGCCTCTTCTTTGACCCTCTTCTATGGCAATCGACATCGTGTATGCCTGTGTCCTCACCGTCATGATTTCAAGATTAACAAAGGCCGACCGAACCCGGTGGTACGATACGAATTATCGAAGCGATGATTAGCACTGCCGCTGCCACGGCAGCACCAAGCGTGGCATAGCCCCGCGTCCTCAGCTTTTCCTGTATGCGGAGATCGTCAGGCCTGACCTTATAGGTTGCTCTAAAGACAAACAAGCCAACAATGATAAGAATCCCCAATATAAACATGACTACCTCCTTTTAGTAGTTTTTTGTTTTCGATATATGGTTAACAGATCGTCATCATATATCTTGTCCTCATAGCGATTCTTGAAATAAACTTCGATCGCTGTATACAGTTTCTTGGCACTCTTTTCGAGTGTTTTCATGTTCTTGTATTCTCCTTCAATAATGAGGCGGAGGAATTCATCAAGACCACGTGGCTTGTGTTTGAATTTCCTGGCCTCGCTCATGAAGGAATTCAGTGACGCATATGGCTTACGGTTAATATATGCGAGGAGCTTGAGAACAACCATTACTGCATCCGACAGAATAGGGAAGAGGTTTTCTCGATTACGGGTGTCGATTGCGGTGAATAGTTTACCAAAAGATTCCTGCAGTTCATACAACATTTCCCGAGCAATGTTGTCGCACTTCTGGGCAAGATTCTTTGTCTGATATTTCTGCAGTCGCCGCACAAAGGACCGATTCATTACGGGTAATAACGTATCTGAGCCAGCAATGTACCAATCTTTGTTTGGTTCGTGAACGGTTTTGTGGTATTCGTGTTCGGTGATGAACAGCCCTTCGACGAGCATGCCGTCATAAATTTTACTAAATCCTCGTGGTAGCTCGGCATTATCTTTGACAAAAATCATGAGTTCCAGGTCCGAATAACCGGTGTCTTCGTCGCGTGCGTACGAACCGTCAGCAGCGATGGCGATCAGATTATTGCCGAGCTCCTTTCGCAACATCGGCAATACGACGGTTCGCAAGAGCTCGGTGCGTTGGGCATGGGTATGCTTTTTCAAGCCAATTGGTTCTTTATTGCTTTTGGGTTGTCGGTATTTTTTCAAATTACGAATCTGGTAATATAAAAAAGAATGAACTCAAAATCTGACGAGTGATGTTTTCAGAATTTCGAATATCAGTTCATCATAGCCGAGGCCGATCGCGCGTGCCTCGAGCGGCAAATTCGATTCTGCCAGGAGTCCGGGTATTGTATTCACTTCCAAAACATAGGGGTTGTGATTTACGTCTAGGACGAAATCGACGCGTGAAAAACCGTGGGCACTTATTGAACGGTGCGCGGCGAGAGCGTAGCGCTGGGTCATTTTATATTGCTCTTTCGGTATACGAGCCGGCACTATATACTCGGTCATTCCTTTGGTGTATTTGGATTTGTAGTCGTAGAACTTTCTCCTCTTCGGCGCAATCTCGAGAACGGGCATCGGCACATCATTGATGATGCCACAGGTTGCCATCATACCATCAATGTATTGTTCGAAGAAAAAGTCTGCATAGCGGCGTGCTTTCTTAATTGCCTTGTTGAGCTCTTTCTTGTTCTCCGCAATGGTGACGCCGACACTGGAACCTTCAGCTCTTGGCTTGACCACGATAGGGAAGTCCAAGTTCGAGATGGCTTCGCCCACGTCCATCTGTTCTTGATAGTAATACTTTGGCGTCGGTATGCCGACTGCGTCAAAGATACGTTTGGATACTATTTTATCCATGCCGATCGCCGAGCCGATGACGCCCGATCCGGTGTAAGGAATTCCCATGAAATCGAGTACGCCTTGAATCGTACCATCCTCGCCAGGCCGGCCATGGAGAGCGATGAATGCGACGTCGATGCCTTTGAGTTTCTTGACGACATTGCGGTCAACATCGATGGATTTGACTTTAAACCCTTGTCTTTTAAGAGCCTGCATGACGCAGGTGCCTGAAGCCAGCGAGATATCACGCTCCGACGACCAACCACCGTGCAGAACGCCGATAAGTTTGTTCTTGAATCGCCTGCGTTCTCTGTTCATGCCAAATGATAACCACATTGAATGAAAGGTCAAGCATGCAGTCTGAAGCGTGGAACAAATAGCGGCACACATGAGTGTGTTTCGAGAACTATCTTGTTGACAAGTATACTAATATGAATATTATTGAAAAGGAGGTTCAATGAGATTCTTAGGATTGATATTTGTAATCCTCGTAGTTGGCTTTATGATTGGGTTCATGGTGCTAAACTCCCAGACAAGGGTAGATTTGGATATATTCGGCTATAGATTTATTGATATTTCGTTGGCTATGGTGTGTTTCTACGCATTTGTTGCAGGCATGGTCTTTGTTCTTGTTTTTGCTCTCGCGGATGAGGTTGTACTACGGACGAGTCTATACAGAATGAACAGAGAAAACAGAGGTTTGAAGAAAGAACTCGACGCCTTGAGAAATCTACCACTGGAGGAAGAAAAATGACCATGTTAATTATTATTGTCATTGCCCTTATCGCAATCATATTGTACCTGTTCTTTTACCCAGGAAAAGCGAAAAAAACTGGCTATCATCCTTACCTCGAATCCCTTATCGCATTGCTCGATAATAACGAGGAACTCGCGATGAAACGACTAAAGGAAGCCGTCAACGTGGATTCTGATCTTTTTGATGCGTATTTGCGATTGGGTGATTTATACCGCAAGCGGGGAGATGTGTCGCGCGCCATGCAAATTCACCAGTCACTCACGGCTCGTCCGACCCTGAAGAGACATGAAGAGAAAAAATTGTACTATGCACTAGCCCAGGATGCGCTCGATGCCAACCGGCCGAACAGGGCGATCTCGTTTTTGAAAGAAATTCTGAAAATCGACAAGAAAGATAAGCATGCCTACGAGACGATTCTCCAGATATACGAAGATATGAAGAGCTACAATGACTGCATAACTATTTATGAAGAAGGTAAGTTTAAACCAAAAGACGACAATCGTCTCGCCTTTTACTACGCTGCGCTAGCGAAGAATAAGATGGACAAATTGCTCGGCGAAGACGAGGAGAGCGAGAAAGAAGTTTTCAACCTGCTCAAGAAGTCGCTGAGATTAGCCTCCGATTCAATAACCGGTACGTACTACATGGGTAATTTTTTCGAGAGGAAAGATGATCTGAGGAAAGCGCGTGAGTACTATCAGAAGATAATTAATGAACATCCTGAATGTGCGTTCCTGATCATTCCTCACTTTGAGAAGGTTAGTTTTGAATTGGGTTCATTCAACGATATAATTCCGATATACGAGAAAATAGCGGCTAAATATCCTAAGAACTTCTCGGTCGGCTTCGCCCTGGCCAATTTATATGAGAAGAAAAATGACCTCGAGGCTGCTGAGGACGTATACCTGAAACTATCTGAGTTGTTTCCGCGAAGCGTTCTGCCCAAGATCCGTTTGTTGAAATTGAAGACTGTTGATGAAACAACTTTGAGCGCCCTCGATGAAATCGAAGCGGCGCTTTGGCGACAGGAATTTAGATGCCACAATTGTGGTAACATGAGGGCAGATTTTTCATTCCTATGTGAGAAATGCCACGCAATAGAATCATTTTCGCCTGTCTTATAATACCTTGCATCTTGTTCAGTCAGGACATAGATGAGGCAATACGTTTATTCAACGCTTTTCAATTCAGCCGGGCTAAAGACATATTTTATGAATTGAAAGAAGATGCGGATCATCCGCGTATTGGTGAAGTCTATTACTACTTGGGAAGATTGTCACTCAATCCCGATTCTGCAACACATTACTACTATCGAGTAGTCAACGATCATCCGCAATCTCGTTATGCAGACATATCATACCTGGAGATCGCGAAGATCAATATCGCACGTAAGAATTTCGCGACGGCTGTCGGTATTTTGAATAGACTCTTAAAGCAGTACCCGGAAACTGAATACCGCGACGAGATCATGTTCTGGCAGGGCATTTCACTCATCGGTGTTGATAAGACTAAGGAGGGTGAGGGTATCTTAAGCGCATTACAGAATTCCTATCCGAAATCGGTATGGAGTGAACGCGCGGCGAACATCACTCAGCAGAAGGATGTTACACAGGAGTATTATACAATACAGCTGGGCTCGTACAGTAAGAAAGAAAACGCCGAGAAATACGCTGCCTCCTTACGCGATAAAGGGCTCCAGGTTAGAATCGTCGAAGCAATGGTCAAGGGCCAGACGTACTACCGTGTGTGGACTGGTCGCTTCCTTAGTCTCGAACAGGCTAAAGAACATATGCTGAAACTTGATTCGTTGGGACTGAAGGGTAATGTGGTGCGGGGTTCTTGAGATAGAGAAGACAGGAAGTCGCGGGCAATGGAGTCGGTGACCCACACCAGCGTATTAAAATTCCGATAAAAAAATTCATGCATCTAACCCCACTGCTTGAACAGTATCAGAAAATCAAAAATAAGTATAAGGATGTATTATTGCTATTCAGGGTGGGGGATTTTTACGAATTCTACTACGATGATGCGAAACTAGCCAGTTCATGTTTAGGCATCACACTCACATCAAAGACGATCAGCAAGGGTGTGAGGGTGCCCCTTGCCGGCGTGCCGATAAAAGCCGCCGAGAACTATATTGCCAAACTCGTGAAGCAAGGTCTCAAAGTGGCGATTTGTGAACAGCTGGAACCGGCAACCAAGGGTAAGAAATTAGTTGCCCGCGATGTAGTGGAGGTGATCACTCCCGGTACTGTCTTGAGGCCATCACTGTTGGATGAAACCAAGTCGCTTTTTCTAGCCGCTTGTCTTCCCGATGAAAAACGCATCGGTGTTGCCTTTTGTGACCTAACAAGCGGCGAATTCTCGTGCGGTGAGGTGGCATCTGATCAACTGTCCGAGATATTACTACGTCGAGAAGCGAAAGAAGTCATAATCCCGGAAGGTGTTGAACTTGATATTGAACTACCGTTGACCCAACTAGATGGTTATCATTTTGTCCACGAGATCGCCTACAAGAAGTTGCTGGATCATTTTCGTGTGGTAACATTGGATGGTTTTGGCATCGAGGAAAGAAAACTTGGTATTGGTGCCGCCGGTGCGCTGCTCTATTACCTTGCCGAGAATCAGAAATCATCGCTCTCACACATCGATAGGATATCATTGCTCGAGACTCGTGATACGCTTTATCTTGATTCCACGACAAGACGTAATCTGGAGGTCGTTGAGAACGTTCACGGCGAGCAGACAAAAACGCTGCTGGGAATAATGGATCATTGCATAACTCCATTCGGGAAAAGACTGCTGCGACGAGAGGTGTTTGAACCGTTGCTTCATGTCGAGCAAATCGAACGGCGACTCGATGGCGTTGAGGAATTGAAGAGTCGAGAATATCTGCGTGAAGAAATGAGGAGCGTTCTTGAGTCGATACAGGATGTCGAGCGAATAACTGCCCGGCTCGCGTGTCAAAGAGTATTGCCTCGGGAAATGGTTGCCTTGAAGGAATCGTTGATTATGTATCCGAAGGTGAAAGATTTCATCGAGGCATGCGATAGCAGTATGATTACCGAAATTCATGAGCGCATCGGTAGTTTCGATGAAGTCGTCGAGCTCGTGGAAGAGGCCATCGTGGACAGCCCGCCGGCCACGATGGATGAAGGCGGGATAATAAGAGAAGGCTACTCGAAAGAGTTGGATGATTTACGAGAAGTTGCTCGGGGCGGCAAGAAATGGTTGTTAGGGTACGAAGAGTCCCAGAGGAAGAAAACCGGTATCACCTCCCTCAAGCTTTCGTATAATACGGTCTTTGGTTATTTCATTGAGGTTACCAAAGCGAATCTTCGTTTGGTCCCGCCCGATTACATCAGAAAGCAGACTTTGACCAATGCCGAGAGATACTACACTCCGGAATTGAAGGAGTTTGAGGACAAAATTCTCGGTGCTGAGGAAGAGACAAAAAACCTTGAATACGATTTGTATGTGAAGGTGAGGGAACAAGTATCGAGACGGAGTAATGAGATTCTCGAGACAACCAGGGCCCTGGCTTTGCTAGACATGCTGCAGGCATTTGCACACGGTGCGGCAATCAACAATTACTCGAGGCCAGTTATTACTAATGATCGAAAAACCGTTATCACCGATGGACGCCACCCGGTCGTCGAGAGAATTCTCGAAAAAGGTTCCTTTATACCAAATGACACGTATCTTGATCGAGAACGTAATCAAATTTTGATTATAACCGGGCCCAACATGGCCGGGAAATCGACATATCTGCGTCAGGTCGCATTGATCACAATCATGGCTCAGTTAGGTAGTTTTGTACCCGCCAAAGAAGCCTCGATCGGCGTGGTTGATAAAATCTTCACACGAATCGGAGCCAGTGATGACATATCGCGTGGGGTGAGCACCTTTCTCGCCGAAATGATGGAAACCGCAAACATCTTGAATAATGTTTCTGACGCGAGTCTGGTCATTCTTGATGAAGTTGGTCGAGGAACGTCTACTTACGATGGCTTGGCTTTGGCCTGGTCGGTGGTTGAATACTTGCACGGTAACAAGAAGCCCCGCACGCTCTTCGCGACGCACTTCCACGAGTTAACCAGAATCGAAGATTTTCTACGTGGCGTTAAGAACCACAATTTCCTAGTGAAAGAATGGGGCGATGAAGTAATATTTCTGCGCAAGCTAAGCCCGGGTCCGAGTGATCAGTCATACGGTATTCAAGTTGCCCGACTCGCCGGATTGCCAGATTCGGTTATTCGCAGGGCAAAGGAAGTCCTGCGAGACTTTGCGGAGGGCGAGGTTTTCAGTGTGCGCAAGATGAAGCGCGCAAAATTGTCTCAACAAGACTTGTTCGTGGATCGATAAAATGCTCTTGCGTGGGTATTCGGGTTCGCAAGGTGAGATGGTTTCGTTCTTCGGTGTACTTAGACGATGAATGGAGAGTTTTGCGGAACCGCAGTTCGAACAACGAATCGCTTTTCCAAACCGTCTAACGTCAACGTATATGTGTGTGCCTCTTGACATTTTGGGCGATTTGATTATAATAAACTAGTACATTGAATCTGTTGTCAAATTAATAGATTCATTTCCCCTCCCGGTCGCGACCTGCGGGTCGCGGCCGGAACGTTTTTTTGGCCGTCTTTTAGGGGATACGTTAGTTTTGTCAGCAGCGACAGGTTCGCGGTCTGCGGCAAATCAGCTTATGCCTGCACCTAGCTTAAACACCCGAGGTCCGTCTTTTACCGCATTCCTGGTGTCGACAATGAGACGGGCATTCTTGACAATCATTTCGTAATCATATGCCGAGTGGTCGGTCATAATCAACACGATGTCGTACTTCTTGATCTCTCTCGGGGTCAGCTTAACTGACCTGATCTTGCGGTGATCAACGTCTATTTCTGGTAGGTGGGGGTCGTGATATTTCACTTGACCAACGCGCGACTCGATGATTTGAAAAACTTTGATGGCGGGCGAATGTCTAAGGTCGGATATGTCACGCTTGAACGCCATACCCAGAATCAATACTTTCGCCTTGTTCGGACAGACTCCAGATCGACTCAAGACTTCGATCGTCTTGTTAACTGCGAAGTACGGCATTTCCTCATTGATTCTTGCGGACAACTCGATGAATACAGTGTGAAAATCGTACTCTCGTGCCTTCCAGGAAAGATAATACGGATCAATTGGTATGCAATGACCGCCCACTCCTGGGCCAGGATAGAACGGCATGAAGCCGAAAGGTTTTGTCCTTGCCGCCTCGATTACTTCCCATATGTTGATACCGCCCATGCGTTCGCAGAGTTGGGCAAATTCATTGACCAAGGCGATATTTACATTCCGGAAAGTGTTTTCCAGCAGCTTGGTCATTTCAGCGGCGCGTGGTGAGGATACTGGGTGTACTTCATCGACGAACTGCTTGTAGAAGAAAGCCGCTAATCGGGTACATTTCTTGGTCACACCGCCAATGATTACCGGCGTATTGGCAACACCGTATCTTTTGTTGCCCGGGTCGATCCTTTCCGGGCAGAACGCGAGGAAGAAGTCGCGGCCGACCTTGAGGCCGGACTCTTCCAGGATGGGTAGTAGTACGCGATCGGTTGTTTCCGGATAGGTTGTGCTCTTAAGGATTACAAGTTGATTGGCCCGTAAGTTATCCCTTATCCAGTGTGTGCTTTTGATGACCGGCGTTAAGTCTGGCTCCTTGTTGACACTAACTGGTGTCGGAACGCAGATCAAGATGATGTCACAGTGCTTAAGCTGGCGTTGTTCAGTGGTGGCTCGGATCAAATTCTTTCGCACATATTTCTTTAACTCGGCCGACTCAACGTCGCTGATAAATGAAACGCCCTTATTGATGCTACTCACGCGGTCCTTATCGATATCGATACCAATTATCTTAAAACCCTTGGTCGCGATCTCAATGGCCAAGGGTAGACCTACATAACCTAAACCAATGATGCCGATGCGGGCCTTTTTTGATGTAATCAGATTCCTAAGCATAGAGACTCCCTTTTTCGGATGGTCAATCCAGTGTTGATATTATACATCGCTTTTCTTTACTTTCAAGGGTTTTGTTGTTGACAAACATAAGAAATAGGATATATTTAAGTATGGATCAGTTGCTAGTAATGGAACTGATTAAGGAACTCGCGGTTGGTTTCAAAGCGGCTCGATCCTATCCCACCGGACATCCGGTATTTGATAGGGCCGTAAGCAGAGCGATGTCCGTGCTCACCAGGATTTGTGCCGAGCATTCGAAATTCTCCATCACCCTTGCCGAAGATGGGGTCGTGTGTCAGGATGTAAGACTAGAGATTGGCAAAAACCCTGCCCTGATTTCCTTGGTCGACAATTTGAGAAGAAAAGACATCACCAGCATCAGCTTTACCTCGGCGGTGAAACACGACGATATCGCCCACCTGTATTCTGTGCTTGCCAGTCTGCAGGCGCAGCTAGGGGAGCATGGCGACGCGGCAAAGATGCTGAAGGCCCAGGGCACGGAAAGCATTATGATAAATCGTACGCCGGCGGCAAGCGTGATGAAAAAGGACACCAGTACCAAGACGCACGAAGAAATCATCGAAGCAATCCGGACGCTGATGGAAATCGTACGCAGGCACGGTGCTGTCTCTGAGTCGAGAGGACCCTTCGCAATCGTATTGAACGATATTGAAGAAGTATCTAAAGGCGATTGGCATTCGTATAGCGAAGCGTTGTCAGGAGTGGTTGATCTATTGCCGCTCGAGAAGCGGGTTGCACTTCTTCAAGATGTACAGATGAAATCTTTCGTGCTTACCTTAATGTCTAGGCTGAAGGCCGAGACACTTGTTGAACTGATTACCAACTGGGAGAGGCAAGGGCGAAAGGATTGTATCACTAAGGTGATGGGTGTGATCGAAAAAGAGAAATTCACAGAAATGGTGCCCAACTTGAAGAAGAAGCAGATAAATATCTATGAGTACCTAACTAATGCTAGCATAAACATACTCGACGATGATGTTGCCGCAGCCTTGACAGAAGAAGACATTAAAGTTTTAGTTCAACCTTACTATAATGCTCTGGAGACACACGACGCAGGGCTCCGGGTCGAGGCTTTAAAATCACTAATTAAACTCGCCCGGCGCTTAGTTGTTGACAAGAAATTCGACATGGCTACGCCCATCATATTGAGAATTTCGGTTGCCATAGAGCAGGAAGCCGTTGATGAAGCAATCAGCCAGGTGATGAAAGACTTGCAGGATTTGTATGCTGCTTTGACGAAGCACGAGCAGCGAGATCTATGTGAAAAATTGGTCGAGCCATTTGGCAATATTTCGGGCCGTGCCGGGCTATCGCTCGATCTACGTAGAGAGATTGTGAAATTCTTGAGTGCAACCGGCAATCCATCTGTGCTGCCCATGCTCTTTTCATTCCTCTGGGAGAGCGGTTTGTATCCTGAGGTGCGTTCTGCGATCCAGGGATTTGGCCGCCATGCGGTCAATCAGGCGATTCAGTTTCTTCGTGATGCCGAGGATTTCTCCGTACGCATGAAGTTAGTTGATGTGCTGAAGAACATCGGCGAACCGAGCATCGAGGTTTTGAGAATCAACTTGGACGCCCGCGAGTGGTACTTGAGGAGAAATATCGTGCGCATCTTTGGTGAGATCGGTGATCCAGGTGTCGTGACGCACCTGGAGAGGATGCTTCGGGACGAAGACCAACGCGTGCGCCTTGAACTAGTGAGGACGTGGGGTAAGCTGAACTATAGAGACGGTCTCGTGAAGGCACTGAACGATAAATCGGTGCAGGTTAAGGGTGAGGCATTGCGTGGGTTGAGAAAGTTCCTCGACGCCGAAGAAGTTATTGATCTATTGCCCGGACTAAGCGAAACGGGTGATGAGGTATATGTCGAGCTGTTGAAAATCATCGACGAGAAGAAAGTATTCGAGGCGATGAATTGGATTGGCGATTTGCTGAAGCGCCTCGAGTGGAGGGATGATGCGCCGGCCAAGGAAATAAAGGAATTAGGCGTGAGCGCATTAACTAAACTGGATGGGGACAATGCTAAGATGATTCTGCTTGACCTACAGAAGTCGAAAGACAAGACATTGGCCAATTTTGCAGCTGCCGCTCTGAGAAGAATCGGTTGATGCATCGATCCTAAATCGTTTATGATTGTAGTTATTGATTTTGGTTCACAATATACGCAACTCATCGCTCGCCGCATTCGGGAACTCAAGGTCTATTCAGAAATCATCAGTTGCTCAGATGATTTTTCGGCGCTCAAGGACAAGAATGTTGAGGGAATAATCCTGTCCGGGGGTCCGGGTAGCGTATACGATGTACCTACGGACAACTACCGTCGTATCCTCTCCTTCGGTTTACCCACATTAGGTATTTGCTATGGAATGCAACTCGCCGCACAGATACTGGGGGGCAAGGTCCATCGCAGCAAAACGCAAGAGTATGGTTTGGCATATTTGACGCGGCGTAAGAATATCCTCTTCACCGACGTTCCGAGACACTCTCGCGTTTGGATGAGTCACGGCGATACCGTAGTTCGTGTTCCGCCGGGCGCGCGTGTGATCGGCGCAACCGAAACCACACCCATTGCGGCTTTTCATGCCGGACACTTCTATGGTCTGCAGTTTCATCCTGAGGTTCGGCATACAGAATATGGTCAACAGATAATCGATAATTATCTTTTCAAGATATGCCGAGCGAGAAAGACCTGGTCCATGCATCGGTTGGTGGACGAAGAGGTTACGCATATTAGAGAGACCGTGGGTCGTGACCGGGCGATTTGTGCGATCAGCGGCGGGATTGATTCTACGGTGGCGGCTACGATAGCGGCGCGCGCGATGGGGAAGAATCTCATTGGCGTGTTCGTCGATAACGGCGTCTTGAGAATGAACGAGCGGGAAGAGGTGATGGAGAACCTTAGGACAATTATTAATCTGCGAGTCGTCGATGCACGTGCGAGATTCTTATCCAAGTTAAGAAATGTGAGGGATGCGGAGAAGAAAAGAAAGATAATCGGACATGAGTTTATCAGAATTTTTGAAGCTGAGGCGCGTCGAGCAAGTAATGTGAAATATTTGGTTCAGGGTACCCTGTACCCGGACGTCATCGAATCGGGTCGCGGGATAGGCCCGGCAGATGTCATCAAGAGTCACCATAATGTTGGTGGGCTGCCCAAGAAAATGAGGTTGAAAATCATCGAACCCCTCAGAATGCTCTTCAAGGACGAGGTACGGGTGATTGCTAAATATCTCAAATTACCGCGTTCCTTCATTGAGCGAAAACCCTTTCCCGGCCCCGGTCTTGCGGTGAGAATCGTTGGTGCCGTGAATCCGTTGCGCCTGAGGATGTTGCGTCAGGCAGACAGAATACTGTTGGAGGAAGCACACCAGCTAGAAGACTATCAAGATATATGGCAGATTTTTACAGTGCTCCTGCCGCTGGGCAGCGTGGGGGTAATGGGTGATAAAAGGACCTATGATTCGGTATGTGCGATAAGAGCGGTATACAGCGATGATGGTATGACGGCAGATTGGGTTCGGTTGCCCCATGCTTTCCTTAATCGCGTTGCACGCAGAATCGTGAACGAGGTGAAGGGGATCAATCGGGTGGTCTTCGACATAACTTCAAAACCACCCGCGACGATCGAATGGGAATAAAGATATTTTACATATTGGCAATTCTGTACGCTATTCTCAGTGGCGTGGGTATCCTGAACCGCGAGCTTGGGGCCCCTTACATCTATCTCTTTCTCTTCATCGTCACCGCGTACTACATGGCGTACATTTCACTGAAGAAAATACAATTTTTTTACACCATTGTTGCCGGTATGGCTCTTAACCTGATGGTTCAGCTCACCGGCGGTCTGTTATCGCCTCTTTTTCTTTTCTACGCTATCGCTTTCTTACTCATCGGGTTCAAAGATGAAATCCGTAATTACTGGATTGTTGCGCTAACCATCATTAGTGTCGAATTGTCTTCAGGCTTGCTCGTGCGCAAAATGGAGGTGTTTCCGATCGTGCTTCTTGTGGTTGCGGTGATGATCATCGGCTATGTAATCGACCTCATGCAAGGGCGTGAAAGCCGCACGTCCCGTTCACTCTTGAGGTATGAGACCCGAGATCAATTCTTTGCTCCGGCGGCTTATGAATCGGATAAGATAAAGACATCGATAGGCGAGATCGACCGGCACAAAGGTATTGAGCGTCCCCTACTGTACTTCGTGAAATTCATTCACAATATCCTTAATGCTCATACCACGGCAATATTCGCCCTTAACGAAGATAAGATAGTACTCGTGCAGGGTTTTTCGCACTCGGAGCTTTTCGTGCCCGAGACAGTCGTCGACACGCAATCTGGATTGTACCGGCGGGCAATAGCGGAACGTAAATCGATTTTGATCAAAGAATACCTGCAGCGTCCTGAAGAACTCGGGTATTACCGCGGACCCGTGGAGATAAATTCGGTGATGATCGCCCCGATATTACTGATCGACAAGGTGGTCGGCGTGCTGGCGATAGACCGGGCAGTCGGTTCTTTCCAAGAGAAAGACAAGGGAATTTTTGACGAGGCGGCGACGACCGCTGGTCTTTTATTGGCGATGCTGAGACTCTATGAAAAGGCACGCTACGATGTGCAGCATCTTTCTTCGATTGCCGAGCTGGCAGAGAAACTGCATAAGAGATTGGATCTAAGTGAAATCCTGTCGGACACAGTACAGGCATTCAAACACTTCATGCCTTGTGACGATGTTTCCATTGCGAAAATCGATGAGTTCGATAATCGTGGTGAAGTGATTGTTTCGACCCGTATCAAGGAAAGAACAAAATTTCCTTTGGATGACGGACTCGTGGGTTTTGTCGCGCGGCATAAGAATTCCATTATTAAGGATGATTTAAACAAGGGTAATCTGGTCGTGTTCAGGAAGGACGTGAAAACGCCGAACGTTTCTTTTGTCGGTGTTCCGATTCAGCAGGATGATGAGCTGCTCGGTGTAATCTGGCTTGAAGACCACCGGCGTAAGCGATTCAATGAAGACGATGTGCGAATACTTAACATCCTTTCATATCAGTTATCCCTGGCCTGGCAAAGAGCGACTCTCTACGACAAGGTGAAGGAACTCTCGATTCGCGACGGCCTCACCGATCTTTACAACCACCGTCACTTCCAGGAAATCCTCGAGGCACAAATTGCCAGTGTGGATGAATTAGTGCTCGTTCTACTCGATATCGATCATTTCAAGAAGATCAACGATACATACGGACACCAAGCAGGCGACAAGGTACTGAAATTCCTGGGTCGCTTGATCTCACAGATCGGCGTCGCGGCGCGGTATGGTGGTGAGGAATTTGCAATCATCATGCCGAAGTGCTCACTGAAGAAGGCGATGGATCGAGCGGTGCGCATGAAGGACCAGCTACTGAAATCCGAAGTGAGTGTTGACCAGACCAAAATCAGTTTCACGGTGAGCGTCGGTATTGCCCATTATCCGAATGACGCCAAGACGAGAGTCGAGTTGATCGAAAAGGCGGATCGCGCTCTTTATGTAGCCAAGGAACAAGGTCGCGATCGTATCATCATCGCCCAAACCATGAAGCGTCAATGAGTTTTGGTGTTGCCTTGGGTGGTGGTGGGGCAAAGGGTCTGGCTCATATTGGAGTCCTGGAAGTCCTTGAAGAGTATGACATCAAGCCACGGTACGTTGCCGGCACGTCAATCGGTGCGTTGGTGGGCGCGCTTTATTGCTCACAGGGTTCAGCCACCGGATTGCAGGAGAGAGCCAGGCAGATGATTGCATCCGAGGAATTCAAGGATCTGGAACTCGATAAATTCTACACCAGTGCCGAGAATATCTTCGAACGGTTCAGAAATGAGCTCTTCGAGAAATTCTACCTTGGGTCTTTGTTGTTCAAGAAATCACACAGTAAGTACGACGCGACCAAGAAGATCTACTACGATATGTTCGGAACGACCAGCTTTGAGGATTGTGAGATCAATTTTGCCTGCAACGCACTGGATATTCAGTCTGGTGAGGAAATTGTGTTCAAGCACGGCCTACTTGCCGATGCGGTCTGGGCCAGCTGTGCGATTCCTGGAATATTCCCACCTTTTGTCCAAGAGCAACGTATCTTTGTTGATGGCGGTGTCATCGATAATATTCCCGTCGGACCGGTGCGGAGTATTGGAGCCGACAACGTGGTCGCTATATACCTGAGCAAGCGTCCGAACTATGATGGTATGCCCAATACTGGATTCCAAATCAACCAGCGTTCATATTCTTTTATGAAGTATCATCTTGATCAAAGGATCTTGGCTCTAGCAGATTTGGTTATCCAACCCAACGTGACCGAGTTCCATTGGGCAGATTTCTCTTCGGTCGATGTCTTGATTGAGCGGGGCCGTCAGGCGGCAATCCACAGCATAGACACTATCAAATCGATCAACACGCGACGTTACCGCCTCAAGAAAGTTTTTCGAGCATTATTCTCGTGATACTTTTTCTTGGGCGGTGGAGAAACCTAAGTAGCCAAAGATCGAAGGCCGGTTGGTACCGGGTCGACCGTTTCATTGGTAATACTCGAGCGAGATTTTGTTCCCATCAATCATCACGTAGGAGAAGTGTTTTATCCAATCTCCTGCATTGATGTAATACTTGTTTCCCGGGAATTTCTTGAATATTGGTTCGTGTGAGTGTGCGAGGATCACGACATCAACATCCCGCAGTCTGCGCCGCGCATAGTTCTCAAGCATGCTCATTATTCCATGACTTCGATGCTGTTTGCGTGAGAGATGAGCAATGCTTTGAGCAAGTAAGATGCCGATGTCCGGATGCAACAAGCGGTATAACATGTGGTTGAATTTCGAATTGAGTAGGGCTTCCCATACGTTTGTCCATAGACGTCGGTCGATTCTATTCCCGTGGGCAAGGAGCACGCGTTTGCCCTCAATCGTGAAGATTGTTGGTTCATGATGTACGATGAAGCCGAAATTCTTCAGAAAATTGCCGATTGTAACCTCATGGTTGCCTAGTATGTAGTGGATTCGCTTTCCTCCTTGTATTAGGTTGTATAATGCGGCCAGTGGCGCGAAATAGTCTTTGGGGAAGACGAGATTATATTCGAACCAAAATTCGAACAAATCACCCAGGATATAGAGATCTGTAAGACGTGGACGCATGTCATGAAGAAACTTCACCAGCATCTGGCAACGGTGGCTTTTGTCGGTGCGGATGTGAGCGTCGCTTATGAAGACGTGCATTGTTTCAATAACGGTTCATTCTGCTAACCTGATGCTCGAGTCGGGCGGAACGCTTTGCATTTTGTCCGCAATACGTCGACGTGCAGCTGAATCGTGTTGCTCGTACCTGAAACGAATCACCTATCCCACTACCTGACATTGGCTTTTCCTCCTCTTCACTTCTGAACAAGTGCAGCGCCTTCATCCCATCAGCTTTGATTATAAGTATGATTGCAGGCGGTGTCAACAAAGAGAGGGCGCAAGCCCTCAGACATAGCCATAACATTACTATGCTCGTGTCGTCAGAGTGTCGCGGCGAGTGTAGACTGCTAGAGGGTATAATGCGCAAGTTTTCGTGACGCTTTCGGGTCTAAATATTCAGGAAGGGGAAAACATATGCACTCTGCCCAATGAGCTGCGTATGGGAAACTGAGGCATTGAAAGCAGCTCTCTCATCCTGGTCAACGCCGGTTGACACTCGAAGGTCTGTGATTATAATTAGTTATGAATACGATATTAGTTTTTGGACTAATGATCTTCAGCCAGTACTTTGGCCAGAACAAGGTTCAATATAAGAACTTCAATTTTCAGGTCTTGCGTAGTGAACATTTCGATATCTTTTTCTATCAGGGGTGTGACGAACTTGCCGCCTTTGCCGAAGGTGTTCTGGAAGATGGTTATGCAATGCTTAGTGAGGATCTCGGCGTCAACATTGAACATAAAATACCAGCCGTCCTCTATAATTCGCCGAATGACTTCTCACAAACAAATATTACTCTCGAACTGATAGGAGAAGCTACCGGTGGGTTCTCTGAAATCATCAAAAACCGTATGGTCGTTCCGTTCACCGGCGATTATGAAGATTTCCGGCACGTGCTGGTGCACGAATTAACCCATGTCTTTCAATTTGCGATCTTCTTCCCGTCGCGCATGGAGGCTGTTTTCAGCGGGAATATACTCTACACCGTTCCGCTGTGGGTTTTCGAAGGGCACTGCGAATTCATGTCATTAGGCTGGGATGTTGATACTGATATTTTCATAAGAGATCTGGTCATGAATAATAAGCTCGTACCTATCTATATCCTTGAGCGCTACGGTGGGTGGATAGTCTACAAAGAAGGTCAAGCATTCTATAGATACGTGGCTGAAAAATACGGTCGTGAGAAGGTCGGGGAATTCCTACATCTCATGAAGGTGAAGCGAAATGTAGAAGGGGCATTCATGGCCGCCTTTGGTGTTACTCCCGAAGAATTCAATGAACGTTGGCTCAGGTACTATCAGACACAATATTGGCCCGAAGTGGATGAATTAGAGGAATTTGAGGAATATGCGCGCGTTATCTATGATCACCGAAGAACAAATTCCATCTACAATGTTTCGACGGCGATGTCTCCAAGCGGAGATAAGATAGCTTTCATTAGCGATCGTTCTGGAACCGCACAGATCTTCATCATTTCCGCAATCGACGGAAAAATAATCCGTAAGCTGGTAAAATCGGCATATGCTTCTGGTTATGAGGGGCTACATCTTTATGAAGGCGGTTTGTCATGGTCGCGTGACGGCGAGTTTATTACCTTTGCTGCGACATCCCGCGGCAGCGATATTCTGTACATATTGCATGCGAAGAACGGGCGTGTGTACAAGCGACTGCAATTCGATCTGAATGGAATCTATGCGCCCAAATTCAGTCTCGACGGCAGAAAGATTGTGTTTACTGGGCTCAAGGATTCATATTCAGATATTTATGTGTGTGATATCGAAACCGGTATCGTTGAGAAGGTTACCGACGACATCTATTCGGATGGGCATCCCGATATGATGTCTGATGATATGATTGTTTTCGTATCAGACCGACCCGATCCCAACCAAGAATACTACTACGGCAGTCGTGCGCTATTTCTCTATCAGAATGGTGTGATGACCAGACTGACACCCCGAGCGAAGTATATGGCGACACCCGTATTTACTCCTGAGGGTAACGTATACTTTGTCGCAGATTACGACTCAGCCTATAATCTATACTACTACTCTCTGGAGGAGGAACGAATAACTAAACGTACCAATGTCTTCACCGGCGTCTATTATCCGTCACTGTCAAAAGATGGCAACAAAATTGCTTTTTCTTACTACAACAACTACGGATACGACATATGTGTGGTAAAGGACCCCCTTGATGAAATGGATGACTACGCGCAGGCTGAAAGCACTGAGGTCGCGAGCGAGGATTACTACATACCAGAGGTATTAGATCAAGACAATGTGAGAGGGTACAGACCGCGATTCACCGTTGATTATTTCACGGCGAGTGCGGCATACCTGACCGACCTGGGTTTGTCTGGACTTGCCCAAATAGGTTTCAGTGACATACTGGGCAACCACCATATTCAATTCGCATCTAATCTATATGGTAGTCTGACAAGCTCAGACATCTTCGTCAATTACTGGTATCTGAAAAAGAGGATCGATTACGGTGTTGGCGTCTTTCAATATCTAAACTATTTTTCGGATCGCTATGACTTGCTGATTTGGCGCTATCTGGGACTCGGTGGCAGTATTCAGTATCCGTTCAACCGCGTCTTTAGGCTTGAGCTGGGTTTTTATGCCTATCGATTGTACGAAACGAGATGGCTCGACTACTTCCCGCTCTACTACTCCAGTTGGTCGATGGAGAGTCATTACGATATAATGTACCCTAGGATTGCCTTTGTCTTCGACAATGTCAAGTGGGGTGTCCTGGGTCCGCACGATGGAAGGCGTTTCCAAATAGGTGCCTATGCTACAGTATTCAGCGACAGAGACATCAAGACGGTAACGGTTGACTACCGTAGGTACTTTGCGCTCTCCCCTCGGTCGAGTTTTGCAGCACGACTCGTGCTCGCGGGTAGCTATGGAGAGGACCTCGATTACTGGTCGATAGGTGGTCCTTATTCGCTACGCGGATATGATAGCTATGCCTTTACCGGCTCGAGAATAGGGCTCTTGAATCTTGAATACAGATTTCCATTTATTGATCGCTTGAATATTGCTTTTCCCCTACCTTTGGAATTCAGGAACCTACGGGGTGTTCTCTTCACCGACTTTGCGGCCGTCTATACGGATACCTTCAAGATTTGGGAGACCGAAAACGATTTTCGCCTCAAGGATCTCAAAATGGGCGTCGGTGCCGGCTTGCGGTTCTCGTTCATGTACTTCATATTCAGGATGGATTTTGCGCGCGCCCACAATCTGAGCGGCTGGTACTATGATGAAGATAACCGCTCCAAGTGGATCTTCTATCTGACGCTCAGCCCAGACTGGTAATAACACACTCTGTAATCTATTGTACGCTTTAGACTAGGCATGTATTGAAGGTATTATTGTTGTGCCTTGTGCTCGCTTTTCTTGTTGGCTGTGAGAAAGAAGGCGAGGTAGTCGTCGACTTCTGGCATGTTATGGGTGGCCCGCTCGGAAAACGACTCGATGAATTGATCAGCGATTTCAACAGGCTGCATCCTGAAGGCAAAGTGCGTTCGGTTCACATGGGCTCCTACGACGTCTTGGCACAAAAGCTCATGGGCGCAATATCCTCAAACACCCCACCGGTTATTGCTCAGATGTATGAATCATGGACCGATCAATTTCTGCACGCAGGCGACTTGATACCCTTGGGCGAATTCGTTAAGCGTGAAGTCGATTTCAATTTACAGGACTTCTATCCGGTCTTCATTGAGGACAACACCTATGATACGGTGCTGGTGACGTTGCCGTTCAATAAGAGCGTCCCAGTGTTTTACTACAATGCTGACGTGCTGAGAGAATATGGTTTTAATTCGTTTCCTGACAACTGGCAGGATTTCAAGAATGTCTGTCAACACATCAAAACCGGGGGCATTTGGCCCACGTCATGGCCTATTGATGTCTGGTATTTTTCATCAATGCTTTACCAACGTGGTGGTGTGCTCTTTGACGAGGATGAAAATCAACCCTGCTTTAATTCACCGGCCGGTATTCAAATCATTGAATATCTGGTAGACTTGGTACTGGACAGTCTCTTCTATCTGAGTCCTGGATTTCAGAGACAGGACGAGTTCCTCTCTGGCAATGTCGCGATGATTCCGGCCTCGGTTGTTTCGTGGGCATTCATGAAGGGAAAAACACCGTTCCAGATGGGGGTCGCTCCGTTTCCTCAAGGTGAGTCGAGGGCCATCGTTATTGCCGGTACAAACGTGGGGATGTTCAGGAGGGCAACCGAGGCCCAGAGGGCACTGGCATGGAAATTCATTAGCTGGTTCTTGGAACCCGAGAACCAGGTACGTTGGACCGAGGCTAGTTACTATCTACCAACGAGGCGCAGTGCTACCAAGACCGAGGCATTCAGAAAGTTCTTGGCAGAGAACCCTGAGTACGAAAGGATCATTACCGAGCTTGATTTTGCTCGTACCGAGCCGAAAGTCAAGGAGTGGTTTGCCGGCCGCATATACCTCAACGAAGCCATGGAAGAGGCGATGAGGCTGGAGAGAAGCCCCAAACAAGCATTGGATGATGCCGCAGACCGTCTGCTCTTAGAACTAAGGTAGTGCTAATCCGTAATTAAAATCACCTTTTTGGCGATCGTTTCTTTTTCAAAAGCTGCCATTAAGAAGTATGCTCCCGAACTGACTAACCGCACCGAGTCAATCTTGATTTCAACTGCGAGGTTTGTATAATTGTTGGTGCTGTTCTTATTGCTCTTGGTCAGCCATTCTTTCAATCCATATCTAGATTCGAGTCTGGCATTCATTGGTCTCAGGAGTGATGATTTATCATTGCGTAACGATTACACGAGTCGTGATCCGTACCGCTTTGCCATAGTTGATTCCCTGTTACAGCGCCCTTTAGAATCAGTTGATTTTCTACTCACGTTCAAACACAATTTCTGGGAACCCCCGTCGAGAAATTCGTTGAGAGAATTAGGGCGACTGTACGGTTTGGATATAAAAACCCGTGACGCAGACTTCCTTGACTGCCTCGATCGTTGCAACGAGCAAATATCTGACGCATTGGTGAATAAGCAGCATGATATTGATCAGACATTCGAGCGACTCATCGTCTTTGCACCTGAACCCACCGGCTCGATTGAGGAAGAAAAGGCATATGAAGAAGAATACTATTCGTTGGTGAGCATGTTGCACGAATATGGTGATGAAATCTCCTATGAGAATATCTTTAGCGCCGCGCTTAGCGTGCTGAGGGCGCTGGAAGATTTTTCACTGGCCGAGTTCCAATTGGGGACTTCGGTCGAGACAGTCAGTGGCGTTTCGGGCAAAGTATTATACTACGGGGATTTCAGTTTTGGCAAGATTATCATCGGGGATTCTGGAACAAATATCTATGAAAACGATTTTGCAATAATCATCGACGTGGGCGGGGATGATACATACCATTGCAGCGGACAGAAGGGACACATTCGTGTGATCCGCGACGAATCGGGGAATGATACCTACCTCGGTGATGATTACTCTCTTGCCTGCGGGAGATTTGGCGTTTCGATTCTAATCGACATTAATGGTGATGACACATACGATGGACAGAGTTTCTCGATCGGGGCAGGTGTCTTCGGGGTCGGTATATTAATTGATTGCGCCGGCAATGATCGCTACCGCGGTGATACCTTCACTCAGGGTGCTGGTGGTTTTGGCATCGGTATTCTGAGAGATGAGAATGGCAACGACATCTACGAGGGCGCGTTGTATGCGCAGGGTGTAGGCTCGACTTATGGCATCGGGATTCTCGGTGATAGAAATGGCAATGATATGTACATTACGCGAAAAAAATACTTGGATGAGATTAGATACCTCGATCACTATGTCTCTATGTCGCAGGGGTTCAGCATCGGGTTCCGTCCTGATCTATCTGCCGGCATCGGCATTCTGTTGGAAGAAGAGGGCAACGACTATTATTCTTGTGACGTTTTCGGACAGGGGGCAAGCTACTGGTACGGCATTGGTGCAATTGTCGAGGTGGGCGGCAATGATGATTACGTCGCCTATCAGTATACGCAGGGTTCCGGAGTTCACATTGCGCTCGGTCTGTTGATTGATGAGAGCGGTGACGACAACTACGTTGCCAAGGGTGTATCCCAGGGATGCGGGCATGATCTTGCTTTGGGATTGCTCTATGACCGCCATGGAGATGACACATATGCTGCCTACGACTTGAGTCAGGGCGCTGGTAATGCCAATGGCATCGGCTTGTTGGTTGATGAGGAAGGGGCAGATACATATGCGGTGAAGCGCTTGAATAACACGCAAGGCTACGGCAATTTCCGCCGTGAGTATGGCAGCATCGGCGTGCTTATCGATTTGCTGGGAAGCGATTCTCATGCATCAGGTGTGGATGCTTCTTTCTGGCTAAAGGGTGAGTATGGGATAGGCATTGATTGGCAATGAGCTGTTTTCATCTGGAGCGTGAAGACAATGGTGGTGATTCTTCTGTTTATTGTCGATATTAACATCGATTTGGAAGTACTCTATGATAAGGCCACGACACGATTGGTGAGTTTTCAGATCGTGAAAGACTCGGCAGTTGAAGAATTCGTGAGTTTGGGCAAGCATCCCAGCACGGCTGATACGGTGTTGGCATTTCTTGTTTCAAAATTCGATACAAAATCGTCGGTCGAACGTCATACCTTGAAGAACATCTTGCAAGAAATTGGCACGCCCGCAATAAAATGGATCACTAGTAAGATGGATTATCGGGGTAGCGATGCTGAAGCGCGTAGTTTGAAACAATCATTGTGGGTATTAGGCGAAATAGGAAGTGAGCAGATAATCGAACCGGTTGCACACTTCAGCAGCGACCGAGCATGGACAGTCCGTTCCGGTGCCTTCACTGCATTGGGTAAATCAAAATCCTATAGGATATTACCCTATGTCATAGAAGGTTTAGATGATACCGTTGCATTGGTCAGGAAATCTGCGTACTACGCGCTCGGCGAGATAGCCACCGAGTATGAACTACATTACTTACTCCATGGCTTGGAAGACGATTTCTATGGGGTTCGATACGCTGCTTTGTCTGGCATTAAGAGGGTGGGTTTCGGTGAGGCTTGGCTTGCCGAAGAATTGAGCGGTAACGACATCAAAGACTACTTTATGATCTACGCTCTTACCGACTTGGATATCGAATATGGAATTGACGGATACGTTCAATCGGTATCGCCGGCTACAAGAAAAGCGGTCTACGATGTTCTTACGGAACCGCTTTTGATTGAAGCATTGGAACGAGAAAATCATCCATTATTAAAGCAGTACTTGAAGAAAAAAATAGAAGAGCATTCAGACAAAGAGTAATCATCACGATTGAACCATTCAGCGTGCAGACATTTGATAGCCGTGTGCATTTCCGACCTGCGTATTATTGACAACGTAATAAATATATGTAAGATTTTCTATGCCGAGTTGGATTAAGGCGAAGAGGTTGAGTGCATTTACTGCGTTGCCTTACGGTGGGAATCCAGCATGGGTGGTGCTCGGAGCCGAAGATTTAATAGACTCTGAAATGCAAACCATTGCCTCGGATCTGAATCCAACTTCTGATACCGCATTCGTATGTTCCGAATCGACCCATGAAGCGGATATTTCCCTTCGTTTCTTTAACGGTAAGAAAGAAACAAATTTCTCCAGCCATGCGGCTATCGCCACCTATTTTGCCCTGAGCGGCGAGGGAGTACTGAAGCTTAGGGAACCTGAGACGATAATGAAACAGCGTACGAAGGCCGGCATTAATCCCGTTGATCTGAGAGTCGAAGGTGACAGGATAACCCGGGCGACCATCACCTTAACTAAACCGACATATCTTGATCTCGAAGTGAATCCGGCGCTGGTGGCACGTTTTCTAAGCTTGAATCAAACGGACGTGACGTCTGCCGGCTTACCCATGGATGTTATTTCTACTGGTTTCTATGACATGGTTGTTCCCTTGCGTTCCTTGAAAGACATGAGGAACATTGTGCCGAACTTTTCGTTGATGGATAGCTTCTGTGTGCGTCTCGGGATCAGTGGCATTATTGTTTTTTGTCGGCAGACATTTGATGTCGAGAGTACGGCATTCATGCGTCACTTCAGTCCGTCGACAGGTACCAATGAAAATCCAATATCGGGTTTGGCGGCTGGCACGTTAGGTTGCTATCTGATGAAGCACAAGATGATCGAAGCCGTGAATTTCTCGCGGATAATCATTGAACAGGGACACTTGCAACAGAAACAAGGTAAAGTATATGTGCACCTCGAGACGACGCGCGGCCAGATATATCGTATAAAAATAGGTGGCAACGCGGTTCTAAACTTTACCGGCTATATTCTTACCCCTTAATCTATAAAACAATCCAATTCTGACCAGGTTTTTCTTGACGAAAAAGCGATTCTGAATATACTTGAGGCTATGCTAACGAGATTCGCCGGTGGCGTACATCCACCTGAAGACAAGAATACCGAAGACCGTGCCATTGAGGTGATGCCGGCACCAAAGAAAGTCTACATCCCGTTTTCTCAACATACTGGTAAACCTGCAAAACCCTTGGTTCAAAAGGACGACGAGGTTAAGATCGGCACAAGAATCGGTGAGCTCGACGGTTTCATATCGGCTTCAGTGCATGCCAGCATTTCCGGCAAAGTCTTGGGTATTGTTGAACACCCGCATCCGATTGTCGGTACTTCATTGGCTTGCGTGATTGAGTCCAATAACAGCGAGGATTGGATCGGTGATTTACAAACCGATCAAGATACTGACAAATTGACACGGACGCAAATACTCGATGCAGTCAAAGAGGCCGGTATCGTTGGTTTGGGTGGCGCCGCGTTTCCTACGCATGTGAAATTATCACCGCCCAAAGAAAAGAAAATTGATACCTTGATAATAAACGGCTGCGAATGCGAACCTGTGCTCACTGCCGACCACCGGTTGATGCTTGAATACACGGCACAAATCATCGAAGGCGCACAACTGTTTCAGAGAGTGCTCGATGCACGCACTCTTATTTTCGCAATCGAAGATAACAAGCGGGATGCCGGCGAATTGTTTAGAAAAACGGGCGTTGAGGTCGTGCAATTGAAGACCAAATATCCTCAAGGAGCCGAGAAGCAGTTGATTAAAGCGATTTTGAAACGCGAAGTGCCACGGGGTGGTCTCCCTATGGATGTCGGGTGTGTGGTGCATAATGTCGGTACCTGCTACGCGGCACTCTTGGCGGTCAAGTTTCGCAAGCCGCTTATCGATCGTGTATTAACCGTTGCCGGAGACGGAGTAAAACGGCAGAAGAATATTTTGGTCCGCGTCGGCACACCAGTTAGTGATGTCATCGAATACTGTGGTGGCTATGTCGGTTCACCCAAGAGACTAATATTCGGAGGACCGATGATGGGCATTGCCCAGTACGCGGCTAACGTACCGGTGATCAAAGGTACATCGGGTATTCTTGTTTGGCAACAAGCGAAGATGGTTGAAGAGGGTCCTTGTGTGCGCTGTGCAAGTTGTGTTGATGCCTGCCCCATGGGACTCATGCCGACTGAGATCTGTAGTCACGTGAGAAACAAGAATTTCGATATGGCTAAGAGTTATGGCGTACTTGATTGCATCGAGTGTGGTTGCTGTGCTTATGTGTGTCCGGCCTGTATTCCGCTCGTGCATTACTTTAAGTATGGAAAGAGCGAGGTATGGAGAAAATCGAAACAGTGAGTGAGATGTTGATTGTTTCGGCTTCACCACATATTAGGGCGACGCGCAAAACCAGTCTGGCAATGCGTGTCGTAACTATTGCCCTGCTACCCGCGCTCATCTTTGCTACTTACTTATTCGGTTTGCGGGTATTACTGATTACCATCATCAGCATTCTTTTTGCAGTTGGTTGCGAGGCGTTGATGCAGCGGATGTTGGGTAAGAAAATAACGATAGCCGATGGAAGTGCAATTCTAACCGGGCTCTTACTCGCCTTCAATCTGCCGCCTGGTGTTCCATGGTGGTTGCCCGCAGTTGGTAGTGCCTTTGCCATCATCTTTGCCAAACAGCTTTTCGGTGGATTGGGCTATAACTTCATCAACCCCGCTCTAGCCGGTCGTGCGTTCTTGATGGCTTCATGGCCTTCATTGATGACCAAAGAATGGCTGACCCCTGTAGGTGGTACGCTGTCAGGCATCGATGGCATTACGACGGCGACACCGCTGAGCTTGTTGAAGAATCCCGCTAACTATGGTAATCCCGAGATCATTATCAGACAGTTGAACGATTTTGATACGATACGGGATATCTTCTTTGGTAGGATAGGCGGATGCATCGGCGAGACGTCAGCGCTCTTCTTGCTTATCGGCGGTTTGTTCTTGATCTTTTTGAGAATCGTTGACTACCGGATAGTTGTTGGCTATCTCGGCAGCTTCGTACTACTTGTATGGTTATTGCCAACTCAGGGTAGTGTGTTATTCCACCTCTTTGCCGGCGGCCTTTTACTCGGTGCTTTTTTCATGGCAACTGACTGGGTCACTTCGCCGGTCACCAAGAAGGGCAGGTGGATATTCGGTATCGGATGTGGTGTAATTACGGTTATCATTAGAATCTGGGGAGGATATCCTGAAGGCGTCTCCTATTCGATCCTCCTTATGAATGTATTTACGCCATTGATTGATCGGTTAACCAAGGAGCGTGTATTTGGTGAGTTGTCAAAGAAGGGGGTGAAGAAATGACCGGCACGCGGCAGATGGTGATTACCTTATTCGTTGTTGCAGTATCATGTGCAGTCATCCTGTCGTTCGTCTATGCTTTCACGGCGCCGCGTATCGCGGATACCCAGGCCAGGCTGACACTGAGCGGTCTGGAAGAGGTGATGAGTGCGCACAAGTATGTCGAGGTCATACCGGATACACTCTGGGAGGCATTGGATTCGTCGGATAACAAATTAGGTATCGTATTTCGCGTATTCCCGCAGGGTTACGGTGGCCCCATTCCGATAACCGTAGGGCTCGACACCGAGGGCGTGATCACGGGCATAAGAATTGCCAGCGCAGCCGAGGGTCTTGTTGAAACACCTGGTTTGGGTGCTAAGATCACCGAACCTGACTTCACGGATCAATTCAAGGATAAGTGCCTGGCTGATGTTAACTTGGCACATTATGCAACATATGTGGCGTCGGCATGTGACCCGATGGATGTTTTTCCACAAGCGGGCGGTTTCAGCGAGATCATTGCGGATACGCTTTGGTACGCCTTGCGGGATTCGGACACGCTCGGAATTGTCTTTGTCGGCGTGACTCAGGGTTATCTGGATCGCATAGAATTCATGGTTGGCTATAGTAAGGCGGCGCGTGTCACTGGTATTACGGTATTGTATTCGAAAGAGACCGACGGTATCGGTGAGTTGATACGAGACGCGGAATTCCTTGAAGGATTCAAGGCGGGTGCACCCGAGGCGATTAGTGGTGCGACGGTATCATCACAAGCATTGATCGATGCCGTGGATGGTTACATTGATAGGTTCAAGGAGTATGTCGAGTGACTAAACTCCATATTTTCACGCGTGGTCTGGTAAAGGATAATGCAGTATTCGTGCTCATGATCGGACTCTGTCCGGCATTAGCTACTTCGAGTACGGTACGCGATGGGTTTGGCATGGGACTGGCCGCAACCTTTGTGTTGGTTTTCTCCAATTTACTCATTTCCATATTAAGGAAGAATATTCCTAATGAGGTTAGAATCCCTATTTTTATTCTTATCATTTCAACCTTTGTAACGATAATCGACTACATGATGCAGGCTTTTCAGCCCGATCTATACCGAGCACTCGGTGTGTTCGTGCCGCTGATCGTTGTCAATTGCATGATATTGGGTAGGGCCGAGGCATATGCTTCGAAAAGCTCAGTCCTCGATTCAGTACTCGATGGTTTGGGTACTGGACTGGGTTTCACACTGGCGCTTACTGTTATGGGTACCTTAAGGGAAGTACTCGGCAACGGCACATTCCTGGGTATGAGCGTTTTTGGTGAGAGCTTCCAGAAGGCGCCGGTTATTTTCATGATCATGTCACCTGGCGCGTTTTTAGTGATTGGCATTTTGAAGGCATTGATAAACAAATATGTTAAGAAGGAGTTGAGATGAAGAGCCCGGCACTCATCTTCCTTGCTGCGTTTCTCGTTAACAACATCGTCCTGATGCGTTTCTTAGGTCTTTGCCCGTTTTTCGGGGTCTCGAGCACGGTCGAGACTGCAACCGGCATGGGCATGGCGGTCATATTTGTAATGACCCTGGCGGCCTGGATTACATGGATCGTTTTCAACGTGATTCTGCTGCCGTTGAATCTGGTGTTCTTAAGGACCGCAATCTTCATTCTGACCATTGCATCGCTCGTTCAGCTGGTCGAGATGTTTCTTAAGAAATCGTACCGGGCACTTTATAATGCCCTCGGTATCTATTTACCATTGATCACCACAAATTGTGCGATCCTTGGGGTAACATTCCTTAACATCGACAATAGATTTAGTCTGCTTAACGGTACGGTCTTTGCGATCGGCACTGGTCTGGGCTTCACGTTGGTTATCATCGTCTTCGCCGCAATCCGTGAACGCCTCGATCTTGCGCCGATCAATCCCGCGCTCAAGGGTTATCCCATTTCATTCATCGCGGCGAGCCTCATGGCTCTTGCCTTCCTGGGTTTTACTGGACCAGAATGCCAGAATTGACAAGATGTTGTGAATTCATATAATACAATATGAGAAGGAAGATGTTGGAGACTCATTATCGTGCCTCCAGATTCTGTCGAGTCTTAGGCAATCCTACAGCTTACGAAATACTGAAGATACTTGCGAAATCTGCGTAAGATTGACTTGGTCGGGTACAATACTGCAGATAATCGGAAGATATATTTCTTGAAGGATCCTATCCTGCTTAAAGTTTTGAATTGTATCGAAGGGTTTGTAGAGAAGATGCGGGTCAAGAAATGGTAGTCTCCTATTCTGGTAATTACCAGAATGCCAGAAAACAGGTATTTATGGCAAGGCATGTTGTCGCAGAGTGAATGATATGATCGATCTTTCGAAGGAGTACCATAATTATGGATGTTTTTAAGGCGATACAGTGGCGCAGGAGTGTCAGAAGATTCTCCACACAGAAGATAGAGCGTGCGAGAATACTACAGATTTTAGAGGCAGGAAGGCTTGCACCTTCCTCGAGTAATCGTCAAGCCTGGCATTTTGTGGTTGTCGATGATCCCTCGATAATTAAGCAGATACCAAGAACCGTGCCGGTTGGAACGCGGCGTATCGTCACGTTTATCAAGGATGCTCCTTTGGTCATAATCGGTTGTTATAGCAAGGCTTTCACTCATGTCATCGCACAGCTCGCGGGTCATAAGAATCATCTCATAGATGTGTCGATTGCGATGACCCATATGACTCTAGCCGCTACCGAGCTGGGAATCGGTACTTGCTGGGTGGGGTGGTTTGGAGAGTCGAGACTGCAAAGGTTGTTAGCACTGCCTCGCAAATATAAGATCGTGGCGCTGCTAGTACTTGGTTATCCGGCCGAACGGTCAAGCAAGGCATCGATTGGCGGCATACCCCCGAGACCGCGCAAGGCACTCGGTGAGATTGTATCATGTAACAAATTCGGTCAACGTTTTTAACTATTCGCTGCTGATTTTACAGAAACACCCAGCATTCATTATAGATAATATAATGAATAAAAAAAACGTGGCAGCCCCTTTCGAGCTGCCACGTCCATTATTCATTCGTATCGCCGTAATCATCGAGTTAATACAGCTCCAGGTATTTATCGACCTCCCATTTGGATACCTGAATTGAATATTCATCCCATTCTTTGAGCTTTATGTCGTAGTACCTCTGGAAGAGCATTTCACCAAGCGCACTTTTTGCAACTTTGCTTTGGCTGTAGTATTCCAACGCTTCCCAAAGTGAACGCGGTAGAAGGTCAATACCCTTATCCTTTAACACATTGGTTTCGAGCTTGTATACATTCTCCTCGACCGGCTTCGGAGGTTTGTTCTTGTTGTTGATTCCTTCTAGACCCGCCCTGAGTACGGTGGCGAACACGAGATACGGGTTTGCTGATGGATCGCAGGAACGGAGTTCGACACGCGTGCTGTTGAACTTCTGACGACTTATTTTTGGAACGCGGATCAACGCGGAACGATTCATGCGTCCCCAGCATATATACACGGGTGCTTCAAATCCGGACACGAGCCGCTTGTAAGAGTTGACCAATGGTGAGGTAATGACGCTTATCTCTTTCATGGATTTTAGTACGCCCGCCAGATAGCCGTAGGCCAGGTCAGAAAGCCCATAACTGTCTCTGGAGTCAGCAAAAAGGTTTTTCTTGTTTCTGAAGATACTTTGATGAATGTGCATCCCGTTGCCGGCTGCTCCGAATATGGGTTTAGGCATGAAGGTAGCGTAGAGGCCATATTCTTCGGCGACCTGTTTGATTACCATACGTGCCGTTAGAATGTTGTCGGCCAGCGTCAGAGCGTTTGCGTACAGGAGGTCAATTTCGTGTTGACCCTTACCAACTTCGTGATGTCCGGCTTCGACTTCGATGCCGAATTCCTGAAGGCGATCACACATTGTTTTTCGTATCTTCAATGCCAGGTCACCGCCCAGGTCAAAATAGCCAACCCGGTCGTGGGGAAGGGTGAGTACGGTATCACCGTCTCGCTTGAACAGGTAGAATTCAAGTTCAGCCCCTACGTAGAATTCCATTCCCTCCTTGTGCAACTTACCAAGGTTGGCTTTCAGTATTGACCGTGGATCAACTGGTGCGGGTCTGTGGTCTGGTGCGTAGACATCGCATATGAAGCGTGCGGTTCTCTCTTCGTCCCTCGGAATGATCGCAAATGTTGCTGGATCTGGTACAAGATACATGTCACTCTCAAAGATGCGTCCAAAGCCCTCAACCGATGAGCCGTCAAACCAAATACCTTCTTTTAGAGTTTTCTTCAGATGCTGGACAGGAATCGTTTCACTTTTGACTGAACCAAGTACATCAGAAAACCAGAGGTCAATGAATTTTATTTTCTTTTTTTCTATTTTCTTGAAGATTGGGTCGATCATTATTTTCTCCGTTTCCTCTTGGCGGTTCGACGCGTAGTTTTCTTGCTTTTCTTCTTGGCTCCAACGTATTCAGCGATCGCTTTTGCCTGTGTGAAAAGCATGAGATAGTCAGGTCCGCCAGCTTTAGAGTCAGTCCCGGACATGTTGAAGCCGCCAAACGGCTGGATGCCAACCAGGGCACCAGTGCATTTGCGGTTAATATAGAGATTGCCGACAAAAACTTCGCGCTTTGCCTTTTCTATTTTGTTTTTATTCTTCGTATACACTGCACCAGTGAGTCCGTATTCGGAGTCATTGGCTAGCTGTACCGCATGGCTAAAGTCTCTCGCTCGTGTGACGCCGAGTACTGGGCCAAAAATCTCTTCCTGGAAGACCCTATGGCGGCTTTCAATATCTGTAATAACGGTCGGTCTTATGAACCATCCATTACCCGGCGCTGGTTCACCACCGCAGACCAACGTTCCTTCGGATTTTCCGATCTTGATATATTCAAGTATCGAATTATAAGCAGATTCATTGATTACAGGCCCCATGTAATTACCAGGATCTTTGGTTGGACCAACTGTTATTGCCTCAACAGTGGGGATGAATTTCTTCATGAACTTATCGTAGACTTTATCATCAAGGATCAAGCGTGAGCAAGCAGAACATTTCTGACCTTGAAATCCGAATGCTGAAGTTCTGACGCCTGCTACAGCACTGTCGATATCAGCCTCTGAATCCACAATAATCAAATCCTTTCCACCCATTTCAGCGACAACCCTCTTTATCCATATCTGACCAGGTTGTGTTTTACCAGCTTGCTCAACGATACGCAGGCCAACAGGTTTTGAGCCGGTAAATGCAACGAATCGCGTTTTTGGATGTCGGACCAGATAATCACCTGCTATAGCCCCGGGTCCGGTTAGAAAATTGACAACACCCACGGGCACCTTTGCCTCTTCCACAATCTCCATAAACATGGCGGCAATTCCCGGCGAATCACTTGATGGTTTCAGAATAACGGTGTTGCCGCTGACGAAAGCCGCGGTTGTCATGCCGGTTAAGATTGCCAATGGAAAATTCCAGGGCGGGATTACAATACCTACTCCGAGTGGAATGTAGACCTGTTTGTTGATTTCCCCCGGGAATTTGTAGAGCTTTGGTCCTTCATCATATCTTAAAGCCTCAAGTGCATAATAGTCACAAAAATCAATTGCCTCGGCAACGTCGGCGTCGGCTTCAAGCCAGTTCTTGCCTTCTTCAAGAACCATCCAAGCGTTCAGCTCAAAACGCCGCCTGCGCATGATATTTGCCATTTTAAATAGATAGTTTGCCCTGGTTTTGGCTGGGGTATATCGCCAGGATTCGAAAGTCTCAAGAGCGACTTGCATGGCGCGCTCGGCCGTCGGCTCGTCTGCCTTCTGAAAGGTCCCGATAACTTCACCCTTTTTTGAAGGGTTATATGAATAAAATTTGCTGTCTAATCTAATCCTTTCACCGCCGATTATTATACTGTATTCTTTGCCGAATTTGGATTCAACCTGGGCAATCGCTTTTTCCATCTTCTGTCGATTTGCTGCTTTGGTAAAATCGTTGTATTTTTCAGTTTTGAATGCTTTCATCAATCCTCCTTCATGTCCATTATAGTCACGGATATTCTGAAGTCAAGCAAATATGGGCGAATCCCGAATTATCAAGCGATTGATTCATTATCGCTTAATCATTCGCACGCACACGGCTTCATTCTTGACTTTGCTCCTAGTGTGGGTATAGTAATATCATGATCAAGAGCATATATCTTTTCATGATTTGTCTGTTTCTATCCTGTACGGCAGTTCAACAACGGGTGGCCATAAAGGAGTGCAAGTTCTTTCTCGTTTCTGTCAGGCCCTACAATTTCACCTTTTCAAGCGTGAAAGTCGACTTTGATATTAAGGTGGACAACCCGAATAGTATTGATGCCTTGCTCGATAAATTCGTCTATACTTTCTACGTGAATAGTATGGATGTTTTTTCGGGCACAACAGGCAATGCAATCAGTATACCAGCCAAGCAATCAAAGCAATTCGCCACTACGATCACTCTGGAATACAACAAGATTGGACAGGCATTGGTAGAGGCAATGCAACTCAAGACAGCCGCTTACCGAGTTGAAGCGAGGGCGTATATAAACACAATTCTCGGCCCGGTCAGTTATCCGGTAGAGATCGAGCTCGAATAGCAACGGAGTAAGGCAATACTGCGGGCGGTTACGCCACGAGGGTAGGCTTTGGACATAGCTTCAGGGGACAGAAAAGGACTCAGAGAGAACGGAGAGAGCACTGGGTTGAGAAGTCCACGTCCGTTCCCACAGATCAAAAGTTGACAAAGAATATCAATAACCTACGTAACATACAAAAAATTGCCAAATATCGGCTATTTCCACTATCGAAAGTTAGTATAATATAGCCCTCCTGGGAGGATCTACGACAGGTTGGTTTGTGGTCGACCTTTGTGCTTTATCTAAGAAAAACAAGTTTCTCGACAATCGACTGTTCGCCCGCAATGAGCTTAATAAAATAAACACCCTGGGCTAAATCTACAAATCTGATTGGCTGAAAATGAGTACCATTATCTTGAATTTCATTTACAATTGTCTCAATTAATTTTCCCGTTGCGTCATACATTGATACGTTAACCTTATTCTGTTGAGGTAAAACGTATCTTATTATACATTCTTTTCTAACTAAATTTGGATAAACACATAAACCAAGTTTTGTGGCATTTTGCCCAAGTGTAAAATCTTTTTCTGTAATACCGACTATCGGTTCAATTCCACCTGTAATGACGTAGGCAAAGGATTGATCTCCAAAAACAACCTGTTGGCCAATAACAGCTATTCTCCATGTCCCTGTTTGAGGAACATCAACTCTACAACACTCCTCAACATTAACACGATCCCGATCGCTTGGATTGGATATTGACTGACCACCTGAATATTGGTTACCGTGGTAGTAAGTCGCATCAGGAGCTATGAGCTCTAAGTCAAGGTCATTTACAAGTGTAGGATTGGCATTGGGTGCTGCTGCAGTATCCGTCCATACTAAACTAACACGCAATGGAATCTGAGAGTTAACAATAAAAGAATCTATAATTGACTGGCCCGTGTTTATACCAACGGTATCATCAAGTATTATAGATTTGCGACTGTCACCAGAAAAATAGAGCACACTATCAACATCGATCCGACCCCAGCCTGTATTGTAATTTGGAATACTCCAACCACTCACATTAGGATCGCATGATACAATCGCCATGGCTCTGAGTAATGCAGCACTTTGATATTTAATCGAATCATCAGGATTTGCACACCCTGATGGATAATAACCAGCCAGCAAGTACTGACGCATCAAAGCAACTGAACCATTTACTGCAGGCGTAGCCATACTTGTGCCATTGCCACTCATGTAGCCACTTGTACCCGCGTAATATGCTGACCAAATATCTTGACCAGGTGCCATGAGAGTAGGTTTTATTCTCTGATCTTCTGCAGGTCCTCGGCTTGAAAACGATGCAATCAAATTCGAAGAAGTGCTATTCTGAGTTGCACCTACAGTAATTAAATTTTTGGCAATACCGGGGTTTCTGATCCTGTAACTTGATGACTCATTACCGGCAGCGTAAATGTTTAAAAAGTCAGGATGAGCATAGGAATACGCATCAGTTGCTGCATCAGGTATACAATAAGCACCACTTGCATTACCCCATCCCCAGCTCCCCGAATGCTGTAGAATAGTATAAGGAAGTCCACGACCAAGATGAATTGTATCATACATTGCGGCTAAATTATAAGGAATAACAAAAGATGTAGGGTTGACAACGTCGATGAAATATATCTTTGCCTGTTTTGCCATGCCATCATAATCACTATTGCCAAGTGTTGTATCATTCCCTGCAGCCGTGCAGAGTCAGTAGTGCTTAGCACAACTCCAGCACCTACCACTCCACTGAACCATACTCGCCTTGCACCTGGGTTGGATGGTACTGACGAATACCACCCAGTTTGAGTGACCCATTGACAGTTGTCATTACAAAATGTCGGCTCGGTCCAGAGCTGTATCCACAATACACCTGTAATCTGAGCAATCTTATCGACTCGCTCAAGATCAATATAAACATCAATTGTTTTACATAAATCATGATCGATGATTCTTATAACCTCAAACCCAAGTTTTCGTATTTGCTCTGCAATTTCCGTCACAGATTCGATCGGAGATGTTTGAATCACTACATGGTCATGTCCTTTAGCATCGAATAACTCTTTAGTTAATTTATAAGCTGGTTGAAATATTCCCGTCCATTGAACAAAGGCCTTTTCTTTGGCAGCCAATATTCCATCATGTCCGCCATACACGATCAGTGTATATTTTGGAATATAACCAATGACCTTGAGACCGATTGTTCTTATTTCATCGACATATTCCTTGAAGATTGGACCTTTTAATTGGATTAGATAATACCCTTCAATTTGATTGTTGGAAATACTCATATTTTCTGGCAAATCAGGTTCTCCGTTTCTTGTGTCGAAGACAATGCCATTCGAAAAGGAAATGACGGTCGAATTCTCATCAGGGAATACTGGACACTGTTTTACAGAGCTGTGTCTATGAATATCTGTAGCACCGAGGTACACGATTACTAAAACCAATACGCAAAACTTCATTTGATAATCATAGCTTGTCCAGGTACGGTGTCAAGTGATTAAGTAAATTTATAGCCCTCTTAGCCATATTATATAAGATGGTGAGAATTATACATAAGAATTAATTATTTTTGTCCATATTTTGGATGTATATCTTATAGACTGGAGTGAAAATTTGGCACAGCTCTGGCACATGTAACTTCATCGATGGAGTGTGTCTAGCAAAGTATTGAATTCTTATATCTTTACTAACATATTCATAAGCTTGACGGGCTGCGAGTCCATCGCCCTATTACGAGCTAGCCGTTGCGGACTCATAATCCGCAGATCTAGACAACCAGTTGCCTCAACGTCAATATTGGCATCATTTCAGTAAACTTCGGATTCTAATCAAGCGTTTCTGTTCTGATTAGTGCCTTCTTTTCATTCCTCGAGAAGTGATAACGATATCTGTTGGCAGTCACATAAGACTGTTGACACCACTAATTGTTAGCTATACAATAAACACGGAGGCAGTAATGAATAAATCCATCTTAGTATGCATTTCGCTGGTAATACTTCCAACCGGATATATTTTTGCGGATGTAATACACGTTCCTGGTGATTATCCAACTATACAGGCAGGAATAGACGCAGCAAATGCCGGTGATGTAGTTTTGGTTGCGCCAGGAACATATTATGAAGAGATAGCACTGAAGGCTGAAGTAGTCGTAAAGGGAGCAGGAGAAGGCGTATCAATAATCGATGGCGGTAACGACCCGGGTGACGTGGTGACAGCTGTTGGTAACGACATTACGAACACCACAAAGCTTCAAGCATTCACAATTACCGGTGCCAGCAATGGTGGAAGTATGCCAGGTGGTGGAGGTATCTTCTGCAATAGCGGTGCCGCACCAGAGATTTGCAATAATCGAGTCGAAGGCAATGACCAGGGTATCGTCATGTGGAATCAGTCAGCGGCATTTTTGCACAATAATGTGGTTATAGATAATACGTACACCGGGATAGGTGTAAGTTCAGCATCGGATATAATTAATAACACAATTGCAAATAATAACATCGGCATATATGATAGCGGCGGATACCTGCCCACCATTATGAATAACATCGTCACAGGAAACACCACGTATGGGATAGGTTGCGTTAATTCCAGTATCCCTACTGATCTCTCATACAACGATGTGTGGAATAACGGTCAAAATTATCACTATTGTTCGTCGGGGCAAGGTAGTATATCTATCGACCCCCTTTATGTAGATGAGCCGAACGATGATTATCATCTGCAACCAGGATCTCCGTGTATTGACTCAGGTAATCCATTACCTCAGTATAATGATCCGGATGGCACAAGAAATGATATGGGTGCGTATGGTGGGCCAGGAGCAACCGCTGATTTTCCAGTTGTTGAACTCACCATACCTATGCAGAATGAGGTGAACGTCATTGATACGACCGACGTCTCTGCCATGTTCAATATTGATATGAATCCAGCAAGCTTTAATGCAAATACAGTAAGGCTTAGTGGACATCTGACTGGGCAGCACGAGGGTGTCATCACCTATGAAAGTCTTGCCCGGATGATTACCATCAATCCTGATGCAGGGTTTGAACGTGGAGAATGGGGTACTATGATACTGACTAGCGGTATTCAGTCTGCATCAGGTGATTCGCTTTCAGGGTTTGTGTGGCAATTTGTCACGCGTGTGGACAGTGGATCAGGTATGTTTGTATTGTCATCGGAATACGAATCCGGTACTCATCCAATAACTGAAGCAGCCGCTGATTTAAATGCGGATGGTTACATTGATATCGCAGTAGCCAATACCATTTCGAACGATGTTACTATCTTCATAGGCAACGGTGATGGGTCGTTTCAATCGGCGGTAAATTATGATGTAGGTACACAACCCGAAGGAATATGTGCATCTGATTTCAATGAGGACGGCAATCTTGATCTCGCAACAGTAAATCAGGGTTCTGCTAACGCCACAATTCTTCTAGGTAACGGTGATGGAACGTTCACCCTTGGTGGGAATTACGGAGCCAGTTCGTCACCACATGCAGTGTTTGGTGGAGACTTCAATGGAGATGGGCACTTTGATCTTGTTGCTGCCAATATGTATGCTGACAGCGTTTCAATATTGATAGGTAATGGTGATGGTTCTTTTAATCCACCCACGCAACACGCGGTCGGTGACATGCCGCTAACCGTGGTAAGTGGTGATTTTGACAATGACGGTGATTGTGACATTGCTACTGCAAACGCCAATTCCAATAATGTATCAATTCTATTGGGTGACGGTGATGGTAATTTTTCTCCAGCCAGCCATTATGCTGTGGGGACAACACCTTGGGCGTTGTGTATATCTGAACTCAATGGTGATGGTAATATTGATCTGGCAGTTACCAATTACGACTCTGACAACGTATCTCGACTACTCGGCAATGGCGATGGCACATTTGGTTCAACTGTACACTACTCTGTTGGCGATGAACCAATGGGTTTGTGCTCAGCTGATTTCAATGGAGATGGAGAACTCGATCTTGCAGTAGCAAATCTCCTTTCCAATGATGTTTCAGTACTTCTTGGTAATGCCTCTGGCGGATTTGAACCCGCCATTGAGTACGCTACAGGCACATCACCATCTTCTGTGATCTATGCTGACTTTGATAATGACTACGATCTTGATTTGGCTTCGATAAGTCATGATGTTGACAGTATCGCCATATTGCTCAATGAGAGTGCGCTTAACGTCACAACGACAGACCCCATGCAGAATCAATTAGACGTTTCACTGGCGAGCGATGTATCAGCAACGTTCAATCTTGAGGTCGATTCTACAACTCTCAATGATTCAACATTCATTGCTCATGGTAGTCAGTCAGGATTTCACATGGGTATGATCGGTTATAATAGTGCAACATCAACTGTAAGTCTTGATCCTGCTGCTGATTTTGTTGACGGCGAAGTAGTTACTGCAGTTCTTACAAAAGATATTCAATCACTTGTTGGCCCTTATCTCGGGGGTTTTGTCTGGGATTTCACCTCCGAAGTCTCAACCCAATCAGATGGGACATTCGGAAATCCACTCAATTTTGTACCTGGTAATGAACCGCGCGGTATATTCGTGGCTGATTTTGACAGTGACTGGGATATCGACATTGCTGTAACTTCTAATCCAAATAGTGTTGTCGTCCTGCTCAACAATGGTGACGGTACTTTTGCAGCACCTGCTTATACCTCGGTCCAAGGTGACCCGATAGCTCTATATGGCGCAGATTTTGACAGCGACGGCGATATAGACTTGGCTTCTGCCCATAACGAACCTGGTACGTCACACTTGGTCATCCTCAAGAACAATGGAAACGGTGTGTTTACAGTATTTGCCACATATGCACCAGCTACGCTCGGGCAAAATTTGTCTGGTGGTGATGTTGATACTGATGGTGATATTGATCTTGTGATGACCGACGGATGGGGTTCTGGTAATAATGTCCGGGTGATGCTGAACAACGGGGATGGGAGTTATGCTGGACCATACACCTATACTGCCGGAACATGGGCACGCGGTGTAGCAGTAAAGGATGTTGATAATGATGGTGACTTGGATCTTGGTGTTACGAATGCAGGTAATGACGATATTTCGATATTGTTGAATGATGGTGACGGGAATTTTCCTGGGTTAGTAAATTATACAGTAGGTGATAATCCAACCGCAGTATATAGTAATGATTGTACATATGCAAGCCCTATCGGCTATACTACTGGAACCAATACAAGGGCTCTCCACGGAGGTGATTTTGATGGCGATGGAGATATCGATCTAACGGCAAGTAATTACGGCACAAATACTGTGGCTGTGTTATTGAATATGGGCGATGGAACATTTGACAGTCTTGCGACCTATACAGTCGGCAATAGCCCTTGGGGGATCATGTCTGCTGATTTTGATCTTGACGGTGCTCTAGATATAGCATGTGCGAACTACAATTCAAATAACGTAACGATACTGTACAATACAGGTGTAGGTATTGAAGAAAATAAGCAATCCAATGTTGCGATATTCCTTGAAGTCTATCCAAACCCATTTTGCAGAACAGTAAGTATTAGATTGGGTTACCAAACTATTAAGAATCGTGAAACACCATCACTTAAAATCTACGAAGTCTCTGGTCGCTTGGTGAAACAATTTTCACTGCCTAGTGATTACTGCTTAGTGCCTACAGTCATTTCCTGGGATGGTGCTGATAATTTGGACAGAAAGGTTCCTAGCGGTGTCTACTTCCTGAAACTACAGGCTGGGGATTACAGTGCTACTGAAAAATTACTGCTGATAAGGTAAGATTCACTAGCGTTGCACAAGGGGAGAGATTTGGTCAGTCACTCCCTTCTTTTTTCTTGTGCCAGATTTGTACCAAAACATATGGGTGCAAAGGGGGACACCCCCTTTTCTCCATTGAGTTTTCTATAAGGAACCAAAAACTCAATGGAGGCCTCGAATCCCCCTTCCCGACGATCGCTGATGCTGCAAACGAAACCTCACGCCGTGTTGAATACAACCTGTTGTGCGTATCCGCTGATGTATACACCACTCTCTTGTATCTACCGATAGCACGAAATACTAGGCAGAATTCTACCGCTTCTTCGTTGTTCTTCTTGGTATGATAGGAAGCGTGTATCCTCGTGAATTCCAGGCATCAATTGATGCAATAATTCGTGGGACCAGCAATTGGCAGAATCCCCTCGATTCCTCGGGACAGGGGTGCAAAGCGTTACCTGGCTTACTTTTGTGCGATTCTCGCCGTGATCTCAGAGGATGTCAAAAATGCCTGAATCGGATTCTCTCTCGATATCGATGTCTCGATACCTTCGAGACAGAGATGGAAGTCCGTCGCTCTATCTACCCTGCCGTGTGAAAATATCGAGCAAAGAACCCTACGGCATTATAAGCATGGAATTCCCGGTTCTGCCATCACAAATATTCAAAAGTTAACAAGAAACATCAAGAAATCTCCAAATAGGCTATTTTCCACGCTGAAAGTTGACAAAATATGGCCCTCCTGGGATGATCTACGATAGGTTGGTTTTGTCTAGCCATGTAAGACTGCACAATTTTTGTGCATGAATCACAATTCTTGTGCAGGGTTTTTTAGTTTAGCTCGCAATATAGTGAGTTTTACCTGGCACGCCGATTGCATAATAAGGGGGCAGAGGTGAAAGATGAAAAAACTAAGAAAATTCTCAAACGTACTCATCATCGGATGTTTACTTGGGCTGGCCGGCTGTACACATGATTGTATTGATAACGAACCGCCTGCCATTCCTCGAGGTTTGCGTTCGATAACTGGTGATGAGGAAGTACTTCTTGTCTGGTATCAGAACACGGAACCGGATCTTGCCGGCTATCGGATATACCGGAGTGCCGAAGCTTTTGGCCTTTACTACGAAATCGGCGAGACCAATTTGGATTATTTCTTGGATTTCGGTTTAGTCAATGGCGCAACTTATTACTATGCGATTACTGCTTTTGACTACGAAGGTAACGAGAGCGAACTTTCCCATGAAATTGTCTATGATACGCCGCGGCCCGAAGGCTACGGGGAACAGATTTTCGACTACACCGAGTATCCCGATTTCGCAGGTTGGCAATTCAGTGCTTACTCGGTTGTTCCTTATGACGCCCCACACTGTGACTTCTATTATGGTTATGACCAGAATGATCACGCGTACTACTTTTATATCGGACATCCGGCCGGTTTGATCCAGGATTTTGGCTACACCTCGTCCTTGGATGAAATAACCTATGCGCCGCAAGAGGGCTGGTCATTGACCGGTAAGGTTGAGGCGATTGTGGGGCATACGTACATCATCCATACGTGGGACAACCACTATGCCAAGTTCCGCGTTACCGCAATTGGTACGTACTCTGTGATGTTTGACTGGGCTTATCAGATTGATCCGGGTAATCCGGAGTTGGTCATGGGCACAGGAGGTTAAAATGAAACGCCTATTATTTTTGGTACTCATGTTTGCCGTCATACCGTTATTCGCAGGCGACGTTAATTTCATTTATTATGACTATGATTACAACGGTGATTACGGCTATGATGAATACTGGTACGATGGTTATTATTATGACGGCTATTGGGTTTATAGACCATACGGATACTACTGTGGCTATTTCCCATGGTGGTATCCATGGTGGTGGGATTGGTTTTGGTGGCGCTGTCATTGGTGTCATCACTTCTCCTGGGATTTCTACTATTCCGGCTTCTATGTGGTGTGGTATGATCATGGATACTGGTGGTACAGACCACGCTACGGGCGGCGCGTTCGATACCGCTTGCCTTATTCGTATGCTACCCTTAGAGTCAAATCGAGAACACACGGCATATATCTTCCTGAAAAACCACCGCGTGAAATAAATGTGCCATACCGAGAGGAACAGGTTAGGACACTCGTGCGGCAGCAAGATCCGGATTTGTATACCAGAGTGGAAAAAGAACAGCGCAGCGGGAATCTAGAACAGATGCGCATGCAGCATGTTGCGAAGGTGAACCGGGAAATTGTTGAAAAAGACAGGCAGCATGGTATAACCGGTAAGAATATTGATATAAATCAACTGACAAAGGGTACGACTTCTGCACGATCAGTGGACACTAAGAGTGCTGGTGGTATTCAAAAGGTGACCAAACAGAGATCCACGGATATAAAATATGAACCGGTATCAAAAAGCGCTGCTTCTCGTATTAAGAAGGTAGACAAGAGCGAAACCAAGGCACGCAATGAATCGGTTGTTCGTTCTAAGGAACCTCAAGTGCGTTCTAGCGAACGTGTGACGCGTACTGAAGAGAGACAAAAGAGTACACCAGAACCACGCGTTGAAAAAACTCGAAATCGAGATAGTAAAACAACCGATGCTCCAGAACGTGAGAAGCCAAAGGTTAGCAAACCAGAGAAAAAAGAAAGCAAGACTGTATCAAGACAGCCTACGCAATCCGGGAAGAAGTACTCCGCTCCGCAAAGAAAAGAACCTGATCGAAACTACACTTCTCGTCCTGAGAGGTAATCATGTCACTGGTTATTCTTTTGTCATTAATTGCGGCTAGCAATCCTCTGGAAGTCTCGCTGTGGGTAGACCGGCAAGACAGGGTCTACCATCCAGGCGACAACCTCTTCATATATTTCTCCGCAAGCCAGGATTGCTATGTCGCATTATATGACATAGAACAGGGGGGAGGAGTCAGCCGAGTCTTCCCCCCTGAGAACGAAGACGGATGGATAAGGGGTGGGCAAACCTACCAAATACCAGCACAATCCGCCGACTATGATTACATAGTTAGTGGCCCTGAAGGTGTTGAAACAATGATCGCAATGGCTTCTCCGGAGCGATTGCCGGCACTTAACGACGAGGGACCTGACATCGTAACCGAGATGATCGAAATCGAAATCAAGGAACTTGAGCCCGCAGAATTGATTATCGTTTCTACACCTGACAAGTGTCGCATCTATATTACTGAGGCGGAATCAGGGTTGAGAGAGTACGTCGGAAAGACGCCGCGCGGTATTGTCTTGAGACCCGGTGAATATTTTGTCGAAATCAAGAAAGTTGGGTATCGACCTCTGGAGCGGAGCGTAAGCCTTGTTGGTGGAGAGAATCGTAAGGTGTTTGTGCGATTAAGCGGTTATTGACATGAATAGTTATTTGTTTATAATTTTGTGAGGTACAAAATGAAGAGAATCATACTACTTTTGTGTTTGGCAAGCATGGTGTTTGCAATCAAACAAGTTCCACGCCAAGCGAGTTCTGCAGAAGACAACAAGTCTCAAATCAGAGTTGAGGCGAAACAGGAAACTAAGGCGCAGAGTGATATTCCGGAGAAAAGAACAACGAAGCCCTTCTCCATTGAGAAGCGAGAGCGGCAACAGGATCAATTTCAGGATAAGAACTCAAATGGGGTGAATGATCGGCGTGAGGATGATTTTCAGAACATCAAGACAAAGAAATCAAAGCATAAGGACTTACTCGATAGAAAAGATGTTAAGCGAGTCGAAACAAAACCGAAGGTTGAAACGAAACAAAGAGAGAGAACACCAAGTAAACCAGCACAAAAGACCACGAATAAAGAACAAGATAAGAAAAGGGAAAGTACTAATAAAGAGAAGAAGGGTAAGTAAATCATACTACAGTTGCCTACCTGAGTAGAATTCAGAACAGCAATTTGAACCCAAGTTTAAGTAGGCGTGGGCAAGAGAGGAGTATGTGTTTTACAAGCTGGTGGGTATTTATATCGGTGATGGTCACCCCGCCGAATATCTTCTCTGCGATCTCGAAAATGTCTTTGAAATCATCATCGCTCAGCTTCATATAGACGCTGCGTACGCGGTGGTGCCATCTTATCTCATCCAAAATCTCGGCCTTCATTTCGCTTTCCAGCCTAGATTTTTGTCCCTTCAGTATTCTTACTGCATTTCTGGCGGCAATGACTCCTGATTTTATGCCATTGGCAATTCCTGCGCCAGAGAGTGGATCGGCAAAACGTCCGGCATCGCCGACCAAGCAGAAATTGTTACCAGAGAATCTTTTCAGGATCTTCGCCGGAACGCCGCCAAATACTCTCTCTTCGATCTGCCCGTCAGGGAATTCCTCTTCGATCCAGCGGTCGAGAAACGACTTGGCGTTCTCCTTTGTCTTTGAAGGAGACAACCCTAGGCCGACATTGGCCGCATGCTCTGATTTTGGAAACACCCAGGCATAACCACCTGGAGCATATTTGCTACCGAAAATAAGATAGGCATATTGGGGGTTTACGCTTATATTGCTTATCATATACTCGGCACAAACCTCGATTTCCCCGGTGCTTAATCGTGTATCAATACCCATCCAGCGTCCGACCCTAGAGGTGATGCCATCGGCGCCGATGACATACCTAAACAAATATTTATTGGTCGCGCCATCTTCCTCGACGATGACTTCGTTGTCTTGTATGCCGATCGCGCGTACTGATTTCTTGAGGACGGCGCCGTGCGTTTCAGCGATCGCAGCCAGTGCGGGGTCAAATTTCTTGCGGTCGAGTATCCAACCAACATCAGGATATTCTATTGTGAATTCGCCTCCCTGAGGGCTTCTAACGATCGAACCGGCCAGATGCTGGGCAACCCAATCCGGCTGGATTTGAAGGTATCCCTCAATCGTACTGCGTGATAGCCCTTCTGCACAGGCTAGGGGTACACCGATTTTTGGATGTTCTTCGAGTACTAGAACCGATACACCCTCTTGAGCCGCAGTGAAAGCGGCAGCAGAACCAGCTGGCCCTGCTCCAATAATGATTAAATCAAAGCTTTCGTTCATGGATTGAGTAGTCGACTATTCTTTGAGATATTTCTTGCCCCGCAGGCGCTTCGGCATATATTCTTGTTCGACCTTGACATCGGGATAGTCGTGAGGATATTTGTATCCTTTACCATATCCCAATTTTTTCATCAGACCGGTGGGTGCATTCCGAATGTGTAGTGGAACTGGTTCGGCTTGAGTCTTTAGGGCGTCTCTCTTTGCACCTTCGTAGGCAACATATAACTTATTGCTTTTTGGCGCACGGGCAAGATACGCCACGCATTCGGCAAGTGCCAGGTCGCCTTCTGGACGACCAATGAAATCAATCGCATCTTTTGCGGCAACGGCAATTACCAAGGCCTGCGCGTCTGCTATGCCGACATCTTCGACTGCAAAGCGGACGAGTCTCCGAGCGATGTATAGAGGATCTTCTCCTGCTTCTAGCATTCTGGCCAGCCAATACAATGCAGCGTCTGCATTTGACCCACGTAAAGACTTGTGAAGGGCAGAGATGAGATTGTAGTGTTCCTCGCCCGATTTATCATAACGTAATGCCTTACGCTGGACGACCTCCTCGGCTGTTTTCAGACTAATGTCAGCTGTCTTTGTGGCCAGGCTTGAGAGTTCCAGTGCATTCAAGGCGACGCGTGCATCGCCATCTGAGATATTGGCGATAAAATCTAATGTTTCTTTATCCAAATGGAACTTACCCGTCAGTCCTTTGTTCGACACCAATGCATTCTGTAGTATCGATTTGATATCTTCTAAGGATAATGGGTAGAGCATATAGACTTTTACGCGGGAGAGCAGGCTCGAGTTCAGTTCAAAGGATGGATTTTCTGTAGTTGCTCCGATCAGGGTTATCGTTCCCTTTTCCAAGTATGGTAAGAAAGCATCCTGTTGCGCGCGGTTAAAGCGGTGAATTTCATCGATGAATATTATTGTCTCCCGGCGGTATAGCTGCTTGCGCTTGGCAGCTTGTTCCATGAACTTCTTGATTTCGACAATGCCGCTCGTGGCAGCGCTAAACGATACAAAATCAGCCGCAAATCGTCTCGCCAGGAGTCGAGCAATCGTCGTTTTGCCACTGCCGGGCGGTCCGAACAGAACCATCGAGAACAGCCTCCCTTCCTCGACCTGCCGTTGTATTGGTCGACCGCTGCCCAGCAGGTGTTCCTGGCCGAGAATCTCTTCGAACTCCTCGGGGCGCATGCGGTCAGCAAGCGGTGTCTTTTCGGTCATACAGCCAATGTCATATAGAAATAGAAGAAGGGAACATTGAAAATGAGTGAATCAATGCGGTCAAGGAACCCGCCATGACCTGGGAAGACTTTTGATGCGTCCTTCAAACCAACCTCGCGCTTCATACCGGACTCGAGAAGATCACCCATCGTGCCGAGAATTCCGATGCCAAGCGTCACTATGACACAATCAAGGACACCAAAATCTGGATACCACCATTCGCTCAAGACCCAGGTAAAGGGAAAGGTCAGGGGAAGGGCGAGTATGGTTCCTTCCCACGTTTTGCTGGGGCTGAGCTTGGGCGCGAGCTTGTGTTTTCCGACGAGGCTTCCGGCAAAATAAGCGAAAGTGTCGTAAAGCCACGTCAGTACGAGAGGCATGAGACATATGGCAAAACTGATTTTTCTCAAGAGAATGAGTGTGATCGGCAAAATCGATAAGTAGATTATGCCAAAAAAACCGGCGCTGACTTCGGCAAGAAAATTCTGAGTCCGGCGCGCCCCAGGAAAGCGCATAATTCCTAGCACACAAACGAAAAGCAAGAGGATGAAGCTAGGTAAGAGGAGCGGGGTTTCGAAGTACGTGAGTAACGTAAGTGCGTAGATTGGAAAGAGCACGGCAAGCGTATGCGGATAGATATCCTTGCGATGCCAAAATCTGAAGTATTCGTTATTGGCGAATGTCGCGAAGGTAAGCATCAGAATGGGCAGGAAGATACGGTCTAGCCAAATAAAGAAAATTATCAAAACAACGAGGGCCGTACCGGTTATCAGTCTTTTCTTGAATTCTTTAGACGCGGCCAAAGAGACGCTCCCTGTTCTTGAATGACTCAACCGCCTTCATATACTCTTTTTCGCGGAAATCAGGCCAAAGCGCTTCCGTAAAATACACTTCAGTGTATGCGATTTGCCATAGCAAGAAATTCGAGATTCGTTCACGTTTTGTGGCGCCCGTACGGATGAGCAAGTCGGGATCGGGCAGCGATGGGTCATATAGGTATTTCGCAAACTTCCCTTCGTTGAAGTCTTTGAGGTCTAAGTGTTGTATTCTATCTTCTTCTATTATTCTCTTTAGTGCATCGACTATTTCACCACGGCTTCCATAATTCAGACAGAGTGTTAGTACCAGACCGTGGTTGTTCCTGGTCAGGTCAAGCGATTTCTGCAGGGCGTTTTGTGCGTTTTCGTATAGACCGTCTAGGCGTCCGATCGCATTGATTCGAACATCCTTCTCGTGTAGTTCGGGGGTTTCCTTGACCAACATTTCCTCAAGCATATTCATCAAGGTGTTCACTTCGTCCTTTGGGCGCTGCCAGTTTTCTGTTGAAAAGGTGTACAAAGTAAGGTATTTTACACCAATATTGGTTGAAGTTTTGACAATCGCTCTTACCGATTCGACGCCTTGACGGTGACCAACGACCCTAGGCAGTCCGCGCTTTCGGGCCCATCGGCCGTTGCCATCCATAATTATTGCAACGTGAACCAGTTCCTGCACGGCTCTATTATAACGTCACGGGATGTTTTGTCAACCAGCCACGCCTGCACTTTGCGCGGGAAAAAACATTGCAAATCATGGTAAATCGAAGATTTGATTACCTTTATACACTAAGTTCTTGACAATTTGGGATATCTGCATATAATCACAGAATGGCAAACCGGGTTGAGATCATCTTCATATCGAAAAAGCGTAATTTACTCAAACATTTGAAGTTACCCGTGTTTGCGATTTTCATCATCACCGGCATACTCATCGCGGCTACAATATCGACAATACTTCTTTTTGTAAACGGCACACATCCAACATTCATCAAGTTGTATCTGAGCCGAGTAGAGCGTGATAATCAAGATCTCACCGCGCGGTTGGAATCTCTGAATAGCTCTTTGAAACGAGCGCAGGGTTTGTTTGACCAACATGTAGCTCAAGACAACCGGGAACGGACCTATTGGCAGATGGCGCATATCCACCCCGATATTTGGTCCATGGGTATCGGTGGAAAACAGGTAGAGCGCTCCCCGTATATTGTGAGCAAGAATACCGAACGTATAATTGACGAGATTTATGAATCGATTGATGTCTTGAAAGGTAAATACTATTTACGCAAAACGAGTCTGCGTGAAATCGAGGGGCAGATCGACGATAACCGCTATCTCTGGTCTCATGTTCCATCGATTCATCCGGTTCCAGGTCGTAGGATTTGTTCGGGGTATGGTTATCGTGTGGATCCGATTGATAGAAAGGTGCGCATGCATTGGGGCATTGATATTGGTGCGCCCAGGGGTACGAAAATCCTGGCAACGGCTGATGGTGTGGTTAGCTTTGTCGGGTGGGTCGGCGGCTACGGTTGGACTGTTGTCGTTGATCACGGATTTGGTTTCAGAACCGCCTACGCGCACTGCCAGACAATCATTGTTAAACCCCGTGAGCTTGTGAATCGGGGGCAAGCAATTGCTCTGGTTGGCTCGACAGGCCGGTCGATATCACCGCACCTCCATTATGAAGTTCGTGTTTCAGGTATGAAGATCGATCCCTACAAATACATCAATACCTCAAGCGTAATTATTGACTAACCTCCGTCCACTCTTCGTCACTACATTACTGTTTGTGCTATTCCCCAGTGCCGGTGCTGATCCGATCTCCGTGGTCGCGGTAGGCGACATCATGATGGGTTCAGATTATCCAAGAACCATGCTACCACCAAATCAGGGTGATGATCTGTACAGGAAAGTCACCGAATATCTGCGATCCGCCGATTTAACTGTGGGCAATCTTGAAGGAGTGCTACTCGACGGCGGCGTTTGTGCAAAAAAGACAAACAAGGGTAGGGTCTATGCATTTCGGATGCCCCCTCCTTTTGCACAACACCTGGTCGATGCTGGGTTTGATTTTCTGAATCTCGCCAACAATCACCTGAACGATTTTGGTGCACACGGCGTCGAGTCTACGGAGAAAACGTTGACCGATTACGGTATTGCCTTCGGCGGTCCAGCAGGCAAGATTGGTAAGTTTGAGATCAGGGGAAAGAACATTGCTATTGCATGTTTTGCGACATCACCGGGGACCGATTTAATCTTCGATATCGTAGCTGCACAAAGCAAGGTTGCCGGACTGGCCAGACAGCATGACATCGTGATTGTCTCTTTTCATGGTGGAGGCGAAGGTCTGAAATATCTCCATACGTATGATACATTCGAGTATTTTCTAGACCAACCACGCGGTAACGTGGTAGAATTTTCTAGAGCGGTAGTTGACAGCGGTGCTGATTTTGTATGGGGGCATGGTCCTCATGTTCCTCGTGCAATGGAAATCTATAAAGACAGGCTCATCGCGTACAGCCTGGGTAACTTCTGTACGTGGGGATTCAATGTCGCTCAGGAAAGAGGCTATGCCCCGATTCTGATGGTGTTGCTTGATTCCGACGGCACTTTCATGAGGGGTGAAATATTCTCCATGGTACAGCAGCCGCCACAACCATTGATGGTTGACTCGTTACATCGCGCCGCTCGATTGATCGCAAGACTATCAATGGAGGATTTTTCCGAAGCAGCTCCCCTGATCGCTCCGGAAGGTTCGGTGTTCCGGTCGATTAGCATGCCGGTGAGGACTATTAACCCGTAAGTTTAGCCCATTAATCTTCAACAGAGTAACAAATATTGACTTAATCGTGATTTATCCTATAATTGAGGCATGAAAAACGTTGCAGTTTTGGGTGCCGATGGTCTGATTGGTCGGGAACTCGTAAGCATACTGGAGCAGCGTAACTTTCCGACCGAAGAAGTATATTTCCTTGCCGGTAATGATAAGAGGACAGACAAAATTATCTACAAGGATAAGCAAATCGATTTGCTTTCTGACTACAGCACATTCCGGGACAAAGTCGAATTGGTCTTTTGTTGCTTGGATAAGGTGCGGGCCCGTGCGTTGGTTCCGAAATTCAAGAAAAGGGCGCTTGTCATTGATTGTTCGGGTGCCTTCAGCTTTGCCCATGATGTGCTACATGTCATTCCTGAAGTCAACGGCGACAGCGTGGGGGAACACAAGGGGGTGATTGCTAATCCAAATCCGATCACCATACAATTACTGACCGCACTCTACCCGCTGCACAAGAAGCATGCGCTGAAGCATCTGCGTTTCACTGCGTTGGCTGCGGTTTCCTGTTTTGGAAACGACGCGCTCGATGAGTTGGAATATGAATATGAGTTCCTTGCTTTGGATATGGCAGTTGAGAAGACTGAAGATAGCGTTTTTCCCTACACGATTGGAGACAATGTTATACCACAGGTAGGTGACTTCATGGAAAAAGGCAGCACCGAAGAAGAGACTATCCTGGCGAAGGAGATACCTGATATTCTCGGCCAAAATGACATTGGAGTGTCGGCAACATGTGTTTGGGTTCCGGTGAAGCGCGGTAACAGCATCGCACTGAGTGTAGATTTTGTCGAAGCAGTCTCGGCCGCCGAGGCTAAAAAGATTCTTAAGAATGCGTCCGGAGTAATACTCGCGAGCCATGATGAAGAATACCCGACGTTAGAAAATGCTGTGGGCAAAGACGAGGTCTTCGTTGGCCGGATTAGACAAGACATTACGGCCCAAAACGGCTTAGCGATGTGGATCGTTGCCGATAACCTTCGTAAGGGTTCAGCGCTGAATGCAGTACAGATTGCAGAACTGGTGTAGCGACTCCCCCGTTTCAGTCATCTGATTATGTTTATCTTACCGATTTTCTCAGAGCCATGCTAACCTGGTTGGGTTTTATCATTTCTCTGGCCGCAATTCTGCTGGTGGCGCGCCGTAACTTGCCCTTGGCACTTTTTTGTGGTGCAGTCATCTTAGGACTGTTTACACTGCTACCATATCAAATCCTAGAAAGAATTTTGTATACGGTGACGGATGTTTCGGTTCTGCTGTTAGCCTTGGCCATGGGTGTGATACCGATGATCGGCGGCACCATGAAAGAGAGTGGCCAGATGGATGATTTGGTGAACAACTTACGTATTGGGAAAAGGGGTCTAATGGCTTTCTCGCCGGCCATCATGGGATTATTGCCGATGCCGGGCGGTGCTTTGCTTTCGGCGCCGATTCTTGAGAAAGGTGGTGCGGGCGTTGCTAGTGATCTCAAGGTGGCGATAAACGACTGGTTCCGGCACCTCTTTGTTCTCATCTACCCGCTGAGCTCGGCCCTCATTGCATCGGCAAAGATTGTCGACGTCAATGTCTACTCTGCAATGTTGTATCTATTGCCAACCTTTTTCTTCGCCCTTTTGTTGGGCTACGTTTATTTGGTGAGAAAGATTGAAGGCGATATAGAGTACCAGAAGCCGTTCTCGCTCAAAGGGCTACTCCTACCGTTCTGCATCGTCTTGATCGCGCCGGTGCTCGATTTCTCACTTAAGACGTTCTTCACACTGCCGATCAAAGAATTGGCTACGGTCATCGGCGTGAGCACGGCTCTTCTTCTTTCCTGTCTGATGAGCAAAGTTAAGCTGGATCTCTTGGTTATTGCTCGTAAGATGAAACCATGGAATTTTACTTTCATCATTATCGGGATGTTCATTTTTTTGAATATTTTCAAAGCATCCAACGCCGCAACTTTGATTGCTTCTATTCCGCTGTCACCGGCGACGCTGTGTGTTGTTTCGGGTTTCATCTTGGGCATCGCCACAGGAAGAGTCTTACTGCCTTCGTCAATCATATTCCCGGTTTATCTGACCTTCGGTCCAATTACGCCAGTCATATTTGCTTTGATTTACACGAGCATATTTTTTGGCTATGTGATCTCCCCGGTACATCCGTGCGTTGGCGTTTCACTAGAATACTTCAACGTTTCGATGAGGGATTTTCTGAAACTGCTTCTTACGCCGACAATAATCATCTTCACCTTGGTGTTGTTAATCTCGATAGTATTGAATTGATTGTGTAATGTATTCTGTTTTTGGTTCTGCATAGATTTCTTGATTCGGAGGTCGTATGATGAAATTGGGTGTAATAAGTGATACACATAAGCATATAGTCAATCTGTCCAAGGCAATTGATTTTCTCAAGGGACAAGGCGCTGAGACATTCATTCACCTGGGTGATGACTATTCTGATATCGATGATGTTGGTGAGCGTGATGTCACACGGGTTCCTGGTGTGTTTAGCGATGTATACCAGGATACAAAGATTCCAAACCGGCGGATAGAAAATGTCGGCGGTTGGCGATTTTTGTTGAGTCACACCATGTCTTCTCACCCCAATGATCTGCCTGATGATCCTAGACCCGAAGATCTGATTCGTGAACAGAGAGTCCATGTGGTATTATATGGCCACACTCATATTCCTGAAGTGAAGCAGGAAGCCGGTATCATCTTTATCAACCCGGGACATTTGAAGAACGAAGACAAAAGAGGTTTCCCGCCGACCTTTGCATGTCTTGAGCTGACCGTTGATAAGTTGCTGGTCCGCGTGCTCGCACTGCGCGATTACTCGATCTTTAAGGAAGCGAGATTTCGCAAACCGTAGACAAGTGATGATGGCGTAGTAAGACAGTATTTTCGGAGGTATGAAATGCTAACAATCCTTGCTCTTGTTTTGATGTCGCTCACGCCGCCAAAAACGATTGGCGTCATGGGCGCCATGGAAGTTGAGTTGGAACTGCTCAGCAGAGATATGGTAGTCGAAAGAGATGACACCATTGCGGGTACGGTTTATGAGATGGGTAGCCTATACGGTGTTTCCTGCGTCGTGGTGCAGGGTGGTGTCGGGAAGGTTGGAGCAGCACAGACCGCCCAAACATTGATCACCGAGTATGATGTAGATGCCATAATTTTCACCGGTGTCGCGGGGGGCATAAATCCTCAGCTCAATATCGGTGACATTGTCATTTCGAAAAATCTTGTGCATCATGATTTAGGTCAAATTTTGCCGGATCGCTTCATTCCTTTTGATACCTTGGGCTTTTTCGCAGATAGCCTGCTCGTTGATTTGGCTTTGCAGGCGGCAGAGATTGTTGTTCTGGAATCAATCCCTGAAGAGATTAGGGGAGAAGAAGATATACCAAAGATAATTCTGGGAAGAATTGCTACGGGGGATCAGTTCATATCGAGCGAGGCAAAGCGTTTGTGGATTGAAGAAACTTTCCATGCCGATTGTGTAGAAATGGAAGGCGCCGCCGTGGCTCAAGTCTGCACGGTCAACGAAATTCCATTCGTAATCATACGATCACTCAGCGACTTGGCCAATGAAGAAGCAGATGTGGATTTTCAGTCCTTTGTCATCTACGCGTCGAAAAATTCAAGCTTGTTGGTGAAGGAAATATTCAGGCTACTCGCCAGATAATCACCCGCGAGTTTCTACTGACAAAACACATGCGTTTCGAAAACATCAATATCAGTTAGCCGAGTCTCACATCATTTGTACGATTATTCGACAATTCTAAAATAATCGAATGACCAATTTGTCTGTACAGAGATCTGAAAAGGAGTCAGCAGTTTGTGTTGGTTGAACAGACACTTTACCCTAAGTCATTACGACAATTGTCGTAATGACACGGTTGCTAGGGGACGACAAAACTGAAGGGATCAGACCAATCCCCGACTGCGCCGCCTCAGCCGCCTTCCAGGGCACGTACCCTCCAGAAATACGTTCCAGCACCTAGTGTATTTGTTGGTGTATATTCTGTGCCTGTATGGCATTGGATATCAATTACAATCCCCGAATAGTCAAACGAAGAATCATCCGCGAGCATCAGATCGTATGCCAAAGCGGTCGCGACACCCTGCCATGTTAGAGTCGGCGGGTTTTGGGTTATAGTCGAACCATTAATAGGCGAAACAAGTACCGGTGTGCCGATAGCGCCAATGTTTTCCGGTGAACAGGTCGTTAGCATTAATACGATAAAAGAGAGTATGACAGTAATTCTCATGTCTTTGTTATTCCCAATTTTACGGCATCTCTGTAATCTAATGTTTTTATCACTGTAATCATTTTCCATTAGGAAAGCGGGGTCGACGAGAGTTGAACTCGCGACCTCCTGCGTGACAGGCAGGCGTTCTAACCAGGCTGAACTACGACCCCATCTTATTGTTACGCCGACCGTTATGTAATACAAGCGGCAGGCGTTCTAACTCCTGTCCCGCTATGCGTGACAGGACCCTCGTCAACTTCACGCAAGCAGAGCTTTCGGAAGTTACGGGGCAGGCTGAACTACGACCCCATCTTATTGTTACGCCGACCGTTATGTAATACAAGCGGCAGGCGTTCTAACTCCCGTTCGTTCCACGAAAGGAGAATGAACTATGACTATACGTATGCATTATACACCGATAATTCGAAAAGTCAATATTCATCGCTATCATTGGATTTTCTTGACTTTTCGCATGAAGACGTGAGGCGTCGAAAAGTTCATCAGACTAGTTCTCGACTACGCTCGAACTTTAATGAAGAAGTGCATAACGGCTCCTAAAAATGGCAAGAATGTAGCGCAAACTCTCACGCACGCGGAACATATGCGTACGGCTCAAAGTTTTGTCGTATTATAGATACAGTGCAAAAAAATGGCTTTTTGTATATAAAATGAAGATTTTTGTTGACAAATTCGCAAACTTCGATTATATTTGCTTTGATGTTTTTCATCATTCCCGTCGGTAGCGAAGAAGGAGTGAGGCGACTCCCATATGTGACGATCGGATTGATTGTCTTGAATTCTATCATATGGATCATCACGGGTCTGATGCTGAGCGGTCAGATGGGAGAGCTGGAGCAGCTTCATATGCGCCTGTTGGAAATCGAATCGCACTATGCCTACCAATTCCTGGAAACTGACCCCGGTTTGCTGCGGGAAGTGGATTATGATAAGGTGCGCGAGCGTATTCTCGCTGGCGAAATAATCCCGCCTGGAACCGAAGATTACCGACAATGGAAGAATCTCTATGAACATTACAAAGTAAAATATGGAAAGATGGTCTTTGAGCAATTCGGGTTCAAACCCAAGGAATTCAACTTACTTAAGCTGTTCTCTTCGATATTCATCCACGCGAATTTCTTTCATTTATTGTTCAACATGCTCTTTCTCTGGTTGGTAGGCTGCAATATAGAAGATGATTGGAGTTGGAAAGTATTCTTGGGTCTCTACTTGGTTGGTGGTCTCGTCGCCGGAGGATTCCATGCCATGGCCTTTCCGAGTAGTACCACACCGCTGATCGGTGCATCAGGAGCCATTGCAGGAATCATGGGAGCTTTTATGATACGTCGTTACAAGACCAAAGTTCGGTTCGCCTATTTCATCTGGTTCTTCTTAAGACCCTATGTTGGCGTTTTTTCAATATATGCTGGTATTGCCCTCCCGATTTGGTTCATCCAGCAAATCATAGGTGCCAGTTGGAGTATGGAAAGCGGCACCGCTTACTGGGCGCATATTGGCGGCTTTATGTTTGGTGCAGCGATGGGTGCTTCATTTAGGTTTCTCGGAATCGAGAAGAAATACATCACACCAATGGTCGAAGACAGTTTTGAAAAACTGAAGTTGTCACCCAGAATGAAGGAAGCAAATCGGTTGTTAGATGCGGGTGATACGAATGCCGCGATTCTCATGCTACTTCAGGTTGTGCATGAAGAGAGAGAGAATCAGGATGCACGACTCGTTCTTGCGCGGCTCTATTATGAACAAGGAAATCATGATGACGCTCTGACCATGTATAATAAGGCCATTGAAATAGCCCTCAGAAAGGCAAATAGTGAGATCATCTTTTCAATCTACGAAGAAATAAAAGAGAAGGAATGGATAAAGGGACTTAATGAGAAGAATCTGTATACACTTGCGAATTTCCTTGAGCAAAATGGTCGCTATGAAGAGGCATTGAGTCTCTTCGGTATGTACATCCGTATTTATCAAAGTGGCTCGGTGAGGCCCAAGGCGATTTACCGTGCCCATTTGTTGTTCAAGACGAAGTTGAAGGATGACAAAATGGCCCGGAATGCCCTCGCGTTTCTACGGAAGGAATATCCAAATTGGATGCCACGATAAATCTGTGCCGAGGGCTTCAAGAATCCGCGCAGTCCGTTAGTCTATCATTGACTTGCATCATAGTCTTGCATATACTGAATTATGTCTGAAGCGTTTAAACCCCCTCCGTTCAATTACTGCGATTATCGCTGTGACCGATGCGATAAGCGTGAAACATGTCGCGTGTACAAGGATGATCAGGAAAGGCTCCTTGATCACTATAGGAAGGGCGAAGATCCTTATGACCCCAAGATATTCATGAATGATTTGAAAGAAATATTTACTAAAACAGAGAAGATGATTCATAAGATCGCACAGGAACAAGGCATCGATCTGGAAGGGGCGAGCGATGAAGAAATGCCCGAGGTCGATCCGGAAGAATATGTGATCTACCGACTCGCCTATCAGTACTTCAAGGAAGCAAACGTCTTGGTTAAGGAGTTGGAACACATCGGTATCCCGGAGAATCTACAACAGGATTTCGACGATTTCGTTTGGTATCATACATTAATCGCGGCTAAGACCGGTCGGTTGGTTTCAGGGTTCATCGATGATTATCTTGATGAAGATATTACAAAATTGGAAGAGAATGGAACAATAGGCGTGATAAGAAAGGGAATTGATTTGTCGAAACAGGCTCTCGAAAACATGCTTAGCGAGTTGCCTGACCACTTGTATACAATCGCTGATTTGACGGATCTTCTGAGACGTATTGAGAAACAACTTGACGTAGACATCCGTCAAAAAGTCTGAATTTCCTACAACTGTTGTCAATTCACGTGATATATGTATAATAAACTGTGGGTGTAACGATGAGCCAATTCCTTGTGGATAGAGTCAGAGCAACGATTGAGCAATATCATATGTTCGACAAGATTGCCAAGATAATCATCGCTTTTTCGGCGGGGCCTGATTCAGTTTGTCTTCTTGATGTGTTAGTTGATTTGTTTGGTGGATCAGTAGAATTTGAACTCGTTTACGTGAACCATGGCTTGCGTTCAAAAAGGGTATTAAGGTATGAGGAGGAATTGACCAAGGATTACGCCGCGCGTTACAAGATCAAGCATAAAATTCTGAATATCAAAGTCCGTAAACGGAAAGAAGGTATTGAGGCTACAGCAAGAACCGCACGGTACCGCGCCCTCAGCAGATATCTAAGGAGAACTGGTGCAGATAGAGTTGTGCTCGGACACAATCTCGATGATTTTGTTGAAACATTCCTGCTTAACATCGTTCGAGGAAGCGGCATGCGGGGATTTCGATCGATTCCAGCCGTGCGTCTTCCGTTCGTGAGACCATTGATCAATATCAGAAAGGCAGATATTTTGGATTATTTGCGAACAAAGCGATTATCTTACGCAGTGGATGAAACCAACTTATCATTGGATTATCGGCGCAACCTGTTAAGGCTTAAGGTGTTGCCGATACTTCTGAAAATCAATCCTGAATTACCCGATACGATAAGAAGAGAAGTGGAAATTTTGAGACACGATGACGAATATCTCTGGAAAAAAGCAGAGAAAGTGTACGCGAGGGTCGCGAGAGCCGCCAAAGACTGTGTGTTGCTTGACATAAACAAGATTATGAGATATAATTTGTCAATTGTGACTCGGCTTGTGATGAAAGCGTTACAGGATCTCCGTGGAAGTCTTGACGGGTATGAAAGTAAACATTACCACGCAATCATTGGTCTAAGAGATAAAGAATGCGGCAAGAGAATCAGTCTTCCCAAGGGTCTCTACGCACAACGTGAACGGGATGAAATCGCTATAGGTTTCATTAAACCGCGAGCGCAACTAAGGGTTCCTTTGGACGTTAGTAAACGTGGATGTGTTATTGGCGATTATAAGCTTAGTATAAATGTTGCCAGAATGTTGGATTCCACTAGTTTTAGGGAAAATCGTGAGGTTTTTGACCTCAAAGATATTGAACTACCACTTTATGTGAGAAACAGAAGGGTCGGAGATCTGATTGAAACAAAGATTGGTAAGAAAAAGGTGAAAAAAATCTATAGCGAACACCGAATTGCCCCGCGCGAGCGCGAAAACACGATGTTGGTATGCGATCAGAAGGGAATATTGTGGATATTGGGTATTGCACGCGCCTACCGCGGTTTTGTTAGCAAGAAAACAAAGAACTTTCTCGTGATGGAATATGAACGTATTGATTAAGGAAGCAGATATCCAGAAAAAGGTTGAAGAGATTGGACGGCAGATCAATGAAGAATACGGGGACAAGAAACCCATACTCATTGGTGTCTTGAAAGGCGCGTTCATGTTCCTCGCAGATTTGCTCAGGGAAATTGATATTCCGCTTGAGGTCGATTTTCTATCAATTCATAGCTATAATGGGAAAGAATCTAGTGGGGTCGTGAGAATCACTCATGATTTATCACTTAACATCGAAGACCGCAATGTGATACTAGTTGAGGATATTATCGACTCTGGACGAACGGTTAGCTACATCCTTGAAAATTTGCGTACGCGTAAACCACGTAGTCTTGTTGTATGTTCGTTGCTCAGCAAGGAATCAAGACGCGTGGTTGATGTGCCTTTGAATTATGTAGGTTTTACGATACCGGGCGTGTTTGTGGTCGGTTACGGTTTGGATTATGATAACCGATACCGGAATCTGAAATATATAGGAGTATTAGATGATAAATAAACCACCAACGAAGCGTAGTACGTTGATGACAATCCTGATGTGGGTACTAATTATCGCGATTCCATTATTCGTCGTATTTCAATTCTCAAATCGCGGCGGCAAAAGTGTCGACATTCCTTATTCGCTATTCTTGCAGGAATTGCGACAAAAGAATGTTACCGAGGTCACAATAACGGAAAAGTCAATCAAGGGGCAGTTGCAGACACCCATCGATTTTGAAGATAAGGGCGCTTTTTCTGAGTTCACGACGCTGATGCCTTTCGAAGACCCAGAGTTCGCTGATGAACTCGTGAAATACAACGTTGAAGTCACGGTTAAGCAGAAATCTGGATGGGGTGGAATCATCGTCAGTATTCTACCCTGGCTTCTGCTTATCGGCGTGTGGATTTTCTTCATCAGACAGATGCAGTCGGGTCAGAACCGTGCCCTTGGTTTTGGCCGCAGCCGCGCTAAGGTACTCCTGGAAAACAGGTTGAATGTGTCGTTTAAGGATGTCGCCGGAGTTGATGAGGCCAAAGAAGAGCTAACTGAGGTAATTGAGTTTCTTAAGGCACCACGCAAGTTCACCAGGTTGGGTGGGCGCATACCAAAGGGCGTTTTGCTACTTGGTCCGCCCGGCACTGGGAAAACACTGATGGCAAGGGCTGTTGCCGGTGAGGCTGGTGTGCCTTTCATTTCGATAAGTGGTTCGGATTTCGTGGAGATGTTCGTGGGTGTAGGCGCATCACGCGTAAGGGATCTGTTTGATCAGGCCAAGAGAAACTCACCCTGTATTATCTTCGTCGATGAAATCGACGCGGTAGGCAGGCTACGGGGTGCTGGACTCGGTGGGGGACATGATGAGCGCGAGCAGACATTGAATCAACTGCTAGTGGAGATGGATGGATTCGAGGTCAACGAAGGTATCATACTAATGGCCGCCACGAATCGCCCGGACATCCTTGACCCGGCCCTCTTGAGGCCAGGCAGGTTTGACCGTGTCGTGGTTCTTGACCGGCCTGATATCCGAGGGCGTTTGGGTATTTTGAAGGTGCACACGCGAAAAACACCGCTCCAAGAGAATGTCGACCTTGATGTTTTGGCACGTGGCACTCCGGGATTCTCCGGGGCTGATTTGTCGAATATGGTCAATGAGGCTGCACTATTAGCGGCACGCCGTGATAAAGAGAATATCAGCATGACCGAATTTGAGGACGCTAAAGATAAGATCCTCATGGGCGTTGAGCGCAAGAGCTTGCTTATTTCGGAAGATGAGAAGAAACTGACTGCATATCATGAGTGCGGACATGTGCTTGTTGCCAAGTCACTTCCTGGCATGGATCCCATACATAAGGTTACCATCATCCCGCGTGGTATGGCCCTTGGATTGACTCAGTCACTACCCATCGATGAACGAAGAACTTATTCCAAAACCTATTGTATGAACCAGTTGGCATTCATGCTCGGCGGTAGGGCAGCTGAGAAGTTGGTCTTGGGTGACCTTTCCACTGGTGCCGGCAACGACATCGAAAAAGCGACCAAGTTAGCACGCAAGATGGTATGTGAGTGGGGGATGAGTGACCGGTTGGGCCCCCTGACATACGGGGAGAAACAGGAAGAGATATTCTTGGGGCGAGAGATCGGTATGCACCGTGATTATTCAGAGACCACGGCGCGAGAAATCGATGAAGAGGTGAAGAGAATCGTGGACGAGGCCGAGACTAGCGCCGAGTCGATCGTGAAAAGGAATTTGGATCAGTTGAAGGCATTAGCCGAAACACTCTTGGATAAGGAAATACTGACAGGTGATGAGGTAGACGAGATCCTTAAAGATGGTCGACAAAAAAAGAATAGAAAAAGCAGTAATTGAAATCCTCGACGCAATTGGTGAAAACAAGAAGCGCGAGGGACTAAAAGACACCCCAAAACGCGTCGCGAATATGTATGAAGAGATTTTTTCCGGCGTAAACAAAGATCCAAGAAAGGAACTCAAGACCTACAAGACGAAGAACGAAGACGAGATGATTATCATCAAGGATATCCCGTTCTATTCGGTTTGTGAACATCATCTTCTGCCCTTCTTTGGTAAGGCGCATATAGTCTATATTCCTAAGGAAAACAAGATAACGGGATTCTCGAGCCTCGTGCGGGTAATTGATGTCATGGCAAAGCGTCCTTTACTACAGGAAAGACTGACCCACGAAATAGCTGATTTCCTAATGGCGAATTTGAAGCCAATGGGTGTATTGGTCGTGATTGAGGCAGAGCATCTCTGTCTCTCGATGATTGGCGTAAAAAAACCAGGTACCCTTACAGTTACCTCGGCGATTAGGGGAGTCATGCGTTCAGCCGCGACGCGTGCTGAGGCGTTTTCGCTCATCAAGGGCGAATAGCATATTCCACACACTAATACTTGTTATCTACATAATCCTCGCTAAGACTAGAGTGCATATAACTAATGCATGCGTTTTCCTGCATTTATCTCTATTGTAATTTCGTAATCTTTTTTGCAACTTGTGTTTCTCCATTTTCGAACCTTACAAAATAAACACCGGCTGGAGCTGCATGACCAGAATCATCGTCACCACACCACCATAGCGCAGAGCGCGAGGCGTCGGGCGCTCCGCCTCGTTGAGACGAGAGTCCTCGTCCTTCAGACGGGACAAGGCGAAACGACTTAACCAGACGTCCTGTAGCATCATAAATCTTTATCGCTGATTCGCTGATATTCTTGTATGCGATATCCGATATCTGATATCGGATATCTGTCTGGTGTCGAAATGGATTCGGACAAACCTCTATTTGGATATCATGTGATGGGACATCCCTTTGATTTTCTTCAATACCTACAGGTATTGGGTGCCAGGCTACATACCAGGCACACGGGCTGGGTGGTCACCTATACATGTCGAAAAAAATCTGCCATAGAATATCCCAGTCGACAACCAAATCTATCCCATAGAAGTAGCACAGATTTCTACCCACCGGGTCAAATCTTTTCGCCAGCTGAGCCAGGCCCGGTCTGTTCGGTTCGTTCTCGGTAAGATTGACCGGCAGACTCCAACTATTTCCATTATCACTTGAGGCGCGAATAAATAGATCATGGCGCGCCAATGAGTCTTCCAAACCGTTTGTCCACACATGCATTAGAATTACAATTTCGCTTCCAGCGGCGATGGTAGGGTACCAACTCGTAGCATAGGAGTCATCAGAAACTTGAATTGACGTGTCGCTGGATGCGGTAGACACGTATGTTTTGGCATTGTACGGAAAGGATGCATCATCCAAATCATATAAGTCGAATATGAGCATAGGGTCACCTTCATCGGTCACTGCCATTTGAGGCATAAACAAAACATTATGTGTGAAAGGAGTTGGGTAGGTAAGTGCCCAGTGTGCTGCAAAACTCCAATCGATTCCATCGGTCGTCGTCCTATACCAGACACTAAGATCGGTGAGGTCATACCAGAAAACGTAGCAAATACCACCGTTGCAGTCGATACCCCAGATCTGGCAGTTCGAAGCGAGAATACCGCTGGCTACTGTGTTATTCAGGTCAGCGCTCATCGTGTAGTAGGAGATAGTATGATCAACATTATACAAGACAAACACAAGATCTCCGGTTGGTAGTTCCGCACCAATGCTTTTCGGAGAACCGATACCGCCTCCTAAATCGACAGGATAAGCCCAAAAGCTAGAATACCAACCACCTTCCTCGTACTGGGCACACACACTACCCCAGGTGCCAGTAAGAGGATTCAGAAACGGAAAGCAGATGTAGGGGCCATCAGGTGAAGCGATGGAAGCCGGATAACGGGCATTGCCGTACTCGGCCTGGTAGATTTGCATATCGTGAACCCAGAGGGAGAATGCCGCATTGGTTTGGTGCACATTGATATGCCCGGTTGGGTCGTAGTTGCGGCAGACAAATTGCAGACCGGATGTAATTGGATCAAAAGCAAGACAATGTTGGATATTCGTCCATGCGGAGTAGGGTGTTCCTGAATCAACGAGCACCGCATTTCCTTGTCTTTGTGGCAAAACACGGTGCGTAGCAATGCAATTTGTCTGGTCATCCATGTATTCCCTTTTGTGCGAATGAGATGTTACGCTAGTCAAAGAAGCAATAAGAGCAGCGACAAATATTACAGATAGCATAGACCTCCCTTTTCCCTTCCCATCCCTCCCGGCCGCAGCCGTATTTTGTTTAACGTACTACCACAAAAGAACGTGTGATCTTACCCGTATCTGTATCCAGTATCAAGAAGTAGGTACCGTTGGCAAGCTCGCTGGTATCCAGATTGAGCGCATAGACACCGGCATTCTTATGACTTGTCTCAACTGTACTCACGTTACGACCCAGGAGATCGAAGATCCGGAGCGAAACGTCACCTGCCGTGGTCAAGGCATACGAAATACTCGTATGACGAGACACCGGATTCGGTCTGACATCGAGAGCCAATCTGGATGGCGTCTCAACCACATTCTCCTCAATCCCGTAGGGATGCAGCCCAACATACCAAGCATGCGGATCCAAACCCTCAGGATCATAGTTACAGTGGAAGTATGGGTCATGATCTTCGGCCAGATTCACACCGTAGAAATAGAAGAAATTACCATTTGTCGCGTCGACTCTCTTGGCACATTGAGGTAAACCCGGACGCTCGGTAAGACCATCCGTGAGATTCAGTGGAGCACTCCAAGTCGAGCCTCCATCTAGCGAACTAGTAGTCCATATATCGTGGCGGGCAAACGAGTCGATCAATGTCGTGTCCATGGCACACTGCATGACTACAGTAATGTCACCACCACCAGCAGCGATAGTCGGATATGACCAGACACCGTATCCATCATTCGACACCTCAACCGGTGTGGCACCAGAAGCAGTCGACACATATACCTTGGAGCTAAACGGATAGGTTAAGTCATTGCCATCGGATAAGTCAAAGACGAGTACCGGATCACCCGCATCAGTAATTGCCATCTGGGGGAGACCCAATACATTGCTCGCATAGGGTGACGGATAGGTCAGACCCCACTGCGCCGCCGTGGTCCAGGTGACACCGTCGGTGCTGCTCACATACCAGACACTGAGGTCGGTAAGATCATACCAGAACACATAGCAGACACCACCGTTGCAATCAATACCCCAGAGCTGACTGTTCGAGGCAAGGTTGCCACTGGACACCGTGGTCTGAAGGTCAGCACTCATTGTGTAGTAGGGT
>LJUJ01000044.1 GCA_001303785.1 Caldifarciminota bacterium SM23_42 | reverse complement strand
GTAGTAGGGTAGCAGACCGTTAACCTCATCGCAGACAAAGACAATATCACCGGTCGGCAACTCTACACCGACACTTCTCGGTGAACCAATATCGCCGGACAGATTAACCGGTGAAGCCCAGAACGAAGAGTACCAACCACCTTCACACCACTGAGCACCCATATGGCCCCAGGTACCAGTACCCGGATCCAGAATCGGGAAGCCGGTGTGTGCATCGGTCGAAGCGACCGAGGTCGGATAACGGGCGTTACCATACTCAGCCTGGTAGATTTCCATATCGTGGACCCAGAATGTCATGCCGGCGTCGGCCTGATGTGCATTGAGATGCCCGGTCGGGTTGAAGTTGCGGCAGACAAATTCCAGACCACCTAGTGTCGGATTGAATGCAAGACAGTTCTGAATGTTGGTCCAGCTACTGTAAGCATTACCTGAGGAGTCCACCAATACAGCTTGCCTGTTAATGCTAAGAGCCCGATACGGTTGATTTGCCGAGCTTCCGTCATCTATGTAATCTCGGCCTCTGGGCATTGCCCAGACGAGACTCATGAACAGGCACAATGTTAGTACTTTCTTCATCTTCCCCTCCTTTTATGAAGACTGTGCCCCTTTTTGTGTTTTTCCTCTACATCACCTCCTTTCTATTACTCAATGCGGATTATTTTCTGAACCAATGTCACATCCGTATTGTTAATCTCTACAAAATATACACCAGGCGGGACTGGACGACCGCGATTGTCGTCGCCACACCACCTTACCCATGATACATGATTCAGGCCCGCCCCGCTTCGCAGGGCGAGGCCGGGGATGCACGATGCAAGATTGAACGACTTGACTAAGCGACCTGCAACATCATAGATCTTCAGTCCTGATGTGCTGATATCCTTGACTCCGATATCTGATATCTGATATCGGATATCTGTCAGGTGTTTGAAAGGATTCGGATATACCACCAATCGAATGGACTGCGGAGTCCTCGTTCGGGCGTCTGTGATACCCGTCGGAACGGCATGCCAGCCAACGTACCAAGCAAATGGATCCAACCCTTCAGGGTCATGAACGAGATGAAAGAACGGGTCGTGGTTTTCAACCATGTCCACGCCGTAGAAATAGAAGAAATTATTATTCGTCGCGTCGACTCTTTTGGCACATTGAGACAAACCAGGGCGGTTTGTCGACCCCTCGGTTAGATTGACCGCACTGCCCCAGGTTGTACCACCATCGGCCGAAGCGCGGCAGAATATGTCATGGCGCGCAAATGAATCCAATAACGTAGTATCCATGGCAACCTGCATGACGACGACAAGCTCTCCACCTCCAGCAGCAATTGTTGGGTAGGACCAGACACCATAGGTGTTGTCTGACACTTCAACCGGCGTTGCACCAGAAGCATTCGACACATAGACCTTGGAGCTGTAAGGATACGTCGTGTCATCGGCGTCGCTCACATCAAAGACGAGAACCGGATCACCATCATCCGTCACCGCCATTTGAAACCAACTCAGGTAATTTACAGGATAGGGTGTCGGATATTCCAGTTCCCACTGAACAGTGTCAGTCCAGTTAATGCCATCAGTTGTTGTACGATACCAAACACTGAGATCGGTGAAGTCAAACCAAAAGACATAGCAATTACCGCCGTTGCAGTCGATTCCCCAGAGCTGACTGTTCGAGGCAAGGTTGCCGCTGGCAAAATAACTTAGGTCTGGATTCGTAGTGCAGTAAGCCAAAACTCCATCAACAGTATTGGCAACAAACAGAATATTTTCTGTGGGTAATCCAACTGCCAGACATTTTCCGGCCGGTAGAGAATCAATTATCACCGGGATTCCAGGTAATCCTCCCCACCAAGGGCCGCAATAGACTACCCCGACATGTCCCAAACCCGGAATTGGAAAGCAAACATATGCCCCGTAATCTGTAGCTACGGAGGTCGGATACCGGCCATTGCCATAGGTGGCTTGGTAGACTTCAATATCGTGAACCCAAAATGAGAATGCTGCATCCGTCTGATGAACATTGATGTGGCCGGTTGGACTAAAGTGGCGGTTAACAAACTGCAGGCCGCCCACAGTTGGATTGAATGCAAGACACGTATGTATGTTGGTCCAGGCCGAATAGCCATTACCTGATGAGTCAACGAGCACCGCATTTCCTTGTCTTTGTGGTAAGCAATGGTGTGGTAGTGCGGCACAACGGTCTTCATGCGGAAGAATGTGGTATTTGTCATGATGCACTGGATGCACTTGCACGGCATTCAACGAGCCGAAGGCAAGAAGAACGCATTCAATGTACCTCATGATCCCCTCCCGGTCGTAAGTTTATATACTCATGTTGAAACACATCTCCAGGCCAATTGTGCCGCACGCTTTTTCCTCCAATGCATTATATTTTTGATTGTGTTCGACCGACTGACTATGAGATGCGGCAAATCCTTTTCCTGCAACGTTTTCTAAAACACCCTTTTCCCGTATTGACATATTTTCTCATTCTTGGTATAATTTCACTACGTAATGAATACAAGTACGAAAAGACGCATAAAAGCCGTTGAGTATTACTTGAACTCAAAAAAGTCACTCAGAAAGACAGCGAAGAAATTCAGAATATCGCATTTAACACTATGGCGTTGGGTGCAATGGTACAAGCAGGGTGGTAAGGAAAGCTTGAATCGTGAAGATTTTTTCAGACCATGGAATCGTTTAGATATAGACCTAGAAAAAGAAATCGCATTACTCAAGGAGGGAAATCCATCTCTTACAATCAAAGATGCGAGGATCCTTCTTTCTAGGAAAGACATTAGTATTTCTACCAACGGCATCTGGTCCATCTGGAAGCGATACGGATTAGTGTCGTCTCCAAAAAGAGCACGCGGTCTGGACTTGGCGAACCAATTCTTTCAGTACACTGATGCTATTTCCTCAGAAGTAGTTGAGGCAAAAAAACTTTTGGCTTCCTTTGGCACAATACCGTTTTCAGATTATTACAAGAAAGCTCATAGATTGCGAAAACGTCTAGAGAAAGACAGACTCTTCTATTCTGCAGTACGCATTGGCGTAACCGAAGCGATCACCCTTTCTTGGAGGGCAAAACCCGAAAAACAGATCGCTTTGGTCCAACATCTTAAGCGATGGATACCGAGACACGGCGACTTGTATCTGAAATTCTTGGTTCTCATCGGAGAAGGTATTGCACATGCACAAAAATTGGATATCGAGCATGCGCTTAATTGTGCCAAGATGTGTCGGGATGTTCTGAAGCATTTGAAGAATGTTCCAAGTCTCTGGCGTGAACTAGGAAATCTGTACGAACATATTGGAAGATACCCCGAAGCGCATCGGATAATCGAGAAAATACTCGACGGCAGATACGGTGACTTTGATGAGGTTGAAGGAGAAGTATATAATTCTGACCGTGCCCTTTTATTGGCAACGGCTGGAAATCATCATGCGTGTCTTGAAACTTTACGTAAGATAGACAAGAAACGCAGGGAGTTTCGTGGTCTGACAGCTATTCTCCGCGCCCAATGCATGCTTGACCAGGCAAGAATTTATGATGCACAGGAATCTGCTCGACGTGCTCTAGAGCAAGCGCGGAAGGACGAAATCCCAGGTCTGTTGCACGTAGCTTCGCTTATTTTCGCGAGTAGCGCTGCAGCTATGGGTGAGCAAGAAAAAGCACGGCATGCTATTTGCAGATTGAATCCTATATTCAAGAAATCCAAGATGGAAAAAGACGTGTTTGTTAGAAAGATGCTGTGTCTGTCACGAAATGTTCGCTTAGATTCCGTGAAAGCATCAGGGAGAGTATTGGCACATTCAGTATGCCGGCTGACATTTCTCCTTGCCAAAGCGTCAAGAACGTTGGCGCTAAAGGATTACCGTTACTCGTATGGTTATGCCGCGCGCCACAGAATTCTCGGGTTATTCAATCGCTTTTCCTTGTTTTATCCTGAGATAGTAACGTCGATTGTCGCAAAAAGGAAATCACCAGGTTTATCTAAGGCGTTTGTGCGTCTGCCAGTATTCAATAAGGACGTCCCGGTTTATAGAATCAGTTTTCTGGGACCGCTACACCTCTATCGGCAGAAACGCATACAATTTTCAATACCAACGAAAGATCACGCATTTTTGATCTACTTAGCTTTGTCCAGGATGAAGAGTATGCAACTTGATGAAATATACAATGCATTCTGGCCGAAGAGCACGATGCCATCAAGAAATCTCTCTCATATCCTCGTACGCGTTAGGAGGGCCCTCCAATTGCCGGCGCATTACTTTAGAATGCAAGCAAACAGACTAATTTGCACTTGCCAGTTTGTTACAGATTATGATGATTTTGAAAACTGCATTGCGCAAGCAAAAGCTCTGGAGCGTATCGGGGATTGGTATAGGGCAGAGCAGGAGTATTGTAGCGCCTTCTCTTTGTTTCGTAGTAGACCCTTTGCAAAAATGTACGATGATTTTTCTGAAAAGAAGCGTTTAGAAATTATATTCAGATTTGAAGACACTGCCCGTCACTTTGTTGAGGAATTATCGAAGAATCTACCAGGGAATTCAAAAGGTGCTCTGTCACCAGCCGTAAAGAAGGTACTGCGCCGTATCCGCTTGATTGCACCGGATGTGGCAATACCCTTCCTGGAGAGAAGTTCTCGTCGTGAATGAGAGAGTCTTTTTCGACCGACTTTACCGCACTACGACGAACGAACGAGAAATGGTTCCATCCTCAGTATCGAGTACTAGGAAATAAGTCCCCACGACAAGTTCACTTGTATCAAGATCGAGGGAATGAGTGCCAGCAGTCTTGCGTGCGGGTTCTACTGTACGTATGTTGCGACCGAGCCGGTCAAAGATCCCGAGCGAAATGTTACCGGTCTTGGTTAAAGAATAATAAACGTTCGAAAAACCAGATGATGGATTTGGCCTGACGTTGAGGTTTAACCTGGATGGAATCGTTACTGCGTTCTCGACACCACTCCACGCAAGTCCACCAACGTACCAGGCATGTGGATCCGAGCCTTCAGGATCATAAACGATGTGGAAATACGGATCGTGGTCTTCAACCAGATTGACACCGTAAAAATAGTAAGCATAGCCGCTTGCAGGATTCATTCTCTTAGCACACTGAGGCACGCCCGGACGCTCGATCACACCCGCCGTGAGATTGTATGGAGCGCTCCAGGTTGAACCGCCATCATCGGAGCTAGTACAGAATATATCGTGGCGTGCAAACGAATCGATCAGTGTAGTATCCATGGCGACCTGCATGATAACAGCAATATTGCTACCACCCGTGCAAATCGTCGGATAGGACCAGACACCGTATCCATTGTTCGACACCTCGATCGGTGAGGCACCCGAAGCGTTCGACACATAGACCTTGGAGCTGTAAGGATAGGTCAAGTCATTGCCATCGGACAAGTCAAAGACGAGAACCGGATTACCTGCATCAGTTACTGCCATTTGAGAAAGGCCAAAGACATTACTCGCATAGGGTGATGGATAGGTCAGCTCCCACTCAGTGGCGGGAGTCCAGGAGATGCCATCGGTTGTTGCTCGATACCAAACACTGACATCGGTAAGGTCATACCAGAAGACGTAGCAAATACCGCCATTGCAGTCGATGCCCCAGAGGTGGCTGTTCGTGGCTAGGTTACCACTGGATACGGTGGTCCTTAGTGTAACACTTATTAGGTCAGGACTCGTCGTATAGTAGGGAAGCAGGCCGTTAATTTCATCACAGACAAAAACGAGATCGCCAGTAGGCAGCTCCACACCAACACTCCTGGGTGCACCTATGTCACCAGATAGGTCGACCGGTGAAGCCCAGAATGAGGAGTACCAACCAACGTCACACCACTGAGCACCCATATGACCCCAGTAGCCTGTGTGCGGATCCAAAATCGGGAAACCGATGTGGGGACCGCTGCTTGAGGCAACTGACGTCGGATAACGGGCATTACCATACTCGGCCTGGTAGACTTGCATGTCATGAACCCAGAATGCCATGTATGCATTGGACTGGTGTACATTGAGATGTCCGGTTGGGGAATAATGGCGGCAGACAAATTGCAGGCCACCAATGTTTGGTTCAAGAGCCAGGCAACATTGTGTGTTGGTCCAGGCAGTATATGCGTTGCCCGAAGAATCAACGAGTATAGCTTGTCGCGTAGTCTTCGGAAGCACCCGGTGCGGTAGATTGCAGGTTTGACCGTTGTCCAGGTAGTCCCTACCACGCAGTGCTTTCTGGGGCGTATACGTGATTGTAGATGTCAGAAGATTGACCGATACAATTAATCCAACAATATATTTCATATTTCCCTCACCTCCGTATAAATTCTAATTGCAGAGTTGACGTTGTCAAGTGTTCTTCAGAACTTGGAAATATAGGGTGAACCTTCGGGTTTGCAGATTCTCTTTTTTGCAGGACTTCAAGCCTTACCCTACATGTCTTGGTTGTACAGAAACGACGGCACGCAACTACGCGGGATGTTTTGTAGTTGTTTGATTTATCAAACGATTTTATGCCGTATCTCCGTGTTTCTTTGTCTCTATGTCTCAGTAACGTAGGGCAAACCTTTAGGTTTGCGATATCTCTCCGCAGAGCTGAAGCTCTGCCCTACATCAACTGAGCATAGTAGACAAAGCAAACCTTAGCCTATCTTCACATATCCTTCTTTGTACATAACACAATTCGACCAATAGTCTACATTATTCTTTTGCCGAGTCTAAGTTTATCTGCTGCCCGACAGTGGTCTTCAGAACGAATAGAGCTTGACAACGAATGTCTTGCCGTTATAATCGCATCGTAGTCAGGTTTCTGATACGGGTCTGACTACAAGATTCATTACTCACAAGGGGAGGTTATGTATGGAATTATCGAGCTTTATAATACCATTGGGTATCTTCAGCTACACGTTTATGCTACTCGCCGTGCTTACTGGAACGCGGGTCATAAAGGTTACGTTCAAGATTCACCGATTGCTCGCACTGATCGCAATAATTGGTGCATCCACACACGCTGCCCTAGTCATTTACCTTAATTACTTCTAAGAGGAGGCAAAATATGAAGCCGTTTATACTTGCGTTGTTGGTTGTGGCAGTGCCACTTTTCGCGCATTCACCAAAGGGTTTGGATCTGGAATATGATTCTGAAACGGGTGTGCTGAGCGTTGAAATAGCACATAGCGTCAACAACGCGTCTAAACATTATATTTACAAAGTAGTAGTTGAACTGAACGGGAAGAAGATTGTTGAGCAAAAATTCAAGAGCCAAACAGATGAAGAGATACAACAGGTGCTCTATAAGATAATCGACGCGAAAGAAGGCGATAAGATAAGTGTCACCGCATACTGTAATATCTCTGGTAAGAAGAAAGGCGAGCTGGAAATTACTGCCCAAGAGGGTGATGAATAGTCGTTCTTTCTAGGGGGATTGTAATGAAGAAGATATTACTGACCTTGCTATTAGTGACATGTACCCAGCTGCTTTTGGCGTTTGAACCGAGTGCTTTGAATCTCAAGGTGCCTTCAGATCTCGAGAGAAGTTCCATGGTTTTTGAAATACAGCATAGATTTTACGGAGACTTGACCGAAGATCCGCTTGAGAATTTTTTCGGCTTGGATGTTGGAGCGAACGTGAACCTGGGTATAAGGTACGCAATACTCGATAGGCTGGAGCTCTACGCTGCGTATACACGATTTGAGAAGGAGTATCGAGTCGCTGCTAGCTATGCGTACCATTTTCCACAAATCTACGTGAGGACGCAGATCAATCTTGAATATTTCAGCTTCAAGGTCGGACAAGAACGTCAACAGAATTTCTTTTACGGACTGGGCTTGCAGAGCGAACCGATTTTCGACGCGGTCACCGCAACTGTCAATTCAGGTTATGATGGCTATAATGAAAAATTCGGATTGGGTTTTGGTATTGATTTGGGCTTTGACTGGGAATTCGGTCCAATCGAACATGTGGCTCTGCTTGGCGAGTACTATCCGGTCCTGCAATCCGAAGAACCGATTACAGGGCCCGAGAATAGTTTTGCGGGCGGTGTCAGAGTTGATACCTATGGACACCACTTCATGATACTAATCGGTAACAACACTCATATTGGTGCAAGACGCTTGATGCTGGGCGCTGCGTCAAACGACATTCGGCTGGGCCTTACTGTTCAACGTCTGCTGCAATTCTGAGGAAGACACAAGTGAAAGCATTGAGGCTCTTGGCAGTTGTCGGTCTGCGTCTTATGATCATCTTCGATTGGGGCAGACGCGCAACACACAAGTTAATGATACTCAGATAGTCTATTAGTTCGCTCTTGATTATAATATAGGGCAGTTGCTGATCACTGCCTGTTTGTATTTAGAGGCGTTTCTCGATCGACACTGACCCTATCGTTACGTGTTAGCTCAAAGTCTGGCATTGCGGGATGCACACCAAGTATGGTTCGCGTGGCGGCTGCGCATGAGACTTTCCTGTTTTAAAGACTTCGCAACGAAAATCCCATTCGGTGGGGGGCCAGAAATCATGGATAATTGCATCCATTGTCTCACTGGGGGGTGGAAACTGCGGTAAAATGACTTGGAATAAGCATGTTCCTTTTCTTGACCTGAGCACAAAAATCGCTAAACTTATGATGCGTATTGGCTGTCATAATT
>LJUJ01000043.1 GCA_001303785.1 Caldifarciminota bacterium SM23_42 | reverse complement strand
AGGTCAGAAGAAAGGCAAGCGAGGCCCTTCTTTCACTCACCTATGCCCATCTCGTAATGATTCTCTTCATCGTCATCGGTAACATCGGTTACTTCGCCAAGAGGAGGAAAAAATGAATATCTCTAGTGATCCGTGGATTTGGATAAGCGCACTCATGAGTCTGGCAATCTTTTCCTTTCTTTACCGAGATAACCCCTTCTACCGATTCGCCGAGCACATATTTGTTGGTGTTGCAAACGGTTGGGCAGTCACTTTCTACTGGCATAACGTGTTGTCACCGTCATTGTTTGATCCACTCTTCCGCCAAGGACAAGTGTACTACATCCTTCCTTTTGTCGTGGGCATGCTCTATTTCACAAGATTCATCCCACGGGTTTCGTGGCTGGTGCGTATTCCAATTGGCCTATACATGGGCTACTATATTGGCGTATCCATCCCGTCCACGCTGCAAGCTTACATCATTAAACAAGTGCAGGGCACAATTCTCACATCCCAGAATTTCCAGACCTGGAATGCTGGTAGCATGGGCGTTGTCTGGTCAGTCATCCTACTCATTGGTGTCATGTGTACCCTGGCCTATTTCTTTTTCTCTCGAGAACACAAAGGTGCACTCGGCATTGCTTCACGCATCGGCATCATCTTTGTCATGGTTGGTTTCGGTGCGGCATTTGGCTATACGGTAATGGCGCGTATTAGTCTATTGATCGGCCGTCTGCAATTCTTGCTCGGCCCCTGGTTAGGCGTTATCGAATAAGTTGCCTTCATAAATCCTTGCACATCAGAATGGCGCTGCGGGCAAAGCGAAATGGATTGAGCGTCGACAGGAACACGGGTTTGTAGCTGTTTGATTCATCAAACACGGCAAAACAAAAAGGCGTGAAGCGTCCGGCGTACTCTGATATGCTGGTTGGCTGATGTCCTGCTTACTGATTCACTGATTATCTGATACGCTGCCTTTGGGTACAGCACATTAGGCTTCATAAACTCAATAAATCTCCGAAGAACCTCGCTCTCCGTGAGCAGATGGGCAGCTACAGGGCGGGTTTATGGCCCGATGAACCAGCCTGTTTGTCAAAGATCGTAGAAAGGCACAGCAGTAGCGCTGCATATGATCGTTGTTTTGTCGTATGTTGCTGCACGCTGCTACACAGTTGTTTAAAAGCAAACCCCTTTACTTCCCCTTTTCAGCAAATATAATTACTCCTATCCTAACTTTCATGGGTCATTTTTATCAGAGAATTCACGACACACCTACCCATTCTCCAATTGGGGTTCGCGTCTATAAGAATCGATTGGGCTTTGTAAAACGGCATCGGTTCACGGTTGCGTTCTACGGTTTCGTATGACACGATTAGACAACCGATCAACGAAACGCTTTTCGAAACCGCCCAACCCCATACCATTCTGTTCCAGCTTCCCAACCCCAACCATAAAACCATCTTTCAAGGAGGTTAGATGATTTTCATATTATGTGCGTTAATGGGGCTTGCCCCTCCAACCAACGTGCGTGCTTATGACACCCCGGACGATGGTGGCGGTTCGATAAACATCGAATGGCAACTGTCGCCCGATGATGCTCAGATCGACGGTTATGAGATTTATCGTAGTGAAGACGGTGTGAATTTCACGAAGGTCGGGTTTATAGGTAAGAGTCGTTCCCTCAACCAAGATCAAACAGAAGATGGCATCACGTATACTTACAAGGTAGCGGCTGTTTCAGACACACTACGAGCGTTCTCACAACCCAGTATGGAAGTCATAAGCAGCGCATCATGGATTAACGTTGCCAAGATGAACATCTACGTTGCGATGATCATATTCGGAGGACTTATTCTGTATTACATATACCACGCGCGTAAAGGCAAAAAGCTATTCATCAGAAAGATCGCCGGTTTGCAGGCAATCGATGATGCGGTTGGCCGGGCAACTGAAATGGGCAAACCGATATTGTACATCCTGGGTCTTGGCTATATCGAAGAAATCGCAACCCTTGCTAGTCTGAACATCCTCGGTGAAGTCGCCAAAAAAACCGCTCAATATGACACAAAGCTGATTGTTCCAAATGCCGATCCAATTGTTTACACAGTAGCCCGTGAAATCGTCAAAGAATCCTACACCAACGTGGGCCGACCCGACGCGTATGATCCAGATAGTGTCTTTTTTCTGGCACGTGAACAGATGGCATACGCGGCCGGCATTGATGGCATTATGACGCGGGAAAAACCTGCCACCAACTTCCTCGTTGGCTATTTTGCTGCAGAATCATTGGTACTAGCTGAGACGGGTGCAGCAACCGGAGCGATCCAAATCGCCGGAACCGATGCGCTTGCCCAGTTGCCATTCTTCGTGACGGCATGTGACTATACTCTGATCGGTGAAGAGCTGTATGCGGCATCGGCTTACATCTCAAAACGACCCTTGTTGCTTGGTGCGATAAAGGGTGAGGACTGGTCTAAGGTTATTATTGCGACAGTTCTGATACTAGCGTCCATTATCGGTCTCGTTTCCCGTTTTCCAATACTCAGTCTGTTTCAATAGGAGCCAATCATGAAAAAAAGAATACCTTTGATCCTCATATTTGTTGCCGGGCTATTGGGCGTTATTTCTTTTGTTATTCCTCATCCTTCCTATCAAGTATATGATGAATGGATGCGCAATGATCTCTTACGAGTGCTCTCTGCATTCGCCGTAGTGCTTGCTCTTGGCAGCCTCCTGCGCGTGCACTTCGACAAGATCCGGCGCAAACGGAGAAACTGGCAATACTCCTGGTTACTACTTGTTGCATTCGGTGGTTCAGCCATTATTGGATTGTTTGGCGGCGTGGCCGCGGATGGTATTCTACCAACAACGGTTCGCTCTTTCAGTTTCGACATTCAGACCCTGTATGAGAATATTGTGATACCGCTTGCTAGCTCTATGTTTGCACTCTTGGCATTTTTTATGGCTTCGGCCGCGTATCGCGCATTCAGGGTACGGTCTACGGAAGCCACCCTCCTTCTGACCGCGGCGTTTATTGTGATGATTGGTGTTTTGCCGCTTGGTTACAGCATATCAAAACACTTGCCCGCCTTTGTCCAGTGGATACTGAACGTGCCCAATGTGGCAGCTCAACGCGGCATTGTACTGGGCATTGCACTTGGTGTTGTGGCAACGTCCTTGAAGATCATCCTGGGAATTGAACGTGCCTGGCTTGGAGGTGGCGAGTGAAAATCTACGAAAGACTCATGACGATAGACCGTAGGATAATCTATGCAATCCTTTTGGTTGTTGTCACCTTGCCACTTGTTTTTCCTTCAGTCCTAAAGGTCACCCCAATGACGCCGGTTGAAAAACTCTTCACAGCCGTGGATAATACACCGGATGATAAAGCACTGATCCTCGACTGCAGTTATGCGCCTCAGATCAAGGCCGAGGTAGAACCGATGGCGATTGCTGTTCTAAGACACGCATTCAAAACAAGAAAAAAAATCCTTGTCTTGAGCTTGTATGTCGAAATGATTGGATTGGCTACCAGAGCAATTAATCAGGTAGTTGAAGAATTCAACAGTGTAGCTGAAACGTACGAGGATAGCCTTATTTACGGACGCGATTACGTATTCCTTGGCTGGCAGCCCCCACCCATTGTACCCATGCTCGGTATGGGTGAAAGTATATCGAATATCTATGTCGTGGACTACTATGGAAATCAGACTGACACTCTACAAATAATGCAAAAAGTCAAGAACTACAATGATATCAGTATTCTCGTTGCCCTGAGCGGCTCAACTATACCGATTTCCTGGGTTGCTTATGCGCAGAACAGGTACGGCTTGCGGGTTGGCGTAGGATGCACCGCCGTTTCTGGAGCAGACTTCTATACCTACTATCAGACCGGTCAGTTCACCGGGTTGATGGTCGGCATGAAAGGAGCCGCAGAGTACGAAGAACTTGTCGAGGCTAACCACGGAGTAAAAGGTAGGCGCGTTGCCAGCGAAGCGATGCTATCCCTCACTTATGCGCACCTCATAATCATGCTCTTCATAGTAATTGGTAACATAGGCTTTTTCTTGCACAGGAGGCGAAAATGAACATCTCAACTGATCCCTGGGTCTGGATAGCATCTATTTTGAGCTTGGCAATACTCTCATTTCTATACAAGGAAAATCCCTTTTTCCGGGCCGCCGAGCACATCTTTCTAGGAGTCGCCAACGGTTATCTGGTAACCTTTTACTGGCACCGGATTCTCATGCCTATTCTATTCCGGCCTTTGTTCCAACAGGGTGATTTGCTGCTGATCATTCCGTTCATCATCGGCATGCTCTACCTTACACGCTTCATACCAAGAATATCATGGCTGGTGCGTATACCGATCGCAATCTACATGGGATATTGGACTGGCGTACTGATCCCGGCAACGATACAAGCAAAAATCATCAAACAGGTGCAGGGCACAATCTTAACCGCACCGAATTTTCAATCCTGGAACGCCGGTACCATGGGCATCGTGTGGTCTGTAACCGTTTTTATCGGCGTACTCTGTACCCTCTCCTATTTTTATTTCTCACGCGAGCACAAGGGAGTAATCGGAGTCACATCGCGCGTCGGCATCGTCTTTGTGATGATTGGGTTCGGTGCAGCTTTCGGCTACACGGTCATGGCCCGTATAAGTTTGCTGATCGGCAAGCTGCAGTATCTGTTGGGAGACTGGCTGGGCATCATTCGATAAAGAATTGCAGGTTTCTTGACAGCGACTTAGATAACGCTGCGTATGATATGTGCCTATCGTGCGCAGCGTTGAATCGTCTTAACACAGAAAGCTAAGAACAAATCTCTTTACTTACTTGAGCCCACATATATAATTAATCCTATTCTAATTCTCATGGACTATTTTTTGGAGAATTCAAGACATTTCCTCAAACGGTTATGCCACTCATTCCTGTTTCGCAAACAAACCCATATGAAACCCAGCATCCCAACCCTAAACGAATCGGCTTCGGTTCACGGTTGTCCCACTTCAGTGTGGATTCTCACAAAGCGGAACGAAATGCGATTCGGTGACGTTCTGCGGTTTCGTATGATAACATCCGACAAACGACCTACGAAACGCTTTTCGAAACCGAAAAACATCAAACGATTCTTTTCGAGCATCCCAACCAATCAAACATAGGCATTGGGTTGTGGTTGTGAAGCTTGAAACTGATGCCAGATATCGGATGCTAGTTCCAGCATCCCAACCTCAACCATAAAACCATGTTTTAAGGAGGTCCAATGACTATTTTATTATTATCCGGTATCTTTACCCTCGCGCCACCCACCGGAATACAAGCCTACGATACTCCGGATGATCGCGGTGGTTCGATAACCATCGAATGGCAGCTTTCATCAAACGATGTCGGTATCGAGGGCTATGAGATATATCGTAGTGAAGACGGCGTGGCATACGAAATGGTTGGTTTCATCGGTCAAGGCCGCGGTCGCTACCAAGACGAAACCGATGATAACCGCGAGTATTACTACAAAGTCGCTGCGCTGAGAGATACTGTCCGGGCGTTTTCCAGCAGCTCTCAACCTGTAATGAGTAGACCCCAATTGTTCGACCTCGGAGCGACAAACCTTTTCATCGCAATGATAATATTCTGTAGTATTACACTCTATTTCATTCAGACTGCACGGCGTGGAAAGAAATTTGAAATAAGGAAGATTGCCGGACTGGACGCGGTGGATGAGGCCGTGGGCAGAGCAACCGAGATGGGTAAACCACTGCTATATTGCATGGGGGTCGGACTCGTCGACTCCATCGCCACCATCGCTTCGTTCAATATCCTCGGCGCAATAGCTGAGAAGACGGGTCAGTATGAAACGCCACTAATTGTCCCGACCTCAGATCCGGTAGTATATACCGTAGCCAGAGAGATCGTCAAGGAATCATATACCTCGATTGGCCGACCTGATCTCTTCGATTCAGACAAGGTATATTTTGTCACGGATTCGCAATTTGCTTATGCGTCGGCAATTGATGGCATCATGCTACGTGAAAAACCTGCCGCAAATTTTCTGGTCGGCTATTTCCAAGCCGAATCATTGATTCTCGCGGAGACAGGTGCCATGACTGGCGCGATACAGATTGCCGGCACCGACAACGTATCGCAACTACCTTTTTTCGTCACGGCCTGTGACTACACATTAATCGGCGAGGAACTCTATGCCGCGTCTGCGTATATTTCACAACAACCGTTACTACTGGGCGCTATTAAAGGGGAAGATTGGGGAAAGATCGTGATTTTATCGACACTACTAGTCGCATCGCTCATTGGTCTGCTGACAAAATTCCCCATCCTCAATCTGTTTAGATAGGAGCAGAAATGAAGAGAACGTTACCTCTAATATTGGTTTTCATATTTGGAATCATGGGAATCGTTCCTTACTATATACCACACGGAGGCTATCAAACATTGGACAATATGGTAAGAAATGACTTCTTGAGAATATTGTCCGCATTCGCCATTGTCCTCGGACTTGGCAGTCTCATGAAGGTTCATATTGATAAAATAAAGAAACATCGGGAGAACTGGCCTTATTCCTACGTGTTGATCATCGGTTTTGTGGTAAGTGGATTCATCGGGCTGTTCGGCGGCATCGAGGGAAACGGAATGTTACCCACTAGCATCGCGAGTTTCAAGTTCGACATAGAGACATTGTATCTGAACATCATAGTCCCGCTGGGCTCAACCATGTTTGCTTTACTGGCGTTCTTCATGGCATCGGCATCTTATCGAGCATTCCGGGTTCGGTCGTTGGAATCGGCACTTCTCTTGAGCGCCGCGTTCATTGTTATGCTCGGTGTCATACCTCTGGGTGACCGAATTTCGCCACATCTTCCCACCTTTGCTCAGTGGATCATGGATATTCCAAATGTCGCCTCAAAGCGTGGCATCACCTTTGGTATTGCGCTTGGTGGTCTGGCTACGTCACTGAAAGTCATTCTTGGTATTGAACGGTCATGGCTAGGAGGTAAAGAATGAAGATTCTCGAATATCTATCCACGCTTGACCGACGCATTATCTATTTAGTATTGGCAATCGTAGTCATTCTACCGCTCATTTTTCCATCGATACAAAGAGTCAGGGTCATGGACCCGGTCGGAAAACTCTTCGCCGCCATCGACGCGATACCAGATGAGCAGATTCTCATGCTCGATTTCGACTATGATCCACAGACCCAACCCGAGCTTGAACCAATGGCGGTGGCCCTGCTCCGCCATGCCTTCAACCGAAGAATCAAGGTGGCGGTACTGTCCCTGTATGTTCAACCGCTCGGTCTCGCAAAGAAGGCTTTGGATCAAGTAGCCGAGGAGTTCAACAGCCAAGCAAAGATCCGGGCAGATAGCATAGTCTACGGCCAAGACTATGTATTTCTCGGCTGGCAGCCACCGCCCATCGTACCGCTGCTCGGCATGGGCATCAGCATTGCCGAAGTCTACCCAAGAGACTATTATGGTCTTCGAACCGACTCACTGCCCATGATGCATAAAGTGCGAAACTTCAATGATGTCGGCATAATAGTATGTGTGAGTGGCGGTAACGCACCAATCTGGTGGGTTGCCTACTCTCAGACGCGCTTCGGTGTTGCCGTTGGCGCAGGCATTACTTCTGTCTACGCATCTGAGCTCTATCAGTATTTTCAGAGTGGCCAGTTTTCTGGTTTGATGATCGGCATGAAAGGAGCCGCTGAATATGAAGAAACAGTTGCATCAAGCCTTAGAGTCTCGGGGCGACGCAAAGCGACCGAAGCGCTCGGCTCCTTGAACGCCGCTCATCTGACGATCATAATCTTCATAATCATCGGCAATATTAGCTTCGTTGCGAGGAGGCGGAAATGAATATCACGTCTGACCCGTGGATTTGGATCGGTGGTTTGCTCACGCTGTGCATTTTTTCTTTTTTATACAAAGACAATCCATTTTACAAATTTGCAGAGCATCTTTTTGTTGGGGTAGCCAACGGTTATTTCTTGACTTTCACTGTTCACCGGGTCCTTGGCCCTAACCTGTTTGTGCCGCTCTTTGTCCAAGGCCGCATATGGTATGTAATCTCACTCACGGTTGGTATGTTATACATATTGAGATTCGTGCCTAGGGTCTCATGGTTGGTGCGTATCCCGATTGCCGTGACTATTGGTTACTATACTGGCGCCGTGATCCCAGCAACGATCCAGGCCGACATCATACGGCAAATTCAAGCTACGATACTCACTCCTCAGAATTTTCAGTCATGGAATGCCGGATCTAGTGGGATTATCTGGTCGGTTATTCTCTTTGTCGGCGTGGCATGCACTCTTTCGTACTTCTACTTCTCAAGAGAGCACAAAGGTGTGCTCGGTGTGACCTCCAAGATCGGTGTCATCTTCATCATGGTTGGCTTTGGTGCGGCGTTCGGCTATACGGTGATGGCTCGCGTCAGCCTCTTGATCGGCAGATTTCAATTCATATTGGGGCCATGGTTTGGAATCATTGAGTAATTCAGATCTAACGTAGATTCAAAAAATAAGGGCGGGAAAACCCCGCCCTTATTTCGTCATTACTTTAACCTTAGTGTACAACCACTAGTGAACGTGTCATCGTACCAGCTGCAGTATCCAACACCAAGAAGTAGGTACCGTTGGCCAGTTCCCTGGTATCCAGATTGAGCGTATAGACACCAGCACTCTTTTGGCTTGTCTCAACCGTACTCACGTTACGACCCAGTAGATCGAAGATCCGAAGAGAAACGTCACCCGCCGTGGTCAAGGCATACGAGATGCTCGTATGACCAGACACAGGGTTCGGCCTGACATCGAGTGCCAGTCTGGATGGCGTCTCAACGACATTCTCCTCAATTCCGTAGGGGTGGAGTCCAACATACCAAGCATGCGGATCCAAACCTTCAGGATCATAGTTGATGTGGAAGTATGGGTCATGGTTTTCGACCAGATTCACACCGTAGAAATAGAAGAAATTACCATTTGTCGCGTCGACTCTCTTGGCAAGCTGAGGCACGCCCGGACGCTCGGTCAAACCATCCGTGAGATTGGCTGGAGCGCTCCAGTTTGCACCACCATTATCCGAGCTAGTATACCATACATCGTGGCGCGCAAATGAATCGAGCAGTGTCGAATCCATGGCGACCTGCATGACTATCGTGATGTTACCACCACCAGCTGCAATGGTCGGATAGGACCAGACACCGTATCCATCATTCGACACCTCAACCGGTGTGGCACCAGAAGCGGTCGACACATAGACCCTGGAGCTAAATGGATAGGTCAAGTCATTGCCATCGGATAAGTCAAAGACCAGGATCGGATCACCCGCATCAGTAATTGCCATCTGCGGCCAACCCAAAACATTACTCGTATAAGGTGACGGATAGGTCAAGGCCCACTGAGCCGCCGTGGTCCAGGTGACACCGTCGGTGCTGCTCACATACCAGACACTGAGGTCGGTAAGATCATACCAGAACACAAAGCAGACACCACCGTTGCAATCAATACCCCAGAGCTGACTGTTCGAGGCAAGGTTGCCACTGGACACCGTGGTCTGAAGGTCAGCACTCATTGTGTAGTAGGGT
>LJUJ01000007.1 GCA_001303785.1 Caldifarciminota bacterium SM23_42 | reverse complement strand
GGATACTTCATGTTTGTACACTGAAATATTTTGTTTCAAATCGAAGCGAAAATCTGCGCATTCGTAAAAAAATTCTAAATTCGAAGCACTAAATACTGAACAATCTCTAATAACAAATGATATAAATTCAAAACGCGGTTGATAGAGAAGTTGAACGCCAGAAGACATGCACAGTAATGTAATGAACGAATTGCATGGATTTTTGCCCGATAAATCGGGTAACTACTGAACTCGGTCCTTAGTTCGATGCACCCGGTTTTTTTGCCACGCGTTAGCTATTTAGTTAATTAACTAAATACCGAAATGCGGCTAAAACCGTTGCTGAATGTCATGAGACAAGAGCCTATTTGGGTCTGATCGATCCAGCAATGATGCGGACAACATTCTCTCGTATCGGGTTCATGAGCCCGAGTTTTACTTTCGGATGCACGGCATTTGCTAGGAGAACGATGATCAGGTCGTGCTGTGGATCGATTACGAGCATCGTACCCGTGAAACCCGTGTGCCCAAATGCCGTAGGGGAGAGAACTCCAGGATATGGGTCAACACGCCAACCCAGGCTTCGTTTTTCCTCGCCACCCGTGTGATCCTTGGTCATCAACGCACGGGTGTCTGAGTTAATTATTTCACCGCCGAGATAAGCGCGCGTAAACCTCACCAAATCTTGAATATCGGAGAAGAGCCCCGCATTGCCGGCAACACCCTGAAAGCCGTAAAAGGCATTTCCATCATGTACCTCGCCCTGGAGTAGATGTTGGCGCCATTTTATCTCGGAGATGTCGCCGTATTGGATAGCCATCTTCTGCTCGTGTCCATTGCCTTGCTCAGTCGGTGCAATTTCGGTTGTATCGGACACAGGCCCGAATCGAAGCGTGTTCAAACCGACTTTCTTTGTGATATTCTGTCGCAGGAACCTATCCAAGGTAATCCCGGAGACATGCTCGATGACTTTTCCGAGTAGAATGTAGCCCAGACAGGAATAGACAACCTCTTGTTTGCCTGTAGCCAGGCTGGCGAGGCGCTGGAGACGTTCATTTTCTGGAATCAGGTACGTGGGATACCAGGCAGGTAAACCCGAGGTGTGGGTGAGAAGTTGCTTGATTGTAGTATTATTGCAGCCAGTGTTCTTGAACACGGGTAATGTGTCTCCGAGGCGGTCGCCAATCTTTAGCAAGCCTTTCTCTTGCAGAATCATTATCGACAAGGCCGTAGCTATGGGCTTGGTGAGTGATGCGAGATCAAAGACGGTGTCTTTTTTCATCAACATATTTTGTGGTGTGATCTGTGCATAGCCATATTTCTCTGAGAAGGATGTTTCATGCTGACTTCCTACCCAACAGACACATCCGGGAATCTTTTTCCTGCTCGTACACTCTATCAGATAGTTGTCTAATTCTTTCAATGACATATGCTCAGGGTTTTACCATCGAAACAATGTCATGAAATTTTGTGAAATCTGTTTCTCTTAAACCATGCTGCAACAGTGCTACACCTCTTGGTATATATTGGGCAAAGTGAGGTTTTCCCTTGTTGAGTGAGAGATTAGCGAATGCGCCGAGCGCCTGCATATTGCGCTGTAAACATGTCAATTCATATATTGTGAGGAATTCATTCCAGGATATTGTGATTCCACGTTTACGGATCCGGGAAAAATAGTACTCGATGAGTAGGTTCTCTATTTCAATACCGATATTAACGTATGCATCCCTTAACAGAGCAGCCAAGTCATAGGTCAGAGGACCGATTCTGGCCGATTGAAAGTCAATGATGCGGATTTGGTCATGCTTGAAGTAAATATTCTGTGATTGAAAATCACGGTGCATCAAATAATCACTTATTGGCTCTGCGGTTTTCAGAAGGTTGATCATGATCGCCGCAAAATCTTTTTCTAATCCGTGCAGGTCTTTTTCTTGAAGCCCACAGTATTGCATGAGAAAATGATCTCTGAAATACCCCTGTTCCCAGCGAATATGGTCTTGATCATAATAGCACTGTAGAGGCGCTCCCGGGCGGGCGTCGATCTGGAGTTTGATGAGTTCATCGAGGGCCGTCTGATAGAATCCCACTGGACTTCTCTTTGTCTTGCTCATGACAAGCAATGAAGTATCACCCAGGTCTTCTTGGACCATTAGCCGCTGATCGAGGTTGTGCCAGTGTACTTTGGGTACTGCGACGTTTTTTGCCGACAAGTGCCTGTGCAATTTAAGGTATTGTTCGAGCTCATGGTCGTAGATCATGACATACGTAGTATTTTCCTTTGTACAGCGAAAGAATGTGCGTTCAGAGCCGCCCTGATTCAGCCTTTGTACCAGTTTGTAACCGCCTATTACATCGCCAGGTTTCATGCGACTGTAATGCGTAGTTCGTCGGAGAGTAGGCAATTACGATAATTACCGCTTGTGATGCGGCTTTCGGGAAGCACGATTGTATTTTCTAGATATACGTCCTTAGAGATGATACAATCATCACCGATGCTGACAAAACCCTTGAGTGCCTCTGTTTCCACTCTGCTCGTGGATGCGATGTATACTGGTGATTTGAAACAAAGGCTTTCGAAATCGACTTGGTTGTTAAGCAAATCGTGATGCACCTTCCAGTACGCGTATAATGAGTTTACGTTGTACCAGTTCATTACCGAAGGTAACCCCATTAGCAGTTCCCGAGTCTCGAGAATGTTTAGAAAAATATCGACGATGCTGAAAACCGATTTTTGTGGCATGAATGAAAATACGCGTTCCGAGAAGACTCCGATTCCTGAATAGGTATGTGCGTATTCAGCACCACGCGAAATTCGGGTGATCCGATTATCCTTTCCGAAACTGAATTCGGTTCCCTTATGTTTGACCAGCACTAGTGTGGCAATTGGGTCGTGTGTTTTGTGAAAATCGATGATCTCTGTAAGCCGGATATCTGACAAGACGTCGCCCGATAGGATGAGGAAATCCTCGGTGAGGAAATCACGAAAGTTCAAAAGTGCGCCGCCCGTGCCTTTTAACTCATCCTCAACCACGGTAAATACCTGATCCTGATACTGATCAAGATATTCGCGTATCAACTCGTGTTTGTGATAAAGGTTTATGCCGATACGTTTTATGCCGTTTCTCAGTAGATGATTAATGTTGATGTCGATCAGACGCTGATTCACTACGGGCAACAAGGGTTTGGGAATTCTATCGGTGACTGGTTTCATACGCTCGCCTAAACCGGCGGCAAGTATTATTGCATTCATGATTGACTATAGATGAGATATTTCTTTCTTAACGATTTGAAGTTCTTTAATGCCGTGAGCCATCTTCTCTGGATTGCGGTAACTGCTCTGCCGTTCTCAATGGCCTTTCGTACCCATGAATTCCCGACCAAGATGTCAAAAGGCATTTTTTCTTTTTCAAACTCATATGGTGGTTGACGCCATTGGAATTTACCTGGATAGAGTCTGATTAGAGTCCTGATGATTTCAAGGCCAGTCAGCACCGGTTTGAATTTCCTGCGGTTTGTCACATAGATCTGAACGCCGCCGCACAACTGACCCCGGTATTTGTTAAAGGTGGGAATGAAATAGGTTGGTCGGAAATCGGCACCGGTGATGCTCCTCTTCTGTAGTGCTTGTGTTAGTTGATTCGGAACTACCCAGGGTGCGCCGAATGTCTCAAAAGGTCTTGTCGTACCACGGCCTTCAGAGACGTTGGTGCCCTCGAGGAGGCACATTCCTGGATACACCAGGGCTGTCGAGAAGTGCGGCATATTCGGTGAAGGTACGGTCCAGGTCATATGTGTCTCATCGGCGTAATTATTGCGGCGCCAGCCCGTTGCGTTGATGACGTGAATATCTGCGCGGATGTCGTTTTCCCGACAGAACATTGTGCAGAGTTCTGCTATGGTCATGCCGTGTCGTATCGGAATTGAATACAAGCCCACAAATGATTCATAACCGGATTGGATGAGCGGCCCCTGAACAGTCACGCCATTGAGCGGGTTGGGTCGGTCCAGGATAAATACTTTCTTTCCTATTTTTGCCGCTTCCCGTATCATGAGCATTGCTGACCAGGTGAACGTGTAGTAACGTGTGCCGATATCGATTAGATCGATGATAACGGCATCTACTTTTCTCAACGCCTCATGTTCTGGTATTTGCTTTTTGCCATAGAGGCTGTGTATTTTGATTCGATTACGATGAAACGAATCTGATGATTTGACCTGGTCCTGTAGCGCGCCAGAAAAGCCGTGTTCTGGAGCGAATATGGCTTTCAGGTCGATTCTCCTATGATTCTCGAACAGGGAAATCGTAGGCCTTAGCATGGAATTGCAGCACGCAGTATTAGTAAGCAAACCAATTTTCATGTTTTTCATTGGTCTAAAATCATCTGCGATGAGGCGATCAATACCCAGTAACACAATGAAATATAACACAAATAATCAAGGTGTCAACATCAAGAAACGCTCAACGCACTATGCCTGACGCTGTACGCCCATTTCCCTTTATCCATCACTGTAATCTGTATTTACATCTGCGTAATCTGTTTGCGAAGCAATCTGATGTTCTGATACTCTGATAATCTGCCCACCGGTCTGCTGATATCCTGATACGCTGCCTTTGGGGACAGCGTGCCCGGACATCAGGAAAAGCGCAAGGCAGTAGGTGCTCCTTCTCGACTCATCCGCCATATGTCGCAGCGGATTCGCTCGAAGAATAATCCAACTAATCGCATGCGGGTATATGCGCTTAATGAGGTTGTTCTTTTTGCCCAGAAGTGTGCTGCTATGCGTGATTTCTGAGGGTTTAGGGCTCATATTTCATATTTTTCTCTTGACAAATTTCTATTTATTTGTATTATTTGTAAGTTATGAAACTGGGCGAAATATTGGTAAATCAAGGCGTAATCAGCGAGGACATGCTGGCTCAAGCCCTGGAAGAACAGAAGGCAGACGGCGAGAAGCTCGGCACGACGCTGATTAAAATGGGCTTTGTCACCGAGGAAGAATTGCTCAAGGCACTTTCCAAACATTTCGGTGTACGCTCAGTTGATCTAAAGACGAAGGAACCCAAAGACTCGGTTTTAAAGTTACTACCCGGTGATATAGCGGCAAAGTATCTGGTTGTGCCGGTTTCACGGTTTGGCCGTAAGCTCACTCTGGCAATGCTTAATCCCCATGATATGGCGGCCATTGAGGACATAAAATTTGCGACCGGTTTCGAAATCGAGCCGGTTGTGGCACACCTTGATGATATTGTCGACATCATTGAGAACCATTACCACATTCAGAGAGTTTTTTCCGATGTTATGTACGAAATCGAAATGGCAGAGGCGACGGGTGACGGTCAGGTCATGGAACAAGTTGAGGTAAGAGAGAGGAAAGAGGAAGATTTATCGACCGTGGTTGATGACAGCGACAGCGGACCGGCTCTTAAACTCGCAAGTAAAATAGTATCTGATGCGGTGGCTCTGAATGTGTCTGACGTTCATATTGAGCCCTACGAGAATGATATGAGAATTCGTTATCGTATTGATGGTATCCTACATGAGATAATGAAGCCGCCGAAGAAACTAAATAAGGCTCTGGCGACGGTGATCAAGGTAATGGCAAAACTGAAGGTGGAGGAGAAACGGTTGCCTCAGGATGGGCGTATAAAAGCGCGAGTACAAAATAAGATCATCGATATACGTGTCTCCACGGTTCCGACACTGTTCGGCGAGAAGATTGCACTGCGAATTCTCGACCGTTCGGCCATTCAGTTGAACCTTGACCTGCTGGGTTTTGAGGCTGAGACATTGCATAGTTTTCGCAAGGCGATCAAGACGCCCTATGGTATTGTACTCGTTACTGGCCCGACTGGCTCTGGAAAGACAACTACCCTATATTCCGCAATGACCGAGCTGAACGATCCAGGTTTGAATATTATTACTGCAGAGGACCCTATTGAATATTCGTTAGGCGGCATCAGCCAATTACAGGTTAATGAGCGAATTGGATTGACGTTTGCCTCGGCCCTGCGTTCTTATTTGCGCCAGGACCCGAACATCGTGATGGTTGGAGAGATTCGTGATTTGGAAACTGCAGAAATCTCAATCCGCGCGTCATTAACCGGGCACCTCGTGTTATCTACTGTACACACAAATTCGGCCGCGGCGACGATCACCCGATTGATAAACATGGATGTCGAGCCTTTTCTAATATCTTCAACTCTGCTGGCCGTTGAATCGCAGAGATTACTGAGAAAGGTATGCCCCAAGTGCCGCAAAGAGGTTGAGTACCCTGAAGAGGCATTAACCGATGCTGGGCTAAATCCAAAAAAGGTTGATTTCAAGCTTTACAAAGGTGAGGGATGCAAGCATTGTCGTGGCACCGGTTATAAGGGAAGGATCGGTGTGTTTGAGACTATGCTCGTGACTGCACACATCAGGGATGCCATATTGAGAAAAGCGTCTAATGAAGAAATTGAGAAGTCGGCAGTTAATGATGGCATGATCACGTTGCGCGAATCAGCCCTTAACAAGCTACGGGACGGCGTAACAACACTGGAAGAAGTGATCAGGGAAACAAAGGTGGGATGATGGAAGAGAAGTTGGGCGCCTATTTGGTTAAGAACGGATTGCTGACCGAGGACCAGCTGCGCGATGCGGTTAAGGAGAAGAAAAACACTGGGCAACGCTTGATAAGCATTCTGAACGGGCGTAATTATGTTACGGAAAGTAAGTTACTTGCCCAACTGAGCAACCTCTACCGGATGGAGGTTGTGGACCTAGACTACATCATTCCTGACGAAAAGGTTCTCGAGAGAATTCCAGCGGAGAAGGCGTATCACTATGAAGTCTTACCGATTGACATTAAGGGCCGCTACCTGACGGTGGCGATGGTTGATCCAACCGATATAAATGCCATCGAAGACCTGCGCTTCATCACCGGCAAAGAAATAAATCCCGTGCTCGTTTCTGAATCGAGCATACGCGAAGCACTAGATCGTTACTACAAGATGGAAAAGGGTTTAGCAGAAGTGAAATCCGAGATGACACCAGTAACAAAGGAGCTCGACGTCGAGGATTTGGAACTGCTGGAGACCGGATTTGAGGATGATGTGGAAGAGACGAAACTGCGTGCCGATGCCGAAGGCGGGCCGGTTATTCGGCTCGTTAACTTTTACATTGCGGATGCGGTTCATAAAGGAGCTTCGGATATTCACATTGAACCTTACGAAAAACAAGTGCGGGTCCGGTTCCGCATCGATGGTGTCTTGAGGGAACAACAGTTTCCACCTTTCAACCTAAAGGCCGGTATTACCACCAGATTAAAACTCATGGCGAAGATGGACATTGCGGAACGACGGCTGTGCCAGGACGGTAGGATCAACATCCTAGTCGGCAGTAAGATGATCGACCTGCGTGTTTCTGTGATACCCACATTGTACGGAGAAAAGGTCGTCATGAGAATACTCGACCGCAGTTCTTTAATGTTGGATCTAACTAAGCTTGGGTTTGGTGAAGTATCACTCAAGAAGTACTTGGGGGCGATTGAACATCCATATGGTATTATTCTGATTACTGGTCCCACGGGTAGTGGTAAGACGACTACTCTGTATTCGACGCTCGCACGACTCAACAATCCAGATCGCCAGATCATGACGATCGAGGACCCGGTTGAGTATAATCTGCACGGTATAAACCAGATTCAAGTACATGAGGAAATTGGACTCACTTTTTCCAATGCGCTGCGTGCTTTTTTGCGTCAGGCACCTAACATTATACTCGTGGGCGAGATCCGCGATTCGGAAACGGCGGAAATCGCAATCCGTGCCGCTCTCACCGGTCACCTTGTATTTTCGACGATTCATACGAATGATGCACCAACGACTATTAACCGGCTCGTTGATATCGGAGTCGCGCCGTATCTTGTGTCAAGTGCCCTCGTGTTAATCCAGGCACAACGTCTTGTGCGGCGTATCTGTTCGAAGTGTCGAGAAGAAATCGAAGCCGATCCCAAACTCTTAGAGGAAGCAGGGGTTGCAAAGGGCACGTTCCCGAACAACAAGATATTCAAGGGCAAAGGTTGCACAAATTGCAATCAGACAGGGTACAAGGGCAGAATCGGCCTTTATGAGGTTATGCCAATCTCACCGGATATTCGAGCGATGATTTTGAAGGGCAGTAGTTCAGATGAAATTGCTGAACAGGCAGAAAAAGAAGGTATGCTCACGCTGCGTGATGATGGTATCGAGAAGGTGAAGGAGGGTGTCACAACAATAGAAGAATTGATGAGAGAGACAGTGTCTTTCTAGTTAATTCATGGACAGAGCAATAAGGAGGTAAGATGGCGGTTTCAATGAGGCAGCTTTTGGAGGAAATGGTCCAGAGGAATTCGACCGATCTTCATCTCACAACCGGAGCACCGCCAATGTTTCGCATTGATGGAGAATTGGTACCGACGAACTATGAAATCATGACGCCAGAGGTTATTCAGAATCTGATTTACAGTGTTTTGAATGATCAGCAGAAAAAGAAGTTCGAGATGGACTGGGAGTTGGATTTTTCCTTCGGCATCGCCGGTCTATCACGTTTTCGAGGCAATTGTTTTCAACAGCGCGGTAGTGCAGCGGCTGCAATCAGGACCATTCCTTTTGAGATCAGAGGTTTCAAGGAACTAGGTATACCTGGTGTCGTGGAGCAGTTGGCGAAACGACCCAAGGGTCTAGTATTGGTAACCGGTCCGACAGGTTGCGGTAAATCGACGACGCTTGCGGCGCTGATCGACCGCGTGAACAATGAACGGCGTTCCCATATTATCACGGTCGAGGATCCCATCGAATACTTGTTTAGACATAAGAAGGCGATCGTTAATCAGCGTCAGGTCGGGAGCGACACGAAATCGTTCGCTAATGCCTTGAAGTATGTCTTGCGTGAAGACCCGGACGTCGTGATGGTTGGTGAGATGCGCGATCCCGAGACTATCGGTACCACTCTCACCATTGCCGAGACTGGTCACTTGACTATGGCGACACTGCACACAAATTCTGCAGCTGAATCTATTCACCGTGTCATCGATGTATTCCCACCTCATCAGCAGGGCCAGGTGCGTTCGCAGCTTGCATTTGTGGTAGAGGGTGTGCTAACCCAGCAATTGCTGCCGAAGATTGGCGGTGGCCGGGTTCTTGCTGCCGAAGTCATGGTCGGCACACCGGCGATCAGAGCGCTGATCAGGGACGAAAAAGAACACCAGATATACTCTTCGATTCAGGCTGGACAGAAATACGGGATGCAAACGATGAATCAGGCGCTGTACACACTATATGCTAAGCGGTTGATAACTCTGGAAACGGCATTTGATTATTCACCCAACATTGAGGAGTTCGAGCACATGGTTGAGCAAAAATCTCCTGTGCTAAAGTAAAATATTTATGGTAATCGTCATTCGATTAATTATCATGACTTTATTCGTACAGTTTACTAGTTACTTGAATATGAGTTGTTCTTACATACCATCTATTTGGGGATAAGATAAGGAGGTTCGATGCCATTATTTGTATGGAAGGGCAGAACAGCGACCGGCGCCGCGGCGAGCGGTGAGATTGCGGCCAGTTCGCAAGCTGATGTTGTTGCTGCTTTGCGGCAGAAGAAGATCATTCCGACTTCGATCAAGATCAAGGAAGAGAAGAAAGGTATGGGATTGTTCGGTGCCCGGGTCTCAAGACGAGCCTTGGCTGTGTTCACTCGGCAATTCGCAACTATGTTGAATGCCGGTTTGCCGCTCTTGAGCTGTCTTGAGATCTTAGCCAAGCAGACAGAGAGTCCAGCTTTGAGACGTGTCCTGGGTGAGGTAAGAACCGATGTCGAGGGTGGACTTTCGCTGGCAGATGCTTTGCGCCGGCAACCAAAGGTTTTCGATAACCTTTACGTGAATATGGTAGAATCCGGCGAGACGGGCGGTGCACTTGATGTAATACTTGTGCGTTTGGCGAACTATCTGGAAAAAGCAGCGGCCCTGATACGTAAGATACGAGGGGCAATGATTTATCCAGTGATTATTTTGACGGTAGCGATCGGTGCTATTGCAATCCTACTCATCTTCGTGATTCCGGTTTTCGCACGCATGTTCGAGGGCGTTGGTGCTGATTTGCCGGCGATGACGCAGTTAGTAGTTGGCCTGTCTAACTGGTTAAAGGTGTGGGCGATACCACTGGTCATAATTCTCATCGCCCTATTCACTATTCTGCGCCGGTGGCATAAGACCGAATCCGGAGCAAAATCGATCGATCCGATACTGCTTAAACTACCGGTTTTTGGGGGTTTGCTCCGCAAGCAATCAATCGCACGTCTCTCGAGGACATTGTCGACACTACTCTCGAGTGGTGTACCTATCATTGACGCCCTTGAGATCACGGCGAAGAGTTCTGGTAATTGGGTTATCGAGGACGCAATCCTGAAGGCACGTTCGTCAATAAAGGGTGGCGAGAATATTGCCGATCCACTGACCAAAACTACCGTATTTCCGCCCATGGTGACTCAGATGATTGCCATTGGCGAAGCGTCTGGCGGCTTGGATGAAATGCTTTCAAAGGTGGCTGATTTCTATGACGCCGAAGTGGACCAGGCAGTCGAGAATCTGACTGCTGCGCTTGAACCGGTAATTATGGTTGTGCTAGGTGGTGTCGTCGGATTCATAGTCATTTCAATGTATCTCCCGATTTTTCAGCTGGCGTCGACGATTACCGAATAGGCAAGGCGCGAGTAGGTTTAATAGAATATTTAAGCACATCTGAGAACGTAACTTAGGTAACAACAAATAATCGCAATGGCCAAGCCTAAGAAGCTCGACAGAATAACCGGGCTCATAGTAATACATCCATTTGTAGTAACGTTCATTCTACTAACGTCTTATCCTGCACTCTACCGAGCACCAAGTCCTCTATGGTATCTCATCTTGGTATCGGTGGTGCTCTCAGTACTCTTTTGGTTGTTACAAAGAAGAATTCCTGAAAATGCCCTACTCTATGCGATTTTTATCACGGATATAGTGCTCGTGGGCGCAATAATACATTACACGGGTGGTATCGAAGGCATGTTTCCCTTACTCTATACGATATTGATCATCGCCAGTGCCATCTACCTGTATCGTCGGGGTGCTTATATTATGTCGCTCAGTGCTGTTGTGTTTTTCTTCGGTTTAGTGCTTCTTGAGAGTCGCGGTGTCGAGAGCTACACCATGTCCATGGTGATGTACAGGTTCTATATTCTTGCGCTGCTTTTTCTACTAACTGGAATCTTGAGTGGTGCATTATCAGAGCGGTATCAAATCAGAGTTGAAGAAGCAACGCGGTTGCGTTTGACGACCGAGGACATAATAAAGAACCTCCCCTCGGGTGTGATTACAGTGGATGGTGCGGGCGACATCCTGTATACGAACATGCCGGACAGTCGGTTACGTGCTACAGTGCACCTTCATGTCGCGAAGTTCTTGAAGAACCGCGATACATCCAATTCAGTCGAGTTGAGGTTTGCCAATCGGTTCTACATTCTGTCGGTTGCTCGTATCTTCAACGGAAAGGCGGGGCTGGCAATACTTCAGGACATGACCGACGTCAAGAAGCTCGAGGAAAGATCAAGGATCGCTAATCAGACTAGGCTATTGGCCGAATTGGGTGGTTCGCTTGCCCATGAGATTCGGAATCCACTTTCCTCGATAAGGGGCTCGCTTGAAGTCATCCGTGATGCCAAGCGCAGGAAGAGTGTGATGCCTTTTATTGATATGGCTCTGAATGAGACCAAACGGTTGAATGAGATTGTAACAGACTTTCTCAATTTTGCACAGTTCACGCCGAAGAACAAGAATCGCATAAGGATCAGTGAAGTAATGAATGAGGCACTAATTGACAGCATGCTACGAGCTAATCAACACACGGTGAATTTGAGACGCAAGGACGATGATTTCTTCATCCTTGCTGATCTGAATAAACTCAAGGCTGGCCTCACGAATATCTTGAATAACGCTTATGAAGTCAGTGATGAGAAGGGCACGGTTGAGATCAAGTCATACCGGAACGCAAAAGAGGGCTGTGTTGAGATTCATGACAATGGATGCGGCATCAGCAAGAAAGACCTCAAGAAAATCTTCGAGCCTTTTTTTACTACCAAGAAGGGCGGTACCGGTCTTGGGCTGGCGATCGCCAAAAACATAATTGAAGCACACGGCGGCAAGATCGAGGTAAAGAGTAAGGTGGGTGCGGGTACGACCTTCAAGATCAAGCTACCGCTCGCATAACACTCCAGGCTATTAGATTATCATATTGCTTCGCAATTAGATTACTGCTGTACATTGTAGTTACTATGTCACCATGTCAACATGTCATTCCTGCTGAGAATCGGAGAGACGGAGCATCGGAGCGTCGGAGAGCGGAACCAGGAGTAGAGCCTTTAGGCTCGTTCTGCGGAACATCGGATCAGGAGGCAGAATATCAGAAAATCAGTGTCCGTGGGAGGTATCTGCGTTTCCTGCGAGCGTAGCGATACTGCAAGTGAAGCGGTCCTGCGAATAAGATGATACTGCGAGTTCGACACGCATATTGATTTTTGGCATGCCCTGACTATAATTAATCGAGATGCGCAATCTTAGCATGATAATCGAATATGATGGCACACGCTTCTTCGGTTGGCAGTATCAGCCCAACCGACGGACCGTGCAGGGCGAACTCCAGGGTGCTTTGAAGAAGATAACCGGCGGAGAAATCAAGTTGACGGGTGCCGGTAGGACTGATCAGGGTGTTCACGCGCTTGGCCAGGTTGCCAATTTCCACACTGAATCCGATTTGCCCTTGCTTTCGATAAGAAAGGGCACGAACGGCTTGGTCGGTGATGATGTATATGTCAAGGATATCACCGTAGTCCCGGACGAATTCAATAGCCGGTATGGAGCAAAGGCCAAGATTTATCGATACAACATTACCTTAGAGCCATCACCTTTCAGGCTAAGATATTACTGGTTTATTAAACATACCCCTGATGTTTCCTTGATGCAAAAGGTAATCCCCGCGCTGGTCGGAAGGAAGGATTTCGAGAATTTCTCGGTACGTAATGGCAACGATAACACAGTGTGTGATGTTCACGACATCAGCGTGACCCGCGAGGATACTCGAATAGTAATAACCGTTGAAGGCGATAGGTTCTTACGTAAAATGGTAAGGGGGATAGTGGGATTCTTGGTTGACATAGGAAGAGGAAGATTTTCAACCGCAGAAGTTGATGGTTTCTTCGATGCGCCTAAGCGAGACATCAACTATGCACCGCCCCAGGGGTTATTCCTCGTTACGGTAAAGTATTAATGTTGTGTGTGTCATGGTTTCGTAAGGTTCCGATAAGGATGTTCAGTATGGAGTGTGGTCTATGAACGGTAGGGATTACGTTTTTGTTGTCGTTGGATTAATTCTTGGTCTCGTGGCGGTTAGGTTGTACAGTGTGATCAAGCCTAGACCTGCAGCCTATTACTACGAAGGCGCGCACTTGGTGAGCCTTAATGCCGAAGTTTCAAAGCAAAGGGCGAACGCGATTGTTGTCGCTGCCCAGCGAGTGAGCCCCGCCGTTGTTTCGATCACCGTTGTTCAGACCAAGGTTGTATCAGCTTCGCCACGGTTCTCTCCGTTTGCCGATGATTTCTTTCACGATTTCTTTAGGGATTTCTTCCCAGAGCGTTACTACAAACAACAGATCAGGAGTCTAGGTACAGGGTTGATTATTTCGCCGGACGGGTACATCATCACCAATGAACACGTGATAACCAATGCTACGAAGATACAGGTTACGCTTCCTGACGGTAGACAGTTCGACGGACGCGTGATCACCTCTGAGCTCAGTCATGATCTGGCGTTGCTCAGGATTGATGCAAATGATCTACCGTTTGCCGAGCTAGGCAATTCGGATGATTTGATGATCGGTGAATGGGTGGTGGCTTTTGGTAACCCCTTCGGTTTTCTGCTCGAGGATACTCGGCCGACAGTAACCGTCGGCGTCGTTTCTGCACTCAATCGCTCAATCAAATCGACGAGAGAGGACCGGGTATATAAAGGAATGATTCAAACCGACGCGGCCATAAATCCAGGTAATTCGGGTGGCCCATTGGTCAATGTTCTGGGTGAGGTTGTTGGCGTGAACACCGCGATATTCACGTCGGGTGGCGGCTCGGAAGGCATTGGCTTTGCCAAGCCGATAAACGATGTCAAGAAATTCATCGATGAATCACGCCAGCACGGTCGAGTCAGGGTACCTTGGATTGGCTTGTGGATAAAAGAAGTCACCGGGGACATCGCCGAGTCGCTCGATATTAAGCAGCATGGTGTTCTCGTGAGCGGCGTGGACGATGAGAGTGCAGCGAGTCGTGCCGGAATCAAGGAGGGTGATGTAATCCTAGCGATCAATGATCGCCCGATCGCAAAAATTGCTGATTGGAACAGGTGTATCTCAAACGTATATGTAGATGACGATCTTGTTATCACGCTGATCCGCAAGGGTGATACACGTAAGGTAAACTTCGTGGTCGAAGAATTTAAAGAGTCCGATTTCCTGAAGACGATGGTCGTAGTATACGGTATCCACGTCCAGGAGATTAACAAGAGGCTTGTCCGAGAGTATAATCTACCCTATAACGACGGTGTGGTAGTAACCAAGGTCGAATCGAATAGTGCTGGGCACAAGTTGGGTGTGGCACCCGGTGATGTTATATTGATGGTGGGTAATGTGCGTATTCATAACCGAACGGATTTTCAAAAGGCGATACGGTCTCAACGCGACATGAGTTTTATCATTGACCGTAATGGTCGAGTTATACAACTATATTTGGGAGTATGATAAAACGTTATCAAACAGAAGAACTTACAAAAGTATTGAGCCAGGAATATAAATTCCAGAAGTGGCTCTTTGTCGAAAGAACGGTTGCCGAGGTAGAAGAAGCCGAAGGGATTATCCCTAAAGGTTTGAGCAGCAAGCTGAGACGCGTAAAGGTGAAACCAGCTAGGGTGGAGGAGATTGAGAGAATAACCAATCATGATGTAATCGCTTTTCTCGAAGCAGTACGAGAGCAGATCAAACGAGAGGGAAGATGGCTACACTTTGGTCTGACTTCATATGATTTGGTCGACACCGCTTTTGTATTAATAATCATCGAGGCTACGGATGTTATCCTGCAAGATATAAAGAAATTGATGAAACTACTGGGGAAATTATCGTTGAGGTACCGAAACACTCCGCAGATGGGGCGAACCCACGGCGTGTTTGCTCAGCCCATAACATTTGGCTACAAAATCGCATCGTGGTACGAAGAGATGAAGAGAAACTACGAACGGCTGGTAACCGCGAGAAGTGAGATATCGTACGGGAAATTGTCCGGGGCAGTGGGTACTTACACGATACTGCCGCCCCGTATTGAAAAGAAGGTGATGAGAAAACTGGGCTTGAAGCCGGAAACGGTGAGTACCCAGATACTACCTAGAGACAGATTCGCGGCACTCGTGGCAGCCTACAATTTGTATGCTTGTGGTCTTGACCGCATTGCGACAGAAATCCGCAATCTTTCACGCTCCGAAATCGGCGAGGTAGCAGAACCTTTTACAAAAGGACAGAAAGGTTCGTCGGCGATGCCTCACAAGCAAAACCCTATCACCTGTGAGAGGGTGTGTGGACTGGTCAAAGTTATCCGTGGTTATATGTTCAGTGCCCTTGAGAACGTCAACCTCTGGCACGAGAGGGATCTCACAAACTCATCAGTAGAGAGGGTCATCATTCCGGACATGCTATACCTGGTACACTATACTACAAAGAAGATGCTGTGGGTTATCGGCAACCTGCGCGTGTTCCAAAAGCGTATGCTCGAGAACATCGAATTGAGTCGTGGAGTTTATGCGTCGCAGCTACTAATGAACGCTCTGATCGAAAAGGGCATGGATCGCACACTTGCCTACAGTAAGGTTCAAAAGGCTTCGTTTGAAGCGGTGCAAAAAAGACTACACCTGAGAGCGATCATGCAGGAGGATAGACGGGTGAAGAAGTATCTCAGCGCTGGAGAACTCGAAAAGATCTTTGATATCAAGTGGTTCTTGCGCCATATCATCTCTAAGAAACGGTAAATCACTGGACAGTTCCACGGACAGGCAGCCTCTCTGATACACTGCCCTCAAGGACAGCATACCGGAAGATGAGGGTACCAGCATGCAGGAAATCAGTTTACCAGCAGACCAGATCCAAAACGCTATACGCTTGAGGCCACGCACCTTTTTTTCTGATGTTCTGATGGTCTGATAGCTCGTTGTTATGAATTGTTTGTCGGTTTCGAAAGGCTATACGGTTTAGTTCCTCGTTATCGATATTCAGGAGGTTCGCCGTGCGAAAACCGAATCTCGAACAACGATACGTTTTTCGAAACCCATTGACGAAGTGTTATTTGGAATAGTATTGACTTAAGCAGTGATATGTATATAATTCCCTAACATGGACTTATTCAAGAAGTGTGAGGCAATGGTCAACACCGTAAAATCCGCCCAGAGTCTAGGAATATATCCCTTCTTTACGCCAATTCAATCCACGCAGGACCATCGAGTAATCATCGATGGCAAGGAGTTTGTCATGATTGGCTCGAACGGTTATCTGGGGCTTGCGGCTGATCCGCGTATGAAAGAAACAGTAATCGACGCCGTGAAGAAATACGGTTCAACCTGCTCAGGGTCTCGATTTCTGAATGGGACGCTTGACATACATGTGCGCTTGGAAGAGGAGATTGCAGAATTCTTCAACAAGGGTGGTGCAATTGTCTTTTCGACTGGGTTCCAAACAAACCTGGGTATCATATCATCGATAGCTGGGAAGGACGACATCTTGATCATCGATCGTCAAAACCATGCCTCGATCATTGATGGTTGTCGCTTGTCCTTTGCTGATTTGAAGAAATACCCGCACAACGATATGGGTGAATTAGAGCGGATTCTCAAGTCGCTTCCCGAAGAAAAGGGCAAGCTGATAATTGTTGATGGGGTCTTCAGCATGGAAGGCGATCTGGCCAATCTTCCCGAGATCGTTCGTTTGAAGAAGAAATACAATACACGGCTCCTCGTCGATGATGCTCATGGCATCGGTGTTCTCGGTCAAAATGGACGTGGTGCATGTGAACACTTCGGTGTCTTGGATGACGTTGATATTATCATGGGTACTTTCAGCAAGGCGTTCGCTTCGCTGGGTGGGTTTGTGGTTGCCGAAGAAGCTGTTATTACGCATGTCAAGCATACCGCGCGTGCGTTGATTTTTTCAGCCAGCATGACTCCCGCCTCAGTGGCAAGTGCGCAATTTTCTTTGGAGGCTATAAGAAACGAACCTGAAAGACGGGAACGTCTCTGGGCGATTACCAGACGCATTCTGGAAGGTTTCAAGAAGATCGGTCTTGATGTGGGTGAGTCAGAGACCCCGGTCGTGCCAGTCATCATCGGTCCGGATGAGATGTGCTTCGCCTTCTGGAAGATGCTGTACGCAAACCGAGTCTTTGCAAATCCGGTCATTTCTCCGGCAACACCTCCTGGCCGGGCGCTGATCAGAACCAGCTACATGGCGACTCATACTGACGAAGATATTGATATAGTCCTTGACGTATTCGAGCGTTGCGCTAGGGAATCGGGTTTGATAAAATAATGGTATCGATTGTTCAGGTAGAGAATGAGGATACATTAAAGCAATTTGTTCAATTTCCATATAAACTATACGATAAAAACCGCTATTGGGTTCCTCCGTTAAAGCGAGAAGTTTACAACTTACTCGACAAGAATGAGAATCCCTTTTGGCAACACTCCGAGCGTGAGCTTTACCTGGCTTTCCGAGATAAACACCTGATTGGGCGCGTTGCGGGCATTGTTGACCATAACTATATTGACTTCTGGAAGGAGAATACTGGTTACTTCGGGTTCTTTGAGTGTGAGCAAGACCCGGAGGCAGCCCGGGCTTTGTTTTCTGCTGTGCAGGAATTCCAGCGCAAAAAGGGCATGGATAAGTTCATTGGTCCGATGAATCCCTCCACCAATGAGGAATGTGGGTTTCTCCTCGAAGGCTATTTTTCTTCGCCTTTTGTCATGATGACCTACACCCCTGAATACTATCACGACCTTGCCCAATCCTCTGGTCTAGTGAAGGCTAAGGATCTCAATGCTTATTACATTGAAACTAAGGATGCGCCTTTTGAATACCTTGAGCGTCTCGTTAGCATCATACGACGTAGAGTGCAGGATATCAAGGTGCGGACCGTGAACATGAAGGATTTCGCTAACGAGGTGAGGAAGATACAAGAGGTCTATAACGATGCATGGAGTCCCAATTGGGGATTTGTACCCATGACCGATGCCGAATTCAAGCATATCGCCAAGAACCTCAAGCCCCTTATTGTTCCCGAACTCGTTTTTATCATCGAGATAAATAATATTCCGGCTGCGGTGTCTCTGACCGTGCCCAATTATAATGAGGTGCTGAAGAAATTGAGTGGTAAACTCGGTCCCATCGAAATGCTCAAGTTCCTGTACTACAAGGGCAAAATCAAAGAAGTCAGGCTAATGATCATGGGGGTTCGCAAGCAGTTTCAGAAAAAGGGGTTGGAATCATTGCTCTACCTGGAGTCGTTCAGGGCAGGGCAGCGCCTTGGGATGAGGGGCGGTGAGTTATCATGGACGCTAGAAGACAATTATGAGGTAAACAACGGCATCAAGAAGATGAGGGGTAAGTTGTATAAGCAGTGGCGTATCTATCAGGGTACGTGCAACCAATCATAGTCCGAAGGAAAGGAACATTTTCTGTAGCGATGAGATCATCTGTGTGGTTTTAGGGTCAGATGACTCGGAAGAAAGTTCATCGGCTAGATCGAAGCGTAACATGGAATTGAATGGAAGTAAAAGGAGTCTGAAATGGCAAAATACCGAATTGCCTGGCTGCCAGGTGATGGAATTGGCAAGGATGTGCTTGATGCCACAAGAATCGTTCTCGACAAGATAAGATTGGACGCGGAATACGTGCCTGGTGATGTTGGCTGGGAATTTTGGTGTACGGAAGGCGAACCCCTGCCAAAGAGAACCGTGGATATGATGAAAACCACGAGTGCTGCGATGTTCGGCGCCATAACATCGAAACCGCGGACAATTGCTGACCAAGAATTAGTCCCCGAGTTAAGGAACAAGGGTTACGTGTACCGAAGTCCGATCGTACGCATGCGCCAGATGTTTGAACTATACAGCTGTAAGCGACCGTGCCGCGCGTATCCGGGAAACCCCTTAAACTACAAAGAGAATATTGACATAGTGATATTCCGAGAGAATACCGAGGACCTTTACTCAGGGGTCGAATTTTATCCGGTGCCCGAAGAGATGTTCAAGGTAAAGGGTATGGAGAAAGTGGCACGAGATGCCGCAATCTCATGTAAGATTAACACGCCGCGCGGTTGTGAAAGAATAGTCAAGGCCGCTTTCGAATTTGCCAAGAATAGCAACCGTAAGAAAGTCACGTGTGTGCACAAGGCAAACGTTGTGCGTGCGACAGATGGATTGTTTTTGGAAATCTTTCATAAAATAGCAGAATCATATCCCAACATTGAAGCCGGTGATGCCAATGTTGATTCGCTATGTCAGTGGCTGCTGAAGCGACCGTTGGACTACGACATTTTGGTTGCGCCCAATTTATATGGGGATATCATCTCGGATTTGTGTGCGCAAATGACCGGAGGCCTCGGTTTTGGGTCGAGTGGTAACATCGGAGATGATTATGCAGTCTTCGAACCGACACACGGTTCAGCGCCGAAGTATGCCGGCATGTACAAGGTGAACCCGATCGCGACCATTCTTGCCGCAAAGATGATGCTTGAATGGTTGGGTGAAAAAGCGGATGCAGCAAGAGTCGAAAATGCTATCGCATCCGTGATCAAAGAAGGCAAGGTTCGGACATATGACATGGGTGGTGATGTATCAAGCCTTGATATGGCAAAAGCGATTGCCGATAAATGCTAATCTGTTTGATAGTTCTTGCAGCATGATTTGACACCGATGACGATTATCGAAAAGATATTCACACGCGCCTCACATATGGATGTGAAGCCAGGTGATTATATATGGGCAGACCTGAGTCTTGTGGCGATGCGTGATTTCGGTGGTCCAAACGTGATACAGGAATACGAGAGCAACCTTGGTGCCGCTTCAGTTTTTGACCGCCGGAGGGTAGCAATCACCTTTGATCTCCATGTTCCGGCGCGTAGCGAAAAAGTCGCCGTAAACCAGAAGATGCTCCGGGATTTTGCCAACCGTCAAGGGGTGATGCTGTTCGATGTCAATACCGGCGTGGGCCAACATATATTGCTGGAGAACGGTATGGTCAGACCATGGGACATAATCGTGGGTACGGACAGCCACATGAACCTCCTCGGTGCGGTGGGTGCCGCCGGTTTCGGAATGGGCACCACTGATATTGCAGGGGCGATGTTCAAGGGTAAATTGTGGTTCCGAGTACCTGAGACAATCAAGGTAACGGTCAGCGGGAACTTTAAAACTCATGTCGGAGCCAAGGATCTTATTCTACACATTTTAAAAGATTTAACCACGAGCGGAGCACTGAACCGGGCAATTGAATTCACGGGACAGACTATTCGAGCAATGGACCTGGCCGAACGTATCACATTGTGTAGCATGGTGACGGAAATGTCTGGGGATGTTGGATTTGTCGTGCCCGATCAGCATATCATCGATTTCATAAAGTCACGTACTGATGGTCCGGTTGAACCCGTGTACCCGGACAAGAATGTGGTTTACGCGAGCAATCATGAGTATACGGTCGACGATCTCACCCCACAGATAGCATGTCCTCACTCGCCCGACAATGTGAAAGAAGTGGCGGCAGTCGCTGGTACAAAAGTTGACCAGGTTTTCATTGGTTCATGTACCAATGGCCGCTACGAAGACCTTGAAGTGGTTGCCCGTTTCCTGAAAGGGAAGAGAATAAAAGCCGGCGTGAGATTGATAATCGTGCCCGCAACCATGGAGGTCGCAAAGGCTGCTGTGGAATCTGGGTTGCACGAGCTGTTCCTCGCGAGTGGAGCAGTTGTAACCAATCCAGGGTGTGCCTTGTGTACCACGGGTCATCCAGGAATACTGGCTCCTGGTGAGGTCATGCTCTCGACATCTAATCGCAACTTCGTAGGCAAGCTGGGCAAGGGTGCTGAAGTCTACCTTGCTTCTCCGATAACCGCAGCGGCAACTGCCTTGACCGGAGAAATCACTGATCCGAGGAGCATATGATAATCAAGGGTCGAGTCTGGAAATTTGGCGATGATATCGATACAGACCAGATATATCCTGGCAAGTATCTGCCTTTGACCGACAAGCAAGAAATGGCCCGTCATGCCATGGAGGGAACGAACAGGGGTGATGAATTCATAAGCAGCGTGAAGAACGGTGATATCATCGTGGCCGGAAGCAACTTCGGCTGCGGTTCATCGCGTGAGCATGCGCCGGTTGCGATCAAGGGTATTGGCGTATCTGTAGTGATCGCCGAGTCATTTGCGAGAATATTTCACCGCAACTGCGTGAATACGGGTTTGCCAATTCTCGTTCTTCCCGAAACAGAACGTGTACGAGACGGTGATATTATCGAAGTTGACGTCGTCAAGGGTACGATCAAGAATGAGACGACAACCGAAGAGCTGCAAGCCGTCACCCTATCGAAGCTCGAGCTGCAGATAATGCGCGCCGGAGGTTTACTTGCTTATTTGAAGAGTGCACATTAGGTTTGAAGGGTGGGTCTTTCATGAATAGAGAATACATCGAGAAGATTTTTCCAGAAATCAATGAGATAGGAGACAAGCAGCTGAGGCATGGTGTGATAAAGGCTTGGCTGCTAGCAATCAAGCGGGGCGGGTGGAGGAGAATAGATGACGTTCCATTCACGCTCCTGACCAAGACGAAACGAACGTTGATACAACACACGCGTACCGTCACCAGGATGGCAATGGCAGTTGCCAGTGCCCGGCACGATCTGAATCGCGATGTGCTGATTGCTGCCGGTCTCTTACACGATGTGGGAAAACTGCTCGAATACTCGAGGAAACGCAAGGCCGTCGTCAAAAGCAAGTTTGGCAGACTCGTGCGTCACCCGGTCTCTGGGTATGGGTTAGCCTTGGAAGTAGGTCTGCCATTAGATATTGCACACATAATCGCGGCACACTCCAAGGAGGGTGAAGCTGTCGCGCGTTCAAGAGAAGCCGTAGTAATACATCATTGTGATTTCATTGATTTCGACATAGCGCGGTCAAAGTAGCGCTACCTATTGCATTCCTTATCGGATTAAATATAATAGAGCCAATATGAGACTCTATGAATACGAGGCCAAGGGACTATTCCGACGGCATATGCTGCCTGTCCCGAATAGCGTCGTCGTCGACGAGAATAGTCTTTGTGAGTTATATAAGGTAATATATCCAGTGGTCATCAAGGCGCAGACATTTGCTGGCGGGCGCGGCAAGGCGGGTCTCGTGCAGTTTGCCACCCAAAGAGGCGAAGCCGAGGAAAAGATTGCCGGCATGCTCGGCAAGAAGCACGCCGGACACACCGTGGACAAGGTCTTGGTGGAAGCAAAGGTATCAGTCGAAAGGGAGCTATACCTCGCTGTTGTGGTGGACCGGCTCGAACACAGGCCTATGATAATTGCGAGCCAACGTGGCGGAATGGATATTGAAGAAATTGCGCGTAAGGAACCCGATGCCATATTGAAATATTACTTGAACCCAGGTGCAGATTTACACGCATTTATGGCCAGAAATATTGCAAGCGGTCTCGGTTTGAGTGGTGTACTGCTGGCGTCGGGCGCCCACATCATCAATAAGCTTTATGATATTTTCAGGGGTTATGACTGTAAGGTCGCCGAGATTAACCCCTTGGTTATATGTGGTGGGGGAACGGTCTATGCATTGGATGCTAAGGTTGACCTGGATGAGGATGCGATGTTTAGACATCCCCAGCTGCGCGAATTGGGTATTGTTGCCCGCCACGAGGTTGGAGAGTTGACCGAGCGCGAAAAAATCGCTAAGCAAGCGGGTATTCCTTACGTTGACCTGGACGGCGATATCGGAGTTTTCCCAGGTGGCGCCGGTTTTGGTATTGCGGCAATCGATTTGATACAGCATTATGGCGGTAGACCGGCCAACTTCATGGATTCAGGCGGAGCGCCCACTCAAGAAAAGCTGCGGGCTATGCTCAGCCTTCTGCTTGATAACCCAAGGGTAAAAGCCATTTTCGGGGCTCGGTTTGGCGGCATATCACGCTGTGATGATTGGGCAAAGGCCGTGGTTAAGTATGTCGTGGAAAATCGTCCGCAAAAACCCATGATCATGAGGATGGCCGGCAACATGGAGGAACAGGGAAGGAAAATACTCGAGCAGGCGAAGGCAGAAAACCCAGAGCTTTTCAGCAAAATAAAAGTATATGCATATGATACTCCCATCGAGCACGTCATTGAAGAGACGATTCGTGCCGCACAAACACAAGATTGATCGGTGAGTCATGGCTATCATAGTTGATAAAGACATCCCGACCATTGTGCAGGGGATTACCGGTGCTAACGCATCTTTGCACACACGATTCATGCTCCAATACGGCACAAAGATCGTGGGTGGAGTGACTCCGGGCAAGAGCGGGCAAAACGTCGAAGGAATTCCGGTATATGATACGGTCCAGGATTGCTTGGCCCAACATCCCGAGGCTAATGTTTCCAGTGTCTGGGCACCTCCGCGGTTTGCCAAGGATGCAATTCTCGAAGCTATAGAGGCAGGCATCAAGAGCATCATCGTCATAACCGAGCGGATACCAGTGCACGATATGCTTTACGCAAGACACGTGGCAAAATCCAAAGGCGTGATGATCATCGGTGGGAATACTCCGGGAATAATATCTCCGGGCAAGGCGCTTGTTGGTATGTTACCCAAGATTGCCTTTCAGCCCGGAAGAATTGGGACGGTTGCGAGGAGCGGAGCGGTTACATACTATATTGCCAATTCCCTTAATCTTGCAGACCTTGGTGAATCGACCTCGGTCGGTTTAGGTGGCGATCCAATCCTGGGCACGAATTTTGAGGAAATACTGAATCTTTTTGATAAGGATAGCGAAACCGATGCCGTGGTAATGGCTGGCGAAATAGGTGGCGTCTATGAAGAACTGGCCGCGCCTTTTATCAGCACGATGTCAAAGCCAGTCGTCGCCTATATCACGGGCAAGGCGGCGCCGCAAGGTAAGAGACTGGGCCATGCCGGCGCAATAATCGAGGGTAGTATGGGTACTGCCGCAAGTAAGATTGATGCATTAGAGAAAAACGGAGCAATCATTGCCGAAACCTTGAGTCAGATACCCGCATTGGTAAAAAAGGCCCTTGGTGGAGCACGATGATTGAGCGAACAGCTTTATCTGAGAAGCGTGGAGGTGGCTATGTGGAAGACAAGCATATCCAAGATTGAACCCAACCATATCGTAACGCGCGGTTACCGTCAAGAAGACTTGATTGGTAACGCTCCATTCGCTTCGGTCTTTTTTCTATTACTCAAAGGCAGAATGCCAGACACGAACGAAGCGAAGATGATCGATGCGCTGATTACTTCTTCGGTCGATCATGGGGTCACGCCTCCTTCGACCCATGCGGCGAGAGTGGTAGCCTCCGCTGGTGTACCATTGCCGAGTGCAGTTGCAGCCGGCATGCTCGCGGTGGGCGATGTACATGGGGGAGCCATCGAAGATGGTGCGCACATTCTGCAAGAATGGGTGAGAATCATGCATGAGAAAGGTTGGAATTTTAAAGAAACCGCCCAGAGGTTGTTGGAACAATTAAAGAAAGAGAAAAAGCGCATGCCCGGATTCGGTCATCGCATCCATACCGAGGATCCGCGCACCAATCGCCTTTGCGGGCTAGCCAATGATTTGGGTTTCAGTAAGGACCACACGAAGCTTTCAATTGCTCTGAGGGATGAATTCTCTAAGAAGAAACCTTTGCCAATAAACGTGGACGGCGCAATCGCAGCGATAATTTCGGATATGGATTTCGATTGGCGTCTGGGCAAGGCTTTTTTCCTCATCGGAAGGGTTGCAGGCATGATTGCTCATGTGTATGAGGAAATGAGCACTCAAAAGGCCATGAGGCGTATGTGTGTGCAGGAGACCGAGTACGATGGTCCTTGGGAGCGGCAGCCAGAATAAGCATCCTATGGGAAAAAATCAAATGACCATTGCCGAGAAAATCTTAGCCAAGGCTTCGGGTAATGATACGGTCAAGCCTCGCGAAATAGTCACGGCGCAGATCGATGTGGCGATGTCGCATGAGAACGCAGACGTTGTTCTGCGTGCCTTCAGAGAGATCGGCATTGAAAAGGTATGGGATGCCGAGCGCATCGTTCTTCTTTTTGACCACCGAATTCCTGCCGAAAGCGAGAAAACTGCGGCGACCCATCAACGTATTCGAATGTTTGTCAAGGAGCAGGGCATTAAGCACTTTTATGATCTCAATGAAGGCATTTGCCACCAGGTACTCCCCGAGAACGGTCATTCCCGGCCCGGTGACGTGCTGGTCGGTACGGATTCGCATACGACAACCCACGGTGCCTTTGGTACGTTCGCTACTGGTATCGGCGCTACAGAAATGGCCGGGGTGTGGGCAACGGGCGAATTGTGGTTCATGGTTCCGGAGTCGATGAGAATCAAGATTTCAGGTGATTTCAATAAGCATGTCTCGGCAAAGGATTTAATACTCAGTATAGTTGGTAAACTGGGTGCGGCTGGTGCGGACTACAAGGCGATCGAGTTCAGCGGTGAGACGATAAGCAATATGAGCATTGCGTCAAGGATGGTGTTAACCAATCTGTCAATGGAGATGGGTGCAAAAGTTGCATTCGTCGTGCCAGATAAGAAGACCGTGGATTATGTCCGGAGTCGTACAAACCAGCCTTTCAGTACCCTATTGCCTGATCAAGATGCTGAGTATGTAGAAGACTTGGATATTAATGTGAACGATCTGGAGAGCATGGTTGCATGTCCGCACTCGGTCGACAATGTTAAACCGGTTGCCGAAGTTGCGGGCATGAGAATCGACCAGGCGCTGATCGGTTCCTGTACCAACGGTCGGTTAGAGGATTTGGCGAGCGCGGCCGAAATCCTCGATGGTAAGCAGGTCTCACCCGGGGTGCGTCTTCTGGTAATCCCTGCATCCCGTCGGGTGTATTTGGAGGCGGTGAGAAAAGGTTATGTTGAGGTTTTCATAAGATCCGGTGCCTTGGTGCTCAATCCAGGTTGCGGCCCGTGTCTCGGTGCACATCAAGGACTCATGGCACCGGGCGAGGTCTGCATATCGACGACCAACCGTAATTTCAAAGGACGAATGGGTAGTTCGGAAGCCTTTGTTTTTCTGGCATCTCCAGCAACGGTTGCTCAGTCAGCGATTGCTGGTGAGATAACCGCACCGAACTAGGAGGTTAGAAAAGCTTTATGCAAATGATAAAGGGTCGGGCCTACAAATTCGGCGACGGTATAAATACTGATGTGATATATCCGGGTAGATATTTGAGCATCACCACGGATCGTGAGGAGATGGCAAAACACTGCTTTGAAACTGTATACCCGGAATTTCTGAAGACGGCGCGAGCGGGTGATATTATTGTCGGTGGTAAAAATTTCGGCTGCGGCTCCTCGCGTGAGCAAGCAGCCACTTGTCTCAAATACTTTGGTATTGGTGCAGTCGTTGCTGAATCTTTTGCCCGCATTTTCTACCGCAACGCAATAAATCTCGGGTTACCAGTACTCGTGGCACCAGGCGTAACGCGCGTGGTCGATCACGGTGATGATATCGAGATTGACCTTGATCGGGGTATGGTAAAGAACACGAGAACCAATGAGACCGTCGAATCGACGAGATTACCCTCTTTCATATTGGAAATAATCAATGACGGCGGATTGATCAAACATCTGCGGAAAAAACTAGGTCTCAGCAACAAGTGAGGAGGATAGATGAAACAGTTTGCGGTGATTGGTTTGGGCCGGTTCGGGTCGAGTATTGCCCGTGCCCTGAGTGAAATGAACTTTGAAGTCTTAGCCATCGATAAGGACGAATCACTGGTTAACGCGATGGAGGGTGTAGTGTCGCAGGCAGTGGTTCTAGATGCTACAGACGCAAAATCGCTGATCGAATTGGGCATTAAGGAGTTCGACACAGTGATTGTCAGTATGGGCGAGACCATTGAGGATAGTATCATGATTACCCTTACCCTCAAGGAACTCGGTGTCAAGCAGGTCATCGTTAAGGCACAGAACGACCTACACTCCAGGATTCTTAAGAAGGTTGGCGCGGATCGAATTACGCTTCCGGAAAGAGAAATGGCTGAGAAGCTTGCTCAAGGTCTCGCGAGTCCCAAAATATTCGATTTCATCGAAGTTTCTGAAACCCATGGTATTGTCGAGATGGTGTTGCCGAAGAAATTCGCCAATAAGACTCTGTCCGAACTGAAACTACGCGACAAGTACCAGGTTAGCGTCATCGCGATCAAGAGGAAGTTACCATATTCAAAGCCCGACGGGTCCACCGATTTCAAAGAAGAGGTTATCATTGGCCCGGGCGGTGCCGATGAGACGATCTCCGGTGATGTGCTCATATTACTCGGACGCAACGAAGACATCGACAAGATTAAGAAACTATGAGCGAAGAACAACAGGATCTGATTGAGCTGAGTGATTTCTACATACTCAGCCAGCGGTACGAAGAAGCCATAAAGGTCCTGAAAAGGGCTGAAAAGATCAGTAAGGCAAATCCAAGATTGTATTATAACCTGGGCATTGCTTACGAGGCCTTGAACGAAGTGAGCGAAGCCCGTGAGTCATTCAGACTGGCCCTGAAATTGAATCCTGATTTTGCGTCTGCGCAAGAGCATTTGGATAAGCTTATCGGAGAATGAAATATTTCTTAGCAAAGCAGCAGATAACATATACCGGCGAGCAGCTCCGTAGTAATTTCGCTTACACGCACTTCGGCGTGGTCGGCGATTCGATTGTCGCTTTCTGTGGACCCTGTGACGTGAAAGTGGAAGCAATGGTCGATATCGAAGACGTCAAGGATGGTAGTAGAATATATTCAGAAAACATGCTTCACTTCATCGTTGAACACTACGATACCGATCTCGAAAAAAATGTGCTCAGACAGGTCTTGCTTTGCAACATCATCAAGGACTTGCTGAACAACATGATACGTGGCTCGGTGGTGAGGCGCGTGGGTACTGATTTATACGACGGCGATGCTAAGCTGTCTGTTTCAGTCGCCACCGTTACTCCAATATCTTCGTTGATTCACTATGGCATCAATATCTCATCGGCGAACACTCCGGTGAAGGCAAAAGGATTAGAGGATTACAGCATTGACCCGTTGGAGTTCGCTGATCTTGTCATGAAAGAATACGTTCAGGATCTTGAAGGAATACACAACGCACGGTGTAAGGTCAAGTGGGTGAAATAAGGGGCTTTGTAAGGGAGATCTTCACTTCGATACAAGGTGAAGGCGTGCGGGTTGGTCAGCGGATGACTTTCGTTAGATTGCTGGGATGCAACATATCATGTAGTTATTGTGATACGAAAGAGGCACAGCATATGGAGGGTCCCTTTCTTTACGAGGGGCAGAAACACGAGAATCCGGTAGAAGTCGATGCATTGTTAGAAAAGATATTGGAAAGGCAGGTGGCGATAACCGGCGGCGAGCCGCTGTTACAGATTCGCTTTTTGCGGGAGCTGTGCGACCGCCTGGTCGCGTCCGGTAAGTCTCTCTACCTCGACACCAATGGTTCCCTTCCCGAAAACCTACAACAGATCATTGATTATTTTGATATGATCTGCATCGATTTCAAAATCCCTAGTGCGACCGGTCGTCCTGAATTATGGCGTGAACACGAGCAGTCGCTGGCAATTGCCAGGAACAAGGACGTTTTTGTGAAGATTGTGATCAATGAGAATTTCCTTCCCCGAGAACTAGACGCCACCTGCAAGATCATAGCACAGGTAAACAGAAACATCCCGCTGGTGATTCAACCTGAGTTCGGTAGAGCAATACCCGGTTTGCTTGAGCTGCAGAAGAAAGCAATGAGTAAACTTGCTGACGTGCGCGTTATCCCTCAAATCCACAAATATCTAAACCTGCGATGACAGTTAAGGGGGTGGGTTACGGTGGGTAGCCCACTTTTTCCAGGAAGTTACTCCGATACGAAAGATTCGGTATGAGATAGAAAAATACTGTGTTATAAAAGCCAAGTTTTGGTGATACGATGATGTTACGAAGCATTATTGAGTCCCACGAGTAGAAACGGTCTCGTAGCCATTCCATCATCGAGTACAGGGCTTGAGGCGCCATACCAGGCGTGTTAACAACCGGCATCCACTGATCATACAGTGAGAAATCTTCGACGATCTGTTTCTTGGCTGCATGCTTTCTGTAAGTTCGGGTTCCCGGTAACGGTGTTTGCACTGCTAATTCGATCACGTCAATTCTCAGTTTTACCAGAAATTTCAGCAGCTGGTGATAGAAATTGTGGCGCTCGCCTTCATAACCTAGTCGTATCTTGCAACCTACCGTGATTCTGTAGTTATGTATCATGTTCACCTGATGTTCCTTTTCTTTTACGTAATCAGGGTTGTCCAGGTTGTGAATCAGATCGTGCCCCAACCAGTCTTCCTTCAGGTAAATGACACGAACGCCATCATCCCGTAGTATGGGGAAGAATTCAGGATTCCTGAAGATAGCACCGGTTGTTTGGAATATCCACATTTTTTTGTAGCGCCAGCACTTTTCAAGAATGCGCATTCCGCGCTCGATGTCATACATGAAATCATCATCGAGCACATATACTGCTTTCCTTTGAAGTTTTGAAATCGTTTCGGTGACTTTATCGATGCTCCATTGACTAGGGTTCTCGTAGAGTATATTTTCGTAGCAGTAGTCTTTGTTTTCTTCGGTGCATTGGCATCCATAGGCCGTCCTGATTTGTGAGAAGAATGGTGTGAAACCATATTTGGACTCTAGCCGCCGGTCAACATCGAACTGTGTATTCTTGTCGGCCTTATAGACACTAGCGATTTTGTGTTTCTTGCAGTCAGCGAGAATGTTGTTCCATACGGCCGCGATATCTCCGACGACGGCCGACGAGCAGAATTCTTTGCTTTGCTTTGGGAACAGAGAAGGAAATGAGCCGTAGCAGATCGTCTTAGTCTCTTCGTCCCATTTCTGGACAACCAAATTCTCCACATGGCGCGCTAGATTCAAGGGTGTGTGGATCACAACAATGTCCGGCACATTATCTCCGACTCCCTCGATGTGTTCGTCGCAGTATGTGAACTGATGTTTTCTGGATAAATACGCCAAACGCATCGCATCATAATTTGGCCGTCTGAAAAAGGGGCTGCCTCTTAGTGCTTCGAATGGCGTATAGCGCCGCTGACTGGGTGCTGGGTTATAGAAGAGTATCTTCATAAATCTATCGATTTACAGATGGCGTGAGTCATCTAGTGATGTCGTTGAAGGTAACGAAGATGATAAGCAGTAGAATGATTGCGTAGCCGACCTGTTGGATTATCAGTCGTGTCCGGTGAGAGAATCGTTTGTTCCTAACTGCTTCGATCATGGATATCATCACATGACCACCATCCAAAGCAGGAATCGGGAAGAGGTTTATCAGACCCAGATTGATTGATATGATTGCCAACAGTCCAAGTAGGTTCTCAAAACCCCAGCGAGCCGATTCCCCGCTCAGTTGAGCTATTGCAATGGGTCCGCCTATAGCGCGTCGAGAGATGCGCCCGATGATTAGCTGGTAAATTGTTTTCAGCGTTAGCCAGAATACTTCAGCACTTCTTTGAGTCGCAAGTGACACGACTTCGATGAAGGGGAGGTGTTTGCGCACCAAGGGCATGATGGCGCCTATTTGCCCGACCGTATCTTGGGTCGTGTGGTCGTAGAAGGAAACGGGTGTGATTGTTGCTTCTTTTATCATAGCATCGCCTTGCCAGACAAAATGGAGGGGGATGTCTATCGACACGCGGATCTTGTTGACCATTTGATGCCACGTCTCCATTTTTTCGTCATCGATTCTCAGGATAAGGTCCCCCTGTTTCATGCCCGCCTTGTGTGCGGGTCCATCCAGTTTTAACGATCCCAGAATCGGAGGAATCAAGGGCATGATGCCGAGGGAATCTGTATTGACTACGAACTGTTTTTCCATAAAATCGCCGTCTCGTACCAAGCCTATCGTAACTGCATGACCATCATGTTCAACAAGTACGTCGAGCAGCTCCTCCCAATCACTAACCGTTTTGCCGGAAACACTCACTATAGAGTCATTACGCATTAATCCAGCATCCTGCGCCTCACTGCCCGTTAGAACATCAATCTTCATGTAAGGGTTCACTAGTAATCCAAAGACCGAGAAGATGACGATAAACACAAAAACCGCTGATAAGATATTGAATACTGGACCGCCCAGGACAATAAGCACTCTTTTGTGTATTGGCGCATCATAGAAGCCCACAGCCTGTTTTTCCGGTGTTTTCTGTGTCGTATTTCCTTCAGTGGATTCGGTGTCTTTCAGTGCTTTCTTTGCTATTTCCCCTTCGTCTTCTCCGGCAATCTTCACATAGCCACCTAAAGGAAAATAGGCGATTCGAAAGTCAGTTTCGCCAATTCTTCGCCGAATGAGTGGTGGGCCATAGCCGATTGAGAACTTTTCGACCGGGATCTTGAACAACTTAGCAATCAAGAAATGGCCGAATTCGTGGATTGTTATTGAAAATGCAAGTACAAATAGGAAGGCAAGTATGGTGACTAACATGACTATGCCTTCGCCTGGGATTTTGCCCAGCTTATTGCTTCGAGATAGCAATCCAGGTTGCCATCAAGTGGTTGATGTTTATTCATAACTCCTTCAATTATCCCCGCAATTTTGCTGAAAACTATTTTATCTTCAAGAAATAGTCTAACTGCCTCTTCGTTTGCTGCGTTGACCACCGCGGGCATTGTTTTGCCTATCTCTAAGGCCTCGTAAGCAAGTCTCAGGCACGGGAACTTCCTGACGTTGGGAACCGTGAAAGTGAGTGATTTCACCCTAGCGATATCAAGATAAGGGGTCGATGAAGGAAGGCGATGGGGCGCGGTGAGTGCATATTGAATCGGTAGTTTCATGTCTGGCGTCGAGAGTTGTGCAAGAAGTGTGCCGTCTTTGAATTGAACCAGTGAATGACAGATCGCCTCGGGATGTATGACGACCTGTATCATGTTGGCCGGTACATCGAACAGATGGTGAGCCTCAATCACTTCCAAACCTTTGTTCATCATGGTTGCTGAATCGACGGTAATCTTTTTTCCCATTTTCCATACCGGGTGACGCAACACCTCTTCTTTACGGACATTTCTGATTGATTTCTTTAAAAAGGGTCCGCCCGAGGCAGTAAGAATAATATTCAACACATCGTTCATGTTACGGCCTTCAAGGCACTGGTATACGGCCGAATGTTCGCTGTCAATCGGGATGAGTCGAACGCCCAGCTTCTTGACCTTACCCATAATCAAATGCCCAAAATTGACCAGGATTTCTTTCGTAGCCAGACATATCTCCATCTTTTTCTCGATTGCCTGTATCACGCCTCTAATGCCCAGAGAACTCGCCAATGCGCAAATGAGCGTGTCGGCCTTGACGGCGTCGATCATTTCTCTTACACCTCCTTCACCCGAGAAGGTTAATGCCCGCCCCATTTGTGCGTTGAGTTTCTTATAGAATTTCTGGTTGATGATTGTCACGGCTTGCGGTCTGAGCTTTTTTGCCTGTTCGGTGAGCCGCTGGTAATTGCCATAAGCCGCGAGTCCCACAATGCTGTAGTTCTCTAATCGACTGATAACATCGATGGCATTGCAGCCTATCGATCCTGTTGAGCCTAATATGATAACCCGTTTCACGCTAGTAATTTCCGTACGAACTTGAGATCACTCTTGTTGGTGACCTTGATGTTGTACCGATCGCCCTGGAACGCATAGACTGGCCAGCCTATTGATTCAAGCATCGCAGCTTCATCAGTATATTCAACACGAAAATCGGCAAGTACCATTGCCTTTCTAATAGTCTGCAGATCATAAAATTGGGGGGTCTGAACGAGAAAGAGATCTCTGCGGGGAATGGTTTCCCGCACGAGTCGGTGCGCGACTCTTTTCACGGTATCATGCACATGTACGCCGAGAATGACCGATTTGTACTTGCGGCATAGCGAAATGCCTCTACCTATCATGATTTTGGAAACAAGCGGCCTTGCTGCATCGTGGATGATAACAACCCCGTTTCGTCCGGTTATTGTCTTCAACCCCTTTAATACTGAATCTTGGCGTCGTCGACCGCCGGCCACGATGTGACGCACCTTTTCCAGCTTGAACTCTTTGATTATTTTTCTTGTGCGCTTGATTTCCCGTTGTGGTACAACTAGGGTCATCGCGTCGATTTTCTGATGATTTTCAAGGGTAAGTGCTGAATAAACGAGCAACGGGCGTCCGTGAATGCGGAAGAATTGTTTGTTACCTCCAAATCTCCTGCCTTTTCCGGCGGCAACGATAACCACGTGGTTTGTCATGCCAAATGATAGTCATAATCGAGCAAAAGTCAACACACGAACCCCTGCGGCGGTTCGGATATCGGGCTCTGGATACAGCTACATATAGCCTCTGGGACAGATGGAGAAAGTGTGCTTAATCATTATTTTTGGCTATTGACATGCCACGATATATGACTATAGTTTACAGTATGACAAAAATGCAGGGAGGAGGTATTATGAGGAAGACACTTGCGTTATTATTCCTGGCCGTCTTGATTATCGGTTGCGGACCTAAGATGGCGAAGCAGGAAACGCTCGATGCTCTAGCTGAGGCTCGGGCCGCCCTCGAAGCTGCTCAGGCAAGACTTGCGGATCTGGAAGCTGAAAAGGAAATGCTCGAAACACAGAGAGCCGAACTCGACCATATGATGACTGAGTTGCAGGAAGAAATCGACATGTTACAGACTAAGATTGATACCCGCTGTATGAAATAGGGAGGCCAAAATGAATAAGATACTGTCATTTGCTCTAATCATATGCTTCGTGATTCCTGTCTTAACATTTGCTCAGGAAAAGATGACCGAAAAAGAGGCACAGGCCGAACTCACACGTATCAGAGCTGAGCTGGATCAGTTGAATGCAGCCATCGGTGCACTCGAGGCCGAGGTCGAAGAACTGAGAACCTCAGTGTCCGGGATGGAAACTCAAAATGCGACGCTGAACGATAAGGTTACGGAATTGAGAGATGCATGGATGCGCTGCCAGTGGGGCCGCTACACCGTGGTGGATGGTGATTGGCTCTCGAAGATAGCGGGCATGCGTAAGGTGTATCATGATGGTTCAAAATGGCCTTGGATATACGAAGCGAATCAGGATAAGATTTCAGATCCAAACCTTATATATCCAGGCTGGGTATTGCTCATCCCGACGCTTGACCAATACACAGTTATACCAGGGGATTGTCTTTGGTTGATTGCATCATATCTTTCGATCTATTCAGATGCAAAACGATGGCCCGATATATATGAGGCGAACAAAGACAAGATTAGTGACCCTGACTTAATATACACGAATCAGGAATTTGTAATACCTCATGATTAATATGCGAGGGAGGGGCTGAGTATCCGCCCCTCCCGTTGAAGTGAAAGTATCAATTCCATTAGCAGGTTCTGACCCAACAAAAGTTTCAGGATTCCAGGACGAGTTTTTTAAAAAAATACAGTCTCGTTTTGGAATCATCGTATCCATGCGTAACGATTACATACACTTGAAAGGTGAGGAGAAGAAAGTAAAGGCCGCAGAGAAAGTCGTCCGATCGCGTTTGAATAATGAGGAATATGATATCGAGGGCGCTGTCATAGGTGAGAAAAAGCGCAGTACACATTCAGGCGTTTCGATTTCCACGCCTAAGAGACTGATCAAGGCAAAATCCTCGGGCCAGTCTGAATATATTAAATCAATAGATCGCCACGACATTGTCGTGAGCATCGGACCGGCCGGGACCGGTAAGACATATCTTGCCGTGGCAAAAGCGGTATCCTTCTTGATGGAGAAGAAGGTCGAGCGGCTCATTCTGACACGTCCTGCGGTCGAAGCGGGTGAATCATTGGGGTTCTTGCCGGGGGCAATTGAGGAGAAGGTAGATCCGTATCTACGGCCGCTGTACGATGCACTCAATGATTTCTTACCCTACGATCGAATCAGACGCTATCTTGAGATGAAAACAATAGAGGTGGCACCACTCGCATACATGCGGGGAAGAACCCTGAATGATGCATTCATCATCTTGGATGAGGCTCAAAATACCACAGGCATGCAGATGAAGATGTTTTTGACTCGAATGGGGTGGCGCTCCAAAGTCGTTGTCACCGGCGACATCACCCAGGTGGATTTACCGCCTAATGTTTTTTCTGGTTTGATTGAGATACAACACTTGCTTAAGAATATTAACGGTATTGAGTTCATCTATCTGAGCGAGAAGGATGTGGTCAGACATAACCTTGTGCAAAAGATAATAAAGGCGTATGAGGCCAAGAATACAACCTAAACTGCTCGTAGCCATCGGGGTGGTCCTCCTTTTGAATATCATCTTTCCGCCCCCTGCTGTACCACAGAAATATGATATCGCGGCCGGTGAGATTGCGCCCTACGACATAATCGCTCCTTATGATTTCTTCATACCTAAGACCGAACAGAGGCTAGAGGAAGAACGCGAAGAAATCGCACGGCGTATTCCGCCCGTTTTCGAACTCAACACCGGTATCGCTAGCGGTGTTGCAACCGAAATCGATGGTTTGGAGGAGGTCATCGACTCTACACGTCGGTTGCGAGTATCCAGGGATTCCATTATACACCTGGTACAGAAACAATACGCGCTGAACACAGGGGTCATCGGATATTTGCTGCGCAACAATTATAACAGAATCTTCGATCGGTTACGTGGCAGCTTTGCCGAGGTTTATGCTACAGGCGTTGTGGACAGGAAGGACATCGACTACCGGATCATCGCGATTATGAGTGGCGCTCAGGAGACCGTTGAGTCGCTTGACCGGCTCTACTCGGTGGATGAAGCAGAAAACATAGTAGCGATGAATCAACGAGCAGAATATCGCAGTCTGGCCCAATTCTTCATGATCCCTAATATCACATTCAATGAACCGCGGACTGATGAGAGGATAGACGAAGTCTTCGCGAATGTTCCAAAGACTAAAGGCAAAGTATTGAGGGGAGAGATCATTGCCGAGAAACACAAGCGTATCAACATGGGGACAATGGAAAAGATATTGGCCCTGGAAAGTACGTACACATCCATTGGAACCTGGGAAATAATCAAAACGCTACTCTTCCGGAACATCCTGTATCTTGCGATATTCTTTTTATTATTTAAGTTTAACAGGTTAACGCAATCGAAGCTATTCGAGAATAAAAATTTCTATTTTGTGGCTTTGTTATCGGCAGCATACCTGATCATTGGTAAAGTCACTTATGGTGCAGGTGTAGGATATTTAACGCCCATTGCCTTTTTCATTTTTATGTTTGCTTTGTATTTTAACTTTTATGTAGGTGTCTTGTTCACCATAATATTCGCTGCCGTTTTCGGCATCGTTTTAAACTCGGCAGGGATTTTTACCTTTCTTTTTGTCAGTGGTATCGTTGCGTCATTTTCGAGCCAAACAATAAATTCCCGGCTCGCCTTCTACCGTCCTTTGATATATTTGGCCTTAGCCAATATCGGAGCTATTCTTTTCATTGACATGTATCTGACGGAAGGTGGTATCAACATCCTTTACTTGGGAGAGGGGATAGCGAACAGTGTGATCGTCACGCTATGCTTTGTTCTTTTCCTGCCGCTGTTTGAGAGACTATTTGATTTCACCACCGACCTGACTCTCCTCGAATTGGGTAATCTGAATCTGCCGATTTTTAAGGAGATGGCGATTGAGGCTCCCGGTACCTATCATCATTCAATCATCGTCGGCAACCTCGCCGAAGCTGGGGCTCGATACATCGGCGGAGACCCTGTGCTTGCCCGCGTTGGGGCATACTATCATGACATCGGAAAGTTGAAAAAACCCGAATATTTCATCGAGAATCAGATCGACATGCGGAATCCTCATGACAACCTAAAGCCACAGATGAGCGCTCTCGTGATAATTTCTCATGTGAAGGACGGAATTGAGCGAGCACTAAGAATGGCGCTTCCCCGGAAGGTGATAGATATAATCGAACAGCATCACGGTACGACGATGCTCGATATGTTCTATCGGAAGGCATCCGAAGAATCAAAAGACGTGTCGCAAGATTCATATAGATATCCCGGACCGAGGCCAAAGACGAAAGAGACGGCTTTGGTGATGCTTGCGGACAGTGTGGAGGCATCGGCAAGGGGAGAACGAAATATTACCGTCACTAAACTGCAAAAGATAGTAAAGGAGAGTGTTGAAAAGAAATTCAACGATGGACAGTTAGATGAGTGTCCGATAACCCGTTATGATTTGGAACAAATAAAAGCAGCTTTTATGCCCATTCTCACGGGGGTCTTTCATCCCCGAGTCGACTACGAGCAGGCCAATAAGCGGGTTACGACTAGTGAGGAAAATAACAGTAAATAACCGCAGCGCGTCCACGCACACCAACAAATGCGCATAAATATCTACAAGGCGTCGGGTTCTATGAGGGTCGAAAAAGGAAGGGTCAGACGGCTGCTGAGAAGGGCATTGGGAGATGAAGGGAAGGATTTTTCGGAGATAAATGTGATACTGGCTGATGATCAGTATTTGAGAGGGCTTAATGAAACTTGGTTTCGCAAGAAACACAGCACGAACGTGATTTCCTTCAACCTGGGCGACGTTGCCGAAATATACGTTTCCCAGGACAGAGCAAGGGACGTTGAGGAACTGTATTATTTTATTCTTCACGGTCTCCTACACGTAATCGGCTACCACCATCGCGATGAAAAAGAAAGCTTGTGTATGGAAAAGAAATGTCTGGAGTATCTTGCTCATGAATAGTATGTTAGTATACATTGTCCTCATCGGTATTTTCCTAGGTATGAGTGCTTTCTTTTCCGGCATGGAGGCAGCCATTTTCTCGATATCACGCTTTCGATTGAAAACGCTACTCGTCGAGAGACGACGCGGTGCCCTCACTCTGGAAAGGATAAAGCGTGAGCCACGCAGGACACTGGCGACGATACTCTTGGCTAACCTGTTAGTGAATGTCGGTGCCTCATCGGTCGGAGCAATAATAGTGCTGAGCATGATCCAGCGATACGAGCTGAATACTACGTTGCTGTTCATCGTGGAATTCATACTGATGACGTCGTTGATACTCGTCTTCGGGGAAATCGCGCCGAAAACCATTGCCATTTCAAATGCCGAACCCCTCGCCCTCCGTTTTGGGGGGATTGTAGAATATCTCACCTGGGTATTCAACCCGGTCTCCCGTACTATGGAGAAGTTACTGCAGCAGCTGTTAGGACCCCACGCTGCCCGCCGACAAGATACGGTTTCCGACAAAGAAATCAAGTTGATGTTGAGTGAAGCCAAGCGCTTCAAGGTTTTGGATGAGGGAGAGGAAGAATTTGGATTTCAGATATTGCATTTCGGTAAGATGACGGTCAGCCAGGTAATGACACCGAGACAGAAGGTGGTTGGTATCGACGTCACGTCAAGCATTGATGATGCTAAGGAAATCATCACCGGCAAGAAACACTCGAGGGTTTGTGTTTTGGACAAAAAGGGTGAGGTCATAGGAGTACTCTACGCAAAGGATCTTTTCGTGAACGAGATTACTGCGTCGGGTTCGCGAAGCATAGAAGAGTTAATGCGTGAGCCGTACATAGTCCCCGAAACAAAGCATCTAGATAACCTGCTCGGCGAGTTTCGAAAGAAAGGCATACACATAGGCGTTGTCGTTGATGAATTTGGTGACTTCACGGGAATCGTAACCCTTGAGGATATCTTGGAATCATTATTCGGTGAAATAATCGACGAATACGATGAGATTGCGGATTTACCTTATGAAAAACTCTCAGCAAATACTTTTCGTTTCGAAGGGGATATTACAATTGGTGAACTGGCGCGTATTTTGCACATCGAACCATTTGCCGAGGAAGGCGAAAGATTGGCAGGCTATATACTAGGTCACTTCGGCAGAATTCCCGGTGAGGACGAAAAGATCTCTACTCCCGATATAGAGATGACGATTGAGGACGTTCATGACCGGATAATTGAGACGGTCTTGGTCAAAAAGAAATGATTGATTTTATCATACCACTGCTATTATCAATCAGCATAGGGATATTCACGGCGAGCGAGACGGGATTAGTCAGCATCGAGAAGATAAAGCTGCTGAAGGCAAGGCGCGAAAAGAAGAGCTGGGCAATAAGAATGAGCAATTTTCTCGCGGCTCCCGAACGATTTTTCTCAACCATTCTTGTCTGTGAGAATTTCATAATCGTAGTCGCTTCTACATTGTACGCACGGTTCTTTGTAAATTTGATGGGCGGCAACGGCATTGTTGTTTCGACGATAACGCTCTCTTTGTTTTCACTCTTCTTTGGTCAGTTCGTCCCAAAATCCTTCGCACTTTCGCATCCTGCGCAAACCATGACCGCACTTTCCGGCATTATATACTACATAGAGGTTGCGACTTATCCGGTTGTTTGGTTTTACGCTAATATCGCCAAGTTCATTGCCTTGCTCTTCAGGAATCATGCGGAACCAGGTGCCATACGACAACTGGATATAGTACATGCCATGAGTGAATATGAGGAAGAGGCGAGTCGGTTAGCATCAAGGCTTTTCAATTTTTCGAGAAGAATAGTAGGTGAAGTAATGATTCCGTTAGATGCCGCCTTTGTATGTGTTAAGGACCACGAGTTGGAGGCTATCGTCGAGAGCAAGGGGCGAATATACACCAGGGTTCCAGTCTATGTAGGCTCACGGAATAATATCATAGGCATATTCAATATAAAAGACTATCTCTATTCTAACGAGACTAATCTCAGAGAACCGTTCTTCGTCAAGGCAGATGAAAGGTGCATGACCATCTTCATGATGATGAAGCAGAGAGGTGAACATATGGCAATAGTAACTGATTCCAGCAGTAATCAGCTAGGTATTGTTACACTTGAGGATTTAATTGAAGAATTGGTCGGTGAAATAAGAGACGAAAAATAGTAATGCGTGAGATTGTTGTTTTGCTACATTTTTTCCATTAGGAACATTTTTTCTCAAATAATTCTTTCAACTTAGATGGCAGCGATAGATTTTGTACGTCAAAGGTGCTCATCTCTTTTATGAATATCTGCTCCTTGGCATCAGTCGATAATCTTTCGTTAATAATAAAATAGGATTTATCGCGCAATCGGCAATACCCTCCTTTACCGAAGAATTTGTCGTACTTAACGATGATCGACAACTTACAGCATAATTCTTCGAGCAATGTTAAGGTTGACGTTTTCTTCATTTATTGCCTCGGAACAGCTTTCCGAAGAACCCCTTTCTTGCAACACTTAACCTTCTCACTGCCAGCTTTGCCTTCTTGTGGTTAGGACTCCAGTTGAGTACCTCTTGATACGACCGAAGTGCTTCGGCATTCCTACCCACGAATTCCCGGGCAAGCCCAAGGTTGAAGTGTAAGGTCGGGTTGAACATCTCTTGCTTGACCGCGTGTTCGAGTTTCTTAAAACCGTCCTTCTCATTCCGCTTTGTATAAACTTGGGCGAGACCCAGATATGAGAGATATACGGGAGATGCGCTATAGCTGCATGCAGTTCTTAAGAGATTCACGGCAGGCCAAGGCTCGCCGTTATTGATGTGCTCGAGTGCTCGAGCAAAGAGATTCTTTGCCTGTATATCCTTTGCCTCGTCAGCATCGGTGCTGCGCTTTACCCGGGATTCGTCGTACTTAGCCCGCAGTTTCTCGTCAGAGAGTGTACGGTAGGCGGCGGTGACCCTTGAGAAAAAATCATGTGCCTCCTTCTTGGCTTCTTTGTTTGTGTGGCGATCAGGATGGTATTTTTGTGCTAGTTTGAGATACACCCTCTTTATTTCTCCCGCTGTGGCGTTGGGCGAAACGCCCAGTATATTATAATAATCTTCCATGTCTTAGAATTTCCGATTGATGCATCATCGCCTCTCAACGTTTCTTTTCTTAAGAGAAGCAAAACGTACCTTGCCGCATTTCGGACACCGGTATTTTTTCTTTTTATGGTGTGTTCCTCTTATTTCAGTCATTCTCTGACGGCAACGTGGACACATCATTTCTTCTTTTTCTTGGCCTTCGTCATCTCCTTCTTCACCTCACTAAGGCGAATCTCGGCGTTGCCGTGACCACGGTCGAGCAATAGCGTCTTCTCGTAGGTCTTCACGGCTTCCGGATACTCACCTGCACCCTCATATGCTAACCCGAGATAGTAGTATATTTCAGGGTCATGAGGGTTTATTCTGAGGGCTTCGCTGAACTTTGATATCGCTTTTTTGTAATCTTTGTTTAAGAGGTATGCCTGTCCTACCTCCAACAGAACTTCAATTTCTCCTTGTTCCATCCTTTTTCCTATTTACGTTGACAACTGATTTATGTGCCTGCTAATTTGGGTCACTGATCTTCGTTATCGTATCGGTTGTGAAACTGTGATTCTTATTCGGGTAGTCGGTCATGTAGTGTAAACCGCGTGATTCCTTGCGTTTGAGAGCGCTTTCGATGACTAGTTTTGACACAACTGTGACGTTTCGTGATTCCGCATTGATGATGTGAATACCTTCCTCAAACAATCGGTAGAACCCATCAATTAGTGCTTCCGCTTCTCGTAGTTTTTTCTCACTCCGTAGTAGCCCTACGTATCGATCCATTATCTCTTTTATTTGAAACATCAGATTCGGTCCTATCTTCGCTGTAGTCTTCATGCTTCTCTGTTTTGTGAATCTGATGTTCTTGATATTCTGCACCCGCCTGGCGGCACGGTCTGCGAACACCAGCGCCTCGAGCAGCGAGTTGGATGCTAGCCGATTCGCGCCGTGTACACCCGTGCAACTGCATTCACCGAGCGCGAACAGACGTGGTATAGACGATTCGGCCCATTCATTAACCAGGATGCCACCGCACAAGTAATGGGCTGCTGGCACCACAGGTATCGGCCCACGGGTTATGTCGATGCCCCAACTAAGACAGGTCTCATAGATTGTCGGGAAGCGGTTTTTGATGAAATCAGCCTCGAGGTGCGATACGTCAAGGAGTACGTACTTGGAATCCGTCGTTAACATTTCAGTTAAACACGCCCTAGCCACGATGTCTCGGGGCGCAAGATTGCCTGCCTCACTGTATTTGTTCATGAAGGGGATACCATCTTTTGTCTTTAGCACACCTCCCTCGCCGCGTACCGCTTCAGAGATGAGGAAGGCACGTCCGTCGATTTTAATGTTGAAAACCGCGGTAGGGTGAAATTGAACAAACTCCATGTTGGCGATTTTCGCCCCGACCCGGTAGGCCATAGCGATTCCATCACCTGTGGCAATGGGTGGGTTGGTTGTGTGTTGATAAACCTGCCCGACGCCACCGGTTGCTAGGATTGTGGCATTCGCGTAGATCACGTCAATCTGGCGTGTATTGGCATCAAGGTAGTAGATGCCAGTGCACCCCTCATCCTGAACAACAAGGTCGAGGGCGATTTCATTCTCGCTGATCGTCACGCCGGCCTTTTTTGTTTCTTCGAGCAGGACTCTTTCGATCTCCTGGCCAGTATAGTCTTTTGCATGAACAATGCGTCTACGTGAATGCCCTCCTTCACGTGCGAGGTCGAAATTCCCTTTCGAATTCATTGAGAATCGGCATCCCATGGAATGCAACTCCTTGACTAGTGTCGGGCCATCGCGCACCATAATCGAAACTGCCTCTTCATGACACAAACCTTCGCCAGCTTTTATAGTGTCTTCGATGTGAAACTCCGCGGCATCATTCTCGCCAAATACTGCCGCAATTCCCCCTTGAGCATAGTTGGTACTAGAGTCAGCCTTTCTTTTCTTGGTGAGGACCAATACGCTACCGTGCTTTGCTGATTTGGTAGCAAAGGTTAATCCGGCAATGCCCGAACCTACAACCAGAAAATCCACCTGCTTAGGCATTACTCAAGTTTACACATTCATTTAAAAAAGTCAACATTTAATTTGTAATCTTGACTCAATATGGGCTATTGGTATAATCAATCATGATGCGGCGACAAGCGAAAAAGGAAATCGAGCGATTGCGAAAGAAGATAAATTTCCACGACTATCGTTATTACGTACTCAACGAGCCGCTTATATCAGACTACGAGTATGATCAGCTTTACACACAGCTGGAGAGACTAGAAAAGGAATATCCTGAGTATGTAACGACTGATTCACCGACCCAGCGTGTCGGTGGCGAGCCGATACGAGCATTTGATACGGTGCAGCATAGTACGAAAATGCTCAGTCTCGACAACACCTATTCTGAGGACGAGGTCAGGGAATTCGACAACAGGGTTAAGAAATTGATTGGCGTTTCTGTGAAGTATGAGACAACGCTTAAGGTTGACGGTGTGGCAGTCACGCTCAGCTATCAAGGTGCGCTATTCACGCTCGGTGCCACAAGAGGCGATGGGCTGCGGGGTGATGACATAACCCAAAATTTAAGAACAATCAAGTCGATTCCCCTGATGATGCGGACGCGAGATAAAGAACTGATGACCATTGAAGTCAGGGGCGAGGTTTACTTGCCAAAAGAGTCATTTGAGAAATTAAACCGTGAACGCAGAAAAAACGGTGAAACAACGTTTGCCAACCCTCGTAATGCGGCCGCCGGTACTCTGAAGCTGCTGGATTCACGAGAAGTAGCCAAGCGGGGGCTTGATATCTTCATCCATACGGTGCCGTTTGCTCCGGGGCCTCACCATAGATCCCATTACAAAACGCTTATGAAACTGAGCGATGCCGGTTTCAGGGTGATCCCGCACCCTAGACTATGCACGGGTATCGACGAAGTATTCGAGTACATCAGAGAATGGGATAGTAAGAGAAAAAAACTTGATTACGAAGTCGACGGTTTGGTAATAAAAGTGGATGATTTTGCGAGCCGGGAGAAGTTGGGTCATACGACAAAGAGCCCAAGGTGGGCAATCGCCTTCAAGTATCAGGCATCTCAGGCGGTTACCAAACTGAGAGAAATAAGGCTTCAGGTTGGGCGCACCGGGCGTATCACACCAGTTGCCATACTCGATCCAGTATTCCTTTCTGGTACTACCGTATCACGCGCCACCCTACATAACGAAGATGAAATAAGGAGAAGAAACATCCGGATTGGAGATTCGGTAACGATCGAAAAAGGCGGTGAAGTCATTCCCAAGGTGGTCGGCGTTGTCAGTACAAAGCGTTCGGGTAGGGAAAAGATTTTTCAGTTTCCTAAGAAGTGTCCAGTGTGCGGGCAGCCAATATCACGTCTTCCTGATGAGGCCGATTGGCGTTGTGTGAATTCTTCATGCCCGGCGCAGATAAAGGGTTCAATCCTTCATTTTGCATCAAGAGCGGCTATGGATATTGAAGGCTTGGGTGATGTGCTCGTGGACAAATTAGTGAACATGGGATTGGTCAAGAGCTTCGATGATATATACAGGCTCGAACTCGAGGTGGTCGCGGGTATCGAGAGAATGGGAAAAAAGTCAGCCCAGAACTTGATTCAAGCGATCGAACTCAGCAAACAGCGGGAATTCGTTAACGTATTGTATGCCCTGGGCATTCCAAACATTGGCATCAATGCCTCAAGCCTACTTGTGGAAGAGTTTGGAAAGATTGAAAGTATAATTAAAGCAAAGATTGATGATTTGTCGAAAATCGCTGGTATCGGAGAGGTATTAGCGAAAAGTATAAGGAATTATTTCAGTGTGAAAGAGAACCTCAGATTGGTTCAGAATCTTAGAAAAACTGGTCTTCAGTTTGAGACGAAACCCAAACCGCGGGAAAAGCAGTCTTTAAGGGGCAGGACCTTTGTTTTCACTGGCGAGCTCGATTCGATGGCCAGAGCAGAGGCCCAGAAGTTGGTTCGCGAGCACGGCGGTCATTGTGCTTCTAGTGTGTCCAAGAAAACCGATTATGTAGTCGCGGGTAAGTCCCCTGGTTCCAAATACAAGAAGGCAAAGAAACTAGGTGTAAAGATTATCAGCGAGAAGGAGTTTCTGGCACTGCTGAGGTGAGTTGAATGCGAGTCGTAACCGAGGACGATCATAATTTGATCTTGTAGCTGATGCTTACCCTATCGATATCGGCCTCGACGTCGAAGCCGTGCATTTTCGCGCCAACATAGGCATCAGCCAATGAATAACCAAATACGAACAGACCCCACCATAGCATCGAATTTCTTTTCGTGCGTTCATCGTCGACATGATACGTGTAGGCATAGTAGCCGAGCGTAATTTCGGCCGCGCCTATTATCACGCCTTGTACGTAGTGCCCGGTATAGAACTGCCCGCCGCCGGGGAAGACGCACAAAAGCATAGCAACGTTAGCGTTTTTCTCAGCGCAAGCAACGCTTGCGAAGACGAGTATTGACACGAGGAGGTATTGTAGAGACGAATACCGGCGTCTAGTCGACATCATTTGATAAACTTATATTCAAAACGTTCAGTAGAATCGACCACAACAAAAAGGGATAGGTTCTTGTAGTTGATGTGCTGTTCGGCAAGGAATCTTAAGAGGTCTCCGGCGCGAGTGAAGGCCTTTGGTGCGGTGAGGTATATTTCAATGCCTTTATTACGCATGTCGAACTTACGGAGAATCTCCACCTCGGCAAATGGCGTGAGTCTATCACCGGTAAAGAACCGCTCGGTGGTAAATCTCTGCCGTTCGCCTTTTATGCCTTTCTCGCCCTTGAGTACATCTTCCCACATAGATATCTCTTCGCGCAGTTCGCTGACGTCTTCCATGAGGGGCAAATATTTCGTGCGATATGTATAATACATACCCACGGCCAACAGAATGCTGAGTATCCACCCAAGATATTTCATAATTTCTTAATTGCCCGCTGGATACGCTCCTTCTTGCTCAAGAATTCTTCAAGACGTATCTTTTCATTTTCTTTTGTTTCCTTACTGGCTTTGCTAACATAACTTGGGTTGTTCAACCGATATTTGATTTCTCTAATGCGACCCGAAAGAAAATCCACTTCCCCGAGAAGCCGTTGTTTTTCCTTTTGCACGTCGATTCCAGTCAGTATTATATAACATTCGATTTCGGGCATGATGATGCTGGCGGCTGGTTCGTCGGTATTGCTGTTGTATTGGATATCTGCCAATCCAGCGAGTCTCTTGAATACCTCCTGATTTTCTTTAAGGAAGGAAACGATTCTATCGTCAGCATTAACAATGATGCTGAGCCCCTCCTTCATTTTGATTTTGAAAATGCCGCGGATGTTCCTTATTTCCGCAATCAATCTGACGATATCACTAACATCGTTAACATCTTGTCTCACACCGACCTTGCGGGGCCAGGTTTCGAGCATGATGCTTTCCTGGGGAAAGGCTAATCTCTGGTATATCTCCTCAGTTATGAAGGGCATGAAGGGGTGGAGGATAATGAGCATCTGTTTGAGCAGGAATCTTGTGGTCTGTGCTGACGGTACGATCTTCGTGAATTCAAGATACCAATCACAGAACGTGTGCCAGAAAAAGTCATATGTCTCGCGCGTTATTGCGTTGATTTCGAAAGCCGCGAAGTGACCTTCAACGCTATCTAGCAATTCGTTGAATTTTTGTAAAATCCAAACGTCGTAGTCAGAGAGCTTATCGAGGGCGAATTCATCATCATGTTCTGAATTGAGTGAAATCAAACGCGCCGCATTCCATAGCTTATTGCAGAATTTCCGGCCGACATCAATCGATTTTTCGGTAAAGAGCACATCTTGTTCACGCGGTGTAATCAGCAGGAGGCCGAACCTCAATGCATCTGCGCCGTATTTGTCGATTAGGTCCATGGGTTCGGGAGAATTGCCGAGGCTTTTTGACATTTTCCTGCCTTTTTCGTCGCGAATCATGACATGGAATGCGACATCCGTGAAGGGTACTTGTTTGGTGAATTCCAACCCGGCCATGATCATCCGAGCGACCCACAGATAAATAATATCCCAACCCGTGACTAGGGTCTGAGTTGGATAGAAGCGGCGGTAATCGTCGGTGTCCTCAGGCCAACCCAATGTAGCAAAGGGCCACAGCCACGATGAAAACCACGTGTCCAGCACATCTTCATCCTGGTAAATATCACTAGAGCCACAACTGGCACATTGCTTCGGCTTGTCTTCGGATACGATAATACCTTGCTCCGAATCAGCTTTATCCGGATCATAACAAGTGCTACAATAATAGACTGGTATTCTATGACCCCACCATAGCTGTCTAGATATACACCAATCACGAACGTTCTCCATCCAATGATTGTAGAGATTAACCCATCGCTTTGGGTAGATACTTACCTTACCTTCTCTTACGACGCGAAGGGCTGGTTGTGCAAGTGGCTTCATCCTCACAAACCATTGTTTGGATATTCTTGGTTCTATCGCCGTGTTGCAGCGCTCACATTTTGATAATGGAAGTTCGTAGTTCTCGGTTTTCTCTAATAATCCTGATTTCTCTAATTGCTCTATGATTTTTTCTCTTGCTTCATACCTGTCCTTACCGTTGAATTGCCGGGTGAGTGCATTTAGGGTTCCATCCGGATTCATTATGTCGATGAATTCAAGATGGTGTTTCTTGGCTAGTTCGAAGTCAAAAGGATCATGAGCAGGTGTTACTTTCAAAGCGCCGGTGCCGAACTCAGGATCAACATACTCATCAGCAATGATAGGAATTTCCCGCTCCATGATCGGTAGGCGTGCTCTTTCACCAATAAATCTTTTATACCGTTTGTCCTTCGGGTTGACGCATACTGCCGTGTCGCCGAGCATGGTTTCCGGCCTGGTAGTCGCGACGGTTATGTGCTCTTCAGAGCGTACTATTGGATATCTTATGTAGTACAGTTTACCCGGTTCCTCTTCGGTTTCCACTTGTTCGTCCGAAAGGGCGGTGAGACACCTGGGACACCAGTTGATGATGTATTCGCCTCGATAGATCAATCCTTTCTTGTATAAGTCGACGAATACCTTTATTACCCTTTTGGAATATCCTTCGGAGAGGGTGAAGTGTTCTCTTGACCAGTCAAGAGCATATCCGGCTCTCTTTAGTTGTTGCCTTATGATCTTCGCATACTGTTCCTTCCACTTCCATACCTCCTGCACGAATTTTTCCCTGCCCAAATCCTCTTTCTTTATTCCTGCATTGAGTAGCCTTTCTTCAACCACAACCTGCGTTGCGATACCGGCGTGATCCATACCGACCAGCCATAGCGTTTCGTATCCGCAGAGTTTCTTATAGCGGATCAGTATATCCTGTATGGAATTGTTGAGAACATGCCCGAGCGTGAGCCGTCCGGTGACGTTGGGGAGGGGGATCATAATGGTGTAGGGTGGTTTTTTTGAACCCGCATCGGCCGCGAAGAGATTCCTATCGGACCAGAATCCGTACCACTTTTCCTCAACGCCTTTTGGATCGTATCGGCTCGGGAATTCTTTCATAGGCTAAATATACATAATTTTACATATGTGTCAACGCCATGCGGATTACAGGCAGAAAACGTATCAGGATACGCTATACGTCACGCTATTTCTGATATCTTAATGCGCTGTACTCAAAGGGTACCAGCAAGCAGGATATCAGCAGACCAGAGTATCAGATAGAAAAATGCCATATGCGTTTTCTGATGTTCTGATGCTCTAATATTCTGCCCGCTGATATTTTGATATCCTGATTCGCTTTAGTGTAGTAGTTACTTCTGGCACTTAGGGCAGTAGCGCGTGCTGCGATTGCCGATTTTCTGGAGTTTAATGATAGTGCCACACTTACGGCAAGGTTCGTCTTCTCGACCGTAGACGTACAAGAAGTTCTGAAAGTTGCCATCCTTGCCATCGGTTCTCCGGTAGTCTGAAACCGATGTCCCAAAATTAGCTATACCCTCGTGCAGAACGTCCTTCAGAGATTCTATAAGTCTTGTGGTCTCTTGCTTGGTAATTCGGTGGGCCCTTCTCAACGGTCTGATGCCGGCCCGATACAGCGCTTCATCGGAATATATGTTGCCCACGCCGGCGCATATATTCTGGTCCAAAAGCAGTGACTTTATTCTTGCTTTTCGGTGTTTGATTTTGGAACGCAGGTACGTGAAGTCGAAATCCGAAGATATTGGTTCACAACCGAGGCTAAAATACCCCTTGAGATTGCTGGGCTTTTCCCGGTTTTTCAATAGATAGATTCGACCCAATACGCGTGGTTCTTTGAACAGCAATTGACAGTCTTCCAATCTTAGCACTAATCGTGTAAATTTCTCTGGCTCGACGTCAATGGGCGCAAGAGCCATTGTGCCTGAAAGACGCAGGTGAATAATAATCCGCTTTCCATTGCTCAATTCCAGTATTAGGTACTTGGCCTTTCTCGTAACGTCTCTTATCTTCTCGCCGATGATTTCTCTGCAAAATGAAGAGGGTCTGGGATGGGCAATAACGTCGGGACGCAGTATCGTACAATCAACGATTCTTTGGTTACGGATGCGTGGTCTCAATTCGCGCTTGATTGTTTCGACTTCGGGCAACTCAGGCATTTCTTGGTACCGTTAATCTTGAGGGGTGCATTTGACCTAAGGTTTCCAACGTTCATATAGATTCTTCAGTTGGTCTTCAAAATCCTTGGCCTTCTTTTTGAATTCGTCCTTGATTTTGCCACTGAGGCGTTCCTTGACTCGGTTCCTGTCCAATTTGAATACTGGCGAGGCGAAGCTCCCCGAGACGATTATGTCGACCACGGTCCTGCCTTGTTTGTCGTCAAAGAAAATCCAATCACCGTGATACTTCTTCACAATACCGGAATGTTGTTTGGAAAGGGTCGCCGCGACGCGCAGGTCCAGGTTGCCGTTGAGTCCGATGCGGCCGCTGGTCAGAAAATCGCCAACGCGAGCTGAAAAAGTCCAGTCTTGGACATCGGTTTTACCATCGGCTATCTTGAAGGAACAAAGCAGGTTGTTGAATTGAACATTTTTGTAATCCTTCAAGCCTAGCCAAGCAAGTAATTTGGTCAGGAACGGGAAGTTGCTGAATTCGCCTTTAAAGAACTTCAGATTACCTGTAGCATTCAGATTGGACAGTACAGATCTTTGATCCAAACCTTTACCCTGAAAATCGGCTTGACCACTCAGATCACCTTTGAGTCGATCGAAATGGAGGAAACGCTGCAGAATCTTCTCGGCGGCCACCGATTGCATGCGCGTTGCAATCTGATAAGGCTCAGGCGAATTCGCATTGTAATAAAAATCCAGATAGACCTGTCCATCAAAAGTCTCGGCTCGGCAATTCTTCACGTCAATTATGCCGTTCTTGTACTCAAAATCGGTGTTAATGTTCTTGAACTCCATATCCATACCGGTGAGTTTTGTGATACTAACGCTACCTCTCAGAGTCATTGGCAGTGGTTTGCCCTTCGGTTGTTGACCTTTCTTTGTCTTGGGTAGGAGTTCATCAAGGTCGATATATTTCGATCGGTTTTTTAGCTGAATGATCGGTTTTTCAAAATTGGAAACCTCAGCACCGAATGAGAAATCTGACCGACCAATGTTACCATTACAAGTACTTATCCTGAGCATCTTCTCCTGGAACGTCCCGGTTAAGTTGAGATTGCTTACTGGTTTTTCCATCCCGATACCTTCGATGCGGGCTCCGCTGATTTTTATATTACCGAGGTATCGGAGATTGTCGATTGTCCCCTTCAGGGTTATATCGGATGCGACGCTACCGGATAGACTTATGTCCTTCAGATCATTGGTCAAACCTTCGAAGTCTTTGAGATCACCATCTACCACGGCGCTTATATCAAGAAGCGGCCGTTTGTTTAAACTGGAAACGCCACCTTCAATATTGAACACCGTGTTTCCGATGCTAGCTTGAATAATCATGTTCCTTATTGCCGACAGGCCAAACGCGAACTCGCCGTCGATCTTTTCGACCGGACGTGTCATGCCTTTTAGTGTCACGCTAACGTTGTTGATTTCACAACGCCCGTCGATCTTGGGTTCATTTGTCGTACCCGTAATCGTAAGATCGGCCTTGACGGCGCCGCTTAGCCCTTCGGGTCGGCTTTCGCGCGGTATGAGTTCTTTGAGTTCGGAGATATTTTTGATCCCTAGCTCACCTTTGAGGTCCAGAACCGTGCTTTCCACCACTTTTCCTGATACGTTGAGTTGCACGGGCTTACTGCGGATGGCGATATGACGTATATCGAAGCTCTTTGTCACGGTATCATATTCTAAGGCATTGTTCAGGTTTATCTGTAACGAAGGCAAATTTTTGCTCTTGGGAATGTCTGTTTGCAGTTTTCCCGAGACCATGATTTTATTCCGTCTGAACCTTACCTTTTGGTTGATGTCGCTCACTACATACTGAGAACGTGTGAGGGCGTCAGAATACCGCAACTCGCTTTTCTTTATTTCCAATTCTGCAAGCGAGACATTCCATCTGGCGCCTTTTGTCTCGCGCGGTATCAGAACCGCAAAATTGAGTTCTTTATTTCTGTTACGTTCAAGATTGATCATCACCCCATCTAGCGTGATACTGCTGATTACCACGCGCCTGCTGAGAAGCGGTAAGAGTTTTACACTGAGCGTCGTTTTTCCAATCTCCATCATTGGTTCTGCGCTGAATTCCTGCGTGTTGGGGATCGAAATATCATCGATGGTGATGCCGATCCCAAAGCTAATTCTCATCCCTACTCTGCCGATCTGTACCGGACGCTGTATTGCCTCAGAGGCCATCTTCTGCGCAATCGTCCGCATATATGTTGGCGTCAAGAAAGACCTCAGGGCAAAATAACCAGCAAGGAGCAAGATGACGATGACTGCGGCAACTATTACTATGATTTTTGTCAATTTACTCATACTACCTCTTGTTTGTGTATAATTTGAGACTCACTATGCCAAAAAATTATGAATGAAGGTCCAGAATGCCGGAGTTCCCGCAAAAAGTTGACCGAAAAAGCTGACAAACGGTCCAATCCAACCCCATAATATGGGAACTCCAGTAATCCTGTCAAAAAATATTAACCCGATAAGCAACATGAACCCGTAACGTTCAAGCCAATACTCAATATGAGCATATCTTGGCGGCAAGATACTGAACAGAGCTTTTGAACCATCCAGCGGGGGGATGGGTATCAGGTTGAATGCCGACAAGATCAGGCTATAAAACATTCCAAAACCGATGATGCCGCCAATCGGTAGGAGAAGGTTATTATTCAGTAGATCGGGGAAGAATCGTAGTATCAGACCCAAAGGTATGGCGAATACCAGATTTGACAATGGACCAGCAATTGACGTATAAAGCATACCTTTCTTCACGTCTCGAAAATTGTAAGGGTTTACCGGAACCGGTTTTGCCCATCCAAATCTGAAGAGTAGAAACGCAAGAAATCCAAACGGATCAATATGTTTGATTGGATTGAAGGTAAGCCGGCCGGCAAATTTTGCCGTCGGATCGCCGAGTCGATAAGCTACGTATCCGTGGAAGTATTCATGTACAGTTATGACGAGGAGAATCGCTGGTAGCGATATTACATACCCCAGTATGGAGCTCATTTTTTCTTAGCCGTATTTAGATAAGCAAGTGCTTGCTTCCGATTCATTATCTTCTTGTCCAGTTGCATATTGAAGATTTTGGTCAGTATTCTGTCATATTGTCTGTTTGGTTTGAAGCCATATTTGCGCAAATCTTTGCCGGTGATAAACGGTTTGACTTTGCGTAAAGTCTGATATGTCTTGGTTTTTTCTGACAATTCCGGTTTGATTAACGATATCGCCTCAGCCGCCTCCGAGGATAAAGGGGAGAGAATGCCAAAGATTGTGCTGTGCGCACTTGCCTTGTTCAATTTTGCAATTACCTTTGGTAGATTTCGAAAATCGTCAACAATCTTTTGCGTATCTTTTGTCAGGGGCAGGGTGTTCTTCGCTAATTTCGAGAGCAAAAAATAGAAAGCATGATCGTTCGAGGAAGGCATGAGTCTGAGATCATTACGCTTCAGGTTGAATACCCCGTAGTATGCCAAATCCTCGATGGTGTCCGGATACGTATCTTCGTCGAAGATCAGTTGTAATTCGTTGAGAACCCGTTGACCGGTCAATCTTTCGACCATGCCTTTTCGTATGGCTTCCTGCATCAATCGCTCGGTGTCGTCTTCCATCTTAAATCCGAAACGATTTTTGTACCTTAGAGCACGGAAAATACGCGTCGGGTCGTCCATAAAGCTCTGTTTGTGCAATATCCTTATCAATTTCTTCTTGATGTCACTCAGACCCTCAAACGGGTCGAATATCTCACCAAAATTCTCCTTCGAGATCGACATGGCGATAGCATTGATGGTGAAGTCACGTCGATTCAGATCCTCCACGATTGTCGATGGATAAACGTGCGGTAGGTGCGCCGGGGAAGTATATTTCTCAGCCCGCGCGCTCGCCAAATCGACCCGATGGCTGTTGATGCAAATCGAAGCCGTGCCGAATTCAGCATGACTCGTCAATTTTCCCTTCAGTTTTGAATTCAGTTGCCGGGCAATCCTGATACCATCGCCCTCGACAACAATATCGAAATCAACCGATTCACGACCCAGCGTCGAGTCGCGGACATAGCCGCCAACAAGATATGCGTGGTATTCAGATTTTACAAAGAAATCAATTACTTTTTTTAAAACCGATTTCTTTTTCTTCTTTGCCGAAGATCTTGATCTTGCCAAATCGCTCCTCATATTTCTTTATATTGTCCTCAAGGGCATTTCTGAGAAGAACCACGTTCTGCGGTGTCATGATTACGCGTGCGAAGACCTTTGCTTTCTGGGCCCCAGGTAGAATGCGCAGAAAATCAAGGATGAATTCCGAGGGGGTATGATGGATACCCACTCCGTTGGCATATATGCCTTCAGATTGTTCAGGACTGATCTCGACATTTAGGGGTTTTTTCGCTTCTTCCATTTCGTATCTCCTTTTAGTATTATACCCCGATACGTTCGAAAGTCAACCGCCCGCACGGCTTTTGCGGCGATCTGATCGAGCCTCCTTAGTTTTAAAGAAGAGCCAAGTGTTCTTTCCAGCGCTCGGGAATCTACATAAAACATATTTTCCTTTAAGTAGAATACCGAAAAGCTCGAATTTTAGGCTATTATCATTAATTGCCAATAATTTGTGTTCTGGGTGGTTGCTTGAGCATAGCCCAGGATTTTAAAAGCCTGCCGGATTCGAGCCTGAAATCCCAGTGCGGTCGGGCGGTATGGCGCTCATGGATGACGAAAATCGGCATGGGTGGTTGTGTTAAGGGCAGTGATCCACGCCCTCCCGGGATCGTAGTTGAAGGGATCGTGGAAGAATTGAGCCGCCGTATGGATGAGCGGCTTTGATTCTTTATAGTTGTTCATTGGGTTGATGAGTATGCCCCTGACTTTTCGGACAATCCCGGGCGCCCGATTGCGGTAAGGAAAGCGCATAATTCGGCCAGGAATATAATCGTTCGCAAAAATATTATCCCAGATCAGGACCGGCCGCTTGACGATGCTGTTGATTCTGTCTATCTCGGTTTCGGTTATCTTTTTCGCGACAACGCTTTTCCCAGTCCAGAATACATCGATCTCGCGTCTTAGCTTATGGCTCATGGTCTTGATATACTGGGTCTTTCTGAACCCACGATATTGAGTTGGGCAGAATGTAAGTGTTACATTTTCAATTTTAGCGGAGAGGTGTTCGTAGAGTCCGTTTGCGACTTCTACTTGCTCATCAGCCGTCTCTTGATTGAGTGAAGCCGGTATATCATCGAAGAAGAGGCTGAATTGAGTTACGCCAGCCGCGATTATCGAATCGATCTTCCGGACGATTTTTTCCAGATTCAGTCGGTTTATTGGACTCAGGGCGTAAACGAAGGCAACTGATAAGGCATTACACAGTTCGACCAACTTCTCAAATTCCCTGATTTTTTGTGTTGGATATGGTTCGCTCCATTTCTTACGGTGAAAAGGATCGGCTTTTGGTCCATACATGTAAGTATTGAGTTTGAGGTCGGATAAGAACTTAATCAAATCGAGTCTTTGTTCGAAAGTGTAGGGGCGTCGATAGAAGCCTTCGATTACTCCAAAGACTCTATTTGGCACGTCTCAACTTCCGTAGCAGCTCAACCCAATCGGCTGGCTCCTTCTGCAGTCGCATTAGTTCATGGTCCGGGTCTATCTTGTATCTCTTTTTCATTATTTCCAGTGAATCCTCCAGGACCTGAGTATTCCTTATCTTTGCCCGTAATCTTTTTTCCTGCTGCAGGTATTTTGCGAAATCAAGAGTAGGGTCGCGCCTGCTACAACTAGCGCCGATTATTATCAAGATGGATAAGATTAAGCGTCTGGCACTAATCACAATAGTTAATGCCTACCGCCAGAGGAAGTACAACTTCGGTAGTGTGATATGCTCCATTGGTGTTACTAATATGTCTATCAAGCTAAGTCGCTTAGGCGGGTACACAAGATGGGGTTTTTCGATATCAATAAGATCACCCGCAATCTCGACGGCCGCTTCGAAGGAACCTAGCGTGTCGATGAGACCCAAGGCCTTCGCCTGACGTCCAGTGACGACACGGCCGTCGGCCAATTTCAATACACTATCCAAGGGTATACCACGATGTTCGGCGGTCGCCTGGACGAATTGGTCATATACGTCGGTAACCATTTCCTGCATCAGGCGTCTTTCTTTTTCGCTCAACCGACGGTAGGTGGAACCGATATCTTTGTGCTCTTTTGATTTGATGACCTCGAATTCGATGCCCAATTTCTGGAGCAGTTTCTCGATCACTGGCCATTCCATGATCACGCCAATCGACCCCGTCACGGTTCCTGGATTTGCGACTATGACGTCGCTGGGCAGTGCTATGTAATAAGCACCTGAAGCGGCTACAGATTCCATTGAAGTAATGATCGGCTTCTTGTCCTTTTGCCGTTTCACGATATCGTAGATTTCTTGTGACGCGGCAACGACGCCTCCTGGTGAATTGATTCTGAGTATGATCGCTTTTATCGAAGGAGAATCACCAAAGTTCTTTATGTCCTTGACAATATTTTTTGAAGAATGGATGACGTTGGTTATTTCGACGACTCCAACACTGCCGCCTGGTGCCTGCCCTCGTAGGCCAAAACCAATCGTGAGGCCCACTATCACTACCGCTATGATGACTGCGATGATGATGATATGTTTAGATTGCATGCCTCCTCCGTCGAGATTTATGATAAACCAACATGACTACCCTGCTGACGCATCGTTCTATCGTACTGTGTTGCTTGATTATCGTTAGTGACATTGTGGTTCGGACTGAATCCTCACTCCTGAATTATTGTCTCCATTGACTTTTTCAGCGTCTCGATGTCGACTTTTGTGACAATTTTGCCTCTATAGGCAAAGGATATGTTCCCGGTTTCCTCAGATACTACAATGCACAAGGCGTCACTCTGTTCCGCCATGCCGAGGGCTGCTCGATGGCGTAGACCATAGGTGATGCCGAGGCCAGGGTTTTCGCTGAGAGGCAGCACACAACCTGCCGCCGTGATTTTGTCACCTTGAATGACGCACGCACCGTCGTGCAATGGAGTATCCGGGAAAAAAATCGTCCGTAGCAGCGAAGAGTTGACCTGGGCATCGATGTTCACTCCCGTATCTATAATATCTTTGAGTCCGATATTCTTCTGCAGAACGATTAAGGCACCGATATGGTCATCGGACATCCTCCTCACGGCGTCGATGATTTCGTCGATGACACCCACTTCTTCCAGCTTGAGAAAGAATTTTATGGGTCTTTGTCGGCCTATGCGGGCTAAGGCATTTCTTATCTCAGGTTGAAAGACGATTACGAATGCTACAACCCAGAGTGCTAAAATTGAATTCATTATCCAGGATAGCGCCTTCAGGTCGAGCCAACGCGAAACGAAAGAGATGAGAAAGAAAAGGAGCAGACCCACAAGTATTGATGTCGCTTTTGTTCCTTTGATGAATCTGAAGAAAGCATACAACAGAAATGCGACAACGATGATGTCTATGATGTCTATTGCTCTTACTGATAGAAAACCGAAAAGCTTCATCGTTCTATTAGGTCGATCAACGCAGCAACTTTCTTTGCTTCGAGTACATCATGTACCCGAAGTATCGACGCGCCGTTTCTGATAAGCAGTGCTTCGACACCTAGACTGCCTTCCAGTCTCTGTTCCGGTAGGAGCTTGAATGGCTTACCGATGAATGACTTCCTGGAGTGCCCGACTAGTATCGGACGGTTCAAGTTTTCTAATTCTGCCAAACGTCTGATAATCACGTAGTTATCTTCCAAACGCTTACCAAACCCCAAGCCTGGATCCAATATAATGCGACCATGATCAATGCCGGATTCAACCGCATATGCCATTCTCTGTTCAAGAAATCCCTGAATCTCACTCATCAGGTCATTGTATTGCGGATTTCTTTGCATGGTCTTGGGTTTACCCTTCATATGCATGATGACGACACCGGCTCGATTGCGTGAAATGACCTCGGGCATTTTTTTATCGAAGGTGAGTCCTGATATGTCGTTTATTATGACTGCCCCCTTGTCGATGGCGAGCGCTGCGATTCTCGATTTGTAGGTATCGACAGATACCGGCAAATCTGTGTGTTTCATCACGAGCGGTAAGATTCGCCTCAATCTGCGCATTTCCTCTTTTTCATTCACAGGATCGCTTCCGGGGCGGGTAGACTCGGCGCCGACGTCAATAAAATCAGCGCCTTGAGCGGTCATGTCGCTGACCACTCTTTCCACGATTGCGGCATCGGTATGCCGGCTGCCGCTGTAGAATGAGTCCGGCGTAAGGTTAATGACACCCATGATGTAGGTACGACTGAACACGATTTTTTTTCGGCCAATTCTGAGCGTCGGTCTTGCGCTGTCTGATAGCGCTTTACGCAATTCCTCCCGTACGGGATCCATCCACGGTTGTTCGCGTAATCGTTGTTCGATCTTTTCTGTCTCGCGCCGATTGGCAAACAATATGAGTGGAAATCTCTTACCCCGGCCGCCGCTATATGCGGTTTTCGGTATCGCGGCGTCGGCGCCGCAGATGAGCGCCGTCTGTTTGAGAATATGTGTCTGAGCGCACGAGAGATTGTCAAACTTCAGCGTCAAATGATTGGCTTTGTTGATGAATATCGAATAGGCGTCGGGGTCGATGTCGATACGCTTGAGTTCTTCGATTATTGTGGCTTTCTTGTCCAGCGATAATTTTCTCATTTGCATATTATCACACCAATATGTAGATCGGTTCTACAGAAAATAGGCAGCTGGATTAACCCCGTGTATTTGCGGATAGGTTGGTCGGACAATCTTTATTACCGTTTCCATTCCAAGGTCAAGAGTCTTGCCATCGACCTTTTTCTTATTTTTGTCAACGATAATTTTCACAATGGGCAAGTCGATGGTGCTTGGATTTTGGCGCATGACCAATCCGATTTCTCCGGTATTCAATTCTAAACAACTACCCACTGGATATATACCCAAGAGCTGAGTGAATACTTTGGAAAGAACCGGGTCGAAGAGCCGGTTCTGATTCGACCAGATGACCCTCAATGCAAAATGCGGTAAATACGGGACAGGTTGGTACGCGCGGGCCGTGGTCATCGCATCATAGGAATCACATATTCTCACGATACGGGCAAAAAGCGTTGGTTCTTCGTCTTTTTCTCGCAAGGGATAACCAGTGCCATCAAAGTTCCAGTGGTGCTGGTAGGCGACGGCAATAGCGACCATTGAAATTTCATCGAGGCCTCGAGTCTTAAGAATTTCACGCACTCCGAAATTAGAGTGCAATTTCAATGTTTCCCATTCCTGATCAGTCAATTTCTGGGTCTTGTTGATCAACTCCTTGGGAATTTCGACTTTGCCGATGTCATGTAGTATACCCGAGGTGCCGAGCCGAGCCAAGCTTTTGCGGTCTAGACCGATTCTCTGTCCTAAGGCGAGCGCAAGAATGCCAACGTTCAACGAATGGTTGAAGGTATACTCATCAAAATTCTTGATGGTCGTGAGAGCGAGAATTCCAAATTCATCGCGGGAAATCGAGTCGACCAGACTATAAACAATACGACGCGAACTTTTTACGTCAACCGGTCGGCCGGTCCACAGATTTTGCATCAAATTCTTGGTTACCTTCAAGGCCTTAAAATAGGTCTTCTTCGCGGCCTCACCGTTTTCTGCCAGCTCATCGGCTTCCTCATGTGCCTTCAAGAATTGTACATTAATATGCGGATATCTTTTAAGTACAAAATGTTTCAGAAAAGTCACCTTGTCTTTTATGAGGATGTCGGCGAAATCGATGAGTTCTTGTTGGTTGATCCCGGGGAGAAAAGTTATTGACTTGATACGTAGATTCTTCAACTGATTATTCAAAAAGGTGAGGTTCGCATAGCTGTCTATCTCATACTTCAGCCTTTGTTTGTTGAAGAATATGTAATCACGGTAGCGTACAAATTCAAGACTTGAAATGGTCGAAAACAGATCTTCGATAAACTCAACGAACTTTTTTGCGCTGTTAATAACCACGTCATTTTTGATATCGTATACTTGAACTGCCTTTAGCAGTGGATATAGTAACGCAACGACTGTTTTGCCGGCAGTATATATGGTCATGTTGATTTCCCCTTTAGTGCTATTTCACATGCCGCCTGTATGTCTTTGTTCCTTTTCTGTGCACCAGTGCGTAGTACCTGTAGCGACTCTTCACTTCCAATCTGTTCCAGTGCCATTGCGGCCAAGCGCCTGATCACACGATATTTTTTCCGCCCGAACCATTTACGCTTAAACAAAAGATTTTGCAGAATTCGTACCAGATTACTGTCAGCATTCGCCGTGAGATAATTGAAATACTCGCGCTGCTCGGTAGAATCGAATGCTAGGAAGCTCTTATGTTTTATCTTATCGAGCAACACCGGATAGACTTGAGGGTATTTTAGCATACCTAGTATGCGCAGGGCTTTGATACGTGCGTCCATGGATGGATCGGTCATGAATTTGACAACGAGGTCTGGTTGTCTAAGGCTACCCAAAGATTCTAACACCGCGAGCCTTACCCGTTCATCAGGGTGGGCGATCAGTGCTTCAAGGGCTTCCACCGCTTTGCTCGCCTTCATGATGCCGACTATTGCGATGGCATTAATCATCAATTGCGTGTCTTCGTTCTTCAGAAAATCAATTATCGGTGCCGGGTCGTCCTGCGCAATGTACGCAATTCTCTGCCTCAGGGCAGTCAGACGGTCAGCTCGTTCAGTATGCGGCATCAGGTGGACGAGATACGGTATTGATTTCGTGCCGAAGAAACCGATGAACGCCAGAAATTCATTAAACAACTCATTCTGTGGTACATTCAACGTATCCTTGAAACCCATAATAGTGGTTGCGTTCTCAAAGCGATCTATGAATTTAATTTCGGGGTAGTCCCTCAACTTGTAGGCGATGCGTCGTGCGTTATAAAAATCTTTTGTGTTTACACAACTCTCAAGGATCTCGATCAACCCATCGATAACTTCCTGCGAACGTTCGGTGCTTAGAAAGTCAGTTAGCGTCTTGACCACAAGCGGAAGAATTGTAGCTTTCTCTTCGTCGGTTATACTCTTCATCAAATGTTTTACCTCTTCAGGCTTCAAGTCAGGAATGATGACCGCGTCGATGTCGATCTTTTCACGCATTATGAGTTGTTTCAACTTTTCGTCATAATCTACATACTCGACCGGGGCATCGGGAATTCGATAGTCCACAACCTCTTCTTCCTCGACCACGTAGAAATTGATATGCGAGAAATTGCATTCCCACAGACCTAGCGCAACATCATAATCTTTAGACGGTTGGCTTATCACGTCAAGCAATAACAGTAGTTCATCAGACGTCAAACCACCGATAAATGAGATGCTGCGAATGCCGTCTTTGAACAATTTAAACGCGATACTCAGATCCATTTCTCTTTCCTCGTAGACAATGTGGTTTTCGTGAAGTATCTTGAATTTATCGATTTGCAGATTCAACTCGTTTCTTTTCTTCAAGAAATCAGTCATTTTGTCGCAGAATGGCAGATAAAAGCTGCGGAACGACGAATGGTTCATGCCGTACATTTGCAGAGCCTTGAACGCTTTGGTCAGGCCTTGCATGATTTGGTCCACCTCGGCTTTCATTCTGCCTAATTATAGACATATATTAAAATTAGTCAACAATTTTCTACAAAAAAACAGACAGCGTGAAGGCCAATGTCTTACCCTTAGGCAACTTGCCCGCGGTTTGTCAAGAAAATGTTGACTTACGCCGTATTTTAGATATAATAACTGAATGAAACGCACCTATCAGCCGAGTCGCAGAAAGCGGAAAAAGACACATGGATTTCGTCAACGTATGAAGACCAAGGGTGGCCAGCAGGTTCTTAAGAGGAGACGGAAAAAGAAACGAAAGAGGCTCGTTGTATAATCAAGTCACGGTCAGCAGGTAGCAAAACAAAGAAACACACACTTCCACGGGCTGAAAGATTACGTTTGAAAAACGAGCTCAGACAAGTATTCGCGCACGGTCGAAGAAGAAGGTACGGAAAGGTTACATTCATCTACATATCTTCTGAAGAGCAGAGAGCTGGTTTTATTGCCTCCAGGAATATTGGTTGCGCTGCAAAACGGAATAGGGCGAGAAGAATTTTAAGGGAGGCATATCGCATGAATAAAGAGCATTTTAAGGGAATCAGATGCATACTATGTACTGAAGCATCCATCACACTAAATGAAGCCCTGAAGAGTATCTCGTACTTTAAGGGGGGACGGTGAATTGTATTTTGATCCACATCATCAGGGCTTACCAAATCACTATTGGAAAGTTGTTACCACGTGTCTGTCGCTTCGAGCCAACATGCTCGACCTATGCCATCGAGGCGCTTCGTGAACATGGTTTTATTAGAGGTATGGTTTTGAGTGTATGGCGTGTCATGAGATGCAATCCGTTCTTTGTTGGTGGCTGGGATCCCGTACCGAAAAGGAATTACGAAAATGAGTGATCGTGCACGCATCGCCTTGGCCTTTTTGATTATCATTGGCATTCTGTTTATCTGGACGACGCTGAACCGTCCTGCTGAGCGGCAAGAAGCCGCTGAAACGTCGACAGAGGATACTGCAGTTGAGCCACTCCAGGTTGTTGAACAGGAATACCTGCCGACTGCGCAGGACACGATTGTTATCGACCGTCCGCATATCAAAGCCATACTATCCAGTTTCGGAGGTTCGGTCAAATCGCTGTATTTGAGAGAACACGATATCGACATCGTGCCGTTTAACAAATACATGTTCGTCAGTAGAACAAACGATAGCCTTGACCAAGTCGCAGATTTCAACTTCGTGGTAGATGGTGATTCAGTTATGTTCAAACGCACGGAAGATGGAGTCCAGATTGTGAAGATTTACCGTTTTGATCAAGATTACGGCTTCTCGCTTCGTGTCTTCTCGGAAAATACGCCACAGATATTAAGCCTGAAATCTGGTTTGAATGTGACAGAAACAAAGAACCGCGCCGACGACCTAAGGAATTTCAACGCCTATATCAAGGATGAAAAAGTCGAGAATGTTACCAAAAAGATCAAGGATACATTCGAATATCGTGGAGATTTTGACTGGTTCGCTTTGCGCACCAAATATTTTATATTGGCCATAAATAACAACGCCGACATTGATAGACTACGGTTCTACAAGCTGTCGGGTGATACAGAGGAGCCGGAAACCGACAAAGCCGCTTTTGGCTGCTACTTTATGGGTGGCGCAAAAAATCGCTACGGGGCGGAGATACAGAACATGACGGAAATCGATATTTCCGTGTTGCTGCTGTCGATGAATCGTGAGGAGCTGGCTGAGTACGGGAAGAGTTACGAAGAGATCGCTTCGGGTGGCTTCTGGGGTCCTGTTTCAAGAGTGATCATGGCGATTTTGAATTTCATGTATTCGCTCATAAGAAATTACGGTTTCGCTATTATGCTTTTTGCAATAATGATCAAACTTGTTTTCTTCCCGCTGTCGAGACAGATGATCGCATCTCAGCAGAAAATGCAAATGATTCAGCCGGAACTTAAGAAGATTCAGAAGAAATACAAGGATGAACCACAGCGCTTGAACCAGGAAATGATGCACCTCTACAAAACCTACAAGGTCAATCCATTTTCAGGCTGTTTGCCTTTGTTGATTCAAATGCCCATATTCTTCGCTTTGTTCAGGACGCTAACAACTTCAATTGAATTCAGACAGGCTAGTTTCATTTTTTGGATCACTGACCTCTCTGCGAAAGATCCGTATTATGTCTTGCCAATCAGCATGGGTGTGATGATGTTGGTCCAATCTCTAACCACGACCATCGATCCACGGCAGCGATTGATGGTCATTTTCATGCCGATATTAATGGTTTGGATATTTCTAAGCCTACCCTCCGGGCTGCAACTTTATTGGTTTACATACAACATTTTAACACTGGTCGAACATTTTATTGTTAAAAGAGGAGGACTAAAATGAAACTGGCTGAAGCATCGGGGAAGACTCTCGAAGAAGCTATCGAGAACGGATTAAAGGCATTAAGGGTGAGGCAAGAGGAAATAGAATACGAACTTATTTCTGAAGAAACGGAAGATGTCAAGATCAAGATGGAAGTCAAAGAGCCTCGCCAGCACCTGCTCGAGCTCACCAAGTTCATACTTGAAAGTTGCGGATTCAAACCGAATATCAACATAACAAAAGACGAAAAGGGATTCTATTTGAATATTAAGACAAGGCACGCCGATGCAATATTGATCGGGAAGAAAGGTGAAACACTCTGGGCACTGCAATACATCATAACTCGGCTTATGAAGCGCTTCCATCCCAATTTGAAGATATTGGTCGATGTGAGCGGATATCGCATGCGCCGTACGAATTTCTTGAAGAAGAAAGCTGAGGCAATTGCTCGCATAGTACTACAGACTGGACGTGAGATGGCTCTCGATCCGCTTACGAAGCGCGAGCAGCAGATAGTCGAAGCCAAATTGAGCGAAATAAAGGGAGTAAAACTCTACAGCATTGGGAAGGGAGCGAGTAAGAACGTAATCATTGCTCCGAACGATGAATCCAAATGACACAATAGTTGCCTGCACGACTCCACCCGGATATTCAAGTGTCGCCGTAGTCAGACTCAGCGGTGAGCAGGCGATTCCTTTACTACGAGAAATTTTTATATCCACGCAATCGACCGCAGTATTTCAAGCTCAGCGTGTCTATCACGGTATTGTGATGGATCCAAAAACGAACGAGACCATCGACATGGCGCTGGCTACAATATTCTACAAACCCAATTCGTATACCGGTGAAGATGTGGTTGAACTTTCGTGTCATGGTAATCCCTTAATCGTTGACCGCATAATCAGAATCCTGATCAACCTAAAGGCCAGAATTGCAGCAAGAGGCGAATTCACGAAACGCGCCCTCATCAACGGCAAAATCGATCTTATTCAAGCCGAAGCGGTTCTCGATACTGTGTACGCATCGTGTGAACAAGCTCGCAGACTGGCGATGCTACAATACGAGGGCAAGCTCTCGGAAAAGATATACGAAATACGCGCCCGATTGGTAGACTTGCTTTTTCTTATTGAGGCCGATATTGATTTTCCGGATGAAGAAGATGTTCGGTACGACCAGACAAAATTCTCGAGAGACCTTGAAGATATGATATCCACTATCGGTGAGCTGCTAAAAGGCGCGTCCCTCGGGCTCAAGATCAAGGAGGGTTACAAAGTACTTATCCTAGGCCGAGCTAACGTCGGCAAATCAACTCTTTTCAACTGGCTGGTGGGCCACGACCGAGCGATCGTACACGAACAGCCGGGTACGACTAGGGACTTCCTTGAACAAGGTGTACAGATTGGCGGTATATACATTACGCTGTATGATACTGCGGGCATTTTGTCAAGGGCTACGGGGCCAGATGAAATCGCTCAGCAGAGGACAAAAGCACTCATTGAAACCGCCGATTTGATTCTGCTAATGTTCGATGGGTCGGAGTCTATGAATGAGGAAGATGTGTATTTGTACGATCGAGTCAAACACAAATCGAAGTTGTTGCTCGTAAACAAGATTGACCTGAATGTCAGACTGGGCAACCAACAAATATTGTCCGATTCAATTAAGTTGTCTGCTAAGACAGGTGAAAATATTGATGCATTGGAAGATAGCATCAAGCGCATTCTACTGCCACAGGAATTTAGAAATGATGTCCTCATCACCAGGCATCGACACATAGATGCACTGACCGAGGCAAGGAAATGCTTGATCGATGCTAGGAATGCCCCGACGAGCGAAACTTGCGCGTACGAACTACACTGCGCATTGAATGAAGTTGGTGAGTTAACTGGCCAGGTGATGCGCAAAGAAATACTCGATCGAATCTTCGACGAATTTTGCGTCGGGAAATGAGACTCCCTGCAAAACGTTTGTCGCTATTCGTGGTTCGTATTCGTACCACGACGAACAATATTACACACTTTAGGGATACGATATACGAACAACCAATACGGAGTTTATTCTGAGCCATCCGAGGATGGCGAAGTATATTGACTTGCATGCCTTTTCGTTTATAATCGACTAGTGATAATCGACCCCATCGATTTGAACCTCATTCGGCAACTTGAGATACAAGGTACTGTGCCTATCCACGAATTCGTCAACAAATTCCACATAGCACGCAAAGAAGTGCTTCTGAGAATAAAGAATTTCGAAGACGCAGGGTTGATATCAAGCTACGGGTTTAAGCTTTTTCTCCCCGGGATTTACGGCGGCAAGTGGTATTGGGGTTGTATCGCGGGCGAGGCCACTGCAAAATTCAAAGTTGGGGATTCAATCCCTTATTTAGAAGAGTTGGTTGAGAATATGTCTTTTCCTCCAGGGGTATGCCCAAATCTTTCATTGCTTTTTTACGCGAAGAACCTACGGGAGATTAGGATGTTGTCAATCAAACTGGTTGGCATGAAATACGCAGAAGTGTACAAGATCGGAGAATACAATATTAGCATGCCAAGGGTGTTGTTGACTGACGACTGGCAGCTGCTTGCCGAATTATACAACGCAGAAAAAATAGATTATGCTTTAATCAATTCAATTACAAACAACCCAAAATCGGCTCGCGAGATACAATTATCGCGTCTGATTTGGACAAAAAATAACCGTCAAGGTATTTTGTCAATTGCACCGAATTTTAACTGGTATGTTATTAAGAACTACATGCATATTCATCTTGCGGTTGTTACAAAACTACGGGTCAAGGAGTTACGCAGGTTACTGAAAGAAATCGGGTTTGTCGGTAATATCGCATCTCGATTTAAGAAGCGGTATCTGCAAATAGAGTTCGACTTGTGGGGCTTTTCAGATTTCAAAGAAATAGTGCATCGGCTTTCAAGGATTGATCGGTTAGTCGTTGAGGGCTGTTCATTTGCCTATCAGAATAAGATATACGATGAGTGGGTCAAGGATTACATACAAGCACAAATTTAGTACGCTGTTTCTAGTTGTGCTCATCCTTGTAGGTTGTGCAAGGATGCCGCAAGAAGTTGATGAACCAGTCATCTTTGAGTCAAAGCACATTGTCAAACGTGGGGAGAATTTAGAAACTATACTCGACGGTCTTTCGGTCGCCGAGTGCCGGTTAACAATTATCACGGCACTCAAGAATGCAGGGTTTCCTTTCCGAAAATGTCTGCCCGGCGATACAATTCTTCTGGTCAAACGGAATGGAAAGTTTTCCTCGTTGACCTACCGTCAGAATCTTCAAAACACCTACTACGTGACTAGCGATAGCAGCTGTTTTGTGGTCGCAATGAAATATCCATATATGGACACAGCATTCGCCTATATCAAGGGAGATATCCAGTCCACATTGTATGAGTCTATGCTGGCGGTGGGCGAGACCTCCAACTTGGTAATCAGATTTGCCGATGTTTTTGCGTGGGAAGTTGATTTTTTCACCGAAACACAAGATGGTGATTCGTTCTTCATCTACGTGGAGAAAACCTTCTGTGATTCCGTATTTTTGGATTATGGCACAATAATATTTGCCCGCTACAATGGAGAGGCTGGAAACTTCCACGGCGTCTATTTTTGCGATCCCGACGGGCACGAGGACTACTACAATCTGGAAGGCAAATCTCTGAGAAAGTCACTGCTCAAATCCCCACTGCGATTTTCTTACATAAGTTCCTACTTTTCAAAAAGAAGATTTCACCCAATACTGAAGGTTTGGCGTCCACATCACGGTCTTGATTATGTAGCACCCATCGGGACTCCGGTTTCGTCGATTGGTGATGGTAAGGTTGCTTTCAAAGGCTGGAAAGGTGGTTACGGTAACCTGGTTGAGATACGCCACAAGAATAACTTCAGATCGCGCTATGGACACCTCTCCAGATTCGCAAAGGGACTGTACGTGGGTAAGCAAGTGAAAGCAGGCCAATTGATCGGCTACCTTGGCTCGACCGGACTCTCCACTGGACCCCACTTACATTTCGAGTTGCACAAAAATGGCGTACCCATAAATCCACTCAAGGTCAAGGTTCCGCGCGCGCCGTCGGTCAAGCAAAAATATATGGCCCTGTATGAGAGTCATTGTGATTCTTTGCTGAAATCTATCGAGGCCATTTCATACGATGGGGGAGAGGCGGCTCCGGAGATATAGACTTTACGGTGACACACGTCCGCTCCTTATCGATTACCAATTTAGGTTGTCGAAAATTCGCCACCCCATCACTACAAGCAAAACTTGAAGGAGGTTAGATGCCGATACATCTTAGAGCAAAGAAAGAGGATTATGCTCCGACTGTGTTGCTGGTTGGTGATCCGGCAAGAGCTGTAAGAGTTGGGCAAATGCTAAAGGAATCGAATTTAGTAAACAAGAATCGGGGTTTGCTCGGATACACTGGAAGTTATAAAGAGAAGAAGATCAGCGTGCAAACTACTGGCATGGGTTGTCCGTCGGCGGCAATCGTTGTCGAAGAACTCATTCAGCTTGGGGTGAAAACACTTATCAGAATCGGTACGTGCGGCGGAATCGGCGCCAATGTTGAACCACTGGACATGATTGCTGCAGTTGCAGCGTCCCCTTTTGACGGAGCCACACGGACTTACCTAAACGGTGAACCGCATGCACCCTACGCTACATTCGAGATATTGAATACCGCACACAACGTTGCGGAAGAACAACACATCGAAATCACCTTCGGCGGTGTGGCCAGCGTTGACGTTTTCTACAACCCGTTTCCGGATTATGTACAGAAACTAAGGGAGAAAGGCATCATTGCCGTGGAGATGGAGACTAGTCTGATTTACTACCTGGCAAATCGGAGTGGATTGAATGCTGCTTCGTTTTTGCTTGTATCTGACATCGTTGGCGGAGGAGAGGAGTTCACCAAGTTTGTTTCTGACCAGGAACTCGCTCAGGCTATGGATAAACTCATAACGTTGGTGCTAGATGTGTCTCATGCTTATCAAAATACTTCGTGACAAGGAGGTGAGTCGTGCAGGAATGGCGCTGTTCGATCTGTGATTATGTATACGACCCCAAAAAAGGCGATCCTGAGTCCGGTATAAATCCGGGAACCTTTTTCGAAGACCTACCCGATCATTGGGGATGTCCGGATTGCGGGGCATCCAAGCAACTCTTTGAACGCTATCTCGGTGACGAACACGAGTGATATTCTTTGATACAATTGGTAACACTGGTTGACTAACCATAGAAAATAGAGATAATGTGATGATGTTGGCAGATTATCTTGATAAAGATAGGATACTACTAAATGTGACTGCAGAGAAGTATCGAGACATGCTAGTGCGCATGTTAGAAACCAGCGCCGAGCAAGATAAATTATGTGTCGTGGACAATATACTACAGCGAGAAAAAATCATGCCTACGGCTATTGGTAAAGGCATATTCCTGCCTCGTGCTGTGCTCAGGGACAAATCGAAGAGTGAGGTCATTATTGCCACCAATCCATCCGGTTTATCCTTTGAAGACTATGGCCCGATGCAAGCGTATATTATTGTTCTTTTCCTATTTTCAGAAAAAGACGATTCTGCAGCCATTCTGGCTCAGACTTTGCGACTATTAAGCGATGATACTCTGCGTTCAGACATTCTTGAAAGCATAGCCCCAATCGATGTCATCAAGGCGATTTCAGAATGGGAAGAAGAGTGAAAAAGAATACCCGGCTCGTCATGCTCATTGTGTGGATTGTAATTATCTTTGTGCTTACGGGCTACCCAAAACTAGAAGTACCAAAGATGAGATTATGGGGGGTAGATAAGATTTATCATTTTGTAGTGTTTTTCATACTAGGTCTGCTAGCAATCAAACTGATGAGTGCGAAGGGGTTCTTCCTTCTCGGTCTTACGGTGGTTCTTCTGGCCGAGTTTCAGCAGCTGATAATTCCTGGCCGTGATTTCGAAGTGCTTGACATTCTTGCTGGTATCGTTGCACTCATCGTAAGCTATTTTGTTTTCAGACAAAAAGGAGTAAGGGGTAATGTATCAGAAGCCTAAGGGTACCAGGGATATCTTCGGGGACGAACTGAAAAGACTCGAGACAATGAATGCGGTGGCGCGCAGCTTTTTTGGGCAGCAAGGATATCAAGAAATAAGAACGCCTACATTTGAATTTGCCACGCTGTTCGATCGTTCGATCGGTGAAACGACTGATATTGTCGAGCACGAGATCTACAAGTTTGAAGTCAATAGAAAATGGTACGCACTGAAACCGGAAGGCACCGCTCCGGTACTCAGGGCTTTTATTGAAAACAAGTTATCTCTCCCGGCACGTTTTCTCTATATTTGCTCGATGTACCGCCGCGAGAGGCCGCAGAAAGGCCGGTATCGCGAATTCCTGCAAATCGGTATTGAATTGCTCGGCGAGAGTGAAGCGTTCTATGATGCTGAAATCATCGACCAGGGCAAGAGATATCTGGATCTGATCGGCGCCAAGGGTTTCAACATTGAGCTGAATTCAATAGGTTGTCCTGAATGTCGCAGGGCTTACCGTGAAAGGCTCGGGACGTACCTTGAGCCAAACATATCAAAGCTCTGTGCTGATTGCCGGAGACGATTCGAGCATAATTTCCTGCGGATTTTTGATTGTAAGAAAGAAACTTGCCATAAGGTATATGATAAGGCACCGAAGATCACCGATAACCTCTGCAAAGATTGCGCCGCGCATTACGACGGAGTCAAAATGTATCTTAGAAAGTATGGCATTGAGTATGCTGAGAATAAGAAACTTGTGCGTGGATTGGACTATTACACGAGAACCGTGTTTGAGTTCAAGCACAGAGGATTGGGTGCACAGGACACGATCATTGCTGGAGGTCGGTACGACCTGCTAATGAAAGAATTGGGCGGCCCGAATACTCCTTGTACTGGTTGGGCAATGGGTCCAGAGCGGCTGCTGCTCACCATGCCCAAGGAAGTGCCTCACATCGATAAGGAAGTAACTTTCTACGTGGTCGGCATGGGGGAAAGGTACATGGATGAAATAATCCGCCTAAGGAACGATATACAAGCCAGAGGCCACGTATGCATATCTGGCAATCCAGACGCGCCGTTAAAGCAACAGATAAAGAAAGCCGACAAAGTCGGGACTGCATATACGGTCATTTACGGTGAAGACGAGGAAAAGGAAGGCGTGTATGCGGTCAAAGAGATGAAAACCGGCAAGCAGACAAAGATTCAAAGAGAAGACTTCAAAGCATTCATCGAAAGAATCTAATTATAATACCAATATTGTAAACTTGACTATTGGTGTACGTGGTGGTTTTTGGGTTCAGGATCTGTCTCTTAGTCTAGACAGTAAGTACTTTGTATCTTCGAAGCCCCTGCATTATTAAATCCATCGTCTCCGCATCAGCTTTGTGATGGGCCGGAGATTCTTCTGGACCGACTGCTAGAATCTCATCTTTTGAAAAATGAAAGAGAACCATATTTTCATAAATTGATACATACTGTACAATTCCGAGATTGATCGACACGGTGCGCATCTGACCGCTGATTTTTGCATCAAATTTGAGCCACGTGCTCATATCGCCTCCTAAAATTATTATAGTTGGAAGTGTATCCCTGTCAAGAATTTATGATCGAAGGCTATTTTCAAGTGATAGTGATTACCTTCAAAGCTCCTCTAGTTCTTCCTTGAAGAGGATAGGTAAGAAAAGTGCACTAATCTTAAGTTGTTAATAAGAATTCGTGTATACAAATTTATGTCTACCGTGGTCTCAGAGATAACACACGTTGCAGATGTATTTCGTAACCTCGTTGAGCTTTCTGAATTTGGTCCTTAACCCATTTATCGAACCCCATTTCTTCGAACTTTCTGTATCTATCCATTGTATCTGGGTCTGCTACAGCCTTCACCTTTTCGCACGGGAAATCTGTACATTCAAAACAGATGCGCAATTGTTTCTCAATGCAACACTTCTTCGCTTCACACCAAGCAGGGCCACCCCCGTGTCGGCAACCTGGACATTTCGCGTTGTCGATGAACCACTTTAAGCCAAGCACGAATTGTCTGTAATCGAATGCGCCTTTGGATCGAAATTCAAACCCGTATAGATCTGTAAAATCTCTCATTTGCCTTGCTGTATTGACAATGGACCCGTTGTATTGCCCGCAACCACTGCAGTAATCACCACACGGTGCAACTGAATCATATTTACCCATTTTTTTTCTCCACCTCGCAGTGTGATATTGAGGGAATTCTACTGTCCTATAGATTCTCTACGTCAAAACCAGTTACGGCTTTGATACCATCATTTCATTGTATGCGTAATTATGGCGGATATACTCATAGAGTTCGTTATCATAGCCAGTAATCCAAAACCTGAATGTTCCCGTACCGGTGAAATCATCAATGCCATCGCTGTGGTCGATTTGATAAGCTACGGATTCTGTAATTATGACCGAAAATTGGATACTCATGGAGCCATTTCCTGGAAGTATTACTGGCGGGACATATACATCTTGCTTGTAATAAACATACTGACCTTCTGCATAAAGATCACAACCCATCGCGGTCAGTGACACTTCCTTGTTCGATTGGTTTTCGACCGTGAAGTCTAATATTACGGTGTCTGCACCTGGATCTAAAGGATTGTGCCAGCCAGAATCCCCTTCATCGGGGACAAAGAAATCAATTCTACCAGATTGGACCAAGTCGATTTCCACCAATGCTTTGTCCCAATACACAGCGGTCGATTCTTCGCCACAATTTATC
>LJUJ01000006.1 GCA_001303785.1 Caldifarciminota bacterium SM23_42 | reverse complement strand
CGTGAAGAAGAAATTCATCATCGTGGATGCGCATTCAATCATATTCCGCTCATATTTTGCGTTTGTCAAGAATCCGCTCAAGAATGCCCGTGGCGAGAATACTTCAGGAATATACGGTTTTGTGAATATGATCGAGAAAATGAAGAAGAAACTGCCTTCTGAGTACATCGGACTGGCTTTTGATGCGCCGGGCGAAACCTTCCGCGACAAGGCCTACAAGGATTACAAGGCAACCCGACCGCCACCGCCACCCGATATTCCATTTCAAATAGAAAAGGTGAAGGAAATATCCGAGTGTTTGGGCATACCACAATTTGAGGTACAAGGCTACGAGGCTGACGACATCCTCGCGACCCTTGCGGTCAAGCTAAAGAAATATGGTGACGTCTATATCGCAACATCGGACAAGGATCTCCTTCAGATGATAGGTGAAAACGTCTATGTATATGACGCGTATCGGGACGAAATCCTTGATCGCGAAAAGGTTTTAGAGAAATTCAAGGTTCCGCCTGAGAAAATACCCATGTATCTTGCACTGATCGGCGACACCATCGACAATGTTCCCGGTGTGCCGGGCATCGGTCCCAAACGCGCGGTTGAGATCATTGAGAAATACAAAGACTTCGATGAGGCCCTTGAGTCTGACGCTCGCCTCAAACCACACAGGGACGCAGCACTCCTGTCCAGGGAATTGATAAAGCTGAAAACCGATGTACCACTGGATTTCGACATCGAATCACTACGCATCACGGAACCCGATATTGACAAACTCATGCCTATTCTTATCGACCTTGAATTCCACTCTTTTATAAAAGAAATTTCAAAAACACAACGTGCGAAGTACACTATTCAAGAATTGAAAAATGTAACTGTGTTTGCCGACACCGACGCAACGGGCATCGCTTTGGGCGGTGACCATTTGTATCTCAGCATGGGCGAAGACACTGTATACCGCACCGATTTGGAGTGGGCAGCCGACATTCTGATGGACAAAAAAATCGTCAAGGTCGGCTATGATCTGAAGAATATAGCACATGCCACTGAGATTAGTGCACCGCTTATCGACCTGCAGATCGTATCCTGGCTGCTCGAACCCAACCGCCGCTCATATTCTTTCGATGACTTGTGTCTGCACAACCTCAACATCTATCCGGAAACGACCCCTGGGACAATTGCCTTGTTCAGTCACAAGTTGTATCCCATACTAAAGAAGAAACTGGCCGCTCAAAACATGCTTGGCTTGTACAATAATATCGAAGCACCGCTCATTCAGATCCTGACAAAAATGGAAAAACGTGGTATCGGTCTTGATGTTATTTATCTGCAGGAACTCGATGTCGAGGTGGAACAACAACTCCGCGTATCAGAACAGGCAATTTACAGTATGGTCGGGCACGAATTCAACGTTAATTCACCAAAGCAACTCTCTCAGGTTCTGTTTGAGGAACTAAAGCTGAAACCGACAAAGCGCGGGAAAACCCATTATTCGACCAATTCCGAAGTACTCGTGCAACTTAGCCTAAGCCACAAAGTGCCTAGAGAGATCATCAAGTTCCGCGAACTGGCCAAAATAAAATCGACTTACATCGAACCACTAGTTATGCTCAGCAAAGAAGGAAGGATACATACCACATTCAATCAAGCGAGCACCGCAACCGGTCGCCTGTCATCTTCAAATCCCAACATTCAGAGCATACCGATACGAAGCGATCTCGGCAGAAAGATAAGAAAAGGTTTTGTCGCTGACCACGGTTCTAAAATCATATCCGCTGATTATTCGCAGATCGAGCTCAGGCTACTGGCTCATTTCAGCGGCGACAAGAATCTTATTAAAGCCTTCGCAAAGGGCGAAGATATCCATCGACACACGGCGAGTGTCGTCTTTGGCGTCTCCGAAGAAGAAGTAGACGACAAACAACGCCGAATGGCCAAAGTGGTTAACTACGGGCTCATCTACGGCATGAGTGATTATGGACTTGCCCAGAGATTCGATATTGCCCAGGAAGAAGCAACGCAATTCATCCAGTCTTATTACGACCTCTACCCTGATGTTGCTAACTGGCGTGAACAGGCCGTAACATCAGCCGAGGAAAAGGGTTATGCAAAGACCCTGTTCGAGCGCCGCCGGCCATTACCCGATCTGCATGCGCGGAATTATCAATTGCGCGAGTTTTCCAAACGCGCCGCGATCAATACGCCGATCCAAGGTACTGCCGCAGACCTCATCAAAATCGCCATGATTGATGTCGAAAGGAACCTGGCAGCCCGAAAATTCAAGAGCGGCCTTCTGTTATCGATCCACGATGAGCTCCTTTTTGAAATCGAACAGGACCGGGTTGATGAGGCGAAGGATATTATCAAACAGAGCATGGAAGGCGTAGTCGATTTGAACGTGCCGATCGAGGTTTCGATCGGTGTCGGGGAGAACTGGGAACAAGCACATTAACTTTCGTCTTGAGCCTTCTCTGAAGACATACCCTAAGGCTGACACAACCAATCAAAAGAATCAGGCACCATACCTTTAAACTCTAAATCCTAATATCTAAATCCTAAACAAATTCAAAATCCCAATAACCAAAACAAAAGACGCCCTGCCCTACAAGCAATCAGCATGCCGCATCAAGAAAGAGCTAGTCTGTATTTCGCCCAAATCTAAAACTCTAAATCCTAATATCTAAATCCTAAACAAATTCAAAATCCCAATGACCAAAACAAAAGACGCCCTGCCCTACAAGCAATCAGCATGCCGCATCAAGAAAGAGCTAGTCTGTATTTCGCCCAAATCTAAAACTCTAAATCCTAATATCCAAATCCTAAACAAATTCAAAATCCCAATGACCAAAACAAAAAACTATACGGTAATAGGATGAATATCCAAGTTTATTATGCTTTTTCAAGGCTCACGGACTTACCCTACATCTCAGCCTATGGCCTGAGAGAAGCCATCACACGCGAATACGGTTTTGGATTTTGGAATTCGTGCTTTGATGTTGTTTAGAGTTTAGGATTTAGAACTTAGGATTTCGCCTCTGAGGACAACGTTAGGCAGATTGGGCCCCAGACCAGCCTCAATCCCCGGCCGAGTAATCGCAGAGTGTAAGTATGTATTGACATTTGGGCAGATTTGTTTATAATAGTGGTCGATGAAAACAAAAGTCTTGAAGAAAGCAGAAGTTAAGCGAAACTGGTATGTTGTCGACGCCAAGGGCAAGGTCCTGGGCCGACTGGCCTCGAAAATCGCCGTAGTCTTGACCGGCAAGCATAAGCCCCAATACACGCCTCACGTCGACTGCGGAGATTTCGTGGTTATTGTCAATGCCGACAAGTTTCGCGTTACTGGAAACAAAATGAGAGACAAAATTTACTATTCTCACTCTTTTTTCCCGGGCGGCCTGAAGAAAATTCATCTCGATTTGATGTTGAAGAAACACCCGGGGCGCGCGATCTATCATGCGGTCAGTGGTATGCTACCAAAGAACAAACTGAGGGCGCGGCGGCTAAAGCGCCTCAAGATATACGCTGACGCGAATCATCCGCACTCCGCGCAGTCGCCCCAAACGATCGAATTGTAAGGAGGATACCATATGCCGGATATATTAACGGGGTCAAGGAAAACGGCGACGGCAAAGATCATTCTGACATCGGGCACTGGTGTGATGAAGGTAAACAACCGAAATCCTTTACAGTACTTTGGTCGACAAGACCTGGTCGATCTCGTCAACCTCCCGTTGGTCACAGCCGGAGTAATGGGCAACGTAGACATAAAGGCGAAAATATCAGGAGGCGGAATTTCAGGTCAGGCTGGAGCGCTGTGTCAGGGTATTGCCAGAGCACTGGTTAAGTTCAATCCGGAACTGAGACCCACTCTCAAGAGCGCCGGTTTGTTGAAACGCGATCCCAGAAAGAAAGAACGCTGCAAGTACGGCTTGGCAAAACGTCGCAAGCGATTTCAATTCTCTAAGCGATAAGGAGGCATTTTGGAGCAGATTACGTTTGATAGACTGGTTAGTTCGGGTTGTCATTTTGGACATCGTACGAAGCGCTGGAATCCGAAGATGGAGAAGTATATTTTCGCCAAACGGAATGGCATTCACATTATCGATCTCCGGCAAACTCAGGAAGCACTCAAGCGCGCTTATGAAGCAACGGTTCGTGTTGCTGAAGAGGGTAAAGGTATTCTCTTTGTAGGTACAAAAAAACAAGCAAAAGACATCATCAAGGAAGAAGCAAAAAGAGTCAATGTCTTCTATGTTACAGAACGTTGGCTGGGAGGCCTTTTGACGAATTATGACGTCTTGAGCCAACGCATCAGCCGACTCAGGGAATTCGAGCAAATGAAAGAAGATGGACGTTGGACAATGGCCTCAAAAAAGGAACTGGCTCGGGCCGAGCGCGAATATCAGAAGCTCCAGAAATACTTCGAGGGCATAAAGGATATGGACCGATTACCTGGCCTGGTATTCGTTGTCGACATCTGCAAGGATGAAACGGCACTACGTGAAGCCCTGCGTGTCAACATTCCCGTGGTCGCAATCGTTGACACCAATGTTGACCCAACTGAAATCGATTATCCGATACCCGCTAATGATGACTCGATTAGGTCCATTTCACTCGTCACCAAAATTATCGCCGACGCCGTCACCGAAGGCAGAAAGGGATTCGAGGCAGAGGACAAGGAGAACTATGGATCGGGAGAAGCTGAGGGAACTTAGGGAAAGAACCGGCGCTGGCATCGTCGACTGCCAAAAGGCATTAACCGAAGCCGAAGGAGACATCGAAAAGGCCGTCGAGACCTTACGGAAAAAGGGTCTTGCACTAGCCGCAAAAAAGGTCGGCCGTATCACGAAAGAGGGAATCATTGACGCCTACGTACATCCTGGTGATAGATTGGGCGTGCTCGTCGAAGTAAATTGTGAGACCGATTTCGTTGCCCGTAACACGGAATTCAGAAGATTCGTACGCGACATCGCACTGCAGATAGCGGCGAGTGAGCCGATGGTGGTAACACGAGAGGAGCTGTCACCAGAGGTAATCGAACGCGAGAAAGAAATCTATCGAAGCATGGTTCAGGACATGAAGAAAAAGCCGGAAATTGTTGAAAAAATCGTCACCGGCAAGTTAGAAAAATTCTATACCGACGTTTGTCTTTTGGAACAACCTTTTGTAAAAATCCCGGAAAAGACAGTTAGTGAATATTTGAAAGAACAAATCGCAAAATTCGGTGAAAACATAGTCGTGAGGCGTTTCGTACGTTTTCGCCTCGGTGAATGAAAAACAAATCCCCCAAACCGAAATACCGCAAAATCATCCTTAAGTTATCTGGCGAATTCCTGGGCAGCAGGCGCGAGACCTTTGATCAAACAGCAATACGATATGTAGTAGAGCAAATCGTTTCGGCAAAGAAGTTGGATGTGAGGATCGGCGTGGTCGTGGGTGCCGGTAACATTATACGTGGACGTGATGTTAGCTGGCCGAACAAGATCGATGCCGACATGTGTGGTATGATGGCCACGGTGATTAACGGCATGCTACTCCTGTCGATGCTCAACGAAACCGAACATGAAGTGAGACTCAGCAGCGCACTTGCCGTCGACGGCATAGCCAAGCGTTTCGCCAAATTTGCCGACCTGGAGTTCTACAACTCAGGAGGCATTGTGATATTTGCCGGCGGCACTGGTAACCCCCTTTTCACAACCGACACGGCAGCGGCTCTGAGAGCCGCCCAATTTGGCGCTGATGTGCTTATAAAGGGTACCAAGGTTGCTGGGGTATATTCATCAGACCCTCAAAAAAATAAGCAAGCCACTCTATACAGGAAATTGACCTACGATAGGGCCATCAAGGAAAACCTACAGGTTATGGATCTAGCGGCATTCAACATATGCCGCGCAGCAGAGATTCCAATCTGTGTCTATGACTTCACGCAGCACCAGCTAACAGACGTTATCGCTGGTAAAACCCCAGGAACGATTATCAGTGGAGGAAGAGATGATTGACGAAGTCAAAAAAAACACTGAAACAAAGATGAACAAATCATTATCTTTACTTGCTCAAGAGCTTTCCAAATTAAGGACCGGCCGTGCCTCATCGGCCCTGTTGGAAGGCATCAAGGTGGAATACTACGGCAGTCAGCTGCCCTTGAACCAGGTAGCAACAATAAGCATTCCTGAACCGCGCTTGATTATTATCCAACCCTGGGATAAAACAGCCTTACCTAGCATCGAAAAGGCGATCTTCAAATCCGCGATCGGCCTGACACCAAACAACGACGGTACCGTGATACGACTTGCCGTTCCGCCCTTAACCACTGAGCGCCGCGAAGAACTCATCAAACTAACGCTCAGAATGGCCGAAGAGGCAAAGGTTGCGATCAGGAACATCAGGCGTGACGCCAACAACGAGATCAAGAAGCTCGAAAAGGATAAGAAGCTATCAGAAGATCGTTCGTTCAAGGCACAGGAAGATGTGCAACATACTACCGATCGATTCATAGAAAAAGTTGATCAAGTTCAAAAAGATAAGGAAAAAGAAATCCGAGAGACATAATCTTGGCTGTTGTGCTGCACAAACCTTTAATTTATCCTGGTAAACCAAAGACTTTTATCCTTGTCTAATATATAAGGAGGAAAACATGGCTAACATTTGGGATGACCTTGTGAAGTGGCTGGATGATGCCAGCAAAGTAGTCGGCAAAGAGGCTGGTGATTTGACGCAAAAGGGCACCCTAAAGCTCGAAATCTTTGATCTAACTCGGATGCTACGCGACAGTTACACCGAACTAGGCAGTCAAGTATACGAATCGGTCTTCGTCAAGAAAAAGAACAACTGGCAGAGTAGCAAAAAACTAAAGAGCACCGTAACGAAGATCAGGACACTCAACAGGAAGCTCAACAAGAAAAACCTCGAATACAAGAAGGTGGGCAAGGTACAAAAGCCCAAGAAAAAGAAGTAGCCGTGGTCAAAGCGTGCTATGCTTATGATTGACACGCGACAGAAAGAATGGATCTAGAATTCAGCTCATAAGGAGGTAATGGTGCATAAGAATATCTCGCTCCGTAATGCCGGTATTATCGCCGGCGCCGCCGCCGTATTTGCCTTTCTATTCGGTATCATAATCACGGCCAGTCTACCGGGTCTTGCCAACCGCAGCGAAGCTAATCCCGACCCGGTTACGGCTCTACCATTGGTCACTGAACGAGGCGAGAGCCCGTTCACACGCGTTGCTGAAAACGTAACCCCCGCCGTGGCTAACATATCAGCGGAGAAGACTGTCAGTAGCACTTTTCCTGGGTTCGAATGGCGTTTCGAAGGACCATGGGATGACTTGTTCAAAGATTTTTTCAGAGGTACCCCCAGAGGACAACAGAGAACACAGACACTCGGTTCAGGTTTCATCATCTCGGAAGATGGCTATCTGGTAACTAATTATCATGTAATAAGGGGCGCCTCGGACATCGTTGTCAAATTGACCAACAAACAAGAATTCAAGGGTGATGAAATCAAAATAATCGGCACCGACCCACGAACAGATATTGCATTACTCAAGATTGAAAACGCAAAAGACCTACCTTATCTGGAATTTGGTGATTCAGACGGGGTCAAGGTCGGCGACTGGGCAATCGCGTTCGGCAATCCATTTCATCTTGAAGGTACGGTGACGGTCGGTGTCATATCGGCCAAGGGACGTGCCGGTATCGCGCTGCCCGAAGGACCGGATTTCCAAAGTTTTCTGCAAACCGACGCGGCTATCAATCCAGGAAACTCCGGCGGTCCTTTGGTCAATATACGCGGCGAAGTAATCGGCATCAACACCGCAATAACGTCACCGAGTGGCGGCAACGTCGGCATCGGATTCGCGATCCCGGCAAATCTTGCCAAATCAGTCATCGAAGAATTGAAATCTGAAGGCAAGGTCACCAGAGGTTACCTAGGTGTATACCTGCAGGAAATCAGTGAAGACCTAAAAGATGCGATGGACCTTCCATCCCTTGAGGGTGTATTAATAAGTGAGGTAGTCGACAATACACCCGCGAGTCGAGCCGGCCTGAAGGGCGGCGATGTGATCCTGGAGTTTGACGGCAAGAAAATAGAGGATATGGCTTCATTTCGAATCATGGTGGCGTCCACCGATGTTGGCAAAGAGGTACGAATGAAGGTCTTACGCGATGGAAAGGAAAAGACATTGAAGGTGACCCTCGGCGAAATGCCCGAGACAATCAGTACGGCACCTGAGGCACCCGAGCAAGAATATGAATTGGGATTACGCGTTGTCGATGTCGATGACCAACGCGCCTTCCGGTTTGAACCCAAAGCGACAAGAGGCGTGATCGTAATCGACATTCGACCCGATTCACCCGCGGCAAAGGCAGGCTTTGATGTCGGTGACGTCATCATGGCTATTGGCAACAAGAGCATATCAGACATCGATGATTACCGCGATGCCATCGAAGGATTGAAAGAAGACAAGCCCGTCATCTTCCACTTGCAGCGCGGCGAGCGTAAACTCTACGTTGCGGTCACTCCGTGACGCGATCAACGCTAAGGTTTGATATGTAATACCTAGGAACGGACGATACGACGATGTTTAGGGTTGTCACCGACCGAGGACTCAAGCAGTATCTAGATGAAATAAGCCAGTATAAGATACTCACAAAAGAGGAAGAATTCGCGTTAGCAAAGCAGGCTCGAGAATCGGACGACCCAGAAATCAAGAAAAAAATAATCTGCGCGAATCTCCGGATTGTTGTTTTCATCGCCAAGAAATTTCAGGATGACCGGCTGACTCTTTCCGAATTGATAAACGCCGGTAATGAGGGGTTGATCCATGCGGCCGATAAGTTCGACGAAAGAAAAGGTTATCGGTTCAACACTTATTCTGTGTGGTGGATCAAGCGTGCAATCTATGAGGCAATCAGCGCACAAAAGGGTATCGTTCGCAAGAGCTTCCTCGCCCGCCGAATCCAAACTCAAACCAAGAAATTCATTCAGAGAAATGGCCGTGAGCCAACCACGGAGGAACTTGCCAAGTTGTTAAACACCGACGCCAGCGCCATCGCGCTGGCGTTGACCGAACTCATCCCTCCTTATTCGCTGGATGAAACGTTCGAGGATTCTGAGAATCCATATATCGAGTCGGTCCGCATTGATATCCAGGGTTCTGATAACCTGATTTCGCCTCCTCCGGATGAGATTTTCAAGAAAAAAATCCAGAAGGAAAAATTGCAGAGTGCGTTGAGCAAGATTGGAACCAGGGAGCGGGAAGTGTTGGAGAGAAATTTTGGACTCGGCGAATACGAGCCGCATACTCTGGAAGAAATTAGCAGAATCATGAATATCACCCGGGAACGCGTGCGTCAGATAAAAGAAAATGCTCTGCGTAAGTTGAAAATTGTCATTCTAAGACAAAAAATCTAGTACAGCAACACAGCACTGTGTCTATCAGGCTAACAAGCAAGATGGAGTTACGCGTAGGTCTTACAATTCCTCAATGAATATTTCCGTGTTCGTGAATATACAAATGCCTGCTGCGATGCGAATAGACTCCTCGACTATCTCTCGAGCCGAGAGACTCGAGTGTTGAAGGAGTCCTCGACAGGCCGCAAGTGCATAAGGCCCCCCAGATCCAATGGCCACGATGCCATCATCTGGCTCAATAACGTCACCAGACCCAGAAACAACGTAGGAGTGGTCTTTATCGAGTATCGCCAGCAGCGCCTCTAATCTCCGCAAGACTTTGTCCTGACGCCAATCCTTTGCAAGCTCAACGACACTGCGTGGAAGATTACCGCGGAATTCTTCTAGCTTCGACTCAAAGCGCTCGAATAGGGTCAGAGCATCAGCGGTCGAGCCGGCGAAGCCAGCAATTATTTTTTCGTTGTATATTTTTCTAATTTTTCGCGCGGTACGCTTCATCACGGTCTCGCCAGTAGTTACCTGGCCATCGCAGCCGATAACCACCTTACCCTTATGCCGTACTCCAATAATAGTCGTTGACTTCATAATTATATAATTATACCAAAAGTACCAAACGATGTCAAACGTTTGAATCCTTCAGTACTCATTTCTTGGTTTTCTGCTGGCTATTTTGCCCGCCGTTCTTCGCCACCCTCTCGGCTATCTCAACCGCGGTTTGCAATGCCTCGGCTTTTTCCGTAATCTCACCTTCTAACTGCAAATCGAGAAGCTCCTGCAGTATTACTTTAAACAAAGGACCCGGCTTCATGCCCAGAGCAATGAGATCATGGCCGTTTACCAATCTGTCGACCTTCGGCTTTGCGTTATCGGCTCGAAATAGATCAATCATCCTCAAGAATGCCTTTTCCAAGTGTCTCGTCTTGCCGCCCGTAGCATAACCATCGGCCCATGCGATCATCATCGCTCCAAACCAATCATCTTCGAGGTGACGGAAGAACCTGCGGATCGCCCGATCGGTCAAATCTGGATTAGTCGCCAGAAGATGCAATCTCATATGTTCTTTCACCAGCTTCGTCAAGATGTCAGTATCTTGTTTCGAGAGCCTGAGTCGTCGACGAGCAATCTTCTCAATCATCCTTGCTCCCATGGTATCATGGCCGTAAAAGTGTACCTCTCCTTCCTTTAGAAGAAACGTATCGGGCTTTGCGACATCGTGGAAAAGACCAGCGAGTTTGCAAAGGGGAACACGGCCGGGTTTTGCGAAATATTGAGAGTATTCGGGTTCGAGCTTGGCAAAAAATCCCTTCTCCACTAAATGTTCAACTGCGCCGTAGGTGTTCAGGGAGTGGTCCCAAAGGTCGAAATCCTCGAGTAGCTTCTCTGCCTCAGGAAACAGCTGTTTGAAGATACCCAGCTGGTTCATCTTCAGAACAACCTCGAACGAGCCGGGCGCGGACATGATGCGCATGATCTCGTAACCGATACGCTCGGCCGCGACATCCTTCAGTGAAATGTTCTTTGCCAGCTTATAGAAATCTTTGTGTAGACGAAACCGAAGCTCGAGTGCGAATCTAAATCCCCTCAGTATACGTAATGGATCATCAATCAAAGACTGAGGCGTTGTAGGACGGATGAGCTCTCTCTTCAAATCCTGCGCACCCTGGCATGGATCAACAAACTCGAGTCTCGTCAATTGTACTGCCATTGCGTTTATCGTGAAATCCCGGCGCCGGAGGTCAGCAACGACACCCTTTTCATCAAAACCAACGAAATCGTATACAACACCGTCCTTCACAACACGTGCCTCGTCTTCATCTTCATCCAGGATGACCAGTGCACCCCCGATTTCTTTTACCACATGTCGAGCAAAATCAATACCTGAACCGCTCACCGAGAAGTCATAGTCCTGCGGTTCAATACCCATCAAAATGTCCCTTACGGTGCCACCGACAAGGTATATATCGCGATGGCCGCGCACACGGAGTATGCCCTGTATATATGCATTCGTTCTTATGCACTCTTCCAGCGTTTTCATCTCAACATTCTACTCACACGGGCTATTGTGTCAACTTTTTTCATAACAATAATTCACCCGCGGAATCAACCCGCAAGGCTGAGAGCGTCCCCACTGTGTGCAGTTGATCTTTATTCTCGATAGGCTCGCATGTCCCGATAGAGTTTGGACAATCTATCTGTACACCGTGTGGCGGATCAGGATATCAGAATACCAGCGGGTAGAATATCAAAGCTCCAGCACATCAGGAACAAAATGTGCAGTGCCGAGCGAGTAGCGTATCCTGATCTGCTGATGTTCTGCTTACTGATACACTGATCACCTGACATGCTATGTATGAACGAAGGTGAACCAACCCGAAGTTGTATTTTGGTCTGATCTATCGGACGATTTTATGCCTTGTCCCTATGTCTCCGCGTCTCCCCGTCCCCTTGTCTCTTTTTCTTCCTGTCTAAGTCCAGCCTAGCTCGGTTACAGGATTTTTACAAATACCCGTTCTTTAAGTTCGGCGAGCAGTTCATCGTACTTCTCTTGTATTTCCTGTTGATAGAGGTATTGCATTATTTGATCCCGCAATTCCTCAAAAGTCAGAGTACGCTGCGCCACTTTCTCCCGAACATACAGAAGGTGATAGCCGTAGGGAGTGAGTATTGGTTCACTCACTTCTCTCTCGTCCATGTCTTTCACGACCTCATTGAACGGTGGTGTAAGTCGATCAATATAGAATTCGCCGAGATCGATATTCGGATCTTTGGAATGGATTCCCGCCAGGCTGTCAAAATCAGCACCGCCCTTGATCAGTGCTTCAATCTCTTGAGCCTGCTGTTTGACCCGCAACGTATCTTGTCGCGTGATGTCGACTTTGATGAGAATTTGTCTAAGCAACACCCAGTCCGAACCCTTGTTCAAAACCTCGACGATATGATAACCAAGTCTAGTAGGAAACGGTTGTGAAAGCGTCCCGGGCTTAAGAGAAAAGACAACCGCCTCAAAATCCTCAATGGTTTCGCCTTTTCTGATTTTGCCCAGCATGCCACCTCTTCCTCTTGAATTCTCATCCTCTGAGAACTCTTGGGCAATGATCGCGAAATCGCCACCCGTGAGTAACAGTTTGTAGACGTCGGTCGCCCGTTCAAAACCTCTTACCATTTCGTCCTGACTCGGCACAATCGGTAAGAGCATGTGCGACAACTTCACCCTACCCGGCACATTGGCAATCGAATCTTTGTTTTCTTCATAGAATTCCTTAACTTCGATCGGCGAAATCATTATCTTCGAAGCGAATTTCTTTGAGATCAGCCTCTCCATGATCATTCGGGATTTTAGGTTCTTTCGATAGTAATCTTTTAATTCGCTGAGACTAAGGCCCTGGTCTTCCAGATACTTGAAGAAATCTGCCTCTGACGGAAAATTGCTCATCAGATTATCTACATTCTGGTTAACCATCGGCACGACCTCATCGTCGTCTACGAAGATTGATTCTTGCTCGGCCTCGATCAGCAGTAATTTGTTGGCAACAAGCTGTTCCACAACATACTCATTCATCTCCTGTTCCGAAGAAAACATCTGCATTGCCATAGGGTCATTTGCCAGAATACCTATGTTCTCCGAGATCTCGCTCTGTAATATGACGTCATTTCCGACAAAAGCCGCAATCTGATCAGCCAATGTAGCGGCAAGGAAAAAGATTATCAACATCTCTTTGTTACCCTCAGAAAATCACTATAGACAATCAATTATTACTTCAAAGGCGCTAGATCGGTGGTGATTTTGTAGGATGTCTTCAGACTGTCGACGTAGTCCTTCAAGAAACTCTGATACTTCGTTGCCATAAGGTGATTGTATATCTGCCCCTTGATTTCATCGGTGAGCTCAGCCTTCGCCTTCATCTTCTTTTTGTCGACCACCTTTACAATTAGATGCGTACCCTGCACGTACGGTATTACATCAGAAATCTCGCCTGGCTTCATACTGAAGATTATCTCTTCGATTGCGAAATCCGCAATGACACCACGCGGTAAGTAGTCAGTTATAATCCGGGGATTCTCGGGATCCTGGTATCTTGTCAGTGAGCGCTCCCGGGCTAGTTTGAAGAAGTCGGCGCCTGCCTTTATTTCTTCGGACGTACGCATCGCTAGCTCGCGCGTCGGCAAGACGATCTGAGCCAGTTTGACTGCGTAGAGAAACTCATCTTGGTGTTGTTCAAAGTATCCACGGATTTCCTGTTCGGTAACCGTCGTGGTCCCAAATTCGCGCCGCACCAACTCCATGGCTAGAAAATTCTTGGTATACTGTGCAAGCACGAATTTCACCGAGTCTTCCTGGTGCATACCCAATTTCTTTGCCTGTAGATACAGGATTTCTTGCTGCACCCAATCATCAAGAAAAGACTTGATTCTATCCTCACCGATCTGTTGGTAATCGACATCGGGTACGTACTGTTCGAATTCCTGCTTCGTAAGATTCGAACCATTCACGGTTACGATAATATCCTTTTCTTGCTCAGCACAATTAAAAAGCAATAACAGCAACAAAAGCAAAAAGAATCTCTTCACTTTTCCTCCTTCAACAGCTGGGCCAACACTTTTTCGTTGACCTCAGGCTTATACTTTTCACGAAGCATCTTGAACAAACTGCTTCTCAGACCATCAATTTTAGCTTCCCTCACATGTGCTTTCGCAAGTGAGAAAGCTTCGCTCAAGCTTTTATCCTTGAATTCATCGCGGTGTGTATTGTAATATTCTGCCACTTCCACTGAATCGACAACCGCCCTTTCGACCACCTCATCGGAATAGTACTTCTGGTACAGCAATGACGAGTAGGTCTTATCCAGCTGTCTCTTCGTCGCTGGTCGCTTGTCGTGGTAATTCTTAATTGCCTCATCATAGACCAAATCGGGTAACAGTTCTTTATCAATCAACAATTGCGGATCGATCATTGTACCACTACGCATATATTGTACCGCGTTTATCACCGTCCTCACATAAACATACGAGGTATCATACTTCTTGACCACCCACGTATTAAGGTCTTCATCGGTAATGAGCGATTCGGGCTTGATCAAAATCTCCAACCCTTCAGGGTTGTACTCGACTCTGGCCCTCTCTCTAACCTTGTTGTAGTATTTCTCAGCCTCTTCTCGCGCCCTTTCTTGCGATAAGTTTTGCCTGATGTTCTCCTTTATGTCCTCATATTTAGGTTGTTCGGCAATACTGTGCTCAACTACTTTGAAAATCAGATAGTACTCGCCAAATCTCACCGGTTCGGTGACGCCGCCCTCTTTTACCATCTGGAGTTCATCCATTATCTCGGGGGGGATGGAAATCACCGAGAAAGTACCGATGTCTCCGTTCTCGGAAAGCGTATCCAAAGAGAACACCATCAATTCTTCAAAAGATGCACCTTTTTTCAATTCTCTACTCAAATGATTGGCAAGCGATTCTTCGGCCACCACGATCTGGGCAAGGTGATACTGCTCAACCACTTTATCGTAAATGTCTCTCACCTCAGAATCACGGACTTTTACTCTTTTCTTGATGACGTTATTGTAATATGTACGCCATATGACATCCCTCCGGTTGGTCTCGAATGCAGCCCGTACCACCGGATCATCCTCGTAACCAAGGTTTTTTGCTTCTTCGATTACCAGCATCTGGTTAACAAACTCATCGAATTTCTCACTCCTTTTTGCAGAATCATCGGTCGGTACGAATTGAAATCTATCTCGAAAATCCGCCACCGAATAATCTTCTCCATTAATCGTCACCAGTGTTCTTCCCTCGAAAGAACAACTGACGATTAACAAAAAAAGAGGGACCAAAAAGTATTTCAAATATTGCATGTGCACTCCTTTCGCAATTCTATATAAAAGACTCTGAAAGTCAAGGCTTGATTTTATTACGCCACTACATATAATTTACTCGTGCAAAATGTAGTCCTTTACATTTCACTAATCCTGATTGCCGCCTTTGTGGTTCTTTCCCAAAGTTTCTCCCCCATCTGGCTGTTGGTCGTCGTCATGCTAATACTCTGGCCTCAACGAAAGTCGGAGAACGTGCGCCCAGTGTATCTGCTAAGCATACTCCTATTGCTTCTTTTCGTATTATTCAATTATTTTGGCATTTTGGCTCCTTTCGTAATCGGTATCGGGCTTGCTTACATACTCACACCCATCGTCGATTTCCTTGAACGCAAGAGGACCCCAAGAATTCTCGCGATCCTGGCCTGCCTCTTACCGATCATTGCCTTCTTCCCTCTTTTGATCGTCCTGGTCATTTCTGGATTGGTAGATGAACTACAGGGATTAATCAAGAAATTGCCCGAAGTGATAGAACAGGGACAAATCTATTTCGGTGTCGCGATAGACAAACTTGTTGAGTGGGGCATTGATATCGAACCCGACATACTCTCGAATACTATCACGACACAATTGAACAATATTCTTGCCGGCGTATTTACGACCATCGACCAAATCGGAAAAGGCATCGGGAGTATCATCGTAGTAATATATAACCTCATTGTTATCCCTATATCCGCATATCTCTTTCTGTCAGATCGAAATAAAATCATGAATTGGTTTCGCAACCAGTTTTCCCGTGAAGAAGGTCGGAAAATCGATGGATTTATTCAAAAACTTAATGTTTCACTCGGCCGGTTCTTCCGCGGCCAACTGATGCTGATGGCCGTCGTTGGATTCATCGTCGGTTTCGCACTCTGGCTTTTAGGCATAAAGTACTATTTACTTTTGGGAATGATCGCGGCCGTATGCAATCTCATACCCAACGTCGGATACATCCTGAGCTTCATCCCGGCAATCCTGATTGGCATCACCAGTCCTTCTCCCCTTGTGAACTGCATAAAAATCGTGTCGGTCTATGTCGGAGAGCAGCTGATCGAGAATTTCTTCCTGGCACCAGCGATAATCGGCCGGGCATCAAAGCTTCACCCACTTGTCGTCATGGCCGTTCTAATTATTGGTGGCGTAACATTTGGTTTCTGGGGGGTTGTATTGGCTATCCCAGTCACCATCTTCGTACGCGAATTCATGAACTATTTCCTCGGTGCAAATATCTAATCCCCCTGCGAAGTCGTAGAAACCATCTGTAGAGTATTACCCACGTAGTTTTTCGACATCTGTTTAAAACAGACAATCGCGCGCAGCGAGAGTGTGCTTGACGTTCACACTTTTGTGATTATAATGTACACCGTGACCGTGAAAACACGCAAGTTTAGAGTGACTATCGACCAAAATAGGTGCAAAGGATGTCTTCTGTGTGTCGCCTTCTGCCCAAAACAGGTATTGGAAATGGAGAAAGCTGAAGCAAGAGTCGCCGAACCCGATGCCTGTATTGGTTGTCTTCTTTGTGAGATACTCTGCCCTGATTTTGCAATATCAGTCAACAAAATCGAAGAGAAACATGATGCGTGAAGACGACGCGAGGTTGATGACGGGCAACGAAGCCTGTGCTGAAGCCGCACTCGTTGCCGGCATGCGCTTTTTTGCGGGATACCCCATAACTCCGAGTTCTGAAATCGCGGAGTGCCTCGCCCGCCGCCTTCCCCAAGAGGGTGGCACGTTCATTCAGATGGAGGATGAATTAGCTTCGATGGCGGCCATAATCGGCGCTTCATTAACCGGAGTGAAATCAATGACGGCTACGAGTGGACCCGGATTTTCCCTGATGCAGGAAAATATCGGGTATGCATCAATGGCAGAAGTGCCCTGTGTCATTGTAAATGTTCAAAGAGGGGGCCCGAGCACCGGGCTACCCACGCTACCTTCTCAGTCGGATGTGATGCAGGCCCGATGGGGAACCCATGGCGACCACCCCGTGATTGTTGTGGCGCCATCAACGGTGCGTGAGACATACGATTGGACCATCAAGGCATTCAACTTTGCGGAACGATTCCGTGTGCCGGTTGTTGTCCTGCTTGATGAAATTGTCGCTCACGTAAACGAGAAGATCATCGTTCCCACGAGAGGAGAATTCGAAGTAATCGACCGAGACCGCACGACGCAAGATCCCAAAGACTACTTACCATACGCACTGACTGATTCAGACATCCCTCCATTCGCTGATTTTGGCTCGGGCTACAGATACAATGTTACCGGACTCAGTCACGATGAAACGGGTTTTCCAGCCAATGATCCCAAGAAGGTTGATTTATTGCACCGCCGGCTCAACCGGAAGATTGAACGCTACAGAAACGAAATAGTGCATTACAAAACGGAGTTACTCGAAGACGCCGACATTGTGGTTGTCGCGTATGGTTCCACCGCACGATCCGCTTACCGAGCAGTACGAAATGCCAGAGCGTTGGGCCTGAAGGTTGGTATATTCAAAATGTTTGTGCTTTGGCCTTTCCCCTACCAAGAATTGGATAAACTAGCACGCCGCGTCGAGAAATTCATTGTGCCGGAGATGAATCTCGGTCAGATCGCACACGAGGTTACATGCGCTGCTAAACACGAGGTCGCACAAGTTAACCGCATTGACGGCGGGTTAATCACGCCGGATGAGATCCTGGAGGCGATAAAGAATGTTTCCGTATGAGAAATATCTGAGACGCAACAAATTCCCCCATATTTGGTGTACGGGCTGTGGATGTGGCATTGTTCTGAAAGCACTGTTACGCGCGATAGAGAAAAGCAAGATAGCAAAAGATGACATCGCCCTCGTCTCTGGTATTGGCTGTTCTTCCCGAACTCCTGGCTACGTAGATTTCAACACACTGCACACGACACACGGCAGAGCAATTGCCTTCGCCACCGGCCTCAAGCTGGCCAAGAAGGAGCTGAACGTCATTGTCGTCACCGGTGATGGCGATGCTACCGCCATCGGAGGAAATCATTTCATACATGCTGCGCGACGTAATCTAGACATGACGGTTGTTATCTACAACAATTACATTTATGGCATGACCGGCGGACAAGCTTCACCGACAACACCAGCCGGAAAAAAAGGAAGCACGGCACCATACGGTAATATCGAGCCAGCATTTGACGTATCGGCACTGGCAATTGCCGCCGGCGCCTCATTCGTAGCACGGAGCACCTGTTATCATGCGGTTCAACTCGATAAATACATCCATAAGGGCCTATTGAAAAAAGGGTTTTCTGTTATCGAAGCCATGACACCTTGTCCCACGTATTATGCACGGCCTAATCGCCTAGGCAATGTGGTCGATATGATGCACTGGTATAAGGAAAACAGCATACCGGTTGAAATCGCACGAAAGGTTTCAGAACAAGAAAAGAAAGAAAAAATCACAATAGGTATTCTCCACGATGCCGAGAGACCAGAGTATTGTGAGGAATACCAGAAACTATCTGCCCGAATTATGAAAACGGACAATAAGTGAAGTAGGAGGTTTCTGTGGGTTTCAGATATGAGTTTAGATTGAGCGGTTCTGGAGGCCAGGGGTTGATATTGGCAGGAAAGATTCTTGCTGAGGCAGCGGCAATCTATGACGGCAAAAATGCCACCCAGAGTCAATCATACGGGCCTGAGGCGCGTGGTGGTTCGAGTCGTTCCGAAGTCATTGTCTCTGATGAGGAGATTGATTATCCAAAAGCAGTGAACATTGACCTACTCCTCTGTTTTACCCAAGAAGCTTGCGACAAATACCATCAGGATGTAAAAGAGATGGGAATATTACTCGTTGATGAGAGTTATGTAACAAAAATCCCAAAAGGGAAGTATAAGGTGTATTCGGTGCCCATTACCGAAACCGCTGAAACGAAAGTCGGCAAGGCATTGGTCGCAAACATAGTGGCCATCGGTATCATTACACAGGTGACCGGCGTCATTTCAAAGGAAGCAGTCGAAGCAGCAATCCTATCACGCGTGCCCAAGGGAACGGAGGATTTAAATCTAAAGGCATTTAACACGGGCATCGAGATGGCTCAACAATTCAAATAACGAGAATTGTACAATATCAAAGATTTCCTGTGAATCCTAAATGGTTAGATTTCGTCGATGAACGAAGACGGTTCAGTTTGTTACAGATACTCGGCGAAATATCGCGGCTCCAAAAAAAACTGCTTCCAGACTTCATAATCATCGGCGCATTGCCTCTGCTAATGCATGATTATTTGCGATACACTGCGTTGTGGGATGTTGATCTACTCTTCAGGAGTGAGGCAAAATTGAAGGAATTTGTCAACTCTTCGAAATCTGAGAATTTGAAGATTGTAGACTACGACGATGAGCTCATGGTAAGCGCACATATCACCAGTTTCCATTCTGCCTGGGCGTTTGCCAAAACCTGGTTTAATGTAGACTACATCTTGTGTGACTATCTATTTAGATTCTATACAGAAGACATTACCAATTTGATGTCATATGAGCAACCAATGAAATTGCACGAAACGGATTTCGAAATTTCGCTCTATCTGGCACATCCATGGGATATCATCGTCAGCAAGATTGTATCACCGCGTACGGAAAGGGATATTTCCTTAGGTGTCGATACCAGTATCGACGTCAGGCACATCTATGCCGTGTACAACAAGGAGAAGAACAATCTCGATTTCTGGCAGCGCATCATTACGAGAGCGCAATTCCTTTGCGAAGAGCGAGCATTCAAGGCGAGATTCCTCGAGCTTCTTAGAGCTGCACCAGCATTGGGATATGATGACTTAGGAATTTCACCGATTGGTCAACAAACGCTGGGGGCATCATGAAAGATTTCTTAACGCAATTGAAAGAACAACATGCTGAATTCGGGAATCACTATCAGAAGTACCTTCAGACCGTACAAAGGAATCTTGATTCTCTTATTCAAAGACTTGAGGAAAGAAAGAGACGAGATGCCGTACATATTTTGCATCCAACTTACGATTTCGGCACGCAGCTCGCAATTGTTGCGAGCAGCGGCAACAACAGACAGGAGAAACTCAATTTTGTTAATACTTTCTTCTCACTACAATTCCTACTCATGAATCGTCAGGCGGTAGATCATTTGAGAATGGGCGTCATAGCATCTGGTGCGAATAAGTTTTCTGTCTATAAAAAATTTATGATCGACGCCGGCAATAATTTCCGTATGCTCACAACACATTATATCAATCAGTTGTTGAACTTGTTCGTTGATGAAACCTCGTGTCCGGAATTTGTAATCCTCGGAGTAGGCACAAAAGCCGACCAGGATGACATCGATGTCGGTATCATCGACAGCGGAACAAGAAACCGCCGGGAATTCAACCGGGCGATTTCTCAAATCAGCCAAGAAATGCTGAAATCCGCGATCACGTTCCACTTTCACCTTTCCGAGCATATTGGCGGCCAGTATTACTCTGCCTCAGTGGACGAATACAAGAAAGCGTTGAAACATCAAATCGGTGACTATGTAATAATAAACGAAATGCTCAGCGGCGCAGTGATTACGGGAAATAAACAACTCTTCGAAGAATATCAAAAAGAAATCATTGAAAAGTATTTCTATCACCCAAACCGTGACAATAAACATCATGAGGCTTACTTAAGAGGAATACTCGGCGACGTCAACTCGTTACTCGCAAGGCCGATCAGTTCGAATCACATCAACTTCAAAGAAGATAATCTGCGCATTATAAAGAATATCATCTGTGCTCAAAAAACAGTCTTTGATGTTGATAAGGTAAATGCCTGGCAAATTTTGGACGACTTACGGAAAAAAGATGCGAAGAGGTTTCGTGAATACGGTGACCTCGAACGTTCGTTAACATTCTCCGAGGTTTTCAGATACCTTTATCAACTACTCGTCACTCAAGATGAAGAGGTCGAACTCGACATAGCCTCATTCAAAAATATCCGCAGAGTAGCAAGAACCATGGGATATACGGACCTAGGTAAGTGCCATGCAGAAGAACATCTTCTGGTGCATTATTACGAACACATTCAGAATGTACGAAACATTGTGCCCACTCTGCTCAAAGATCTCAAGGCGCATCTTGAAGACAATTCAATATTCGTCTCGATACTGGATCCTGACTACGGTGCAAACATCGCACAAGACTTCCTCACGAAGTTCAAATTCTTCCGTGGAACATCGTTCTGGGATGATATTCTGGGCGACTTCGAGAGTGAAGCTTTGTTGAACCGATTTATCAGTGACCTTGATGCCTTCCCGCCCGCTAAGAGAAAGAAACTAATTAACGGATATATCGAATGGGTTAGATACGATCTGTACTCTTCGATTAAATTCCTAACAACGCTCGGCAGAACCAAGATCGGACACACACTGTTTGTCGATCTTAACAAACAATTACTGGAAATGCTCGAGGAAATGCCAGACGTTGTGAGAAAAATGTCGTACGTTTTCAATCGTTTCCCGCATCTCATCAACAATTATCTGTCCCTTAATGATGACAAGACGCTAGAGCTCTACCTGAAACTACTGGAAACACGCATTTATGAAAAAGAAATCGCCGCCATCATCGACAATCTAAAATCACTAATCGATATTCATCTGTCCAGTAGTGTGTTCTACAAGAGATTCTTCTTGAGGATCACCGAACGATATCCTGAAGCGATCCAAGCCATAAAGAACCCAGAGCTGCTTAGAGAATTCGGCGATGGCATATATAGTGATGTCCAGTCGATGCCGACATCCAAAGAGAAAATTGAAAAACTGGGTGATTACTATGATTTTGAAATGATGCGGGTAGGTCTGAGAACATTGAGCGGTACCACGGCCGATGAAATCAACACCGAATACACTGAATTCTCTGACCGATACATTCGCACCCTCTTTGACATCTGTCGCCAGGAAATAGACACACAATACGCAAAACGTATAATCACCGACGACCTGTTGGCGATTTTTGCGGCAGGTGGCCATGCACGGGAACAGGCATATGACGATGACTATGATATAATTGTGCTACTAAACTCAGACAATCAGGAGGTACTCTCGTATTGTAACAAAATAATCAGCAAAATGAACAGTGAGATCATCAAACGCAGCACGATTCCTCATCATAGATTCGCCGATTATTTCGGCCGGTATGTCATTCTCCTCAAGGAAGTCGAACGTCTGTTGAGCGAAGAGCGGACAGATATATTTATTGAGAAATCTCAGATACTGGGGGCTCGCTTAGTAGTAGGATCGCACCGTTTTGAAAAAGACTTCTTCGATCGGGTAATAAGGCCCTACATTCTCGATCAGAAAGATGAATACATCAGGCAAATGTCTGAAGAAATCAGCTCAAGACACAAAGCGGCGGGCGCCCAACGAACAATAATCGAAGACAATATCAAAGAAGGTGTCGGTGGTTTGAGAGACCTCGAGATGATTCTGCTCATCATCAAAGCAGAGTGTGGTATTATGCAACCAGTAAATTCGAAAATCTTCATCGAAATTGCCGCTAAGCAAGAAGAGCTAAGAGAAGACTTACTTCGATTGTCAACTGGTTTCAATTTCTTAAATAATCTCAGGAATAGCTACCGTCTCACCGTTGGGGCAACCGACATGATAATGTCTGCGATGTTGAACACCGCGGCACACATCATGCGGTATCAGAATGGAAAGCAACTATACGACGAATTCAATAAAACGCGTGGTGAGGTCACGCACGCAATAGCTAATATACTCGACAAATTGAAGTGTGATTAATAGTCAAAATGCTTCGCCGATAGCGAAGTGTAAGGCTCCAATCGGCTCATCAGCCTCACGTTGTATCTTAAAACCATAATCGAGTCTGATACTTCCCAAAAAACTCTTAAGACGCAGACCACCACCGATGCCCCATCTTAGACGCCCGGATATCTCTTCGCGTTGTTGCCAAATGTTTCCGCCATCAATGAAGACGACGCCACCAACGAACTTGTATATCGGAAAACGCAATTCAACAGACACCTCGCCGAGATACCTGCCACCTAAAGGATTATCATTCTCATCGACTGGGCCAATCGCTCGCTCGGAATAACCCCGGACCGACGAGGCACCACCACAAAAGAATCTTTTATAGATCGGAACCTCGACCGTGGGCGCAAAAGGAGTCACCACACCAGTCTTGACTGCGGAGGCAAACACGATGCCGACAAAATTTTTATACAAGCGTATCTGTGCAGTCGGGCGTACGTAATCGACATCCGAAGGCAATATAACACCTTTGAGTTCCAGATTCGTATTGATGTAATTGCCACGAGTCGTGTAAAATGGATCATCTCGTTTGTCGCGGAGCCAACCGACGATGAAACCATGGAGTAAATCACTTTTCGTGCTATCGTTTTCTCCGTAGTATGTTTTTACCCGCTCTACTTCATATTTTGCAGACAATTCGCTTGCGTCAAATTCAAACCTTGTTATGATGTTCCCACCCAGTGATTGTGTTTCGTAGCCGATCTCCTGGAGGCGTTTGAAGAAAAAACCGAACCCGAGTTTACCGGGCAGAAGAAATGCTCTTGGAAAAGTTATTTGTAAGCCTACTCTCTGTTCGATGAAACTAAGCTTCCCCTCCACTTTGCCCTGCCAAGCCCGTCCTAGCATATTGTAATGTGTAAAACCAAGACCAAAGCGCAACCGGTCGCGCGTGCCGTAACCGGCACGCAGATCAACAGCCATCCATTCTCTTTCTCTTAGCAAGAACTGTATGTCCTTATGTTCCTGGATCGTAGAATTTTTGATCTGAGTTCTTATGGCCATAAAGATACCCAATTTATATAGCTTACGCTGACTCTCCAGTATGCGCGCATAGCGAAAAATATCCCCGCGCACCATGTTTATTTGACGCATCACGACCGACGTGTCGGTATGCTTGAGTCCGATTATCTCGATCTTACCCACATATTGTTTCTTTCCTTCTTCAATACCGTGGGTGACACGAACGCTTTCATCCTCAAGGCGGTATTCGGATTCAACCTTCACGTCAGCATAACCCAGATTGTCATACAGATATCTAATGACGTAATTATCCGCGGTCATCTTACGCGGGTCGAAAATCTCACCCGGCTCCATCGTGAGCTCTTGAGCCAGAAATTCGGCAGTAAAAACCTCGTTGCCTTCGAACTTGATATTCTGCACAAAATGCTGCTTACCTTCGGTGATCTGCAAAGTGATATCTATCCGCATTTCAGTGCTGTCATACCGCAGACTGTGATCAACACTTACATCGACAAAACCTTCGTAGATGTATAGATTCTCAACCGCCTTGATATCACCATTGAACACACTCTCATTGAAAACACCCTTACGAATAAAATTCTTAGTCTTGGTCAACATGATTTTTGTAATCGCTGACTCTTTGAAATATTCGTTACCCATCACCTCGACGCTCCGGACTCGGAATTCACTTGTACTCATAAACAATAACAATATACCGATCATTTTATCTTAAGATGATACTCCAGATCAACGCTGGTGTTTCGGTTTTCCTGATCGTACAAGGTGAAGATCGAGAGCTTGTCAGTCAGATCATAACTGGCGCCCACCTGATATAATTCCCATGATTCCACGCCGGTGCTGTAATGCAACCTGAAGTCTTCGGCAATGCTCTTCTCAATACCGATGCGCATTGTCGATGGATCGCTCAGGTCACCGCTTAGCGTGAATTTGTCCAGACCGAGAATCTCTTCGGTCTTCTTCTCGATGTTGTGGCGTACCATATCGAGTGCATAATCCCTTACCTTACCCTTCAGATCCAGCTCTTTCGCCATGCCGCCCGCGCCACCGGGACGACGCTGCCCGATCAGGATAAGGCTGACAATATCCTGTTCAGGCAACGGTGGGTCTGAATTCAATTCTAGCTGCCAGGTTGTCGCGGTTCCCTCAAGCAGCAAGAATATTTCATAATCACCGTCGGCCGCGGTTATTGTGCTGGTCGCCATCAGCTCAATAACCGGATCTATCTTGTACGGATCATCAAACTGGATAACTGCATTCACGATCGTGAACTTCTTACCGAGATAATGAATCTTTCCCTCGTCCAGCGCGGCAATCGTGCCGTACACATTGAGGCGCGCGAGATATCCCTTCAATTGCAGATCGGCCTTTACCGCCAGATCGGCAACATTATTGTCGATGACGACACTATCCGGTACTACAATACTAATATCACAGTAGATACGTTTAGCCATTTCTGGCTGTTGCGGTGCTGGCCGGTTGGCATTCGTCAGAAGCCTGACATATGTCTGCAGCCTCATGGGTGCAGTATACGCTGCCTCATCAATGATAACTTCACCACTGATCCGTAACGAATCCTTTCTTGCTCCAGCATGCAAATCAGCGCTACATACTATATAACCAAAATCCTTGTTGGTGTAGTCAATTCGGTTCAGTTTAATCTGGAGTAACATTGTGTCGATCAAGCCTCGAGAAACATCGGCAAACCCCACGACTTCGAAACGGCCCTTATTTACCTTTCCTGTCAAACGGTCAACCGTAGCCAACCCGTTCTTGAATCTCAAAAGACCGTTAACCGAATCGACTGAAATGTTACCCGCCTTGTATGATGCGTCGGTCAACGACAGCATGCCATCAACATCGAGCGCCTTCTGCACTCCTTGAACACGCAAGTCGAATCTGAGCAGGCCGCGGATAGCGGGATCGTGCGGCAACAGATATGCGATATCTGCCAGTTGTATCTGCCCGGAACTCGCCGTAATATCAATAGATCCAGCAGCGAATTCCAATGGAATGCTGCCGTTCGCATGAAGATACTGGCCGGCGATGATAACCTCACATGACCGTAAGTGAAATATGCGATCCTTTAGCTGGACATTGATCGTACCCACATTCTCGATCGGCTGCCCTTCCACAAAAAGCTTTACCGTGTCGATAGCGACTGAACCTGATGCGTCTATGATTTGTACCAGGGCGCCCTCGGCAGATATTCGGGCAGTGACATACCCTGTTGCCGGTGTAATATACCTGTCAACCACGTAATGCCGTAGCTCTAGATTCGCTGTGTAGGGGAAGACACCACCAAGGATCATTGTCGCATCAAGAACCAGATCCTCCTTTTCAGTCATGAAAGAAAATTGCAGCGTATCAGCATCGAGTCGACATTCCAGATGATAGTTACCAAAATACAACGTATCATACACAAAATCATTGACAAATATCTCACCTTGGACCCTCGGAGCATGCACGTTCCCTTGAGCCGCCAGGTCCAGACCCACCGTACCACCCAAGGGAAGTGTTGTCGTACCGAACACCTCGGGCGGTTTGAACACAATGCCATCGCTATATAGGCTGGCTGTAAAATCAAGGCTCTGCAAGTCACACGAACCCGCGAGTGTGATCTTGCCGCGCTCGCTCTCAATGAACCCAGAATCGAGCCGTACAGTGCTGTTTTGTACGGACAGGTCAAAAAGTGCAACTGGGATTTTTTCGCCATAAATCACAACATCCGACATGCCCACCGTTGCACTGGCTAGTGAATTATCTAATGTTCCAGACGCGCTCAGCCTACACCGCAATTTTCCGGTAATCGCCTGGCCGCTATTGAAGAAATTGTCTACTACGCTCAGATCATTGCACACTAGATCCGCTTCGGCTTTCAATATTCTTTTCGTATCGGTCCTCAGCAGCAATGCCATACCCACGTCAACTCGTCTACTGAGTAGCTCGAATTCACTCAATTCCAGTGTATCGTTCCGGTAGTATAGGCGCCCGCTGAACGAAGGTTCGAAATCAGCATAGTCAAACCTTCCCTCGACCGTGCCTTTGAAATACGGTTCTGTGAAATCGCTCTTCAAAACACCACGTAAGCTTAGGTCACCGAGATTCGAACTAACGTCACAATCTAAATTCGCATCATTGATTTTCAAACTCAGATCCCAACGATCCGGTCGGTCTGAATCTTTCCGGAGAGGCAGGGTCTTTGCTAGCAATCGTGCTTCGACGTTCAAATCTCGAAAATTCGGTATGAGCCATTCCAATGCCACATCACCGCTCAGGCTATTTTCAAGATATCGAACATCTAGCTGCATTATCCCCTGCAATGCGATAGCAGAAAACTTACCGCTCACAGAACCCCGTCCATTGATCTCACCGGCAAAGCCCGGTATCCCCAGTTCTTCGACCGTAACTGCCATATCAAACTCAAGCGAAATATCATCTTGCTCGTTCAACGGGATGCTCCCGGAGATCATGACCTGGGAATTTTCGGTCACGATGCACAAACTGTCCAGCTCGAACTGGTCGTGCATCAGGCTGCCTCTTGTGGCCAGCAACACCCGCAGGGACGTATTGCCGACCGTTCCAAATAAATCACTATCCATAATGGAAAACTCCCGAATAGTGATGCCGAACGCCCTGGTTTCGGCCTTGGTCTCGGCCTTGGTCTCTTCCGTTTTCTCGGGCAACGTCTTCAAGAACGCCTCGAGGCGGTCAAAGTCAACGTGTACCCCAGATATTTGTATGGATGTGATCTCCACCTGCTTTGCTAGCAACCGAAAGGGGTTGTACTTGACCCTTAGTTTCTCGACCTGTATGGTATTTGCAAAATCAATATCCTCCAATTGTGTTGCATAAAACAGATTCCCCCGCAAGCGACCGATCATCAAAGGTACGCCCGTCGACTGATTCACCGCTGTTTCTATTTTTTCTTTGACTATAGCCAAGACAAAGGGCGTTCCTGCGAGAAGGAAAACGATGGCCAGAAGCGCGCCGCTGATTACGGGAATGAGTACAAGCTTACGCATCACTACATTATAGCGTCGGATACCTGCTCGTCAATATTGACATAGACGATTTTTCGCATATAATTGCGGCAAGGAGACAACATGCGCCATTGGAGAAAACCCTTGGACAGCGATAGGATAAGAGTAAGCCACGGCGACATACACATTATCAAGGAACGTTGTAAGGGTTGTGGCTTTTGCGTGGAATACTGTCCTCGGGATGTTCTGGAAATGTCTGAGGAGTTCAACTTAAAAGGCTACCACCCCCCGGTTGCTGTGAAAGCCGATGCATGCGTTGAATGCCACCTCTGTGAGATGCTGTGTCCGGAGTTTGCAATCTACATAACCCTTAAACACGAGGAAGAAATTGGTAGCCTAGCCGAAGAGAAGGGATAAATAAAACCTTTAATTAAGATAATTCGAAGTTGACGTTATTGAATAGAACATTGATTGTTCCACTTTCAACAATAACACATCACGTGGAAGGCACGTTTAAAATATACCAACCAGTTGAAAAAAGGATTATGGTTTGATGAACAAGCATGTTGACACTTGTTCTGTTTTTACTATAATATCAATGGCATCGGGGGTTATTGTAACAAACAATCCCATTAAGACTGGAATCGCGATATTTGACCCATCAGAAACGCGAAATCGCTATTATGAAGAGTATAATCGATTCTTTGACAGAAGCGAAATTTGGTGAATTTAAAAAACTGAAGGAGTGTAACTCATGACCGGATTTTCTTGGTTGTGTAAAGTTGTCAGGGGAGTAATTACAATGGCAATGTCGCATAAAATCCAAAGGAGTGAGTCATGAAGATCGGTGTGTATGTTTGCCATTGTGGCGGGAACATATCTGAAGTCGTCGACATCAAGAAAGTAACGTCGTTTGCCGAGAAGCAAGGTGATGTCGCCATAGTGCGAGACAACGCGCATATGTGTTCTGACGTTGGTCGAAATCTTGTTCTTGAAGACATAAAAGAGCACAATCTTGATCGCATAGTTGTTGCGGCCTGTTCACCCCAATTCCACGGGAAGACTTTCATGGACATCGTTGAGAAGGCTGGACTCTCACCGTATGTCTTCGAGATGGCAAACATCCGCGAGCAGTGCTCGTGGCCCCATTTCGACGAACCTGATCTTGCCACAAGAAAGGCAAGGGATCTAGTTAATGTCTCAATTGCGAAAGTGAAATTAGATGAATCCTTAGAAAGAAAGACCATGCCCATCGGCAAGAGAGTCCTCGTTATTGGTGCCGGTATCGCCGGCATTCAAGCAGCCCTGGATCTGGGTGATGCCGGGTTTGAGGTTCACCTCGTTGAAAAAGAGCCTACGATCGGTGGAAAAATGGCGCAGCTGTCAAGAACCTTTCCAACCGAGGACTGTGCGGCATGCATCCTCTCTCCGAAGATGGCTGATGTTCCGAGTAATCCCAATATAACACTATACACTAACTCGCAAGTCGAAAAAATCAGCGGTTTTCTGGGCAACTTCGAAGTGACAATCCACAAAAAACCCACGTATGTGAATGAAAATTGTGTCGCCTGTGGCATCTGTGAGGAAAAGTGCCCGGTCAAGGTTCCCAATGAATTTGAGCAAGGATTAACAAAACGCAGGGCGATATACGTGCCCTTTGAGTTCGCGGTGCCGTACAGGTATCTTATCGATGAAGACATTTGCATCTACTTAAAGGACGGGAAGTGTGGAAATTGTCAAAAAGTGTGCCCCCACGACGCAGTTGATTTTACACAAAAACCAGAGAAAATAGAGATCAAGGTGGACACGATAATTGTCGCCACTGGGTATGATATTTTTGATGCTACAGAGAAAAAGGTATACGGCTTTGGCACCAACAAGAACGTAATAACCTCGCTAGAAATGGAGCGGATGATCGTCCACGAGGCTGAGGGTCGAGCGACCAGAGAGATTGGTAAGAGAATCGCGTTCATACAATGTGTCGGGTCTCGGGATGAGCAGATCGGAAACGAATACTGCTCTCGGATCTGCTGCATGTACGCGACAAAACTCTCGCAGCTCCTAAAGCGGGGTGATCCGAAAAAGGACGTTTACGTATTCTACACGGATCTCCGGGCCTTTGGCAAGGGTTTCGAAGAATACTACAAGCGGGCACAGAGAACAGGCGTCAAGTTCGTCAGGGGAAGAGTAGCCGAGGTGAATGAAGATTCCAAGACTGGTAAAGTAATTCTCAAAGTTGAAGACACACTTGCCCGCCAGATAATTGAATCGGAGTTCGACCTCGTAGTACTCTCCGTGGGCATGACACCGGGCGCAGGAACCAAGCAAGCGGCCGATGTGCTACGCATGACGCGAAGCCCGGGTGGTTTTCTGCAAGAAGCACACCCGAAATTCAAACCCGTGGACACCCTTAACGACGGCGTGTTCATATGCGGTTGCGCTCAAGGGCCCAAGGATATCCCGGACACCGTGGCACAGGCCAGTGCTGCCGCTGCGCGGGCAATAAGGCTGATGAACAAGGGCGTGTACGCAGTCGAACCCATCACCGCCGTTGTCGATGAAGACCTCTGCAGTGGATGTGCGACCTGTGTGAGTGTCTGCCCATATGATGCAGTGAAGACTGAGCTAAAAGATGACAAGAGAGTCGCCAAGGTAAACGAAATCCTCTGTCAGGGCTGTGGCTCCTGCTCAGCGGCATGTCCCTCTGGAGCTTCACAGCAGCATTGGTTCATGAACAATCAACTAAGGGCGATGGTTGGCGCAGCACTTGGAGAGGAGGAAGAATGAAAAGCAATCTCGAACCCAAAATAGTCGCGTTTTGCTGCAACTGGTGTTCCTATGCTGGAGCCGATGCTGCAGGCACGTCGAGGCTACAAATGAAACCGTATTTCAGAATAATACGCGCCATGTGCTCAAGCCGCATCGACCCCGAAATGATTCTCGACACGTTCAAGAAAGGTGCTTGGGGTGTACTGGTTGCCGGCTGTCACCCGGGCGACTGCCATTATGTTACGGGTAACTACCGGACACAAAATAGGATATTACTGCTTAAGAATCTACTTGAAGAACTCGGTATCGCGCCGCAAAGGGTAAGATTGGAGTGGATATCGGCAAACGAGGGCGGAAAGTTCCAAAAAGTTGTGAACGAATTCATCGATGAAATGGCTGAACTTGGACCACTCAATCTGAGTACCGAACGCAAAGTCAAGGAGGCGTCATGATCAAGAAAGTGGAAATCACACCCGAAAACGAAAAGTTCCTGAACAAAGTCAATGAGCTGAGTGGCCAAGTCGTAACCCTGTGTGAACAGTGTGGCACTTGTTCAGGCGGATGTCCTCTTGTCGGCGAGATGGACATCACTCCTTCGCAATGGATGAGGCTCGTGCAGCTAGGATTGAAAGAGGTTCTCGATTTCAAAGCGGTCTGGGTATGTGCTTCCTGTTTTACGTGTACGGTACGGTGCCCGAGAAAGATTGATGTATCCAAGGTAGCCGAGGCTCTAAGACAAATCATACTGCGCAAAGCAATAGATTACATCGACCTCAAAGCAATACCAAAAGACGAATTGGCTTGCCTTCCCCAAATTGCATTGGTTAGCGCCTGCCGCAAATTTACGGGATAGGAGGTAGAAATGACCACAACAAAACCCGAGACTACGAAAACGACGGCCACTGGCAATTCAAAAATACCATATTATCCAGGCTGCACCCTGAAAACAACGGCAAAGAACTTTGAAAACTCAGCCCTGGCCGCGGCCCGTGCCCTAGGTATCGAACTGCTAGAGATACCTCGATGGAATTGCTGCGGCACTGTCTTCTCGCTTGCCGACGATGATTTGATACACCACGTAGCATCGGTCCGTAATTTCATCCGCGTCCAGGAGATGAATGATTATGGCCTGGTGAAGAATGAGAATCGCTTGGTAACATTATGCGCAATGTGTTTCAATACGCTAAAAAGCACGAATTTGCGTATGAAGAATAATGCCGAAGACCTGAGCAAGATAAACGATCTCATGTATCGAGAAGAGGACTATCAGGGTAAAGTCGAAGTAATCCATTTTCTCGAAGTTCTAAAAGCGTTAGGCTTCGAAAAAATCCACGACAGGGTGAAGAAACCGCTCAAAGATCTGAAGGTCGCTCCATACTACGGATGTATGATTCTACGACCCCAGGAAGTTGGTATCGACGACCCAGAAGATCCAACAATACAAAGAGACCTTCTCGAATCACTCGGCGCGGATGCGGTCGACACCCCTTACAAGAGAGTGTGCTGTGGCAGTTACCAGACGGTCAAAGATAAAGATATCGTTGCCGAATTGGCTTACGATATCCTCACTCATGCTCAAAAAGAAGGTGCCGAGGCATTAGCAACTGTCTGCCCGCTGTGCGCCTTCAATCTTGATCATCGGCAGAAAGAAGTGAAGGCCAAGCATCCTGACTTCACAGAGATTCCCGTATTTTATGTTACACAACTGATGGCAATTGCCTTCGGTTTAGATGGTGAATGCTATGGATTCGATCAGAATTATGTTGATCCACGGCCGTTGCTCCGAAAGAAATCATTAATAGAACAACAACAGGAGAGCTAATAATGGTAGATAACAAAAGCCCAATCATGGAAAGAATCGCCGAGGCGAATAAGGCAGCAACGACCGGTATTGATGCCACGGATATCAAAAACTGGATCGAAATATACATCATGGGCAAAGCCTACAAGGTCCCGGCCGATTTGACAATTCTGACGGCAATGGAATACGCGGGGTACAAATTCGTCCGAGGCGTTGGCTGCCGGCAGGGTTTTTGCGGCGCTTGCGCAACAGTATTCAGAAAGAAAGGAGACTACAAGCTGCAAACGGGTATGGCCTGCCAAACCAGAGCCGAAGACGGCATGTACCTCGTTCAGATCCCGTTTACGCCTGCAGAAAAGGCAGACTACGACATAACCAAAGAACCCTATGAAGCATCAGTTTTTATCAAGTATTACCCTGAGGTCACCAGGTGTGTGTCCTGTAATACGTGCACAAAGGCGTGCCCGCAAGACTTGGAGGTCATGGACTACGTACAAGACGCCATACGCGGTGATTTCAATGCATTAGCCGATATTTCTTTTGACTGCATACAGTGCGGACTGTGCGCGATGCGGTGTCCAGCCGAGATCGTGCAGTATCATGTCGCTCAACTAGGCCGAAGAATGTTTGGTCGCTATGGGCAAGGGGTTCCGGATCACCTGAGAAAAAGAGTCAAGGAGATAAACGAAGGCAAATTCAATCAGGAAATGGCTAGGATCACAACCTGCGCTATCGATGAGCTACGAAAGATATATACTGAACGCGAAAAAGAGCCAGAATAGGAAAGGAGAGAAGAATGGCAGAACTCACATACATTGAAGGATACCCTGAATACATGAGAAAGGAAATCGAAAAGGTGGCGAAGACCCGTGACAAAAGGCTGGATTACACACCACCAGCCATGACCATGAAGCAAAGAGACGAAGTCCTGAGAGTACACCCAGACTACGCTCCGGGCGGCAAGCGAGAGATATCAGTCGGACCAAACAAGGGTCAAAATGCTCCCAACGAAGTAGCCGATCTGCTGGAGGCTTACCCATTGGTCGAAAAGGGCGAGGTCGATCTCTCTCAGATCGACTACAATCCCGATATTCTGATAATCGGTGGTGGGTTGGCAGGTACGTCTGCCGCATTATGGGCGCATGACAGCGGTGTCGCAAAAGAAAATATTCTGCTCACGAACAAATTGAGGCATGGGGATGCTAATTCAATCATGGCCGAGGGCGGAACGCAGGCCGCGGACCGTGAAGTTGACTCGATCGTGAAACACTACATAGACACCATTGGTGGCGGTCACTTCACCAACAAACCCGATGTCACCAGAGCACTGGTCGAAGACGCGCCGTTGATCATGAAATGGCTATGCGAGCTGGGCGCGATTTTTGACCGGGAGGAAAACGGCGATCTCGCAGAAAAGCTCGCCGGAGGCTTGTCTGTGAAGAGAATGCACTCCTGCCGCGACTACACCGGGCTTGAGGAATTCAGGGTGCTGAGAGACGAATTCAGGACCCGAGGAATCTCATATCTGGAACATTACCCGGCCATTGAATTGCTCACCGAAGGTAATCGAGTTACCGGTGCAATCCTTTGGAACATTGAGACAGGAGACTACAAGATTGTCAAAGCAAAGGCAACGATCATTGCCACTGGTGGTTATGGTCGGCTCCACATAAGAGGATTTCCAACCACTAATCACTACGGCGCTACTTTCGATGGCGTGGTGTTAGCCTATAGGGCGGGTGCAAAACTGCGCGACATCGACGCCGTGCAATATCATCCGACCGGTGCTGCGTATCCAATTCAGATTGTGGGCTACCTGCTCACTGAAAAACTACGCGGCAGCGGTGCTCAACCAGTAAACGCCGATGGTGAAGCATTCGTCTATCCTTTAGAGCCAAGGGATGTTGAGGCCGCGTCCATCATCAGGGAGTGCTATGTCCGCGACAAGGGTATTACGACGCCGACGGGCCTGCGGGGCGTCTGGCTTGATACACCTCTTATTGAAATCAAGAATGGGAAGGGTTACATAGAGAAGGCTTTTCCAGGAATGATCAGAATGTACAAACGCTACGATATCGACATCCGTAAGGATCCAGTACTCGTCTTCCCTACCCTGCATTATCAGAATGGCGGCGTAGAGACCGACCCTTCGGGCAGAACAAACATCGAAGGACTCTGGGTTGCCGGCGAAGTATCGGGCGGTGTCCACGGCAAGAATCGTTTAATGGGAAATTCCACTCTCGACTGCCTGGTATTCGGTAGGAGAGCAGGTATGAGCACTGCAGATTATGTCAAATCGTACAGTGGAGAAATCAGTGTCACAATAGACCACCTAAACCAGTATGTTCAACAGCTTGAAGAAGCTGGCATAAAGCGTACGAGAAGAGCACCGATCATACTACCGGATTATCGAGGCAAGGCAGCACTCGCGAGAATGATTGACGTATTTTGAACATGACCTGCCTTACAACTGAGCACTGAATCCCAGGAAAGCCTATTAGGTATCCCCACAATACTAAAAATGATCCAGCACCTGAGAAGGGAGAAGGATGAAAGCAGATAAGAACGGAGTGCTGAGCGGCTCCCATGTTCTCAGTGGCAACCAGGCATGCGCTGAGGGTGCTTTGGCCGCTGGATGTCGCTTCTTGGGACTTTACCCGATCGTACCCTCGATCGAAATCTCCGAGAGATTCCTCGAGCGAGCCCCTCAAGTAGGCGCCACCTTCATCCAAATGGAGGATGAGGTTTCTGCGCTTGCCGCCGTCCTTGGCGCATCATGGACCGGCAAGAAATCAATGACCGTGACTTCTGGCCCAGGTCTATCACTCATGATGGAGCATCTTGGACTTGGTGTAATGCTAGAAACGCCATGCGTGATTGCAGATATTCAAGGGGTCGGGCCAGGTTTGGGGCTGCCAACACATCCAGCGCAAGGTGACATGATGCAAGCACGATGGGGTTCACACGGTGACTATGAAATCGTAGCACTGGCGCCAAGTTCGCCACAAGAAATGTTTGACTACACTATCAAGGCCTTTAATTTCTCTGAACGCTATCGTATACCTGTTGCAATAATGTCAGACGCCCATGTTGCTCGACTCAAGGAAACTGTGTTGATTCCCCCGGCCGACCAAATTAATGTTGAACCACGCCGATATTATGAGGGAGCAAAAGATAGCTACTTGCCCTTTAAGCGTGATAAAGACTTTGTGCCTCGCATGGTTGACATCGGGCAGGGCTACCGATTCCATGTTACGGGACTAACCCATGACGACCGCGGTTATCCAATTATGTTCGAGGAATGTCAGGAGTACAATGTTCATCCCTTGGTATGGAAGATACGCCAAGCGGCCGACAAAATCGTGGAGGTACAAGAGACGGATACAGATGAGGCAGATGTTGTCGTGGTCTCTTACGGCGCTACCTCCCGGGCGGCGCTCAAAGCAATAAAGCAAGCCCGTGACTCCGGAATCAAGGTGGGAAGCCTTAAACTGGTTACCGTATGGCCATTTCCTGAAAAGAGAGTGGCCGAACTTGCCAAGAGAGCAAGGGCTTTTGTGGTACCGGAAATGAATTGTGGTCAGGTCGTTCTCGAAGTGGAAAGGAATACTTACGGAGAAGCAAATGTATTCTTCGTACCCCATGGCGACAACGGAGTTGAACATACCGAAGATATCCTTTCGGCAATCAAACAGGCCTCTCAGACTAACGTAGCAAAAAGCGGAATCATTGAATTAGCATAAGGGAGAGATGATGGAAGCGTTAAGAACCGACAGCAAACAAGAAATCCATCCGATGGAGAATTTACTCCGCATGGACAGAATGCCACATATCTGGTGCCCAACCTGCGGGATTGGTATCGCGGTCACTGCCTTCACGGCGGCACTTGAAAAGGCAAAGATCGATCCCAACACCGTGAGCATTGTCTCGGGCATCGGTTGTACGGGTCGAGTTGCCGGTTATGTGAAACTAGACTCATTCCATACGACGCATGGTCGGCCAATTGCCTTTGCAACTGGGATAAAAGTTGCCAGTCCGAAAACAAAAGTTGTTGTCTTTTCTGGCGATGGCGACCTGATCGCAATCGGCGGAAATCATTTCATACATGCTGCCCGGAGAAACATCGACATGCTTGTGGTATGTGTTAACAACTTCATCTATGCGATGACCGGAGGCCAAGTAGCCCCAACAACGCCATTAGCTGCTTACGCCACGACATCTCCTTACGGATGTGTCGAACCGCCTTTTAATATTCCATATCTCGCCGATTCATCCGGCGCGGTGTACGTAGCACGATGGACAACACTTCACGTGCGCCGGCTGACCAATTCCTTGACTGAAGCGCTACAAAAGAAAGGATTTGCCGTAGTCGAAGCAATTTCTCCATGTGGTATGTATTATTCGAGAATTAACCGGCTCGGTGATGGACTCGATATGATGCGATTCTATCACGACAATGTTGAAATAAGACACGGTGAAGATACGAAGAATTTAGATATTGGGTTTCAAACAAAAATCATTTGTGGTAAATTCGTTGATCGAGAAAGACCCTCCTACATGGAAAGATACAATCAATGGCTTTCGGATGTGAAAACCGCAGGAAGGCGTTCGGGTGGGCAACGTGGGAGCAGGAAGTGAAGGCTAATCCAAAGGATGTGCTCACTGGTATCTACTACATAGATGGCGACGTGGCTTCGGGCTACGGGGCCCTGGCCGCTGGATGCAAATTTGTTGCGGGCTATCCGATTACCCCATCAACCGAGGCGTTCGAAGCAGTGTGTCGTAGGGGGCCGCAGGTCGGAGCTGTGTTTATTCAAATGGAAGATGAACTGGGCTCCATATCCGCAATAGTTGGTGCGGCCTGGTCAGGAGTCAAGACCATGACCATTACTTCTGGCCCGGGTTACTCTCTTATGCAAGAGTGTATTGGCTTCGGCGCGATGTTGGAAACACCGTTTGTCCTACTCAACATTCAACGCGGCGGACCTTCCACCGGTGTTCCTACTAAGACCGGGCAGGCAGACATAATGCAATCGAGGTGGGGCTCTCACGGAGATTATGAACTCATCGCCCTCGCACCAGATTCGCCCCAAGAAATGTTTGATTACACTATCAAGGCATTTAATCTCGCGGAAAAGTATCGTTGCCCGGTCATGATAATGTCTGATGAATGTGTCGGCCATATGACTGAAAAAGTAGTGATACCCGAAGCCGACGGGATTGAGGTCGAACCCAGGAGGCTATATACTGGTCCGGCAGAAGACTACTTGCCGTTTAAGCCGGAACCTGACCTGGTACCAAAAATGGCAAAAGCCGGCGATGGACTCAGACTTTATATCACAGGCCTGGTGCATGACGAAAGAGGCTATCCGGTCGAGGATTCAGCGTACAAATCTAAGTATGTTAGAAGGCTGGTCGACAAGATTCGACTCAACAGAAACAATATCATCGAGTTGAGAGAAGAAGGAACTGATGACGCAGATGTCATCGTCGTCTCATACGGGATATCATCAAGGGTAGCGGTAAAGGGAGTCGAGATAGCAAGGGAAAAAGGCATCAAGGTCGGGACGCTACGACTCGTTACGGTATGGCCCTTTCCTGATGATAGAATGAGTGAACTCGCGAAGAAAGCAAGAGCGTTTGTGGTTCCTGAAATAAATTACGGACAGGTCGTTTATGACGTTGCTCGGTGTGCTCACGGCGACGCGAATGTCGTACTCGTTCCTCATGGTGGTGCCGGCGTTCACAATCCAAATGACATCGCCGATGCAATCGAGATGGCTGTCAGAGAAGAGAAAAAAATCGAAGGTCTCGTTGAATTCAAGACTCGGTTGCAGAAATCAGTCTTTGAGGGAGGTTTCAAATTAAAGGAATGAATTCAATTATCAGCGCACTCAACAAAGGAATAGAAGCGGCTGGTGTCGATCGCAAAAGAATCAGTATTACATCAGACATTCCATTTGAGCCAGAAGCTGTTAGGTCCTTAGGGGTCGATTATTTCCAGACCCCGCGCGGACGCGCCATTGCTTTTGGCACAGGGCTGAAATTAGGTAATCCAAGTCTCAAGGTAATTCCAGTCGTGGGTGATCTGATGACACTCGGTGGAAACCACTTTGTGCATGGAGGAAGAAGGAACATGGAGCTCCTTGTCATATGCGTCAATAATTTTGTTTACAAGAAGATCGCAGGCATACCCGCACCCTCCACGCAAGCGACTTTTTCACCTTATTCAACATTCGAAGAACCGTTCAATTTTCCACATCTTGGCAACTCCTGTGGGGCGGTCTACACTGCTCGATGGACAGCCTTACACACCAAAGAACTTGCCGCTTCTGTTAGCGAGGCACTGCACAAACGAGGCCTCTCTATGATCGAAGTCCTTGCGCCGGGGCCTAATTATTACCGGCGTATCGATGTCGTTGAGTCGGAACTCCTGCAGTTCTACTTTGAAAACTCAGTTGTGAAAAACAACGAAGACCCAAGGAATGCTGCCATCACTGGAGATGATAAAATCATTGTCGGTAAATTTACAGACAAGGAAAGACCAACATTCATTGATTCATACAATGTTCAGCACACTAAAATACTTGGTGACAAGTTTACTCCTCATGGTCCTGCTTCGGAGAAGCAGAAGGTATCAGGAGGCAAGAATGGCTGAAATCAGATTTGCAGGTTATGGAGGTCAGGGCATCATCAGGTCCGGAATTATTGCAGGAAGGGCAGCTTCAATCTATGACAACAAGCACGCAACAATGAGCCAATCATTTGGGCCCGAAGCACGCGGTGGTGCATGTAGCTCACAATTGGTCGTTTCCGAGAGCAAAGTGTTATATCCGTATATTACGGAATCCGACATTCTGGTTGCCATGTCACAAGCCGGCTATGATAAGTTTGAGCCGGAAATGAGTGAGCAGGGAAGGTTACTGTACGATGAAGATCTTGTGAAGCCCAAGCAGTCGCGCGGACACATTGCGGCGCATGCCATACCGGCAACGCGGTTTGCTGAAGAATTGGGCCATAAAATCGTTGCCAATGTGGTCATGCTTGGATTCTTCACCGCGATCACAGGGGTCGTCAGTTATGATGCAATGAAAAAGGCTTTGCCAGAATCGGTTCCCGAAAAAGCCCTGGAATTGAACCTGAAGGCATTCGATCGCGGCTACAATTATGGACTCGAGGCCGTGAAAAGGCAAGGCGATTCGCAAAAGAATTAACATGAACAAGGAACAGAAGGATACTATGCCAAAAGGAGCACTCGTCATAGGTGGAGGTGTAGCTGGGGTTCAGTCCGCGTTGGATTTGGCCAATGCCGGGTTCAAGGTCTTCCTTGTCGAACGTGGCCCATGCCTGGGCGGTCGGACATCCCAGATTCACAAAATCTTCACCTCGATGGATTGCACTAGCTGAATCCTCGGTCCTAAGCTGATGGATGTCGGTCGGCATCCTAACATCGAAATCCTCGCCAATAGCGAAGTGATTAGCGTCGAGGGAGAAGCACCTGATTTTCGAGTGAAGGTTAAGCGCAAGTCCACATTTGTCGACTGGGACAAATGTACTGGATGCGGCGAATGTCCAACGGTGTGCCCGGTGCAAGTCAATGATGAGTTTCAATTAGACCTTTCAAAACGAAGAGCAATATATCGTCAGTATCCCCAGGCAGTTCCTAACAAATTCCTTATTGACAAAAAGGGCGCGGCGCCCTGCCGATATGCCTGTCCCGCAGGAGTCAATGCTCAGGGGTATATCGCGCTCATTTCACAGGGCAAATACGAAGAAGCTCTGGAGCTCGAACGCAGGGATAATCCATTCCCGGCTGTCTGCGGGCGTGTATGCACCCATCCCTGCGAATCGGACTGTAAGCGCAAAGACGTGGATGAACCGCTGGCCATTGCTCAGCTCAAGCGCTTCATATCTGATCAGGAACCCGAGCTCCCACAGCCGAGTCCCGAATTGAACAAAGAGAAGGTCGCCGTCGTTGGCGCCGGACCAGCAGGATTGTCTGTCGCATATTTTCTTGCCAAGAGAGGATACTGTTCAACGGTTTTCGAGGCTACGGATCATCCCGGGGGACTACTGTACTGGGCAATACCGCGATTCAGATTACCAGAAAAGGCACTACAGCGTGACTTGGATTACATAAAGAGCTGGGGTGTCGAGATCAAGACGGGCACTGTCTTGGGCAAGGACTTTGGCATCAAAGATCTCTTCGCAAAGGATTACAAGGCAATCTTTCTCGGGTTAGGCGCGGCCAAGGAAAAAGCCATGGGCATCAATGGTGAGGATTTGAAGGGTGTAGTACTATGTGTCGAGTTTCTCCAGAATGTCGTCCGTGAATCGAGTATCCCGGTAGGTAAACGGGTGGCCGTGGTCGGCGGCGGGAATTCAGCAATCGATGCGGTTCGCACCGCATTGCGTCTCGGCGCCGAAGAGGCGTTTGTCGTGTATCGCCGCTCGCGCAAAGAAATGCCCGCGAACGAAGAGGAGATCGTCGAGGCAGAGAAAGAGGGGATAAAAATTCATTATTTGACCAATCCGACACAGATACTCGGCAAAGACGGTAAGGTCACAGGAATGGAGTGTATAAAGATGAAGCTCGGCGAGCCTGACTCTTCGGGCCGAAGGCGACCAATACCCATCGAGGGCTCTGAATTCACCATCGATTTGGACATGGTAATAATGGCAATTGGCCAGGCGGCCGATGTCTCGTTTCTAACGAAAGAAGAAAGCTTCGAGTTGACGAGGTGGGGGACCTTCGCCGTGGACCCTGATACACTGCAGACAAACATACCCGGTATTTTTGCCGGTGGCGATGCGGTTACTGGACCAGCAACAATAATCGAGGCGATTGCCGCCGGAAAAGAAGCTGCGGAATCGATCGACCGATTCATCAGGGGTGTGGACTTGAAAAAGAACAGGAAAAAACGGGATGCTCGGGTCAAGGATGAAGATATCGAGATTCCGGAGGACACAGGGACTGAGAAAAGAACCGAGATGCCTTTACTCGATGTGGAGAAAGCAAAAAAGGGTTTCGAAGAAGTCGCCCAAGGCTTTTCCGAAGACCAGGCCAAACGCGAAGCAGCCCGATGTCTCAGCTGCGCCGGTTGTGCAGAGTGCCTCGAATGCGTTAAGGCCTGTGAACCAAATGCCATCGTTCACGACATGGTGGATGAATTCGTTGACTTGGATGTGGGTTCGATCGTCGTTACGACGGGTGTCGACTATCTTAATCCCAGGGAAGCAAGTGAGTACGGATACCGGCGCTTCAAAAACATCTATACATCTTTTGAGATCGAGAGAATCATGAGCGAAGATGGCCCGAGCAGTGGAGAACTTCCTCTGGGCAAAGAACTGGAAGGACCGCTGCGTTTTGCATTCATCCAGTGTGTCGGCTCGCGCAATATGCGTCGTGACATCAACTATTGCAGTCGCATCTGTTGTATGAACACAATCAAGGATAGCCTGGTCCTGAAAGAGCACTATCCTGATGCGAACATAGTAGTATTCTACATAGATATCAGAGCTTTTGGAAAAGGGTTTGAAGAATTCTATAATCGGTCACTCGAAAAGGGTGTGAGATATGTTAGGGGTAAACCATCAAAGGTCATCGAGGATGATCAGGGAAATTTAGTCATCCATTATGAAGATGAGCAGGGACGCTCTAGCGAAATGACATTTGATGCGGTATGCCTTTCTTCGGCGCTGATTCCCTCAAAAGGGTGCAAGGAATTAGCCGAATTGCTCGGCGTTGAAACTGACGATGATGGTTTTTTCAAGAACGTCGAGCCAGCAATCAGACCGCTCGAGTCAACGAAAAACGGTATTATGGTATGCGGTTGTGCCACAGGCCCTAAGGACATTACCGATTCGATCGCCGAGGCAAGCGGTGCCGCGGCGAAGGCAGCATGTTTTCTAGAGGGCCACGAACTTCCGATCGAGGAAAAAGAAATCGAACAGGTTGATGTTTCCGGCCCGCCGCGCGTCGGTGTCTTTGTTTGCCATTGCGGACCGAATATTTCAAGGGTTGTTGATATCAAAGACGTCGTCGAATATGCCAAGACATTGCCGGATGTGGTATTCACTGAGGAACATACTTTTGCCTGTTCTGAAACATCACAACATCAGATTCAAGAACGGATAGCCGAACATAAACTGAACCGAGTCGTTGTCGCCGCCTGTACGCCTAAGACACATGAGATGAGCTTTCAGGATTCATTGACTGCAGTTGGTCTCAACCCGTACCTTTTTGATATTGCGAACATCAGAAACCAATGCTCCTGGGTACACCAGCGAGAACCAGAAAAGGCAACCGAGAAGGCAAAAGAATTGGTAAGAATGTCGGTGGCGCGCGTCCGAAAGCTCGGTCCCCTCTTCATGAAAGAGCTCCCGGTTAACCGAGATGTTGCTATCATTGGCGCTGGCATCACTGGCCTGCGCTGTGGAATTGATTTAATGCTTCGCGGTTTTAATGTCAAGATCATCGAAAAGAAGGAAGTATCAGGTGGTCTTGTGCGTAATCTTTCCAGTATTTATCCAAGTTTCAAAAAAGGGAAAGAGATCATAGAGAAACTGATCAGTGAATTCAATAGTGCGGGTGGTGAACTCCTGACGTCAGCCGAGCTTATCGATGTTACTGGTTATGTCGGCAATTTCCAGGTCAAGGTGAAGATCAAAGCACAAGAACGTGAATTCACGGTGGGCGCTATTGTACTCGCCACCGGATCAGAGCTGTATGACCCAGGCGAGCGCTTTGGCTACGGTCGATTCCCGAATGTCATAACCAATATGGAGTTAGAGCAAGAAATACTAGCGGGCGATATTGAACACGTGAAATCCGTTGTTTTTTTCCAATGTATCGGCTCAAGGGGTGACGACGGCAACCCTGGTTGTTCTCGCTATTGCTGCCAAGCAGCGATAAAGGAAGCGATTCACTTAAGAGAAAAAGGGATCGATGTCGCGATTCTCAACCGCGGCGTCAGGGTTTATTCCAAAGGCGCCGAGCGGATGTACCGAAAGGCACGAGAACTGGGCGTTCTCTTCTTACCGTACGAGGGAGAGCCAGAAATCACGAGCACGGATAAGGTCAAAGCCGTTACAATTCCCTCGTCCGACATTGACGCGAACATCACCATCCCGGTTGATCTCGTTGTGCTCTCTGTGGGTATGGTACCGGCTGCCGATTCAGCCCGCCTCTCGGAGTTGTTCAAGGTACCACGTGGTCCAGACAAATTCTTCTTGGAGCGTCACTCGAAATTCGGTCCGGTGGAGACAACGGTTGAGGGTGTCTTCTTGTGTGGTTGTTGTCAGTTCCCGCAGGACATCGGGGATTCGATCTCTCAAGCATCAGCCGTGGCTTCCAAGGTTGCAGCACTGCTCAGCCGGGATAAGATTACCCTGGCGCCGATAACCTCGACGGTTATCGAAGAGTATTGTCGAGGATGTGGCAGGTGCGCTGAGGTGTGCGAATTCCGTGCAATAGAATTGGTCGAGAAGGAAAAGGGTGTTTTCGTTGCGCAAGTTAACGAAGCACTGTGCAAAGGGTGTGGAACCTGCGTCGCGGCATGTCCTACCGGTGCGATCGACCTGAAACACTTCAGGAGTGAACAGATCGAGGCTCAGTTGGAGGCGCTTTTTGGTGCATAGCACAGTAGTCGGATTGTCTTATAGTCCGATAGTCCGATTGTTCTATAGTCGGATGGTCGGATTACCCTATAGTCCTATAGTCGAATGGCCCTATAGTCTCATGGTCAGAAACGAAGACACGGAGACGATACGACCATGAGACCATCAGACAATAAGACTACGCAGTTCGAACCGAAAATCGTCGCCTTTTGCTGCAACTGGTGCTCTTACCCAGCCGCCGACGGTGCCGGCGTCGCAAGGCTTCAATATCCGACCAACATCAGAATCGTAAGGGTGATGTGCGGGGGTCGCGTTACGCCAGCCTTTGTGCTAAAGGCGTTCGAGCTAGGTGCCGATGGGGTCTTGGTTGCTACCTGCCATTTTGAAGATTGCCACTACATGTTCGGGGCTCGAAAGGCTGCTGACGTGCACAAGATAACCGAGAAACTCACCGAAATGCTAGGCATTGAGAAAGAACGCCTCAAGCTCGACTGGATCTCCTCTGCGGAGGCCTCAAAATTCGCGAGGGTTGCTCAGGAATTCACCGATACGATCAGGAAGCTCGGACCGTCGCAGATTAGAAAGAAAACCTTAGATAACTTGAAAGCGGAAAAGACACATGATTAGCAACATATCAGCGGCCATCAAGGCATCCAGAGCCTATCTCTGCATGGAGTGCGGCAAGTGCACTGGTTCGTGCCCGGTTTCACGCTTCAATCACGGGTATTCACCGCGGGTACTCGTCAACAAGGCAATACGTAGTGACGACCTCGATCTATTAAAAGACAAAAATATCTGGGCATGTTTAACCTGTAAGCTCTGTGATGAGCGGTGCCCGGCTGGGATCGAGTATATCGATTTGACTCTAGCAACACGCCTTGAAGCCCAGAAAATCGGCGAGGAAGCCATGTGCTCACACGGCGGTGCTGCACAAACCCTGATGCGTATAATGACTTCCCCGGACCTGGAGCAAAAACGCATGGCCTGGATCGACGATGAGCTGAAGACTGCTGAGTCTGGTGATGTCCTCTACTTCGTGGGTTGTCTGCCGTATTTTGACACCCTATTCAGCGACATAGAAGTCAACACCCTGAAGGCCGCAAAGGCGAGCATCAAGATTCTGAACCACTTAGGTATAACACCAGTGGTTTTGCCTCAAGAGCGTTGCTGCGGACATGACCTTCTCTGGGGCGGTGATTTTGAGAATTTCAAGAAATTGGCCGAACATAATATTAACGAGATCAAGCAGTCTGGTGTAAAGAAAATAATCTTTTCTTGCCCTGAGGGATATAGAACATTTAAGGTCGATTATCCAAAATACTTTGGTTTCAATATTGAGGTAGCACATATTACCGAAATAATAAGCGATGCGATATCTAATGAACAAATAAGGCTCAAGAATTTTAACAAAGTCGTGACCTTCCAGGATCCCTGCCGGCTGGGCCGGCACTTGGGAATATACGATGAACCCAGAAACGCTATCGCCGCGGTACCGGATATAAAATTCAATGAAATGACGAGAAATAAGAATCGTGCAATATGCTGCGGAGTGAGCGCATGGATGAACTGTTCGACCTACTCAAAAAGCATCCAACTCGCGCGTCTGAAAGAAGCGAAAGAAACCGAGGCGGATCTGTTTGTTCTTTCCTGCCCCAAATGCGAAATCCACTTCAATTGCGCGATGAAAGACGAAAGAGCGGGCAAAGAATCTAAGATTGAAACGGTCCAGCTCGTTACGTTCATCGCCGATCTTATAGAGGAAACAGACAAATGATTACAAACCGCAAAATCCAAACTTCAAATTCCAAATCACAAATAAATCCCAATATCCAAATTTCAAGTTTTGGTAGATTGGAATTTATGAATTTGTTTGAAGTTTGGTGCTTGTTATTTGGTATTTATCTCAGAGAGATTTATGGCTAAGGACAAAATCGTAGTAAATTACCGGTTCAGGGACAAACTCAATAAAGTCCAGGGCGGAAAACATCATAACTACTGCTATCAATGTAGTGCATGTGTAGCAATATGCCCGGCGGCTCGCTTTACTGACGAATTCAACCCTCGAGTCATCCTCTTGAAAGCACTGTTAGGTGCCGAAGAGGAATTGCTCGGTAAGGATTCGCCTATCTGGCTCTGCACAAACTGCTATTCGTGCTATGAGCGATGTCCACAGGATGTACGGCCCATAGAAGTCATCATCGCGCTAAAGAATATGGCCGTGGAAAAAGGAACCGCACCTGAGAATCTGGCAAAACTCTCACAGAACATCGCACAAACAGGATTGAGTGTTACGGTTACTTCAACGGTTCACAGAAGACGACAAGAACTGGGTCTTCCTGAGTTGAGAACGGTACCCATTGAGGAACTCAAGGAAATCTTAGCTGACCAGGAAGAACCACCAAAGGACAACAAAGATAATGACGAGCGACAATGAGACTATGAGGCAAGGAGACCATACGACGATGAGACCATGCGACTATCAGACCATAAGACTATTCGACAATAGGATGAATCGACCATGAAGATCATTCCGTTCTGGGGTTGTATGATGCCCCTGAAATATCCGCAAATGGAACTAGCAATCAGAAAGACAATGCCTAATCTCGGTGTTGAACTGGTGGATGTCGACGGATTCACATGTTGTCCCGATCCTATTTATTTCAAGGCACGCGACAAAATCAAGTGGCTGACCATCGCGGCTAGAAATCTTGCCGTGGCCGAGGAAACTGGTCTCGACGTGGTCACCATGTGCTCGGGCTGTATCTCAACTCTGCGCGAGACACAATACACTCTCGAAGAAGATCCAGCACTCAAAGACGAAGTTAACAAACGCCTGAAGAGAGTGAATAAAGAATACAAGGGAAAAGTAAAAGTCAGTCATGCAGTAGTTCTCATTAGAGACGAGTTAGGTCTGGATGTTGTGAAAAAATCAGTAAAACAACCACTCGAAGAAATAAAAGTCGCGATCCATTATGGCTGTCATATATTGAAACCGAGCCAGATAATGCATGTCGACGATGCAGACTACCCGAGTATTCTGGATGATTTCATAACGGCAATGGGTGCGATTCCTGTAGAGCACAAGGAGAAGCTTTTGTGCTGCGGAAAAGGATGCATGGATGAAGATCTACCATTAGATATGACTGAATCGATATTCGCATCGATTGAAGCAAGTAGTGCAGATTGTATGGGATTGATCTGCCCAACATGTTTTTCTTCCTTTGATTTGGGGCAGATAATGATTTCTCGCAAGAGAGGAAAGACATATAATATACCTGTTATTTATTTGTTTCAGCTTCTCGGTCTTGCCCAAGGCATGGAGCCGGAAGAAGTAGGACTCCACACCCATCGGATAAAGGCAGACAAGATTATAGAGAAAATGAAGGATAAAGCAAAAGTATGAACTCTACATCAGAAAAATTCGAATTTCGAGATTTGAATTTCGAATTTGCACAAAAAAGAAAATACGCTAGACACAGTTTTGAACATTCGGATTTCGGATTTGGAGATTGTTTAGCATTTAGAATTTCGAATTTAGAGTTTACCCAGAAAGGGGGTGATTAAAATGCCGCAGGACGATCTCAAGATCGGGGTTTTCATATGCGAGTGCGGTACCAACATCGCTGGTTCAGTTGATGTTGATAAATTGGTCGAAGACGCAAAAAATTTCGGCAATGTTGTTTACACCGCAAAGAATCGCTATATGTGCTCAGAACCCGGTCAGGCAGAAATCAAAAATGCGATTAAGGAACAGAAGCTAGATAGGGTCATTATAGCAGCTTGTTCACCGCGTATGCACGAACCAACGTTCAGAGAATGCGTTTCTTCGGTTGGCATGAATCCATATTTAGTCGATATGGCCAACATCCGAGAGCAATGTTCGTGGGTACACATGGGAATGCGTGAAGCAGCAACTCAGAAAGCAAAAGACATTACGAAGGCATATGTTGCGCGGGCACGGTATCTTGCCGCACAGGACGAAACGGAAATACTGGTAGAAAAAGCAACTTTGATAATCGGCGGTGGCATAGCCGGCATGCAGTCAGCACTCGATTTGGCCGACGCTGGGTATCAAGTATACTTGGTTGAGAAGGAACCCGCACTCGGCGGAATCATGGCGCAACTGGCAAAGACATTCCCGACAATGGACTGCGCGATATGAATACTCGGTCCGAAGATGATGGATGTCGGTCGACATCCCAACATAAAACTCTTAACATACAGCAAGGTAGAGTCGATACACGGTTACGTCGGCAACTTTCAAGTTAAGGTACTGAAGAAGGCACGGTACGTAAACGAAAACGAATGTACTGCATGCGGAGATTGCGCTGAAGTATGCCCTGTAGTTGTCCCTGATGAGTATCAGCAGGGTCTTTCGTCACGAAAGGCTATTTACATTCCATTCCCTCAAGCCGTACCTTCAGCATCTCTGATCGATATGGAAAGCTGTCTCGGCACAAATCCAATTGCCTGCGGCAAGTGCGCCGAGAAATGCGATAAGAAGTGTATTGATTACGACGCAAAGGACGAGACAATCGAGTTCAAAGTCGGCACCGTCATTGTGGCAACGGGAATGGACGTATTCGATCCTACGATTCTAGAAGAGTACGGATACACTAAATACGAGAACGTCGTTACGAGCATGGAATTTGAGCGACTATTGTCGGCCGGAGGACCATCTGATGGACACTTCATCCGGCCAACTGATAGACAAAGACCAAAGACAGTCGGTTTTGTCCAATGTGTTGGTTCCCGCTGCGAGAAAATCGGCAAACCCTATTGCAGCAACATCTGCTGCATGAATACAATCAAAGACACGCTACTTCTGAAGGATCATTACCCTGATATACAGGCAAAAGTATTCTATATCGATATCAGGGCTTTCGGTAAGGGTTTTGAGGACTTGTTCAATCGAAGCAAAGAGGCAGGCGTACAGTACATAAGGGGCATTCCCGGCGAGATAACCGAGGACCCCAAGACTCGTAACTTGAGGGTCATGGTTGAGGATACTACCTCAAACAAAATCGAAGATCATGAATTTGACATGATGGTGCTCTCAATCGGCGTGACTCCTAGATTAGACATGCCCGAGGTTCAGAAACTACTGACCCTCTCAAAAACGCCTGACGGTTTCTTCATGGAAGCGCACCCTAAATTGAAACCGGTTGATGCACCTTCAATGGGCATATACTTTGCTGGCTGTGCCGAAGCACCGAAGGACGTCAAAGACTCGGTGACCCAAGCTAGTGCCGCAGCAGCGAGGGCGGAGACCTTGTTATCTGCTGGTAAGGTAAAACTCGAGGCGATCACGTCGACCCTGAACACGGATTTATGCCACTACTGTGCTTCATGTGCGAGGGTATGCCCATATGGAGCATTCACTGTAGACCCGAAGAAGAAGACGATTAGCTATGTTGAGGCTCTTTGTAAGGGATGTGGTACGTGCGCTGCTGAATGTCGCTTTGGTGCACTAACGATGAAGCATTTCACGGACGAGCAAATCATTACCCAGATCGATGCACATCTCGAGGAGAACCCTCACGATAAGGTCATTGTATTTGCCTGTAACTGGTGCTCTTATGCTGGCGCCGACACGTGCGGCGGTGCCCGCTTACAATATCCCCCCAATCAACGGTTGATCAGAACCATGTGTAGCGGCAGAGTCGATGAAAAATTCGTTCTCCATGCATTCAAGAAAGGTGCTCCGATGGTCGTCGTATCCGGATGCCATTATGTTGACTGCCACTATATTGATGCCAATCGCTGGACTCAGAAGCGAGTCGAGAAGTTGTGGGACAAATTGGAAAAATGGGGCATCAGACCCGAAAGGTTGCTACTCGAGTGGATAAGTGCGGCTGAGGGACAGCGATTCCAGAAAACCATGCAAGATATTGAAGAACTGAGGAAGAAAGTGACCAAAGATGAAATCGAACATACGGTAAAGGTTATTACCGAGGAAGAGGAGAAGCGGAAGAAGAAATAGTCGGATGGTCTTGTCATTAGATATAAGTGGAGGTCGAATGAAGGTGAAAAGATTTGAGGACTTGAAGTGCTGGCAAGAAGCGCGGGCGTTAAGGAAAATGGTTAGTAGAATAACACGTGGGCCAGATATCAAACGGGACATCGTCTTCTACAATCAAATACGAAACGCTGCACTTTCTGTGATGTCAAATATCGCAGAGGGGTTCGAGTCGAGTACCGACAAAGAATCTATCAACTTTCTCAATTATGCACGAAGGTCTTGCGGCGAAGTCAGAAATCATCTTTATGCGGCTCTAGATGATGACTACCTATCAGCAGAAAAATTCGACGAACTATACGAACAGGCGTGTTTAACGGGTCGGCTGATTTCAGCTTTCATCTCTTATCTCAGCAGATCTGTAAAATCAGGTAAATCCCGACAATAAGACTATGCGCCGGTCCGACCGTAGAACTATAAGACCACAAGCGAATGCAACTATACGACTATCAGACCATAAGACTATAAGACCAATACCCGGAGGCGTTCATGGCCGAGACTGAAGAAAAAGACTTCAAATGCCTAAGATGTGGTGCGGAATTTAAATTGCCCTACACCAAGGGAGTGATGCAGGAAAGAACCTGTCCCAAGTGTGGTTCCAACAGTGTCCGGCTTGATAGAAAGAGAGAAAAGGAAAAAGCAGGCGGCACGGATAAGACCACTTGATTATTGCACTGTCAGATTAGCAGACAAGCTTACCTACGTATCATCTTTGACACAAAATTCTTGGCAGACCCAACTGCATTATCAGTCCTGGTGGTATACTCATAAAGTACTTGACTCAGAACCATTGTACGGGTAGGCTTAGCCGATGCGCGACCGTAGAGCCCTTAGGAACATCCTCAAACGGGACCCCCGTTATGCAGTAGAAGCTTATATATTCGTTCTCGAAGCACTGCACCATACGCGCGGCAAGATAAAAGCCAAAGGCCACGTCACTGGCCAGCAGTTGCTTGAAGGCATCAAAGACCTTGCCCTGAATCGCTATGGAGCCATGGCCAAAATAGTCTTCGAACACTGGGGTATTGAGAAAACAATAGATTTCGGTAACATTGTCCTTAACATGGTAAATGGAAAAATACTCAGCAAAACACCGGAAGATAAACTCGAAGATTTTAAGGATGTCTATGACTTCGATGAGGTGTTCGTAAAGGGATATCAACCGAAACTAGTAACAAAAAGAGACAAACTACGACGCAAAAAATAAATTACTCAAAATTTACACTACATAGTACAGTTAGCTGAAATTAATCCTTGACAAATTTAAAATATTGAATAAAATTTACAAAATCCGAAAAGGAGGAATGATGAAGAAGTTCATGGCACTTATGCTGTTGGTAATTATGTTCATGGCATGTGACTACGCAAAAGAATCATTAGAATATAAGCCAGATATTGAAGTAGTGTTCATGAATCCAATAGGCTGGTATACAAGTCCCTTTGATACAGCAGTGGTTGCGGTGATTGAGGAAATAAAATTCGTCGCCACGAACTCTGTAGATTGCTATCTGCGTGAAGTCACCTGGGAATATGTGGACGCAAATTACGATACGTTCTACGTAGGCGCACCTCTCGCACTATTCGCAAAGATCGAAGGACGAGTTAACCCTGAAGAAGTGGACACGACGACCATCGAGAATCTAGCTCTGCCCCTGCAACCCGCACGAGACCATCTTGGAGGAGACAACGCGGCGGCGCGGGCATATCTACATTTCGTGGCGGAGAGTGAATACGACCCAGAGCAGACTGACACCTGTACCGCATGGTTTGGCATATACCTGCTTGATTAGCTATTGAGTTAAGTCGGGTATCGAGAATTGACAAGGGGCCTAGAAAGGCCCCTTTTTTGTTTTCATCTTACTCGAAAAACTGACCTCACCGCTTGTTCAAATATATCAAGCCCCGTATGCAACTCCTGTTCATTGATCACCAGTGGTGGAATGAACCGCACGGCCGATTCACCGGCGCCCAATAGCAGCAAACCTCTTTTAAAAGACTCGAAGACAACGGCGTTACGTCGGTCTTTGACCGGCTCTTTGGAAATGGCATCACCCACAAATTCGACACCGATCATCAGACCCTTGCCGCGGACATCACCGACGAATTCATACTGCTTCTTCAACTCGGAGAGCCGCTCGAGCGCTACTTCACCGAGGCGAGCAGCATTTTCTACCAGACCATTCTCCAGGAGTTCGATCGTCTTGAGCGCAGCAGCACAGCTCACCGGATTGCCGGCGAATGTCGAGGCGTGCGACCCGGGTTCCCAATCCATAATCCCCGCCCTCGACACACAGGCACCCAGTGGTAATCCTGAAGCAATACCTTTTGCTATACTGTAGATATCAGCCTTGGTGTTGAAGTGTTCAATAGCAAACATTTTCCCGGTCCTACCCATACCCGACTGGACCTCATCATCGACCAGTAGGATGTCATACTTGTCGCACAATGCCCGCAATGCGGGAATGAATCCTGGTGGTGGGACTATATAACCACCCTCGCCTTGTATAGGTTCGACAAATACTGCGGCTACCTCTTCGGGAGGCACAACCTTTTTGAGCAACACATCATCTATGTACTTAACACATGCTACACCGCAAGCCGGGTACTGCAGATGGAATGGACAGCGATAGCAATATGCATAAGAGACATGGGTTACTCCGAATAATAGCGGTGCGAAGTGCCTGCGCTGCGACACCTTGGAAGCGGTCAACGACAAGGCGCCGAACGTCCGTCCGTGGAATGCACCCGTGAACGCGATATAACGCGACCTTCTCTTGTGGTACCGCGCCAATTTCATGGCACATTCTACAGATTCTGCACCGGAATTGCAGAAGAACACTTTCTTGTTCTTTGCCCCTGGAACAATCTCGGCGAGCTTTTCTGCCAAGTTAGCTTGATTTGGGTAGTAGAAATCAGTACCTGACATGTGGAGCAGCTTAGCCGACTGCTCCTTTATCGCCTTGACTACTTCCGGGTGACAATGCCCGGTTGATACGACACCAATGCCGGCTGAAAAATCCAGAAAAACATTGCCGTCGACATCAGTGACCCATACTCCTTGACCTCTTTCGATCACTGCCGGATAATAACGCGTGTAAGATGGCGAGACGTACTTGTGGTCTTTATTGAGTATACGTTTTGCCTTCGGACCGGGCAATTCAGTGGCAATATTCGGCATTCTGTTGGTTTTAGTGTTCTTAGTGCGCGCGCGGTTTTTGCTCACTGTACGCTTTGTCTTCATTCTCTTCGGTTTTGTCATCACTTCTGCTCTCATCAGTCCCATGTGTCAATCTGTGCCTTTTGCAATGCACCGGAATAATCGATGTACACGCTCTTGATCTCAGTGAAAATCTCGTACGCAGTCCAGCCGCCCTCGCGATGTCCGTTACCTGTATTCTTCATGCCGCCGAACGGCAAGTGGCACTCCGCGCCGATGGTTGGCGCATTGATATATACGATGCCGGTTTCGGCGCGCTCAATTGCTTTGTGGGCACTGTTCAAGTCATTGGTGTAAATACTCGAAGAAAGGCCATACACCGTACCGTTCAGAATTTCAATCGCTTCATCGAAGTTCTTCGCCTTGATTACCGAGAGCACGGGCCCGAAAATCTCCTCTTGTGCAATTCTCATCGTCGGCAATACGTCTATGAATATCGAAGGTTTGTAAAACCATCCTTTAGCACATTCACCTTCGGTATAGAATTCACCTCCGGTGATTAACTTCGCGCCTTCTTTCTTGCCTATTTCCACGTAAGAATGGATTGATTCGCGCTGTGATTCACTAACCGTCGGCCCTACATCTACGTCCTCATTGAGACCATTCCCGAGCTTCAATTTTTCAGTGCGTGCTTTTAGCATCTCGATGAACTTGTCGTAAATCGGTTCTTCGATTATTAGTCTCGAGGTGGCGGTGCAACGCTGCCCAGTAGTACCGAAGGCTCCCCAGAGTACGCCTTCGAGTGCAAGTTGAAGACTCGCATCCTTGAGCACTACCTGACCATTCTTGCCACCCAACTCAAGGGAGCACCGTTTGAGTGTTTTACCACAAACTTCTCCGATTCTCATACCGATATCTGAAGACCCGGTAAATGATATCCCAGCGATGTCCGAATGTTTCAATAGACCTTCACCAATCTCACCACCGCCGCCGTAAACGACATTCAGAACACCATCGGGCAATCCAGCTTCGTGGAGAATCTGGGCCAGTTCACCAACGCATGCCGGTGTGTAGGTTGCGGGCTTGATGACTGCGGTATTGCCGCTCAACAGACAAGGAAATATCTTCCAGGAGGGAATGGCAATCGGGAAATTCCACGGCGTGATCAAACCCCACACCCCCATTGGATCGCGTCGGGTCATACATGACTTATTTGGTAATTCTGAGGGCAGTGTGTAACCAAAGTACTTTCTGCCTTCGATTGAGGCGTACAAGGCGGTATCAATGCCCTCCTGCATATCGCCTCTCGTTTCCTTAATAACCTTACCCATTTCGCGAGTCATGATCTGCGCCACATGTTCTTTTTTCTCGAGCATGATCTCGGCCGCCTTTCTCATGATCTCGGAGCGCCTAGGCCAGGGCACCTTCCGCCATTTCATAAACGCCTTTTTTGCTGCGGCAATAGCCAGGTTCAAGTCCTCGACGTTTGATTTTGGAAATACCCCCACTACCTCGTCCCAATTTGCCGGGTTTCGGTTCTCGAAGGTACGTCCTGATTTTGAATCCATCAATTTTCCATTAATAAAGTTCTGATACTTCTTCATGAAACCTCCTGTTTCTTTGTCTGTTTTGAGGTTAAATAACCTGAATTCGATAACAAAAGGCAAAAAAATACCCGCTTTTTTTCTATTATAGCTATTTTGGGCGTAAAGTCAACAGTATTGAAGGATGACTACTTTTTCGTTCGATCGGACGATTTTTTCGCGAATATTTGTTTGATGTTCGCCACATCATATCTCGTGAAACCTTGGATCACATATAGGATTGCTACATAGACTATGACACCCGTCAACATCAGTATTATAAGATTCCACTGCAGCAGTAAAACCAAACCGGCAGCCATGAACAGCGAGGCCAGCAAAGGTTTAAACACAAATCCTAGAGCTCTAAAACGAACGAATTTCCTCAATTCTCTCTTCATCAGGACGATACTCGCCAACTCGCTGATGCACAAAGCCGTTGCCGCACCGTAAACGCTAAACCTCAAACCCAACAATACGATCAGGACTGTATTGAGCAGCGCCGTAATGCTAATGACTTTGAAGAAGCGCCTTTCCTGATCAATAGCAACCAATCCATAGCCAAAAACCGTATTAATCGGCACTATAATGAAATACAACAGAAGAATCCTGAACACATTGATCGCCCCATGAAACGCATGGCCGTAAATTAGATTGATTAATCTGGGCGCCAATATCAATCCACCTATGGCCAGCGGAATCGTGAGTGCAAACAAGAACCGGGTCAGCAAGTTGAAATTGCCCTTTAGTTTCTCTGGGTTCTGCACATGTTGTTTTGACAAGATTGGAAAGAATACATAGTAAAAGACCCGCTCGATTATTAACAACATAAAGACAATTTTATAGCCGGCACTGAAAATCCCAACTTCATAGCTGGTTTCAAATATCCCAAGTACGATTGGCGGCAGGCTGATTGTGACTTGATTAAAAATGATTGCCAAGCCGACCGGAATCGCCGCGGTCAGAATCATACGCCATTGCGAGAAAGAGAATCTCAATCTAAGAGAACCGTATCTTTTCAAAAAAATGACGATCAGAAAAAGTGTTGATATTACGTATCCGATGACGAACGAAATCGGTACGACTAAAATGTCTCTAGCACCTTTCAAAAACAACACCAGAAGAGCAAGGTAAACACCAGATTGAAGAATACGCCCGACACCAATGTATTGCATCTCTTCCCTACCCTGAAATACAAACTCCAGAAGGATCGCAAACGGAAACAGGGCAAGCGCATAAACAAGAATGATCTGTCTTGTCGTATTCTCACCGGGGATAAACCGTGTACCAACAAAAAAGATGGTAAATATCACAATCGTCAACATAAGACGCAAGCCAAGTGTCTCTTCAATGAAGCGGCGGTCTTGCGGAGCCTTGGCAACTTCCCGCGCACCGATTACGGTCAAACCGGGATTTGCGAATAACAGCGCATAGCTTATGAATGCCACACCGTAGCTGATCAGGCCGAAACCCTCGACCGCGAGCAAACGCGCAATATACACGGTTGCCGCAAAGCCAATCAACCGTGTGATACCATCACTGATGAACAACGACAGGAAATTCCTTGATATCTTCATCATATATGGAGTCAGTATACCCTAAATGTGATAATAATCAATGATCGCAGTGACGGCCACATAGCCGCGTCGACTATCTAACATCAGCATCCATGCGGCAAAGGTCTTGTATGCTTTATCGTAAGAGATGAATGTTGCCGAGGTGCGTGTTCTTTATACCATGCTCCTCAGCAATGTTTAAAGCCATCTCGGCCTGTTCGCGTGATGTGCACGGCATATCATTAAAGTGAAAATGTGGATAGAAACCAAGAAAAGACCACGGTATATCCTTGTCAATCGAACTGATGAACGATGCCATGTATTCAAGTTCCTGTTTATCAAGGTAGCCCGGTATTAAGAGAGTACTCACAACAAGAATCGGCGGTGTCACCCTCTTTTTCATGCTTTCAGCGACCAACTTGATATTCATCTTAGTATTCCTATTGGAAGTTCCACAAAGGGCTATATTTAGATTCTCGCTAAACGTCTTGAAGTCAATCTTAATGCAACCGTCACTTACCAACGCATAGTCGATCCATCGCTTCATATACTTCGGCGCAACCGAACCATTCGTCTCCCAACATGTCCTGAAATTTCTCTTCCTTTCCTGCAACAGCTCAGCCACTTCCATACTATGTAATGCAAAGGGCGTCGGATCACCGCCAAAATAACATATGCACCCGGTTGAGGCATCAGCTGCCCTCACCAATTCCTCAGTCGAAGCCTTATTTTTCCTGTCACGGTAGTGCCAGTTTTGGCAGAATAGACAATTGAATGTACACGCTTCATAGAAAACCGCGAGGTTTGTCTGCCCATGATCTTTACTTCCCTTGCATACCCAATCCGCAACACAATTCGTCGGCAGCGGATCGTGATACCAATCAACATATGCCCAGTGCTTGTCCGGTCCAACAATGATCCCATCCAAATTCTGCCGTACACCGCAATACCCAAAATCGCCCTCGGCAATCCTACATCGATTAATGCAAAACGAGCACTTGACGCCAAGTTCACTGTCGGGAATTCGTTCGGGCAGCGCATGGGGTTTTCTCGTTAAGGCGTGAATTCTCATGATGTCCGATTGAATTTCCTGAAATTTATCCCGTATGCATTTCGGGCAATATGGCAGGGCTTTAGAGATTTCTGCCTCGCGGTCACACAACTGACATTGCACGAAAAATTATAACGGTACGGAAAACACACGTCAAGCCATAAGGAAAATGCATAGACATGCGTTATGTCAAGCCGAATACGGAGAAACTCACATCATGTAAAGGAAAATGAACACCCAGACGACACCTTGTCTGGCCGTTGACTTTTGCTGAAATTTGGATAGTATTGTTCATCCTTAGACAATAGTTGTTTTTTACGGCATTTATTTTTAGTTCGAATAAGAAGGAGATTTTATGGCAATTATGCTAGAGGGCGAGCATTTGACAATCGAAAAACTCGTTGATATCGCCCGAAACAATGAAAACGTTGAGATTGCACCAGCTTCATTAGAAAAAATCAAAAAATGCCGCGCCATGCTCGAAGAGAAAATAAAGGCGCGGGAGATCATGTATGGTATCAATACGGGCATTGGCGAACTGTCCGAAGTCGTGCTCACTGATGAACAAGTAAAGCAATTTCAAAAGTACCTTATTTACAACCATGCCGCGGGCATTGGGGATCCAGCGCCCATTGAACACATCCGAGGTGCCATGGCCAGTCGCGTCAACGTAATGTGCAAAGGAATGTCTGGGTGCCGGCCCGAAATCCCTCTTACCTATGTTGAAATGTTAAACAAAGGTGTGACGCCCGTTGTCTGCCAAAAAGGGTCTGTTGGTGCATGCGGCGATCTCGCACCAATGTCTCAGATCGCCCTGCTCATGATGGGCGAAGGCGAAGCATTCTACAAGGATGAACGTCTGCCGGGTAAGGTCGCCATGGAGAAAGCCAATATTATGGTTCCGGGCCTGCAAGCACGCGACGGCTTGTCCTGCATCAACGGCTCCAATCTTATTACTGCCATTAGTGCGCTACAGCTCTTTGACATCAATCGCTGGCTCAAGCACGCCGAGATCGCCTGCGCCATGACGCTCGAAGCACTCCTAGCAAACCTTAAACCTTACGATACCCGTTTGCATGAAGCACGTGGTTTTCCCGGTGCAGTCAGAACGGCGCGCGCTCTGATGAGGTGTGTTGAAGGCAGTGACCTGCTAGCCGGCAAACATAAAATGAAGGTCCAGGATGCCTATTCAATGCGCTCCTCGCCCCAAGTTATTGGTGCAGCACACGATGCAGTCGTCTACGCAAGGAAACAGGTCGAGATCGAACTCAATGGCGCGGGTGATAATCCAGTATTCTTCCCTGAATACAAATTGACCTTAACCGGCGCAAACTTCCAGGGTACACCGATATCGCTACCCATGGATATGATTGGGGCAGCCGTTACCATGGTTTGTGTTCTCTCTGAGAGGCGTTTGAATCGGCTGACCAATCCGAATCTAAGTGTTGGCCTACCCGCCTTCTTGACCAAGGGAGCCGGCATGTTCTCGGGAATGATGCTGAGCCAATACACGGCCGACACGCTTATTGTTGAGCAGCGCATTCTTTCGGCACCAGCATCCACAATGTCGATACCGGCGGCGGCCGACCAAGAAGACTTTGTCTCCATGGGCATGAATACGGCACTGAAGAATCTTCAGATTATCGACAATGCCTACGGAATTCTGGGCATCGAATTCATGGCTGCTGCTCAAGCGCTGGATTTCCGCGATTTTCAACCAGGGAAGGGCGTGGCAACGGCCAAAAAAGTCGTGAGAAAATACGTTGCGCATCTCGACGAGGACCGCCCATTATATGATGATCATAACAGAATGAAGGAGCTCATCAAATCCTGCGAAATTCTTGAAGCCGTCGAAAAAACGGTGGGTAGCTTAGATTAGAATATTGTACTTAATCGGGCAAGAACAATTCGTATATCCAAGACCGTCTGTTCTACAATTGAGCTATACAGAGACCCACGAAGAACCTGTTGTTCTTCGCCGTTGGAAATTATGTAGGTAATCCTTCCATCCCTCGAAATCTTTGTCAAATCATCCCAGTCAAACTCGATCTTATCGGTACGAAACGTGATGACGACACGGTCCGCGACATAGATTTCCGTATCACCATAATTCAATCTTCTGAAGTTCATTCTTTCCGGAAACGTTATATGCTTATGCCTGATGGCGTAAGCCATGGATGGAGAAACAAGATAGTCCAATTCAGTTATTCCCTGTTTCTCGAGGAAAATACGTTGCGCCAAGGATGTTTGGCGTGACACAAGAATATTTCTTCCATCTGGCATTGTGATCAAAACACCCTTTGCCGCGATGCGCACGGTCAGGTGGTTAATTGATGAGGCAAGTGATAAAATGAGGATAATTGCCAATAACACAAAGAGTACCAATTTTCTGATTTTCTTCCAAATCATTAGATAGAAAGGAATTAGAACAACCGGCGAAACAGTCAGATTTATTGCAGAAAAAGGTATACTGGCAAAGAATTTTGATAATCCAATCAAAAAGGCAATCAACAGGCTTGCCGGTACTACAATGATCTTGGCGAAGGTGAAACACACCAATCCCGTGAGGAAACTAATAAAGAGCAAGACGATGATTATTGAGGCAACGGGTACAATAATCAGATTTGTGAAAACCGCCAGCGTGGGTAGTCGATGAAAATAGTATATCGCAAAGGGTGCTACAAAAGTCTGTGCGGAAAGGGAAACTGCCATTGGTGTCAGCAATATACGAATGAACCGCTGATGTACCTTTCTTATTATCCTCTCCTCAATTTTGGGATATAAATACAGAATGCCATACACGGCAGCGAACGAAAACTGTGCGCCAACGTCAAATATCAACAGCGGATTGGCCACCAGGAACACAATTCCGGTTATGTTGATGACATGTATGTGGTTGATATTACGCTGCAAGACCAGAGCAAGTCCCAAGAGAAAAGCCATGAGTGTTGCTCGACAGACACTCGGTCGAAAGCCCGTCACGCCAGCATAAAGAACCAATCCGCACATAACAATGAGGAATTTCAGACGATGATCCAATGGTGTAAACAACAAAATAAGACCTAGAAATAAACTCACGAACCCAACATGCAGACCTGAAACGGCTAAGATGTGCAAGATACCGGCGCGGCTGAATACTTCTTTCAATTCTCCATCCAGTCGCCCGCTACCACCCAGGGTCAGACCACTGGCAATCCGGTAGTGCTCATCATCAAACAACTCTCGCAATGAATCATCGATGTATTTCCTTACTGGATTAAGCACAGCACTGAATAGATGTCTATGAGACCGGAACGCAATAATATCTCCTGACAATATATACGGCCGATGAGCGTATCGTGACGATCTAATTCTTCCTCTTATCGTCAATCTTTTTCCCAGTAGCACCGCCTGCTGACGTGCATAATACTCAACCGGCAAATCGAAGTGCATCGTGTCAGTACGCACAACCACTCTATCGACATGCAGCAATAATCTTGTGTAATGTTCGTGATAATCCTCGCCAATGACGATTCCCGAGTATTGTAAATCCCGTTCACCAATGTCAATTCCCCCAGGTAGTCGTAAATCCATGTTGACTGCGGCCATCATCATGATGAGTACGTAGAGAAATCGTCTATTCCAAAAGGATACGACGAGAGCAACTCCAGATGCGGCAACGTAGTAAAAGATAGGAACGTTCAGTACCGACTGAAGCAATGTGCCGAACACAATCGACAACAGAACGAGAATTGCTAATCTCTTAACTACATCCTCCCTGCATCAAAGGTGGTAGTTCCACTGATGACTACCATACGCTAATGCAAACCCACAGCGGGGTACTCTTTTTGAAACAGCAGTTATGTGATAGAACTAAAGCGTTATATGTCGCTGATGTTGGCCCGAATAATGTTACTCGGTGCCACTTGTTTCCCGGTAGATGATTTTATAAAACGTTTGCTTTACTTCGTTCAAGGCAATGCGCGCGGCGCCCGGGTTTGAACCGTCCGCCTTTAGGCAGGCGTAAACAAAGTAATCGTCACCAACCGGATGAATGATAAAGAATGACTCTTCGGTGAGCCAGATGAGTTCACGTTCCTCACTGATAGCAAGATTATCCTTAACCTCTTTGGTCACGAGCATGATTGAGGAAATTTCAGCATCATAGGCATTCACATCACATTTAGCTTCAATGATGTGCTGGGCAACAGAAATGCCGTCATAACCCACCAGGCTCGCATATCGACAACCCGGAATTTTTTCTGCGACTCTTCTTATCTCTTCCTGTAATTCGTCGGGCACTATTCCTCCTTCATAGCATACGACATATCGCTCGAATCACCCGAACACCTATACCCTTTCAACATAATCACCCGTTTGGGTGTTTACCTTGATGATGTCACCGACTGCCACAAAAGGCGGCACCTGACAGATGTGTCCACCCTCCAACTTGGCCGGCTTCGACTGTGCTTGGGCGGTGGCATCTTTCATATACGCCTGTGTCTCTAATACCTTCAGGTTTACGTATTTCGGTAATATGATTCCAAATGGCTTACCTTCATAGAACTCGACGTTAACTCGGATATTTGGCTTAAGGAATTTAGCCGTATCACCGATGATATCTGGACCAAAGGCAAGCTGCTCAAAGTTATCAGAGTTCATGAAATAGAAGTTACCGTCTGAAGTATAAATGTATTCCATTTCGACTTGCTCAATTTCTGCTTCCTCGATCCGGTCGCCGGAACGAAATCTCTTTTCCGTAGACAAACCAGTCTTGAGATTTCTCAAACCACAAATTATCATACCCCTCTTGTTGCCTGGCGTAATGTGTGTAACACTCAACACGATATGTGGAAATTCATCTAGTTTGATCAGCGAGCCTTTTCTGATTTGTGTCGCCTGTATCACTTCGCCTCCAATCGAAAGGTACTTTTATCGATACTCTCGTCGTCAATAACAATACCATTATCCATGAGTCGTTGCCTTATGTAATCGGCAAAATCGTATTTCTTTTCTTTTCTGAAACGATTCCTGATATCCAACAATAAACCTATGATTCGATTTGATAATTCACGAACATCTTTCATTTTCGTGACTCTTTCGTAAAAATCAATCTTGATGTCATTCAGTATATCTTTTTCCTTCTCTTTGTGTAATTTCTCTTCAACATCCCTCATTATTGTAATCACCTCGGCGTAAGGTTCAAGTACAGCCTTTTCTTCTACAACAAAACCAAGAAGCGAAAAGTAGTATTTCACGCTCGCCGTGATTTCAGGGTTATCCGTCTCGTGACCCTTCTTGATCAACTCGTAGATTATGCCCAATGCCCGCGATGTGTTCAAATCGTCATCCATAGCCTCAGTGAATTCAGACAGCATCAATGGCTCAGCGAGCTCCGGCATTTCTTCATGTTTGTCAAGGTAAGTTTTTATCGTTGCGTATGCTGCTCTTGCCTCATCGAGTCTTGCCTCAGCATACTCTAACTGCTTGCGGTAATGAGTCTTGAGCATGTACATCCGTATTACGTTACCTGAATATCTCCCGAGTACTTCCACAACCGGCGAATAATGCCCGGTCGATTTCGACATCTTCTCGCCGGTCAGGGTCACCCAGCCATTATGCAACCAATATTTGGCAAAATGTTTACCGGTCGCAGCCATTGACTGGGCAATCTCGTTTTCATGATGCGGAAATACCAAATCTTCACCACCGGTATGGATATCAAAGGTATCGCCCAAATGGTGCATCGACATTGCCGAGCATTCAATATGCCACCCTGGTCTTCCTTTTCCCCAAGGGCTCAACCAGAAGGGCTCATCTGGTTTTGCCGCCTTCCATAGGGCAAAATCAAGCGGATCTTCTTTTAATTCGGTTGGCGCGATTCTTGCACCAGCCATGAGATCATCGATGCTCTTCTTTGACAGTTTACCATAATCCGGGAACTTACGTACCCGAAAGTATACATCACCATTTTTCTCATACGCATAACCTTTTTCAACGAGCCTTTGGACCAAGCTGATGATTTCCTCCATATGCTGCGAAGCCCTAGGGTAAAAATTGGCTCTTTTGATATTCAGTTTATCGCACGACCATAGATATGTATCGATATGTTCTTGCGCAATCAGACGCCAGTCTTTCTGGAATTCCTTCTGTTTCTCGATTATCTTGTCATCGACATCAGTGAAATTCTCCAATGCTACAACCTTATAATCTAGATGATTCAGCCAACGCATCAAGATATCACGGACCAACGCGGCACGGATATGTCCAACATGCGGTTCACTCTGCACTGTCAATCCGCACGTGTAAATGCGCACGGTGTCGCCGAGCGGCACGAATTTCTCCAATCTTCCACTCAAGGTATTGTACAACTTAAGTGCCATTCTGATTCCTCAAGATTGCTGACGCTGCCGTAACACGCAGCAGTGTATTCTGGGCATCCAAGAGTTCCCTGAAACGCTTGCCACTACCGCGTACGTCATGCACTGCTAATGCCTTCACCGCCTGCACCGCAACATTTACGAAAGCATCATGCGTGGTCGCTTCCAGTTGAGCGTACGAATCCGGCACGTCATGCCTGGTTAAAACCCCAACCGAACGCATGCGGACAAAGGGATCATTCGACTGCAGCGCCATTCTCAACGCATGGATCCCTGAATCATCATCGAGGATCAGAAGTGCCTCAGCAGCATCAACACGCAAATCTGGGGTGCCCTCCTGGAGTAGAATCCTGAAGGCCTGAACCGAAGCCGTATCGCGTAGTTCGGCAATTGCGATGATGCCATCACCCCACACTTCAGGGGCAAACTGTTTCAAATGCTCTTTGATAAGCTCGGCCATACCCATTACCCCCAAATCACCCAGAGCCTTTGCTGCGGCAATTCGCACGCGTGGCTCAGCGTCTCGCAATCCACGTTGCAATAATTCACGCTCCCCGAATTTACTCAATCCAAGATAGGCAATCTTTCGGACTCCTGCATACTCATCATGAATACCCTGCACCAGAACTTCTCTTGTTTCCGCGTCATCATGTGCTCCAACGATTCTATATGCGGCTTCGCGAACCGCGGGGTTTGGGTCGCCGCAGAAACGGACAATCATTGTATTGGTTCCCTCTGTTCCTATGTCGTAGAGTGCGTTTAGCGCCGCGGCGCGCAGATCTGGATCATCGTTCTGTAGTATTCCCTCGAGGACTGCCACGCTGCGTGCGCGATCAATGTTGATTAAACCTTTTGCCGCCTCGATTTGCACAATGATGGAAGCGTCACTCAGCCCCTCTTCGAGAATCATCTTTGCTCTGGCCTCAGGCGAAATACCACAGGCCAATAAGACCAGAATCAAGGAAAGAGTTGCCTTCATCATCCTGCGAATTATACATATTTTGCCAGTCGAGTCAACAATAGCTGAGAAATGACATTATTAATCGACTAACTTGGTCAACTTGACAAAAGTGGCATTTAGCATAGAATAATTCAGGAGGCCTCATGAAGAAAACCAAGACCATCAAGGAATTCACTTACAAACCAATTTCCGCACCACACGGCGCCAAGTTATCGTGCAAGAGTTGGCAACAAGAGGCTGCTATGAGAATGCTACAGAACAACCTGGATCCCGATGTTGCAGAAAATCCTGAAGAATTGATTGTCTACGGCGGAAGTGGCAAAGCCGCTCGAAATTGGGCATGCTATCACGCAATCGTAGATTCACTCAAGAAACTCGAGAATGATGAAACCCTTCTCGTGCAGTCAGGTAAGCCGGTCGGTATTTTCAAGACCTTTGTTCACGCGCCCCGTGTTCTCATCGCCAACTCGTTGCTGGTCCCGAACTGGGCAAATTGGGACTATTTTCGGAAGCTCGAAGCCCTCGGTCTGATCATGTACGGTCAGATGACGGCCGGTTCCTGGATCTATATTGGCACCCAAGGTATTATCCAGGGTACCTACGAGACATTTGCCGCGTGCGCGCGCAAACACTTTGGTGGCTCGTTAAAGGGTAAGTGGATTCTCACCGGCGGCATGGGCGGGATGAGCGGTGCTCAGCCCCTTGCCGTGACGATGAATGAAGGGGTGATCCTCGACATCGAAGTGGACCCGGCGCGCATCGAAAAGCGTATCAAACAAGGGTTCTGCGACGTGATGGTCGACAATCTTGATGAAGCCTTGAAGCTTGTCTTTGAAGCGGTTGAGAATAAACGACCACTTTCCGTGGGTCTAGTTGGCAACACTTCGGAAATCGAACCGGAACTGCTTCGCCGTAATGTTATCCCCGATGTGCTTACCGACCAAACCTCAGCCCACGATGAATTGAACGGTTATGTGCCGGGTGGCATGAGTCTAGCTGATGCTCTTGCGTTACGCGCTCGGGACCCGGAGACGTACAAGAAACGTTCTCTTGAATCGATCGCAAACCAGATGGAGGCGATGCTCGAAATGCAAAAAAAAGGTGCCGTAGCATTCGACTACGGCAACAACATCCGGGGGCAGGCAAAGAAAGCAGGCGTGGCCGAGCCATTTGCGATTCCTGGTTTTGTGCCTGAATATATTAGGCCACTATTTTGCCGCGGCCGTGGTCCCTTTCGCTGGGCAGCGCTTTCCGGCGACCGTGAGGATATATGCCTGCTCGATGATAGAGTCCTGGAGATGTTTGGTGATGACGCATCGGTACGGAGGTGGATTGAGCTTGCTCAGAAAAAGATTCCATTTCAGGGCTTGCCGTCCCGCATTATGTGGCTCGGCTATGGTGAGCGAGACAAACTAGGACTCGAAATCAACCGACTGGTCAGACAAGGGAAAATCAAGGCACCCATCGTAATCGGCCGGGACCACCTGGATACGGGTTCGGTTGCATCACCGTATCGCGAGACCGAGAGCATGATCGATGGCTCTGACGCAATTGCCGACTGGCCAGTTCTGAACGGTCTTCTCAACACGGCATCTGGTGCTTCTTGGGTATCGGTACACCACGGAGGTGGTGTTGGTATTGGTTACTCGATACATGCCGGTCAAGTGCTCGTATGTGATGGTACAGAGCAAATGGACGGCAGAATCGAGCGTGTACTGACCAACGACCCAGGTATTGGCATCGCCCGCCACTATGACGCTGGATATGAAGATGCGAAACGATTTGCTGTCCAAAAAGGCATCAAAATTCCAATGGACTAGGACGCCTTCCATGTACTTGACTTTCACTGGTGGTTCACTATAATTGAACAGGAGATTATAATTGGATATTATCCTCATTTCAGGTAAAGACAGCAAGACAACAAACCTACGCATCAAGCCGGTCTTCTTGATACTGCTCGTAATCGGATGCATAGCGATTCTGGTGTCTTTTGTTTACAGTTTGACAAACTTTGCTAAGAAAGAAGTAGATCGCAGCCGATTGTCTCAAATGGAAAGAGAAAATCGAGTCGTCAAGCATGAAATCACGAGAATCGAAAAAGAAATCACCGGTCTGCAGCAATTGATCGACAGCCTTGAAATATACGACAAGAAATTACGCAGTTACGCACCCCTGAATCCGATCGATGACGAGCTACGCAGTATGGGCGTCGGTGGCTATGAGCCACTCTTTGAACAAGAGGCAGTTTCATTTGATATCAGAAACGGCTTAGTCGACCTGTCTGAGACCCTAGACAATCTTGTCGGTCGAGCCAGACTTCAGAAATCAAGTTTCGATGAACTGGTCAACTATCTTCGGGAAAAAGCCTATCTCAGAAGTCACACGCCCTCGATCCCACCAGTTCAAGGTTGGATGATAAGGGGATTTGGTTATCAGATCGATCCTTTCACCGGTCAGGTAAAAATGCACGAGGGCCTGGACATCGCCGCCCCAACGGGGACGCCAATTGTGGCACCCGCCGATGGTACGGTCAGATATGCCGGGAACAAGAAAGGTTTTGGTTTATTAGTGGAGATAGACCACGGATATGGGTTCACCACGGTCTACGGGCATTGTCAGAGAATCAGGGTAAATGCCGGCATGCGGGTTAAGCGGGGCGATGTCATTGCCTACGTAGGCAACACTGGCCGGTCTACCGGTCCCCATCTCCATTATGAAGTACGTGTATCCCACGCCGCAGTGAACCCGATGAACTATGTACTAACCGCCTCATCGATAGTCGATTGAGTTAGATGCAAGACATCACCCACAAGATAGCAGCATTAAAGGAAGAAAAGAATGCGATAATCCTCGCGCACAATTACCAGCTGCCCGAGATACAGGATATTGCCGATTACGTGGGTGATTCGCTAGAACTTGCCAGAATTTCCCAGAGTATTGCTCAGGAGACAATACTGTTCTGTGGCGTCTACTTCATGGCCGAAATCACCAAAATACTAAACCCGAATAAAACCGTTTTGATGCCTGACCAGCACGCCGGATGTCCGATGGCAAACATGATATCTCCTCACCAGCTCTTAGCCGAAAAGCAAGCTCATCCGGATGCAGCGGTTATCTGCTACGTGAACTCCAACGCTGACGTGAAAGCCCTATCAACCATCTGTTGTACCTCGGCAAACGGTGTCAGGGTAGCACAAGCATTGAAGGAGAACAAAATTCTGTGCGTCCCTGACAAATATCTGGGTTCTTACATAGCAAATCATTTGCCTGCTAAACAATTCCGCTTCTGGCCAGGCTATTGCCCGACCCATATGGTCTTTTCCAAAGAAGGTCTCTTGAAGCTCAAGGAAGAATATCCCGATGCCAAGATTGTTGCCCATCCAGAATGTCGTCTCGATGTACAGGAAATCGCGGATAAGATATGCTCGACATCTCAGATGATTCGTTACGCGCAGGAAAGCGATGCGAAGCAGTTCATCATCTGTACCGAGTTGGGCATGCTATACCGTCTGCAAAAAGAAAACTCAGGTAAAGAATTCATTCCCGGCAGTCCAAATGCAATCTGTCCCAACATGAAACTGACGACGGTTGAAAAGATTCTCTGGTCATTAGAAAGATCGGAATTTGAAATTACAGTTGAAGAGCAGATACGCGCCAAAGCCCTGCAGTCAATCGAACGCATGTTGAGCCTCTAAATTTAGCCTTGACAAATCACAAAATACAAGTATAATCTCATAGTTTAATTAATGATCCTGAATAATTCCATAGAGTAGGTTTTCAATTTAGGTTGCCCATAGGTCATCATTGCATAATGCAAGACCGCAATTAACTGATATTATCGACACTTAAATTGACCGCAAATGGAAGGTGATTAATGGAAATAGATGAATTAAAGAAGAAAAAGGTGACAGAATTGCACTCGATTGCCAAGGACATGGGTCTGTCGAGTTTTACTGATCTTAAGAAGCCTGATCTGATACACGCGATAATCGAGGCCGAGACCAAGCGTGCAGAACTGGTGCCGGTTGAGGGAGTCCTACAGATACACCCTGAGGGTTATGGATTCCTCCGATCGCCGAACTACAACTATCTGCAAAGCCAGGATGATATATATCTCTCGATCTCACAGATACGCAAATTCAATCTTAAGGTCGGGGATCACATCAGGGGACTTGCCAGACCACCCCGCGAAGGCGAACGCTATTTCGCAATGATAAAAATCGAACATATCAACAACGTTCCCCTCTCTGAATTCCGCGAGCGCGTACTTTTCGATAACTTGACGCCTCTGTATCCCAATGAACGAATTCACCTGGAAATAGAAAAAAAGAACGATCGCTCCATGCGGATCGTCGATCTCTTTACGCCCATTGGCAAGGGACAGCGCGGGCTAATCGTATCGCCGCCCCGGGCCGGCAAGACCATTATTCTGCAGAAGATTGCGAATTCAATTACCACGAATCATCCAGAGATATACTTGATCGTACTGCTCATCGATGAAAGACCCGAAGAGGTCACTGACTTCGAGCGCTCCGTCGATGCAGAAGTTGTTTCGTCAACCTTTGATGAAACACCCGAACGGCATACTGAAGTGGGTGAGATTATTCTGGAAAGGGCCAAACGCATGGTCGAGACGAAAAAGGATGTTGTGATACTCCTGGATAGTCTCACACGTTTGGCACGCGCTCATAACGCAGTAGTACCTCACTCTGGCAAGACGCTATCTGGCGGATTAGATTCCACAGCATTGCAAAAGCCAAAGAAATTCTTTGGAGCGGCCAGAAATATAGAAGAAGGCGGCAGTCTGACGATTATCGCAACCGCCTTGATCGATACCGGTTCTCGCATGGATGAAGTCATCTTCGAAGAATTCAAGGGTACCGGTAACCTGGAATTGATTCTCGATCGGAGGCTTCAAGACCGAAGGATCTTCCCGGCTCTCGATCTATACAAGTCCGGAACACGCAAGGAAGAACTGCTGTTGACTGAGTTTGAGCTTAATCGCTTATGGATAATGCGTAAACTATTGTCTGAAATGAATACCATTGAGCAGATGGAATTCCTGATTGAGAAGATGGTGCGCACGAAGAGCAATAAGGATTTCCTAGAATCAATGAGTACTGATAAGTAAGGAGGCACAACGTGAAGAAGAAAATCCATCCGAAATACGTTTCTTGTGTGATAACCTGTGCCTGCGGTAATCGGGTCGAAACACGATCGACGGTCGAAAAAATCACTGTTGACCTTTGCTCGAAGTGTCACCCTTTTTTCACGGGCCGCCAGAAAATCGTTGATTCGGCAGGCAGGGTAGAAAAATTCAAAAAGAGATACGCAAAAAAGAAAACCACCACTAAAGCACAGAAGAAGGAGTAATCGTGAAGAAATCCATACGCGAAAACGTCATCACGGTTGATGAAATAAAGAGCCTAAAAACACGCTTCGAAAACTTGAAGGAGCATCTTTGACCTTCAAGAGATTGAAAAAGATTTAAGAAAACTACAGAATAAAACCTCCACACCAGATTTTTGGTCGAACCAGTCCGAAGCCCAGAAGATAATGTCGGATATCAATGAGAAGCAATTCTGGCTTCAGTCAATCCAAGAGATTAACGATGACGTCGAGCTGCTTAATGGTTTGATCGCATTACCCGAGCTCGACGACAAGATGCTTGCCGAAGCGAGCAGCGAGGCAAGAAAAATCGGACGAAAAATCAGGGAACTGGAGTTGAAAATCCTTCTTGGTAAAGAAGATGACGCGAAGAACTGCATCCTTACGATTCATCCTGGAGCCGGAGGCACTGAATCTTGTGATTGGGCCGAGATTCTTTTCAGGATGTATGTACGCTGGCTACAGATTAGGAATTTCAAGTATCGCACCCTTAATCTCCTCCCTGGAGAGGTCGCTGGTATCAAGGATGCGACCATCGAAGTAATCGGTAAATATACCTATGGACTATTGAAAGCAGAAGTTGGTATACATCGATTGGTGAGGATATCACCGTTTGATGCCAACGCACGGCGTCACACTTCGTTTGCCTCCGTGTTTGTCTACCCGGAGGTGGAAGACATAAGTCTTGAGATCAACGAAGACGATCTGCGCATCGACACATACCGGGCTGGTGGCCATGGTGGACAGAACGTGAATAAAGTATCATCGGCGGTCAGGATTACTCATATCCCAACCGGGATCACGGTTCAATGCCAGAATGAACGCTCCCAATTTCAGAATAAAACAAATGCCATGAAGATACTGAAGTCTCGACTCTATGACTACTACCAAAAACAAGAGGATGAGAAACTGGAAAAATTGAATGAGCAGAAAACAGATATTGCCTGGGGCCACCAGATACGTTCCTACATATTTCATCCATACAAGCTTGTGAAAGACCACCGTACAGACTATGAGACATCACAAGTTGACAAAGTCATGGACGGTGAGATCGATGATTTCATCTACGCATTTCTCAGTTTAAAGGCAAAAAAATAGGTAAAAAGCAATCTTAATTCGGAAATCCAACACAAACCGCTGATGTTGGGTATTATTACACGTCTTTTATTTCAGAATAAGTGAAACGACAAACAACCCGCAAATCGCCGATATAATAACAAGAATTATCTTAATATAGCGGTCTCGCTTCTTCTCACTAAACTCCTGAGCCTCAATGAATTTTGACAAAGAATCACCCATCGCATTGAGTTCTTGTTTCATATCGCCAGTTGACTTCACCAGTTCGTCGGTTGATTGCACCAACTTTCCATTAGCTTCCTTTGTATCATCCAGGCGAGCGCACATATCATCTGTCGCATGCTTGTAGTTTTCGAGTATGGATTTCACCACTCTTAGCGAATTCTCGGTCGTCGTCTTGAAGCTACCATCCAATTTCGCGAGACTACCTTTTAGTCCCTCGGCGATGACTGCTTGATTCTTGCTCAAACTCGCTAATGCCTTGTTAAGTCGGTCGAGCATCGATTGTGTATCACTCATGTTCTTGCCCGAATTCTGGCTCATTTCTTCTATCGATTTCTGCAAGTAGTTCAGATTATCGACCACTGAATCACGCAATGCTCCGAGGGCATTTTTCTGTTCCTTGGACAAAGCACTCAAAGACTTATCTAGAACAAGAATAACATCATCCAACCGAATGGTTTTGCGCAACTCAACAACTGCATTCTCGACTTGCTTTACAGCATCATCAAGCTGACCGATGTCCTTTCGGATTACGTTCGTTCCGTCAAATTCGTGTAGTATTTTTTCAACTTCTGGAACCTTGTGTTTTTTTGTTTGTGGTTCCTCGGTTTTGTGTTCCTTAGTTTTTTTATCTTGCGCGACTGTCTCAGGTTTCAAAAGCGCTGCAGCCGTTGCATCATCCAATTCCACCGATTCGCTAACGGTTGTTTTCGAATCCTTCTTTTCGACACTGCCATTTTTATACATATTGTAGCACTCAGCAATGCGATCTTGAACCCTGTCATCTCGTATCTCGAGACTCTGAAGGTATTCGATTGCGTTCAGAACCTCCTTTTCTTTTTCCCGCTTAGCCTGTTTCTCAATGTATTCAAACATATATTTCGCAGCATCTTGTTTTTCGTCGAGTTCAACCAGCAGATCGGCAATCGTGTAATACATATCAAAATGGTCAGGGGCGTTTCTCAAAATCTTCTTACTCAAGGCAAGAGCGTTGCGAGGAAAGTTGTCCCGACGAAATGCCTCCACTCCCTTCCGGAAATTCTCGAGTGATTCATCTTTTTCGTCCAGTTTTAAATAGAGATCGCCCAGACGATTGTAGAGGTTACCATCCTCAGGGTTAATATCGACTGCTTTTCTCACCTCGTCGATTGCGTCCTGTACCTGCCCTTTTATCTCCAAATCGTTTGCCTTTTTAAGAATCTGACCTATTGCATAGGCCTTACGCGCCGATATCATAGTAATCTCCTTCCACTTTAATTAGCCCTGGATTCGAGCCAACACCCATATCAACACCCATCTAGACTTAAGTCTAACGAATTATAATCAAATATTTAAGTTTGTCAACCCCTAATTTTGAAAAGGCAAAAGACTACCGTCTCTCGATTACGACGCCCGACTACGCTGTTTGATCCATCCCGTTCACTTAGGGAAATAATCTTCCTGTTCGAGCGAGCCCGCCTGAGGCGGGCGATTCGAGAACTCACATTTGTGAACCAACGTCTTACTTTTTTCGGTTTCGAAAGATGTCGGCATCGAAAGTTAACCAAATATTGCATATGGGTATATGATTCGAAATGTAAAACCCGCTGTTGCGTATTTTCAGAGGTTAACCACAAAACGCGGAAAATCACAAGGCGTATCGTTGGTTTCGACATATCGGTTAATCAACCACGTGATAGTTAACAAAATATAGCCACTTCCCTTTCATGACCTTCGGCGGGATCTACGACAGGTTAGTACATATTACTGTCGCTTCGAAACACAGCATGCGTAATCCGAAACAGGCTCTTTGAATATATCACATTGCATAATTAAGTACTAGTAGGTTTACGGACTTACCATCCGTTCTTAAGGCCTACACTTGTCGATTTCTGGATTCTCAAAGAGAGACCTAACTCCATCTGCCTCCTTAATCGCTGAACCTGTCACCCCTTAATAAGTCAGCATTTCTGACCACTTCCCATAGTATCAGCCTGTTCCTGCGCATTTTTGAAAAACGAAACGGATAGGTGATCCTTCCCTCAGGATCAGATACCGGTTTGTTCTGGACATGCATATGAAGATGGGGATGTGTGCTGTAACCAGAGTTTCCAATACGGCCTAAAACAGTACCGGCTGTGACAGATTGACTCTCTTTAACCATGATGCTGCCATTTATTAAGTGACCAAAGTACACATATTTTCCCTGTCCTATATCCATGATGATATAGTTGCCGCCGGGGTGGTCTTTGTCCATATTTCCCATAAGATCACTCTGGATGCCGTCCATTACCTCGGTGATCCTTCCATCGGCAGGAGCATAGACTTCTTCATTGTAAGAATAAAAATCCGTAACACTTTTTTCCTGCCCCTTGTACAGTCTGCCATCCGGACCGAGTTTTAATAAATCTATAGCATAGCGATTAGTTATATGACCGTTCGTGAGTACACTGGCACCTGCTTGCCCGGCAAGCCAGACTCCACGAACAGGCAAGTCAAGAATTACACAGTCGTTTTCTGAGGGGTATGCCCATGACTGGGGGATAAGCGGAAAAAAACGTACCGCGCCGGCGATACACACAATAGCTGCCAGGAAAAACAAAATACGTCTGAATATGCCGCCAGTGAGTAATTTTTCTGAAATTGAATGACACAGAAAAATTTCCAGAAGAGTCCAGGTAGTAAAGATGATGATGAAAAACGTCTTTGCATAGACTCTAATCACTACTGAAGGTACAGAAACAATGAATATGAAATTAATAATGCCGAGTGCCATGAGAGGCAGTGATATCGCGGTGATGATTTTGGCTGCTTTGTCCAATATACTGACACGTTCATTCCATATAGGTACTCGTGCGGCTTTCCTAAAAAGAATACACCTGATGCGAATGATAATTAATATAAAAAACAGTGCACTAAGCCCCATGCATACCGTTGTTAAGATGACTTCAAATTGCCGAAACATAATCTCTTCCTTTCTTATGTTTTATTTATTTCTGATTATTTACCTATACGGCATAGAGGTTGTCTCTATCTTGCAGCACTTAGACCACGGGCAGATCGCTCGGCGGGCTTTATTCATATCATTATATGTAATATGACCAAAAATACCCATTCTATTATTATACGCAGGTAGCGGGCAAAAGTTTCACGGCAAACCGGCAGTCAGATGCAAACAAACCAACCAGCTGGATTCTCCGGCTTGACCAGGGAATCCAGACCAACGTATACTTATGGATCATCCGGCCAAGCTTGTTCTATGAATTGATCAGGGAACTGGATGATGACAGAGGTCCAATCGGGGTTAAATCCCCGATTAATCATTTGACACATCCCCAAACAACGGACTAATAATCCGCGTGACCTAATGATATATTTGATTCATAACGCCCAATCACAACTATTTCAGGCTACCTGTTTTCTGATGGGTGGTCGTTGTGCCATAGCTTTGCCTGTTTGGTGTCTATGACATCCTGACGAGGTAAGTGGTTACTCAGGGTGTATGTTTTGGGCTATTGACTTCGCTCTGACTACAAATATACTTTTAAAATTGCAGAGGAGAAAAAGGAGGATAGAATGAAGCGGAAGATTTGTATTGTAGCAGTCAAAATCAGTTTCGATCAACAGGGAGAAGGTGAACCTGCACTTGTTTTTGTCCATGGTTGGGGCAACACTAAGAGTGTCTGGGATGCACAAATGGCTCACTTTTCAGAAAAATACGGAGTGATCGCTGTCGACCTTCCTGGTTTTGGAGAATCCGGATATAACCGTACCAATTGGACGACGGCATCATTTGGTGAAGATGTTGCCGCTGTTATTAAGAAGCTTAACCTAAAAAAAGTTGTGCTTGTCGGTTTCTGTTCGGGTGCGTATAATATCATTGAAACTGCAAAGATGGCTCCTGAAAATATTATCGGACTGGTGCTGGTAGATATTTTTCAAAATGTGGAAATGGAGTATTCACCTGAGATGCTTGCTTATATGGATAGTGTTATGTGGGATGTAGT
>LJUJ01000005.1 GCA_001303785.1 Caldifarciminota bacterium SM23_42 | reverse complement strand
CCGCGGTCAACGCCGTCTTACCATGATCCACATGACCAATCGTCCCAATGTTAACATGCGGCTTGGTCCGCTCAAACTTTTGCTTCGCCATATCAAGCCTCCTTAATATGCATTATTTTTCTACAAACATTAATTATAGTTATAAAATGCAATAAGTCAATAGAGAAGGAGCCAAAACCCAACTTGGGCAGAAAGCCATACTGGGCTTGGCTTTGTCGTAAGAGGCAGCCTGCGAATTTCTACTCACCAGCTGAATTATGATTAATTATATACAAGATTAGTGTTTTGTCAATACTTAAATGGCACGCATATTGCGTGGACCGACCGGTCAGTCCCGCCGCTATTTTCTCTTTCTTATCTCAACGTTGCCGTGTTTATTCTCTATTGTAACCTTTCCACGCGGTTTGTTTATCGTGCCCCTTAAATAGTTGCTGTCTTCTTCTTTTCCTTTTAGGTCGAACTCACAAGTGATCGTTCCACTCCTGCACTCAATTTCCAACTCGGCTTCGACTTTCTCATCGAGTTTCAGAGTCACATCGCCGCTTTTTGATCGTATTACAATTTTGTCGACAGTGTTGTAGTCCAGGTCTATGTTTCCGGAGACAATCTCGCCGTGTAAAGAACCTGAGAGTCCCTTACCCGTGATATCGCCGGATACAGATTCGATTACCAGATCGCCCTCTATTTCCGAAAGATCGACGTTACCCGAGATTCCCGCGATCGATAGATCGGTCTTTTTGGGCGCATTGATTTTCACATTGCCACTCAGAGCCTTGATGACGATGGTGTCTTCGAGTTCCCTGACTTTGGCAAAACCATCTTTCTGAATATCAATTCCGCTTGCTTCAGTGCCTGATATTTCTAGATTACCGCTAATCCCCTTGAATCTGATCTTCTTTTTGTCCACGAACTGGTGGGATTCCTGTGCTGAATCGGCAAATGCGTTACCGAGTGCTGCCTTTATTATCTTAGGTATGCCTTCGAGTGAACTCCATATTCTAGGGCCAGTATTTCTTTCTCGTTCACTCGATAGAGAAATAGCCTCGAGTAATCTGGCGGCCTCGTCGGGTGTGATTTTCCCCTCGGCGACCATGTTTAGTATTTTTTTCTTTTCATCAGACATAATTGCTCCTCTCAAAAGATCGGTTGACGGTTGCGCTGCCCGAAATAAAAGATCGGTTGGCGATTGGGGTTGTGATGCCCGAACCTAAAAGATGGGTGGCGGTTACGGTTGCGACGCTAGTATCGTTGAGCGTTAGTCGGCCAAGGTTTTTTGACGAATGACGTAGCCCGCAGACTATGCAAGCGTCGCTGCTGTTGGCCGTAGAACGTTGCCCATGTCTTGTTGCAAGTTGTATGACCTGAAGTGTAGGACAATTGTACACGTTGTTCATTGTAATGCTATGAAGGACGATTCGTAAAATGCTCATCGAGTCCGAGATAGCGGGGCAGACCGACTGGATACAACTGACGATAGATGTCTCCTTCGTCGATCTCTATATCGCCCTCGGCAATTTCATTGAGTATTTTTTCGACCATAGTCAACATGGTTCCTCCTTGTAAAAGACCGGTGAACGGTTAGGGTTGCAAAGCTCGCAACAAAAGCCTATTAGCGTTGGCCGGTTTTCGTTCATCGACAAAACCATTTCACGAAACCGTAGTGCTTTTCGAAACCGAACAACGATCTTCATCGTTTCTTTCTCTGTCTAAGTATAGCTACGGCTTCGTCCACTGAGATCTTACCCTGGGCAAGGGCTTCGAGCGGGTCATGTTCTTCTTCGGCGGCGATCGGTGAAAGATTCAGGTTTTTCAAAAGGCTATCGATTTTTGCCTTGATTGTCGGGTAGGAGACACCCAGTACCTTTTCCATGTCAGTTATGCGCCCTTGAGCGCGTAGGAAAACGAGCAGAAACTCGTGGTCTTGTTCGGGTAAGCTGCAAAAGTCACAGGATTCAAAGTCTTTTCTGATTCTGAGATCGCACTTGGGGCATTTCAGTTCACTCATGACCATTCTCTCATTACATGATGGGCAATTAAATAATTTAACTTTCATGGTATATTATAATCAAAAATATTAATTTGTCAAGGGGTGAAATTGATTAAATTTAATTCAGATGATTGTAGAAATAAAATATCTGGATTACAGATATAAAAGTAACTTTATTTCGTGGTTTTATCCGTTATGGTATATGAGATGTCGGCTCCCCACAGATTTATTTCACAATTCTTGTGGTTTGAGGAAGTGTATCATCCGCGCCACACTGTCATACAGTGGGAGTTGTTGTGCCGGTGATGTTTATTTGTAGTTTATGTTTTGGAATTTGGTGCTTAGGATTTGTTTCGTATTTATTATGTTTCTTTGTAGGATATTGTAACGTGTAGTTTGTAATTTGGAATTGAAGTACTAAGGATATACCTTCTCCAACATCCTGGGGAAGGCAATGGTTTCTCGGACATGGTTTATGCCGCAAATCCAGGCAATAGTGCGTTCAATACCCAAACCGAAGCCGCTGTGCGGGCAGGTACCATATTTTCTCAAATCAAGATACCACTGATAGGCATCTTCAGGCAGTTTTCTTTCTTTGATTCTCTTCAACAATGTATCATAGTCATCTTCGCGCTGACCGCCGCCCATCAATTCACCAATGCCTTCCGGTCCGATCATGTCGACGCTCAATGATAACGAGTCATCTCCGGGATCGCGTTTCATGTAGAAGGCTTTAACTCCAGCTGGGAAATGGTGCACGAAAACAGGTTTTTCATGGCTTTCGGAAATTACGGTCTCATGCGGTGCACCAAAGTCATCACCATATTTGAAATCTTTGCATTTCTCTTGGATAATCGTGACTGCCTCTTTATAGGTAATGCGGGGAAACGGTTTTTTGACCTTTTTCAGCTTCGTGATATCCCGTTCGAGAGTTTCGAGTTCGGTCATTTTCTTGTTGAGTATTTGTTCGACAATGAACACGGTCATGTCTTCGGCTAGGTCCATGACGCCGTCGAGGTCAAGAAAGGCAACTTCAGGTTCCAGCATCCAGAACTCGGTGAGATGGCGTCTGGTCTTTGATTTTTCAGCCCGAAAGGTCGGGCCAAAGCAATAGACTTTTCCAAGTGCTCCGATAGTTGCTTCGTTATAGAGTTGCCCGCTCTGGGCTAGATATACCTTATCTCCATAGTAATCTACTGGAAACAGGGTTGTTGTGCCTTCAACTGATGCCGGTGTGAGGATGGGGGTATCGGTGTTGATGAATCCGCGGTTATCAAAGAAATCACGGCAGGCTTTGATTAGTTCGTGACGTATGCGCAATATCGCATTCTGCTTTTTGGAGCGCAGCCACAAGTGTCTGAGTGGTAGCAGATACTCGATTGAGTGTTCTTTTGGAGTTATGGGATAGTCCTGCGCGAGTTGCAGTACTTCTATATCCGTGGCGACGATCTCGTAACCGCCGGGTGCTCTTTCATCTTTTCTGACGGTACCCCTCAGGATGATAGATGATTCTTGACTGATTCTGTCGGCTGCATCGAATGTTTTGTCATCGTTATCGCCTTTGGCGACAACTGATTGCACGATACCCGTGCCGTCTCGTATCAATACGAACCGGACCTTCCCGCTGGAGCGCTTGTTGTACAACCAACCCTTCACGGTGATTTCTTCACCTTCATGTTTGCCGATATCCTCGATGTAGACATGCATGGCTTATGATATACACATATCAAGGGAAGTCAAGTATTGTGGGTTGACACCCTATGGTTTATATATATAATTAAAAGCTATAATTAGAATACGTTTGATATAAGGAGGCAGATGCCAACGATTAATCAATTAATTAGAAAGGGAAGAAGAAAGGTGGTGTCGAAAAGCAAGGCACCGGCTTTGCAGCGGAACCCACAGCGCCGCGGTGTGTGTACGCGCGTTTATACAACGACGCCGAAGAAGCCTAATTCTGCTTTGCGCAAAGTGTGTAAGGTGAGATTGACTAATGGTTACGAGGTTACTTCGTATATACCTGGTGAGGGGCACAACTTGCAGGAGCATTCAATTGTCCTCGTGCGCGGTGGTAGAGTCAAGGATTTGCCGGGTGTGCGTTATCATGTGGTACGTGGGAAATATGATACGGCGGGTGTCGAAGGAAGGAAGAAGAGCCGTTCACTTTACGGTGTGAAGAGACCCAAAGAAACGCCGGCGACGTCTTAGGGAGGTACTGTGGGAAGAAGAAGAAGAGCTCAAATAAGAAAGGTTCAAGCGGATCCGAAATTTAGTAGTATAATCGTTAGTAAGTTTGTTAACAACTTGATGTGGGATGGTAAGAAGAGTGTTGCTCAGAAAATCTTCTACGGTGCTTTGGCACGTATCGAAAAGCTCACCAAAGAGGACGGGCTCGCGGTTTTTGAAAAAGCATTGAACAATGTCAAACCAGTGCTTGAGGTTAGGCCACGCCGTGTTGGCGGAGCGACCTATCAGATTCCCATGGAAGTGCGTCCGGCAAGAAAAGAGAGCCTCGCAATAAAGTGGCTGATAAGAGTAGCTCGTGCTAGGTCCGAGTACCGCATGGAGGATAGACTTGCCCAGGAGATCATTGCGGCGAGCCGTAACGAGGGTGGCGCAATAAAGAAGAAAGAAGAAGTACACCGGATGGCCGAGGCGAATCGCGCATTCGCCCACTTCCGCTGGTAATAACTCATCACGCAGTATCTCGCATGAAAAATTTGGAGCGAAGATTACTCAAGGCAGCTAATATCGTCATCAAGGATTGCCTGGCCGTAAAAAGCGGTGAGCGTGTCGTGGTGGTGACCGATGAACCTTGCCGCGCTGTGGGGTTTTCCCTTTGGAATGCCTTACAGAAGCACAACGATGCTGTCCTCCTTGAGATGCGTCCGCGTAAGATTCACGGCGAAGAGCCACCGGGTCTGGTCGCCGATCTACTTAGAAAATGTGACGTGTTTATCATACCGACAAGCTGTTCATTGACTCATACCCGCGCGCGAATCGAAGCCAACGAAAATGGTGCCCGGGGAGCGACCATGCCGGGTATTACAGTTGAGATGATGCGGCGTGCATTGGATGCCGATTACCGCCGGATCGCCCGCCTAACGAAAAGGCTTTGTAAACTGGTGAGTGCTGCTCGCAGAGCTTATGTAGAGTCCAGTAGCGGAACGGCGTTGGAGCTTGATTTGCGGAAAAGAATGTGCTGCTCAGATACCGGGATAGTGAAGCAGAAAGGAGGCTTCTCTAACCTGCCTGCCGGCGAAGCTTATGTTGCACCCGTTGAGGGCAAAAGCAACGGTGTGGTGGTGGTCGATGGATCCTTCGCTCCTGTCGGTGCAGTTGCCAAACCAGTAATGGTTGAGATAAGAAACGGTAGCCTGAAGAGGCTGCAAGGCAATCGGCGGCTCGATGAGATTTTCAATAGATATGGCAGGAAAGAGAGGACTCTCTGTGAGTTTGGTATCGGCACAAACTACAAGGCAAAGATTACCGGTAACGTACTTGAGGATGAAAAGGTGCTCGGCACAATACACGTCGCATTTGGCAACAACTTGGCTTTTGGGGGCAAGAACAAAGCTAACATACACCTTGATGCCGTAATACGAAAGCCCACTGTCTGGCTTGATGACCAGTTGATAATAAGTAAGGGCAAATTTCTGGTTTAAACACACTTGTTTGGTTTTCTCGTTTCACTGATACTCATTAGTACTTCCGTTTCAGAAGTTGAATTCATTGGTAACGAGTCAATTCGAGGACGTACACTACGATCTGAGATCACTTCGAAACGGGGCGAGGAGTATAGTGAACTTGATGTAAGTTACGATATTGAGCGGATTGCTCAACTCTACCGAAGAGAGGGTTTCTTCTATGCCAAAGTCTCACCCGAAGTCAAAACACGTGATACAGTAGTCGCAGTAGTATTCCGGATCGAAGAAGGGCTTAGGCCGAAGATAAGTCGAGTAGTAGTAAACGGTGCTCAACTACATGAGCTGAAGCGACGGTTACACGTGAAAGTGGGCGACCACTTCATTCAGGCAAAACTGAATACCACCGCGAAAGCGATTGAGGATTACTACAAGGATCGTGGTTATCCTTTTGCTGAAGTTTCGTCCACGGTTGTACCCGATTCTGGTTTTCTCGCGTTCGATGTTGAGAAAGGTCCGGTGCATTATGTACGGAGTATTGAGGTTCGTGGATTGAGGAAGACGCGGCCAGTGGTGGTGTACAGAGAAATAGAGTTGGAGCCCGGTGATCTGTACAGTAAATCGAAAGTGTACAATAGCCAGAGGAGAATATACGCACTCGGGTTTTTCAGTACGCTCAAGGTTGAAATGCTAAGACAACAGCCGGATAGTGTTGATTTGGTGTTCGAGGTGCGCGAGTTGAAATCACGCGTGCTCAATTTTGGTGTTGGCCTGACCCTGCCTTTCAGTTTTTTGTTTTCCTTCGGCCTCGAAGAATTGAATCTTGCAAACATTGGTCACCGTGCTAACATTAATCCCTTTTTCAAGTTTAATATCAGAAAGGAATGGGAAATCAAGATAGAGGGTCGTTATACCCTGCCATATGTTACACCACTTGGTCTGCAATTGTCGCTGCTGCCTTTTTACTGGATTGAGGAGACCGTCGATTTCTCACGCCAGACAAGGGGTAATGAGTTTAGAATAACGAAGGTATTCAGTGAAGAGGTTGCGTTTAGCATATCCCACCAATATAAGTATGTCGATATAGAGCCGAAGACTACTCTGCCGGATACGCTTAAGGGTGTTACCAATGGGGTGAGGCTTTGGCTACTGGTCGACCGCAGGGATGAGTTCTTTCGCCCCAAGCGAGGTTTTTATGTTGTTCCCCTCATCGAGTACGCTGGTGGTATTTTCGGGGGAGCGAATAATTTTGTCCGCCTCGAGATTGAGGAGCGTACTTTCCAACCGTTCTTGAATAATACGTTTGCTCAGCGATTCAAATGCGGTGTCATGATTCCGACGAACGGTGTTGCAGCTTACGAAGAGTACTACATAGGGGGTCAATATACGTTAAGGGGTTATCCGGAGAAATCAGTAGGTCCGGATTCAATTGGTAGCTTTCGATACGGGAAAATACTGCTGAATCTCAATATCGAGTATCGATTAGCATTGCCCATGAATTTTGGTTTGGTCGGATTCTTCGATATTGGTTACGTTGGTAACAGAATTGATTTTCGCGATAGCGAATATCTCAAGATGAGCGCAGGCGTTGGCCTGCGCTATTTCACGCCGATTGGCCCAATGCGTCTGGATATGGGTTTTCCACTCACCGATACAGGGCAGGAGTTGTATTTCGGCATTTATCACACCTTCTAAAATATAATATTATGAAGAAATACCTTGGTCCAATAATCTTCCTGCTCATAATCATTGCAACCGCGCTGTTTCTCACCAGCGTAAATTCTGGAGTCCTGACACTTGACATCCTCGAACGCGTGAGTGGTGTCACGATTGATTACCAGGACATCAAGGGTAACGTACTAAGCGGATTCCGGATCGGCCGTTACTGCGTAAGGTTGTCAGAGACAGATAGCGTTTATGGAACTCGGGCAGACATTCGCTACCGTTTCAATCCATTCATGCTTCGGCTTCCGAATCTGTTTGAAATTAACCTCATAGAGCCAACGATTACCGTTGAAGAAAAGAAAAATGGAACAGGCGGAGGCTTCTGGGGTTTACCGAACCTCAGATTGGGCTTGAGAGTGAATTTGAAGAACGGTCAGGTAATATATAAGAACCGGAATCTATACAAAATTGAGGGCATTTCCGGGATTGTTTTCATTGATTTTGCAGGTTCCCGAACCCGTGTCGCCACTATGAATCTTTCGCTGCGATCTGAGAAACACTCAGTGTACATACGGACCTTGAACCTTCATGCTGAAGTTGATGATGAAGGGATTAGGCTCAATTCATTCAAGTTAACTGGCACCGGCCTCGTATTACAGGGTAGTGGCGGATATTCCTTTGAACCGAGAAGCGCTGCATTTGATTTCGAGAAAGCTCACTTGGATTTAGGAAAGTTCGGCATGCACCAAGGGAAAATCGATTTTACAGGCAGAATTACCTATGCTCGAGATAACATCATGCCGCAGATAAGGGGAAGCGTTACTGATTTCCGTCCGTTTGACAAATTTGGTTTTGAGACCAATGCGGCTGCCGATACAATCTGGGTTAATATTTTCGATGGGGAAATTTTGGGTGGAGGCCTTTTCGCTCAACTGCGGGTTACCCAACTCCGGGATATCGAATTCGCCATGAATTTCAGGAACTTGAACGTGGGTGAACTGATAGGAGTGGAATTGCCGGTGATGGTCAACGGATATTTGGCGTACACTGACAAGAAATTCAGGGGATTTGTCAACTCGCCGCGTGAATTGGGTTTCGGACTCGACTCGCTGTTCTTCTTTGGGTCATTTGTCGAATCCGATCTCTATGTAGACTCGCTCTTTGTTTCGGAAGGAAAAAGAACGCTTCGAGCTAACGGTATGATTACCCCAGAGATTGATTTCTATATTGCTTTCACGGATTTTGATCTCAATAGGTTTGAGAGTTATTTTCCAATAGGAGGTCGGTTGAATGGGTCTTTTCACCTCGCCGGAGAACCACGCGATTTGTATGGTGTGCGTTTCACTTCCGATATTATGGCGAGTGATTTCTCCCTTCTCGACCTTAGTGTCGATGAACTGGTGATAAGTAGTGTCAGTTTTCAAAAAGACATGCAAGAACGGAATTTGTCAATTGCGTTAGGAGGGCTGCACTACAAAGGTCTTGAACTGGAGCGGACCATTTTCAGTGTGACAGACACGATGTTCACGTTTGTCGCATCCGATAGTGCAGATAGTGTTCAGATCGACGGGATATTACGCGATGAGCTAAGGGGTACGATTAGTTCTCTCATCGTCAACTACAACCGGGTTCTTACCAGAAATGTCAAGCCGATAGGATTCGATATCATGAATAGGATGATCGGAGATGTAAGTCTATCCTTGGCAAATGGCAATCTCGAATTCTCAAGGGTTCCGTTGGGGTTGGCGCTTTCAAATATCGACCTGCATGAAATCGGTAGGCTATTAGGCTTAAGAGAAGAGCTACACGGAAATCTGAATGTGCGTGTCGAGAACGATAGTATCGCGATCAACGTACGCGGTGTGGACTTCCTAGGTTTGAAAAATGGTGAGCTGGTCTTTAGTGGCAGATATGTGAATGAGAGTATTTTTGTCGACTCAATCCACATACATGATGATAACGGACAGGAATGCACTGCATCCGGCGTCTTGTCTTTCGAACAGTCAGAACTCACCGCTAGGTTTCAGAACGTCGGCGTGTGGGTATTGGCTTTTCTAGAGAATATCTTGGGTAACCCAACCGGGTTAATGACCGGCGAAGTCACCTTCCGAGGGGATATCGAGCAGTTTGAGTTAGGCGGTGGCGGCAAGATTCATGATGGTTCCTTTTCCGTGGATATCATTGCGTCGCAATTTGATTCGGTCAATACCGATGTCATATTCGAAGGGAATCGCATATTATTCGCTTCGGGCAAGGGCCTAATATCGCCCAAGAATGGACGTAGTTTGTCGAGCCAATGGGTGGATGGTGGTGGTGTCGTCAAATTGGAACCCAGATTCGGAGTCGATAATCTCAAGTTCGATTTCAGTTTTGTTGATGCGCCCGTTCAATTTCCGCCTTTTGCCTACGGGGTGGGAAGCGGTAATTTCTCGCTGAACATGCGTGATCGGTTGATGCACTACAACGGTAACATAACACTTAGCGAAGGTATTGTGCCCTTGGAATTCGGAATGAAAATTAGCGAAGACCAGCAGACAGGCGATGATGACTGGCGTATGAACATTAGAGTAAAAGGAGAAAGGGACATATGGTTGAGAAACCGTGAAGCAGACATGGAGTTTGGAGGTGAGCTTTTCGTAGTGAAAGAAACTGGGCCGGTCTACCTGACCGGTGTCATGGAAACCGACCGGGGCAATTTCTATTGGGCAAATCATGTGCTGTCGATAACTCAAGGTAAGGTCACTTTCATACCTGATGATGAGATAGACCCGGATATCGACTTTTGGGCAGAACTTGACACTAGAGAGGGAATAAGAATAATCCTTCATCTTTTCGGTCCCATTTCCGAACCAGTTTTCGAATTCTTCACTGACCCTCCTGGGCAGTACACCGAGCAGGACATCGTAACATATTTGAATCTGAATATCACATGGCAAGAGCTTGAGCAGATGAAACGTGGTGAGTATATGAGCGGACTTTCACGTGGCCTAGTATCTTGGTTGGAGGGTGACGTTTCCCGGAGGATTAGGCAATACACGGGACTCGATTATTTTCGCATCGAGACACCTTTCTTTGAACCCGATGAGCGAACAAAGTTGACTGTTGGCAAATTCATTTCAAGAAACCTTTTCGTTACGTATACGTACGATATCACGACCTTCTCTAACGAGTTCAATGTCGAATACGTGGTCGATGATAATAATAAGATTAGTGTGGAAAGAGACGAAACTGGTGAGTATCGTCTGCAATACAATTATCGGATAAGGTTCTGAAACGTAGCAGACATCTGTCGATGACGTATCCATTTGTGGTTTTTGCTTTTATCTTGACAACTAAAGCGTCGTCGTTATAATGGAGAAATAAGTTAATGCTTTGCATTCATGTCACGGATAAGAGAGTGAATAATTTCATTTCAATTCTGGAGTGGTTATACATTCATAATTTCATGTTAGAGATACGGAGGTCAATTTGAAAACAATCATGGCTTTGATGATGTTTCTTACTTTGAGCACCGCGAGTCAGATAAGGCTGGTAAGAGATCAGACAGCCTATTCTCCACCCGCATATCCTGTGTCTTCCGATCTTACGTTGAAGCTGGTATCAGATGGGGGCACGCGGAGCATACCTGTTCTGAGGTTCCAGAACTTGAGGCTTTTCAGAGAATTTATTGCACCCCTACCACGCGAAAGCAGGCAAGACCTTAACGTTTTAGTTCTCAAGGTTGAATTCGTGGAAGACAACGAAGGATGCACAACCGGAAATGGTAAGATGGATCTAACCGGCTTCGGTACACCTGAGGATGGTTTATTCTATGACCCACCTCACAGCGGTGTCTATTTCGAGCGTCAGATGCAATTCTTGAGCAATTATTACAAGGCTAATTCCTTTGGAAATTGCGTTGTCAGCTATACGGTAAAACCTGATCACAATTTGGAAAGCTACCAACTGCCGCACAACATGCGTTACTACAGTGGCTTTGTTGAATACGACGCGGAAAATGGTTTTGTGTACTACAATACCTTTGCTATGGAAATGGGATTAGTGCGCATACTCGCTGATGCGGTTGCCGCCGCGGATCAGGATGAAACAATTGATTTTTCGGATTACGATGCGATCATCATCTTCCATGCGGGTACACAGTGGCAGACGAGCCTTAATTTCCTGCGCTTTTGCGACATTCCTTCGGCAACGATCCCGCCCGGCGCGCTCGAGTTCTACTTAGGCGTACCCCATATTCTTGCCAATGGTGGCACTGATACGATTGACTTTCCGGTTAGCATCAACGCAGAGATGGCAAGGGTCGATGAATATATGGTGGGTGCAGTGGGTACGGTTGTCCATGAGTTCGGACACATACTTGATCTGCCTGACCTGTATGATATAACCGGTTGGTCAAACGGGGTCGGTGCTTTCTGCCTGATGGGCACTGGTGGTTGGGTCGGCAGTCCTGGGGCTGGTGCACCTGAGGGTTCTATTCCTGCTAACATGAGCGCCTGGTCTAGATACTGGTTGGGTTGGGTGAATCCGATCGTCGTGACCGATCCGGACAGTCTCATAACTATCAGAGCGTCCTCAATAGATACTACTCAGTACGCCGTTGCCGATCAGACCATGGTGAAGGTGCCGATTTCTGCGACCGAGTTTTTCTTGATTGAAAATCGACAACAAGACATGGTACACAAAGACACGATAGTAATTGACGCGGAAGATGGGGTTCCTATTTATGTCGATAACGGTGAATATGATTTCTTCCTACCAGCCAGTGGCATTGCGATCTGGCATGTCGACGACAACATCATAAGCGCGAAGTACGTGACGAATACACTACAGACAGATCCGGACCATAAAGGAGTCGACTTAGAAGAGGCAGACGGTATTCAGCATTTTGATGCATACTATTATGGTGATTCACTTGAGTATTACGGTTCGAAATATGATTTGTTCTTCGTCGATGATAGCAACAAGGCTAGCGATCGTTTTGGTCCGTTCACCGAACCTAATTCTGATTCGTACTACGGGAAATCTCTGGTGAATATCGATGTGCAGTCGGCACTTGATACCCTCATGGATGTCGCGGTCAATCTTGGTATGTTGCAATCTGGTTTTCCGATTGCTGTTCAGTATGGGGCGATTGGGGATGTCAGCTACGGTGATCTTGATGGCAATGGTGATATGGAGATAGTTGTTGCCGCAAGAAACGGTTTCATCTATGCCTTCAATCATGACGGTGGGTCTTACGGTAGTAGGTTTGTTGGCACGATTACCACTTTCCTGGCCGTCGGCGATATTACCGGTGACAATGCGGATGATATTGCTTTTGGTTCCGGATTCGATTTGAAATGTCTCGACGGGCAGACCCTGGATACCATCCCTAACTTTCCTTTCACGACCGGCGATGTAATCACCGGTGCACCGCTGCTATTTGATGTAGACGGTGATGCGAATGCTGAGATAGTCTTCGGTAGCAAAGACCGCACGCTCTATTGCCTTAATAGTACCGGGCAGAACATTGCTCAGTATCCGATATACTTAGGTACCGAGTTACTTTCAACCCCTTGCGTTTTCAGTGAAGCAGATCGTGATCTTGGGATATTGGGTTCGGACGGTCGTTTTTGGATAGCGAATCAAGATGGTATTGTTCGGGAATTTGACGAAGCAAGCCACAACATGCTGACCTACGCATCGCCGATTGTCGGCGATGTTGATCGTGACGGCGATCCCGAAGCGGTCATCGTGAACGGTTATGGTACGGTATACATATACAGTCGAGACACACTGGAGCAGAAATTCGACATCTTGATCGACACCATATTCTATTATACCCCGGGGCTTGCCGATATCGATGATGATGGTTTCCTTGAGATAATAATGCCTAACAGCAGCAAGACACTATACGTCTCCAATAAGAACGGTTCGAGCGCGAACAACTTTCCTTTACCCTTGGATGAATTCATTCTATATCCGTTGATGATTGCCGATTTGGACGATAATGGTGCTGAGGATATCATTTTTGGCGTGGCTACCTCGGATTCGCTCGGTAATGGTTATCTCCGAATAATCAACGATCGTAATACTGAATTTGCCTATTCTCCGTTGTTCGGCGAAGGTGGTTTTTCTAGCCCGGGTGTCGTTTTCGATCTTGATGCAGATGGTGACCTTGAAATAGCCTGCGGTACTAATTCAGGGAAGTTGTACGTCTGGGATTTCCCGGGAAGCAGCGTATCGTGGAGTGGGTATATGAATTCACCTGCAAATATTGGTTACTTCGACGGCGTGTTATCCGAACCTGAAGTTTCAAGTTCACTACTAGGCAATTGCTATATGTATCCATCGCCCATTGAGAACTTTGGTCGAGCGCGTTTCTTCTTGTACCAATTGGCAGAAGTCACCGTTGAGATACTGGATATAACAGGGCGTAGCATCGGTGAGGCAACGCTGTCCAGCCCAACACAAAATGAATACAATGAAGTGCAATTTGACTTCACGCGACAGGCTAACGGTATGTATATCCTTCGCATCGAGGCTAAGAACGCAAACAAGAGCGAAGTCAAGTTCAAGAAATTTGCGGTTTTGAAGTAGGAGGTACTACGATGTTGAGTATTACACTGATCGTCTTCCAAGCGATGAATCCGGTATTCGCGTCGATCATGGTTCCTGGCTTGGGACAAATGATACAGGGGCAAAAGTCAAAGGCCCAAGCGTTCTTTGTGGTTGAAGGTGCCGTGTGGTTGTCTTATTTTGGGTTGAATTACTTTGGTAAACGCATTGATCACTCGGCACGCGTATTTGCCATCGAGCATGCTGGGGCAAATCCGACGCGCCGTGACGATGCCTACTACGATGCTGTTGAGGATTATCTGTCTTCCGTAGACTACAATCTGGAAGTAGAGAGGAACGCGAGTTATTTCTTTCCTAACGATCCGCTGCTCCAGCAAAACTACATCGAAGAGAATTCCTACTTTGGTGAGGACGAGTGGGTGTGGGACACCCTGGCAAGTCGTACTTACTACTGGGAGAAAAGAAGGGAGGCCCGCGAACACCGGCGGCGCGCTTCTTTCATGCCCGGCTTTGCGATCATCAATCGTATTGTATCAGTGGTCGATGTATTGCTTTTTAAGAAAGAGGAGAAATTTGGCATCGATACCAGTGAGGGAAGGATCGGCTTGATTTACAGGTTTTGATCCTACCGTCGCTGATTCTAATTAGAGAGCGACAGTCAATCATGCAGTAGGTTCGTGAACCACACATCTGGCAACTCGAATTCAACGGACAATTTGATCGATCGAGCAGCCCTGCTCTTGGGGACGGTCAATTCGGTGTTTGTGTTGACTGGTGCCGGGGTATCTGCTGAGAGTGGGATTCCAACCTTTCGGGGCGCTGATGGACTTTGGAAAAACTACTCAGCGCAGGAACTCGCAACACCTCAAGCTTTTCAAAAAGATCCTGTACTAGTGTGGGAATGGTACCACTGGAGGCAGGACTTGATTTTGAAGGCTTCACCCAATGCTGCGCATTACGCCTTGTCAGCATTCGAAAGTATCTTCGAGCACTTTCTCCTGTTGACACAGAATGTCGACAATATGCACCGCCGTGCCGGGTCGCAGAGAGTACTCGAACTACATGGTAATATTTTCCGTGCGCGTTGTTGTGAGTGCGACCGCAAAACTGAGTATACAGGAATCCAGGGTGTGTCAAATGATTTGCCTAGGTGCGTGTGCGGTGGTCTTTTGAGACCCGATGTTGTTTGGTTCGGTGAGGCGATACCTGAATATATTTGGCAGGACTCTTTGGATTTCCTAAGTGGCACAGCAGTCGCGATGATTTGCGGGACATCCGGCGTGGTGTGGCCCGCGGCCGCGATACCCCGGATCGCAATGGAACAGGGAGTGAAAACAATAGAAATAAATCTCGAGCCCACTCCGATCAGTAACGCTGTTGACGTATCGATCAGAGCTAAGGCTGATGTGGCTTTGCCGTTACTGGTACGGAAGATCACCGATCGGCCGACATCCAAAATATCGTAAACGATCCTTAACGTACAACCACTACCTTTTCGACAATTTTCTTATCTGTCTTTAGAAAATAGACACCTGGGGTGATTGCGTTCTTAGGGATGTTCCTGCCCGAGATGTCGTATATTTGACAATCTTGCCCAATGAGCCTATCTATCCCAGATGAGGTGATCGTACATGCTTCGGGTCGGGCGACCCAATTTTTTTCTTCCTCGACGCCAACCGATACATCCAGGTTACCGTAAACATCAAAATCATAATGATATTCATTCCATGCTACAAGAGCGTGATTTGTCCCGGCAGCCACCGTAGTCTGTTGGCGTTCATAAGAAGTGTTGTTTGATACCATAAATTGGGTGCCGCTTGGTTGGCCATCGGCGGTCACAAAGCGTCCGTAAACATATTCTTGATCTTCGATCCAGACAACGAGGAATTGATTGCCGTCGTAGGTGACCGCTGGATAGTTTTGCATCGGCGCCCCTTCGGCAATAGTTATGCGTTCACCGACAAGCTGCCCGGTGGATGACACGAGCTGCCCAAAGATATCAATATCTGTACCGGAGAGGCAGAAGTCAGCCCAAACCACAAGATAGTCCTGTGTGCCGTATGTCAACACGGGTAATGTAGATGTCCCCTGGGTCAAGGAAATATCGATTGCTTGTCCCTCTGGTTGCCCTGAGGCGTTGATAAACCGTCCCACCACGCCATGAAATTCTTTAGACCAGACAACGAGGCAGCGACTACCGTCGAAAGAAATATCTGGGTGATAGTCACCTACCCCAACATGAGAAACAGTATCGAGAACAATACCTTGAGTGCTAACGCGCGCCACCGCCACGGGGGAAGAGCGTGTCTGGAAAGCTTGGTCGAGCCACGTGACAAAGTAGTTCTGACTACCAAAGGTCACCGCCGGCTCGGTCTGGCCACCGGCAGTGTTACGGATGATAACTAGAGAGTCGAGAATGGTGAGCTCGGTCGTGACCCGCACGCCGAAAATATCAGCCATATTTCAACAGCTGTCCTGGACGACAACAAGGAAATTTGAACCATCGAAAGCGGCGTCTACGCGATCTGTCTTGTCGCGCAGGATGACAATTCCCTCAGGATCAAGCACGATGCCGTTTTGAGTCACCCGCGCGGCCAGTGTTGAGCGATCCGAGGGATAAAACCGGAGGTCCTGCCAAAAGACATAGAATTGATTATTGGCGAATTGAACCGCTGGGTAATGCTGAGACTGAGCAGCTGCGGCGATCGGGAAATCACTATTAAGAAGGAAGAGAACTGCGATTAGGATGCCACAGCTCCTTATTTGCCAGGTAGTTTTTTGATGAGTTCTCTACGAGTACTTCAATACTTCCATTATCATCTCTTCGGTCTCGCGGGCATCCTTTTCGTCCATCTGATTAATGGCGAATCCAGCGTGGATCATGACGTAATCCCCAATTTTTGTTTCGGGAACTAGGACTATAGAAATTCGACGCCGGACACCCATTATCTCGGCAGTTGCCATTTCACCATCGATTTCGTCTATGCGACCAACAACGCCTAGGCACATTTATTATTCTCCATGCACGGCTTCATTATATACAAATCTTGTCTCTTATCAAGGGTGTGATGAGACCTAAACGGACAGATACACGGCACCGTAATCGTCCAGGTCATAACCATGAATATCTTCGGTAAATTCTCTGACTCTCGTTATGTAGTATATTCTGTAGTTCTTAGCTTTCAATGCCTTTACTTCATCAAGATGCAATAAATATCGATACGAAATGTCGCGCTGGAAATTCCATACACCTGCACCCGGTCGATTGCTATCATACATTTTTTTTACTCCCACAGTCGAAGAGACCTCATCATCGAGGTATGCTAGGATAGGCAACCATGGTCCGGCGATCACGATACTATGGTTGTCTATGCTGGTTTGATTCAAATTCTCTGCGAGAACAAGCTGTTGCTTGCGTTCTCCGGCATTTGAACTCATCGCTCCTTGAGCGATGAGTCTTGGAGTGATTTCCCCGTCCACGTTATGCTGGAAACCTCCGATTGTCACAAATGCGTGCAACAACAACAACACGCTGAAGAGCACCACAAACGGTCTGCTGCCAATACGGTAAAGGAGCATCAACCCGAATGGAATAGCCAGGATGATGTATTCTAAGTGATACGGTGTTGCTGCGAAAGAGATTAGTACCAGAATGACACACAGTAGGATGAACATATCGTTTCTGTTTTGCTCGGTTATCATACTTCGCAGGCCCCGCCGGGATGTAATGAGTAGAATGAGCAGCGAGAGCGTAGCAGGCAGTCCAATTTGCTTTATTGTTTGATATCCGATTTGGAATATGGAAGTCTGTGCCGGGTAGTGTCGGATGAATGTCAAACCATAGGTCAGGAACAACGGAGAAAACAGAAAACCCGTTGCGAATAGAGACGCCAACAAGAACCTTGCGACGTCTTTAACGTTCCTGTCATGGTGGTAGATCAGAAATAAGCAAGGTGGTATGAGCACTGCTGCCTGAGGCCTCGAGCCAAGCGTAAGACCCATCATGAGTCCTGCGATAACCCATTTCTTATTGAGCAAAAACAGCCAAACGAACATGATGAAACAAAGCGCCCACATGTAATCCATCGTGTTTGTGCTGTTCTGCCAGAGCAGGGGGAGGAAAGCATAGGTTATCGTCAGCAGTCCTCCCTTTCGGCAATCTAGGGTTTTAAGAATCTGCACGAATGTTATCACTGAAATCAAGGACACGAGCATGGTTAGACTGTTCGTAGCTACCCAACCAAATTGAATGACCGCCGCATTCAGAAACTCGAGAAGCGGATAGCCAGGAAATCTTGATGCGTGGTAAACACCGTGGTATCTTAAATCAAACGCTGAATTTGCTATACGCCAGGCATCGGCATCTAATCCAAAACCCAGATTGAGCAGGGGTAAGCGCGAAATGACGAAGACGAAGATGAGTAGTAGAAGATTAGGCAACTTTGACCAATCAAATTCAAGGATTCTTTCGAAGATTCCAGCCTTCAACTATTTGTTCCTGCCACTGATCTCTTTGGTGTTCCCAGCAATTGTTTGGCCGTACGAAATACACCCGTCGTTGTTGGGGAGCCGGCGGTGAGTTGATACTTCAAAACCATCGGCTAGAAAGTATCGGATCATCAAATTGAGTAGGTAACGGTTCTGGAATACCCCGCCGGAAAAGCACACTCTTTTTATGCCGTATCTTTGTCTTAATCTCTTTGCTACATCCAAGGACAACACAGCGAGCGTATTATGGAATTTTGCAGAAATCCTTTTGTTCGAAATCCCAGATCGTGTGTCTTTAACGATAGCCGCCAAGGTATCTTCAATTTCTACGGTCATGGGCTCAGACTCGTGTATTCTGTACGGGTAGTGAGTTGTGACACCATGAGCCGCGATGTACTCGAGGTTTATCGCGGCCTCTGCTTCGTAGGTTATCTCTCTGGTTACATGAAGCATCGCTGAGATGCAATCAAACAGCCTGCCGATGCTCGACGTATAAACGAGATTACGGTTTTCATCAATCATCGTTTTGATGATTTTCGTTTCAGAATCGGTAGTCAGGTGCATATCTTCATGTAGTAATTTATGAGCATATGCGATGGCGATACGATAGGGTTTTCTTATGCTTGATTCGCCACCGGGTAGAGGAAGATACTGCAGGTGTGCGACTCTTTTTTGATCGGTGATGCTACCGATGAAAAACTCACCTCCCCAGATCTTTCCATCGAGACCGTAACCGGTACCATCGAAGATGATACCGATGGTGTTTGTCAATGTGGCGTTCTCACCCAGGCATGAAACGAAATGGGCGATGTGATGTTGTATGCCGATTTTCTGACCGGGCATCGTTTGAGCGATTTTTGTCGATAGATAATCAGGATGAAGGTCGTGGATGATTAGCTGCGGGTCGATTCCGAACCAACGCTTGTACTTGGTCACCATTTCGTCGTAGAATTGCAGAGTCTCTAGGTTATCCAGGTCGCCAATATGGGGTGAGACGTAGGCCTCTTCACTATTGGCCAAGGTAAACGTGTTTTTTAAATAGGGGCCAACCGCGAGGGTCGGTTTCACTGCAATCGGCAAGTCGATGGGGATAGGAACATAGCCTCGGGAGCGTCGAATGATCGAAAATCCTCGGTTGTTCAGATGATAACCGACTGAGTCATCGCATCTATTTTCGATATTCCGATTATGGTCCAGGTAGAGGGAGACCAGACGACTGAGCTTTCTCTCAACCTCTTCTGCGTTCTTGACGATCGGTTCATCCTGGATATTTGCGCTGGTCATAACCAAATAGGGCATCTCAGCCAATAGTAGATGGTGGATCGGAGCATAGGGTATCATTACGCCGAGATATGGGTTATTCGGTGCGACTTCTTCGCAGATAGTCTTGCCCCTTTTTCTTAAAAGCATGATCGGGGCGATTGGTGACTCGATCACTTTTTTCTCATCAGCATTGATATATGTGATTCTGTGCAGGTCATGTTTGTTGGCCATTATCGCAAACGGCTTCGTTGGCCTGTGCTTCAAGCGGCGTAGTCTTGTAACGGCATCGCGATTCAATGCATCGCAGGCGATATGAAATCCACCAACGCCTTTGATTGCGACAATATCCCCGCGTTTCAGTGATTCGACGGTTCTTAGGATGGGTTTGTCAGTTTCAACTTTCTCGCCGGAGATCGTATGCAGACTATATGTTGGCCCGCAGACCAGGCAGCAGTCGGGTTGCGCATGAAAACGTCGGTCAGAAATTTCCTGAAATTCTTTCTCGCAATCAACACACATTTTAAATTCGTGCATTGAAGTGCGTGCCCGGTCATATGGCGTTTTTATGATTATCGAATACCGGGGACCGCAGTTTGTGCAGTTGATGAACGGGAATTTGTAGCGGCGGTCGTGTGGGTCATTCATTTCCTTGAGACAATCATTACAAGTAGCGATGTCGGGCGAGATCTGCGTAAATCCGGTGGAGGTTGTACTCTCTTTTATAGAGAATTCTCGGTATGCCTTGTTCGGGGCCGTGTCAATTCTGATTTTATCAATACGCGCGGCCGGTGGCTTGCTATCGAGCATGCTTTCAATGAATCGATCGATGCCTGCGGCACTTCCCTCCACTTCGATTTCAACGCCGTTCGTTGTATTACGAACAAAGCCTTTCAGCCGCAGACTACGCGCGAGGCGGTAAACGAATGGTCTGAAACCGACACCTTGGACAATGCCCTTAACCCGCAGTTTTTTTCTTTTTGGCATTTAATTCTTTTTCCAAATGTCGACAGATTTCTTCAAATCCGGCGCCGGTCTTTGATGAGACTTCGAAGATGATCGCTCTTGGGTTTTCTTTCCTGACGGCTTTCTTGGCTTCGACGATGTTGAAGTCAAGATAGGGCAGGAGATCACACTTGTTTATCACCACCACCTTTGCCAAATGAAAGAGTAGCGGATACTTCATTGGCTTATCATCACCCTCGGGGCACGACAGCATTGCTAGTTTGTAGTCCTCACCGATTTCGAATTCTGCCGGGCAAACCAGATTGCCGACATTTTCAACTAGGATGAGATCGTACTTCTTCTTAATCTTCGGGAGAGCCTGAGCGGCCATGAATGCGTCCAAATGACATTCGGTAACCGTATTTATTTGAATGACGTCGACACCTAGTTTCGAAATCATTTCGCTGTCTATCTGTCCTCTTATGTCGCCTTCGATGACCAGTATACGGTATTTGTTTTTTAACTTCTCGATGATACCTTTTATCAACGACGTCTTACCGGCTCCTGGTGACGCTATGATGTTGATGACGAGGCTGTTTAGGCGGTCAAATGCCTGCCTATTCTCTTTGGCTCGTTGTTGATTCGAGACGAGCACTGGTTTCAACACTTTGATTCTTCTCATGGTTCAGCTCCCAGATGTTGCCTATTCACCTTCTATGGATGCTACATAGAATTCTCTGCCCGAAAGGAGTTCGATCTCATCGCTGCCGCAGTTAGGACAGAGTAGTATCGGTTCGTCTATGACATGCTGCTTACTACAGCCATTGCATTTGATCTTGATCGGGATTTCCTCAAATACGATCTCGGCTGTACTACATTTAGTGTCGACTTTCAGATGCTCAAAGTAAAACTGAATAGAATCCGGTGAAAAACCTGTGAATTTTCCAACCTTCAGGTAAACCTTGACTACCTTCTTGATGTCGTTCTTGTCCGCTTCTTTGTTACATAGTTCGACAAGAGATTTCGTCACGCCATATTCATGCATATCACTACCTTATCGTTATGTGTTCAATTGTATGGCCAAGTATGTTGCTATCTGATGATCGCAAACTTGTAGGTTGTGTTGCCTTGGTCGGATTTAACGAGGGCAAAATACATTCCACTGGGTACATCTTGTGGTATTTCCCACACGACCTCACCGAAAGCGGCGTCGGGCATAAGGCCCTGGGCAACGCGACGTCCCGATATTGTATAAATATCGACGCTGGCGTCCGAAGGGATATCCTTTATGCGGACCACGCCTTGCCTCACCGGATTAGGATAGACGGTTGCGGCGCCTATTTCGGGTATCGAGTCGTATTGTATGGTCAATTTGAGTAATCCATTCTCGCCGCCGGCCCAGAAACAATTCCTGATCGGGTCAAAATCGAAACCCTGGACCTGTATCATTTCACCAATCGATTGGAGAAAGTTGATCTCGATATTGTGGTCACTGAATCTCCAATTTCGTACGATATCAGCAACTGGATCGAGCCAGTAAACACCGTCACGTGCTAGAATCCATATTCTGCCCTGTGAATCGAGTTCGACATCCAACAACTCGGAATCAGATATGTCAGTACGGTTAGAAAAACCAGTGTCATCGTAGATGACCAAACCTTCGTCGGCCGCAACATAGAGGCTGTTGTTTTTGCCGACCACACAACCACGCATGTAATTGGAAATCAAACCATCGGCAGTGGTATAATTACGATACTCGTCATCGGCACGGTCAAACAGTGTATTTCTCGTATCAGTCATCAACAGCCCGGCATCGGTGAGTGAACGCCAAATCTTACCTGACGAGTCTAGGGCTATTTCAACGTTAAAAACGCCGAATTGTGGGTTCAGGTGATAGACGACGTCGAGTGCAGAATCGATGAGCCATAACTTATCGGTGGGACCGGCAAGAGCAAGATACATGTTTTGGTCTGTATCGAATTCGATATCCCAGATCGCCTCACAACCTTCCATGCCGTTGTATCTGTTGGGAAGGGAATCCCATTGGTTATGCGCTGGATCGAAACACGAAGCCATTATTGAGGAACTATTATCCGGAAAGGGATTGTATCCGAACCAAACCTTACCATCCGGAGCCGTTGCACATCGGTGGACACGGTTCGACGGCAAGATGGAATCGGAGGAGAAATTTATCCACAGGTATTGATTGTTCAACCAACCTGCTCCTTTGGATTCGTCTACTCGGTTGCCGCAAGCCACGAAGACACCATGTTCATTGGATGTGATCTCTGATATGTGATTTGAGGGGATGCATTGATTCTTCGTGATTGCCCAAACGTTGCCAGAAGCATCATAAGTGCCTATGCCGTCGCCATGATAGTCTTTGGTGTATCGGTTTCCGAGACCACAATGCAGGATTCCATTTAAGTTCAGTAATGCAAGAACTCTTGATTGCCAGGGAAGGCCGTTTCTTATGATGGTCACGACTCCCCCGTAGAATACGCCGACCTGTTGGTCCTGATCCAGTCCTAATACAAGCGAGTCGCCCAGATAGCTCAGGGCGTTTATTTGATAGTTCGTAAGTAGCGTATCGAAGTGGTCAATCGCGAATATATTCAGACCCGCATCAGTGGCAACGTAAAGCTGTGCTTCAAAGAATATCAGTTCGTTGATTTCATTAGTCAGGAGTCCGTCAGCGATTGTGTAGTTGTTCATTGTCAGGAAATCCTTTGAGAATCGCAGGATGCCTCCGGTTGCCGTTCCTACCCACACCGAGGTATCGTCGAGAGCAATAGAGCGGATGTCGTTGCATGGCAGGTCAAACAGCTTGATTTGCGTATCATCATCGAAGTTAAGCGGTGTTCCTTTCGTGTCAATGAACAGCAAACCGTTTGAAGATCCAACATAGATGCTGTCCTTCGAGCAGACTATTTCTTGTGTTCGTGTGCAAGTTAGACATTCGACCGGATAGACGTGGATGCTACTGAAATCATTTTCGACTAGCGCGAGCCCCAGGTCATTGCCGATCCACACATGCCCTGAACTATCGAGGCTTACCGAATTCTGTACGTTTTTTTGAAGCCCGTCCGTATTTGTGAGCGCCATGAAACCGTTGCTCTGATTATCGAAGGCCGCGAAACCGCCATTGGTCGCACAGTATATCATGCTGTTACGGCCCGTCATATCATAGATGTAGTTGGTGTTTGTGTAGTATTCGGGTTGGATGTTGATTGCCATCACGAAGAAAATAATGTGTGTCAAGAAATTACCTCCGTGTTATTATTTCAAATACTTCTTGCCATTGAAAATAGAGAAGATTCGGAGTTTCCAAACCAACCAGAACGCCTCCCAAATGATTCGTTTGGACATCTTTGATTCACCGGCTCGACGTTCGACGAAAATTATCGGTATCTCTTTTATGCGCAGTCCGGCCTTGAAAACCGAGTACACACTTTGAATTTGGAAACCGTAGCCGTCGACCTCAAATTTCTGCCAGTCAACGCGGGCCAGAGCACCGCGCGAATAGCATTTAAACCCGCTGGTCAAATCCTTCACTGGTATCCCGGTAACGACGCGTGCAAAGATGCATGCAAAAAAGGATAGCAGAAGCCTTTTCATCGGCCAGTTGACAACACTAATGCCTTGTATGTATCGGGAGCCGATGACCAGGTCGTATTCATTGAGTAGGTTTATGAAATTCGGCAATTCGACCGGGTCGTGTGAAAAGTCAGCATCCATCTCAAATGCAAAGTCATAGCCATGTTTTAATGCATAATCAAACCCCATGACATATGCGGTGCCTAAACCCATTTTTCTTGGTCTTGTTCTGAGATGAATCCGTTTGTTCTCTGAAGACATTTTTCTTACAACCTTGGCAGTATGGTCTGGCGAGTTGTCATCAATCACGAGCACTTCCAGCTGATTAGAGACGGCTAATATTATGTTGATGATTCTATCGATATTTGCTGCTTCGTTATAGGTTGGGATAATAACCAGTCCCTTTAGCATAACATATATTATATATGACTATCACCCGTTGTCAATCTCTTGCTGCTTGGACTCTTTTGTCATGCGGACAGATGACGTGCCTCTTGACAGACACCGTGAATTCTAATATTATTTCATGGTAAGTAACAATGTTTCGTGTACGTTAAGAAAATATCCCTTCTATTACTCATATTAGCGAATCTAGCCTTTTGTGTAGGTCAGCGATCCGGTGCAACATTTCTGTTGATATCCCCCTCCGCGAGAGCCACGGGCATGGCCTGCGCCTTCACCGCAATCAGTGATGATGCTAACGCGAACTACTATAATGGCGCGGGTCTTGCATTTTTGGAATCACCAGCTATCACGGTTTCTTACCTCGGTTATCTCACTGGCCTGTCACCAGATCAGCACTATGCATACTTCGGCATGTCGTATCCACTCGTCAACTCGGCTTGGGGTTTCGATTTTACGCTCTTCACGCCCGGCGAGGTTGAAAAACGTTATTTTGAAGGGGTCTATTTAGGTACTGAATTGGTGTGGCGTATCGCGCCGAAAATAAGCTACGCGCGCAGAGTCAGTGATCCTGTGTCGCTTGGCGTCGCGTGGAAATTCGTCTATGAGCGGTATGTTTGGGACCCGACTCGGTTCGGCTGGGTAACTGCGAATGGCAAATCCTGGGCATTTGACTTCAGTGTTCTGCACAGGCCCTTGCACAATCTCTCGATCGGCGCAGTGCTACATAATATCGGTCCTGATATCAATCATACTGATGACTACCCTGGAACGGATCCATTACCGAGATTAGGTCGTTTGGGCGTAGCATACGTGCCAGTAGATGATGAACGTTTCAAATGCACTCTTACGTGTGAAATTACAAAGGTCCTGGTCAGTATGTTCGCAAATGAAGAAAACTCATTCTGGGAAAATCTGAAATACGAATTCGATGAAGCGTGGAAGGCTATCGGCCTAGAGCTTGCTTTCTATGGGATTTTCTCATTACGTGCCGGATACTTTTATGATTATGAAGGGAAGCGGGAGGGTATTACATTTGGCATGGGCATAGCCATAGAGAGCTTTGCCCTTGATATCGGTATAGACGAAAATGTATATGAATACCCTACTCAGAATCGCACGATTTCATTGTCGTGGATCATAAATTCTGATGGCGGCTTGTTTGGGCATTGGTTGACGATAAGTTGACATAAGTGTTGTGCCGATTTGGTTGTGAAATCTCAGTGGGAACGGACCTTCAAATGTAAACTATCGTTGACAAAGCGTTATACGATCATCATAGCATCGCCATACGACAAGAACCGGTATTTTTTCTCTATGGCTTCTTCGTACGCCTTGAAAACCAGATCCGTGCCGGCGAAAGCACAGACCAAGAGGAGTGGCGTGGAGCAGGGTAGATGGAAATTCGTGACGAGACTGTTTATTGATTTGAATTTGTAGCCCGGGTAGATGAATAGGTCGGCTCGGCCGCTCGCTTCTCCGGTGGTAGCGAAAGTTTCTATTGCCCGACAAACAGATGTACCAACGCCGATGATCCTCTTCGCGTCCTTGATTGTTTGGATGGTTTTGTCTGGTATTTCAAAATACTCGGCTTCCATCTTGTGAGCGGCTACGTTCTCGGTTCTGATAGGTTTGAAAGTGCCGGGTCCAATATGGAGCGTGATTTCGGCGATGATCGTACCGTGTGCGCGAATGGTGTCCAATATCTGCGCGGTAAAATGCAGTCCCGCAGTGGGCGCGGCAATCGAACCTTGTTTCTTTGCGAAAACCGATTGGTAGTATTCCTCATCTGATTCGATCACGTCGCGTTTGATGTAATGGGGGAGAGGAACTTTTCCGCATTGACTGATTACATTCTTTGCGGGTACATTAAACTCCAGATAGCATCGCGTCCCCTTTTTATCAACGATTGTGGCATAAACATCGGATTCGAGGAATATTCTGGTGTTCTTCCTTGTACGCTTTGCGTGCGAAATCATTGCCTCCCATAAGCCGTCTTCAATTTCTCTCACCAACAGGATATCTACTTTACCGCCGGTTTCTTTGTGCCCGAACATGCGTGCTTTGAAAACTCTTGTGTTATTCAGAACGAGGACATCGCTTTTTTCAACGTAATCAGTGATTTGATTGAAACCGCAATGGCGGATTTTTTCCTCCCCTCGGTCGAGCACCATCAAGCGTGCCTCAGCCCTTTTTTCTAGTGGGTATTGGGCAATCAAGTCTTGGGGCAAATCATAGCCGAAGTCAGTTAGTTTCATTTGGCCGCTAAGATATATGAACGTCGCCCTTCTCTGAAAACCTTACCAAGTATCCAGCCGAGACCAAAGCTGTTAAATATAATGAAGAGATTCACTTCCATGAGGTCGATAAAATGGTGCAGTAGATAGTACATTCGTGACTCCATAAATGCCCGTTTACCCAGCGAATCAAATAGCTGTTGTGTAACGGTGAGAGGCTTGAGCCAGCCGCGTAATTCATGCTCAAAACTGCCTTGCTCGATGACAGTGAAACCGGCGTCTTGTACCATCGCAGTAAGTTCGTGCGGTTTGTAGGCAGTATGGAGGTACTGGTCATGGTTGGTGCCAGCGGTTACTCCGAAGCTGCGCATGATACCCAGCGGTACGAGTTTGGGCCGCGACCTGGTGAAATTGGGTGCGGTAATCAAAACATGGCCGCCTTTCTTCATGACCTGATAGAGATGTTTGAGGAAAGCAACTGGTTCATCCAGATGTTCGATGACCTCGCAGGCCATGGCATTGTCAATGGAGTTTTCCTGTAGCATAGCCAGGTTGCGCAGATCTGCCTGGATGAAACAAGTTCGTGGTGTGATGTATTTTCCCCTTTTCAGCACTGCATATGATATGTCTACTCCATAGATTGGCCCTCGGTGCCACTTTTTAGAGAGAGTTCCGATGTTACAGCCGCAGTCCAGGAGATTGCCGGCGGGCATGTTCTGCAGTTTCTTCTCGATCCATTTCTTTCTGATATATCCACTCAATGTCTTGTAGACGATATTGTCTTCGGGATAAGACGAGCCTACCGACTCGTAAAATTCGCGGAAGTGATCTTTCATTAGAACCGTATCCTTGATTGCAACCTTAAGCTTTGATTCGGGTCTTCATCGGGGCGGAATTCAACACGATATATCACATTGAATACCGTGCTTGTACTGACACTAATCCCGGTGAATACCCCGAGTGTATTCGATAACCCTTGTGGTTCATTGGCCGCAAAGAAGAAAGGAACAGCGTCTATGTTGTATTGCCGATATACAGTCTCGGTCGTTATTTCGATCTTACCTCTGTTTTTCAACAAGGCTATTCTTAGAAGCAAACCGATCTTTGGGGCCTGTAGACGCACGTCCAGGTCGGAGAAGTATTGAGAGTATATCTTGTGGTAGGAGTAGCCCACCATGGGTCGGAGGAATGGTTTTGTAACTAGATCATACAGCAACTCGCCCCCGTACGTCGTTCTTCTTTCCCGCTCATACTGGCCCTCTTTCTCACTACGTGTGCGGATTTCCAAACGCGCAGACAGTGCGTCAATGGATGGTATGCAAAAGAATAATCTTTCGTGGCTCGAAGTTGCGTACAGTGCGTAGCGTGCATCTTCCACAACATTTTGACGGAAGGTTATGGCGGCATTGTAACGGCTGTCTCCGAGATTTGCCGTGATGTCTTCGCCATGAACGAGCAAATCGGTCTCATTTGTGTAATAGAACCTCCCCTTTAGATCGAAAAGTGATTTTGTGTATCCAACCTCGATGTTGAAATTCCGCGAGACCACCCGCGTGAAATCAGGGAGGAGGAAGACCTTTCGAACGTAATCGCCGCCATCTTTTTTTATATAAGTATTCGTGATTGGGTCATAGACATAATCGCCCTCACCTTCGTCTACCTTTGTATATGTTTCATCTCTCTTTTGCGAGTATCTCTGACTCTGCTGTAAATCCGCGTGTAGCGACGCGCCTCTGTATGTGAGGTCTATTATTGCGTTTCCGAAGAGAAAGGTGGTGTCATTGAGCCACCTGTGACCAAGGGATACAGAGAGGGGAGTCGTACCCAAGTAGGCGATCGTTGTAATGCCAGACGAGACGCTATCCTTGTCATAATTTCCTTTCAGACCGATGTAACTTTTCTTTGTAAGGTAGTATTGGGTGTTGTAACTGATGAGCTGTATCTGTTCAACCTTCTCGAAACGACCAAATAGTGCAACGCGCGCCACTTGCTTCGTGATGCTAGCAAAGTATTTATTGATATCTCCTACTCCTTCATACCCCAACTCAAAGAAATATGGTTGTAACTTCACAAATTTACGGTGGTGTTTGCGATTGAGCAACCCATAACCAGCTTGTATATTCAGCGATTGATTGGCCTTTATGCTTAGTGCAAGATTACCCATTTCTTCCAAGGCTTCGCTCGTATTCCATGTGTAGTTGTAGTCGATATCTTCCTGCCTCGAGGGCATGAGGAAATCGTCAGAGTATCTGACGTAAGAGCCGTTTACAGACAAGATACTTATCGTCTTGTCTAACCATGCCCGGTATCCAAATCCGTTATTGTTTTCGTCATCAATAGAAGAAAAGGTATTCTTGTCCCGTCTAGAGCCGAGGATTTGTATTTCGAGCGCGTCGAAGAGGTGTGCGCCGAGACCATAGAAGTCGTCGCTCGTGGGCAGCGGTAATGCCTTTGTCGGTGAGTAGTTTCCGAGACCAGCGGCGACATAACTGAAGGCTTTCAGGTTCGGGTCGTACACGTACTCCCCTTGTCCTTCGCCTACGTAAAAGAACACAACATCATAGTCACCGTTGCCCTGGCCAACAAATGTGAAGCGATCATCCTCCTTGATGTAAGCTCCTGCGGACGAGGTATCGGCATATGTTCGATAAACCGTTGCGCTGTCACCGGCCAATCTTAGGCTTTCCTTTTCTTCTTCACTCATGACAAAGGTCAAGGGATTCTCCTTGTCGTCAACACGTCTTCGATACATTCCATCGATTTCTATATTTGCGATCTTGGCCGTGCCATTGGTTTGTTGGTATATGTTGGTGTAGTCTTCAATGGCTTGCTGGTATTCCACTTCGATGCGTGTTTGAGCCGTAATGATACGATTGTTTGAGAAAGAAATAATACCGAGCGCGTAATCGATGGAATAATCGATATCTCGGGACAGTAGGATTGGCTCGTCTATTCCGCGGCTCAAGTAAACCCGATCACTACCAGAGATCACGGCACCCTCGAGGAAGTAAGGACTCTGTTTACCTTCTTCACCAACGAATTGTGTTCGCTTGTAGGCTCCACGATCGATGGCATACGATACGCTGACGTCATGAACAGCGTTGTCTGAGCGCAAGCCGATAGTCCCGCCTTGAATTTCATCCGTTATTCCAAAAGGAAGATCCAATATTAGATTGCCGATACCACCGTAGAAGTTTTTCGTGAATATGTTGAGGTTCATTTTATCGATTTCCGATAAAGGTATTGTCGAAGCGGGTGATGTCTTGTCCGAGAGGTTTCCCTCAATGCCTACGCCCTCGACTTCGCCAGCGAGGTCGACCCTCAGGCCCTGGTCGAATCCCTGCTTCACGTCGAAGGAGAAGTCCTTGACACCTGATATCTTGAGACCATCCTGCTTTCTCCTCAAGGTATCGAGACTGGTTATAACGGAAGGTTCGCTGGAGATGCTGTCGAACTGCATGACTTCGTACCGATAGTAAATGGAATCCAAACGGATGGTTGTATCCGGGCTAGAAGTCGTTCCTGTTATAAAAATACAGAGTAGTACCAGTGCCATCAAGTATTACGAGTACCTTTTCATCGGTACACATGTCTGAGACGCCGAACGGTAGATCTGTTTTTGTCCACTCAGCATCCAGGCGATGTATATAATTGAGCGATTTCGAGAAAAGATATATCCGTTGTTTGTCAACGTATATTTTGTCCATTGGTTCAGGAATTTGCTTCCTCTCAATGAGGTTGCCGTACTCATCAAATATGTTGATGTGTTTTCTGGTCAGCGCGTATATTTTATCCTCAGATTGGTCCAGGTCGATTACGTGTACGTTATCGATCGTGAATTTCTCTTGGTATGCGAAATCCAAGAAAACCATCTCGTGAGTCTGACGGTCAGCCAGCGTAATTTCGCCGGAGGGGGTGATCGCAAATGCTGCAATATCATCGGAAGTGTAGATGGTCTCTTTGCGACCGTATGAAATGTAGTATTTCTCAAGGGCAACACCTCGGTTGATGTAGATTGCGAAAGGCGTTATCTGGAAATCATATATTAGGTAATTGGCTTCGTCGGTGATGTTCATAGCAGTCAGTTTACCTGACGCAACGACATTGAAGATACTTTGCCCAACGCGGTGCGCGACGAAAAACTCATTGTTGAAGCATTTCAAGCTACTGAAAGTCCTATCAAGCGTGATACTATCCGTGGGGAGAAGCACAGCGATGAGATAAAGCAACAAAGACGTGCTGATCATGATTCTAGCAATGGTATGAGCTTCAAGGATCTAACCGCCGTGAAGCAGTCATCTTCCTCGCCGGAGAAAAGGTGTGCTCGCGTTCTCTTGTCTGAAGACCCGAAACCACTGACCGGAGTGTCCATTTTTTCTGACAGTGAGCGCGCTAGGGTTTCTTCACGAATATTGGTACACCATATCGATGTGATTTCCGCGTGCTGTAGCAAGTAGTCAATGTGCCAGTGTAGTTTTTTCTCTTTACACAAATGCCGTGCTACACGCTGTTTTAAGTTTCGCTTAGCCGAGCCGACATACCAATAATCGCCTTTTGCGAAGAGAAACGTGCCTAGCTTGCCAATTCTGATGACCTGCGGGTGTTCAAGATGGATTCTTAACAGGTAGGTCCTCATGTTCTGAATATTTTCTCGACGAGTGTTTTTCTCAAATGGAATGTTAGCCGTTGGGCAATCAACTGACGAGGCTTTGGGTGCTGCCGGCATATTAGAAAACGGGTGGCTATGTATTTGTTATTCCTCACTAAGGATGCGTTCCGCCACAGACTGCCAGGGGGGATCGACGATGCATAAAAATTCGAGATCGACGGTTCCAACATTATGCAAAAATTGCGTTGCGTGTGGAGGAACATATACTGTATCGTCTTTGTTCACCGACGTTTCCTCATTATTAATATGCATCTTGCCCTGACCTTTTAATATGTAGTACACCTCTGAGTACTCAAGTTTGTGAGGAAAGGACTTTTCGTTAGGCTCGATCGCCGCCCAAGCAAGACTATAGTGAATGTCAAACGGCTGTTTCGCGGGGTGCAGAATTTCTCTCAGCAAGGAGCCATCACCAGCCGTAATATGCGGGCAATCGCATAGTTTTTTCAAGAGCATCAATACAAATATAGTCGTTTCGATAGGCGTGTCAATACGAACGAACTAGGAGACGTAAGCCCCGCACTTTCTGATGAAAGTGTGGGATGTCCCGCCCAAGGGGCGAGGATCCTCGGCGAACGGGACTGAATTTTCCGGCAAAATCAAGATTTTGGAGAAATTCGCAAAGGCTCGAAGAAGGCAGGGACTTACGGGGGCATGGATTACAATTGACAAGACGTAGTGAGTGGTTATAATGATTGAATGCGTATTGTAGTATGCGGGATCGGTAACAAGGACCGCGGTGATGATGCTTTCGGTCCTTACGTTGTTGAACAGTTGCGTACACAGCAAAACGTTCTGAAGATCGATTGTGGGCTCTATCCTGAAAACCAATTGAATGAAATCATCGCGCAGTCGCCAGATGTCGTCATTTTCCTGGATGCTGTAAAGGGTGAGGACGTCCCTGTTTTGTTGAGAAACGATGAGATTGCAGACCATAATGCGCTTTCGGTTACGACGCACAACCTGCCCTTCGGTGCTGTGTATATGTTCTTACGGGGGAACGGTGTGCCGGATGTATTATTTTTAGGCGTACCAGCGGCGTCCTTTGAGACATGCTCGAAGCGTGTCAAGGATATCGGAGACCGCATAGCGAGCGTTTTAAACGATGTTGACAAAAAGCAAGGTTTTAGTATAATAGAGCTGTATGAGGCATTATCTGAAAAACTCAGATAAGCTCCACAACTTCACCGATGATCTCACAACGATATTGCTGGCAAGTACTGGTGTGTTTCCTTGCGCCGAGTCGACTTGGGTTTCTGTTCATGATCGTCAATGCTTTTGTGTACCTGCGAAGTGTTGACAGGGTGTAAGATATTGCTATAATAGGCTTCTATGAAATCCTATCTACTATCCCCAGATAAATTATTAGATTTTGTTAAAGAACTGTCAAGCGATGGGTCTCTGTATTACCCGGAACTCGAGAATGGGAAGACACATATCGTCGGGTATGATGTGAGCAGGGAATTCAAACCCAATTTCGAAAGGATACGAACCGCGGAAAACATTAAACACTTCTTCTTCCCGAGCCGTGATACTGTGGCGAGGTTTCCGAAGGATGAAGTGATTCCGGTGCGGAAGCGTTATCTTTTTGGTGTCAAGAATTGTGACTTGCGTGGAATCGATGTTTATGACCGTGTGTTTGTAGGCTGGGAGCCAGTTGACCCATTGTACAAAGAACGCAGAGATAAGACAATCATTATATCAGCGGACTGCCCGGAGCCTGAAGATTCGTGCTTCTGCAACCTACTAGGACTAAACCCATATGTTGAGGGCCTGAGTGATTTGAATTTCACGGTAGTACCTAACGGGCTGTTGTTTGATGCTTTTACCAAGAAGGGTGAAGCAATCATTGAAGCTCATAAAGATTTCTTTACGGAAGCAAAGGAGGAGGATAAGAAACAGCGGGCGATGATACGCGATCAGGCGATCAAGAAGCTCAATACTATCAACAGCAGGGTTTTCAAAAAAGATCTGTCGGCCAGGGTAGGTGCGGCAGACAAAGAGCGAATTCGTGATGCGCGCGATGAGTGTGTTGAGTGTCATGCCTGTCTACATGGATGCCCTACATGCTATTGTTTTCTATTAAGCGATTATAAGAAGGGAAAGGACATAGAACGAATAAGACTTTGGGATGCGTGCTACTACGCTGCATACGCGCGTGTCGGAGGCGGAGCCAACCCACGTAGCCGGCTCGATGAAAGATTCTGGAACCGTTTTCAATGCAAGTTTGATTTTTTCTTTAAATACGAGAATATGTACGCCTGTTCGGGTTGCGGAAGATGCCTGTTAGGTTGCTCAGCAAAGATTGATATAAGGGAGATTCTATGGAACCTATAAATCCATATTATCCTATCCCAGTCAAGATTAAAAAGATTATCCCTGAAACGCCCAATATCACGACGTTCATATTAGACGGTAAGCCGATCGATTTCGAGGCCGGTCAGTTTGCTGAATTGACAATACCGAGTGTTGGTGAGGCACCGTTTACGCCTTCCTCTTCGCCATACGATGATGATCTGGAATTCACGATTATGAAAGTTGGACGTGTCACCGATGCGCTGTTTGATTTAAAGGAAGGAGAACTCGTAGGTGTCAGGGGTCCTTTTGGAAAACCGTACCCGTTAAAGGATTTCAAAGGCAAAGAAGTATTCATTGTCGGTGGCGGCGTTGGCTTTGCTCCTCTGCGATCACTATTTTTGGCATTGCTTCACAAAATAAAAGACTATAAGAAGATTTATATACGGTATGGAGCGAGAACGCCTAAAGACATCGTCTACAAACATCTCATCCCAGAATGGCAGAGGATCGATGGAGTCGATCTGCTACTCACTGTGGATGTTGGTGATGCATCTTGGCAGGGCAGGGTTGGTGTTGTAACCGTAATTCTAGACGAGATTCCCGTTGATGTGAAGACTTCCCCCACAATTGTTTGTGGCCCACCACTTATGATGAAATTCACGACTCAGAAACTGGTCGAGGCCGGATTCAGGCACGAGAGCATTTATCTATCGATGGAAAAGAACATGTCTTGCGGTCTGGGTAAGTGTAATCATTGTCGCGTGGGTAAGTTCTATGTTTGTAAGGATGGCCCAGTTCTCACGTGGAAAGATATAAAGGATATCGAGGAGCCGTTTCTATGAAAAACATCGATCCTAAAGCCGTTGTAGTCAAGAGGGCGCTATGCCCATTCTGTAGTTTTGGGTGCGAATTCGGGGTGATCTTCAATGATTTCGGTGTTGCCGGTGTGGAATACATCAAAGATGGCAGCAGTGGCGGGAGGCTATGCCCAAGGGGAAGCGCCGCCGCAATGTATCTTGATCATCCGCGGCGATTGTCCACGCCGATGAAGAATAGCAAAGCTATTGAATGGTCGAGGATGGCTAAAGAATTGAGGAAAGTCATCGGTAATCCGAAGAACGTCGCTGTGACCTTTGATCGTAACGTGACGCTTGAGGAATACGCCTCGATTATCGGATTCTGCAAGAAAAACGGTATCGATGATATTTCATCTACATATTTTGAGCCAGAAGCCTATTTGAAGCCATTTCTTGATAAACCTTTTGCGACTAAAGAGCTAGACAAAGCGCAGCTTGTTCTTATTCTTGGGGACCCGTTCAACCACGCGCCGATGTCATCGCAATCGATCATTGACTGGAAGTTGAGTAACAAGAAAAACAATCTATTAGTCATTGATTCGATTAATACTCACACCGCAGGGTTTGCAGACACATTCTTGAGGGTAGCGGTCGGAACAGAGCCTTTGTTGCTCTTCGGTCTCGCTCAGGAGAAAATTGACGGTGTAGATATTGCCAAGGCGACTGGCATCGATGCAGAGGTGATAGCCGATGTTTCCAAGGCTATCAAGGCTGCAGAGGGAGGTTTGATTTTCGCGTGTCTCTCCTTTGGGCATACTTACGATGCAAGATTGCTCGTGGAGGGTCTCATGCGATTGCGTAAATTCAGTGGGATGAGGGTCGTGCCTTTCGTGGAGTTTACGGGTTACGGAGGAAGTCGAAATTTCGCGACGATATTGGAAAAGGTGAAGAAGAAGAAAATAAAGAATCTGATCAACTTTGGGGAACTTTTCCCCTTCTACTATCCGCAATTGAATGCTGAGCTAAAGGGGTCGAATATCTATGCTACGTCAACGTTCAAGTACACCGGTGATATCGTGCTGCCCGTGCCTTTTAATCTTGAGAAGAAAGGTACGGTGATCACTACATTCGGGAAAAAAGAACTCAACGCCGGTATCGAACCACCAAGTGGTGCAAAGTCAATCAGCGAGATCCTGAATATGCTTGACGAGGGACCCGGGAAGGGTGAGGTTATGATACCGCCTGAGGGCAAGATGAATATCACTGAAAGTGCGCGCAAGCTGGTACAGATGAGCCTTCCCAAGAAGAAGGGCTATCGGCTCATCGGTGAAAAGATTGCCTATAGCTTTCTTGGATTCTTCGAGTCGGAAGCACTGAAGGTCAACCCTCGAGATGCGGCTGAACTGGGATTGAAGGAGAATGACCTGGCGTCGGTTACTTCCAAACATGGCAGTGTGGATTTTCCAGTGAGACTGACCACTGATGTTGACAAAGGGATCGTTGCCGTTTCGGCCGAGACGCCGGACGTGAAGGGACTATTCGAGTATGAGATCAACACCGATAGTAATATTGTCAATTTCATTCCAACCGAGGTGAAAATATGCAGAAAAGAATAGTATTGGACCTTGATTTGTGTTGCGGATGTCGTTCCTGCGAAGCCGCGTGCAGGTCTGCGTTCAAGGGTGAGGCGCGCATTCGACATGGAGACATTACCGGTGTTGCTTACCTTCCACTAGCCTGCAAACATTGCAAACAACCCTTGTGTCTTGCATCATGTCCGGTGGAGGCAATCACCCAAGATGAATCCACCGGCCTCGTTGTCCGTTCGGCAAACATTTGTATTGGCTGCAAGAGCTGTGCGTATGCCTGTCCTTTTGGTGTAATCGACGCACCTTTAGTTAGGCACATATCTCAGAAATGCAGCTTGTGTGCCGACCGGAAGGAAGGCCCGCGATGCGTTGCTGCGTGTTCTTCGGGTGCTCTCCAGTGGCTATCTGATGACGAAATCAAGCGACATGAGATTGGGATGAGAATGGTATCCCAGGATCTGTTTATCAGGAGAAAGGCATGAGCGTCGTAAGAATTCTTTTTTCTTATATTATATTTCCAGGTTTCATATTCACAGCCCTAGTCGGTCTTTTGCTTACCTGGATTGATCGAAAAGTTACGGCCCGCATTCACTGGCGCGTCGGACCGCCGTGGTATCAGCCGTATGCAGATTTTCTTAAACTGCTTTTGAAAGAGACAATCATTCCCGAAGGCAGTTCGAAAGTGCTCTTCCTGTTGGGACCGATCATTGGCCTTGTTGCCATGAGTATTCTGGCGGTAATGCTATTCTCGATGAATTTGAACCCGGGTAACACTTTTGTCGGTGATCTGATTGTTATGATTTATCTCTTGGCATTGCCTCCGCTGGGAATAATGATTGGCGGTTCGGCTTCGAAGAATCCGTTGGCGAGTGTCGGTGTATCTCGAGAGATGACTCAGTATTTCGCGTATGAATTGCCTTTCCTGATCACAATCGCCGGAATCATATTGAAGGCCGGGGGAAGCATCAGATTTGGAGATATTATTCTTGCCCAAAAGGCCAGCGGCCCTTTTCTGTATTCGATTTCAGGGGTGATAGGCGCAATTGTTATTCTTTTATCGGCTCAAGCAAAACTGGGATTCGTGCCCTTTGACATCCCTGAAGCCGAGCAGGAAATCATGGCTGGTCCCTATATAGAATATTCTGGAGTAGCCCTGGCCATGTATAAGTTGGTGCGAGCGATGATGTTGTTTCTCCTGCCGCTCTTCTTGATTTCGGTACTTTGGGGCGGTCTGGGTGATTGGTGGGCGATTCTGAAATTCCTGTTAATCATCGTTCTGATCGTGCTTATCAAGAATACCAATCCAAGAATTCGTATTGATCAATCGCTGCGTTTCTTCTGGCTAGGTATCGGCATATTATCAGTCGTGGGTTTGGTTTTGGCAGTTTACGGTCTATAAAAGGAGAACTATATGGCGAATGCTAAGCTTTGGGGACTGAAAAAATCACCTTGGGTTTTTCATGTGGCTGCCGCATCGTGCAATAACTGCGATATCGAAATACTCGATATTCTGACCCCGCGTTGGGACGTTGAACGTTTTGGCATCGTCTTGGTTGGTTCGCCAAGACACGCGGATGCGTTACTCGTCACGGGCGTGTTGAACCGCAAGTCGCTGCCCCGAGTTCTGCGCGTATATGAACAGACGCCGAAACCGTGTCTTGTGATTTGTGTCGGCACATGCACTTGCGATACCCATATGTTTGCCCCGTCATATAACGTGGTGGGACCGTACGACAAATATCTTCCCGTGGATGTCTATATTCCAGGCTGTCCTCCCAAACCTGAGGCGATAATCAGTGGTGTTGTTAAGGCATTGAAGAGGTTATGATGAAAAAAGAATATTCAAAAGAGATCTTGGATGAAATTGGTGCCAAGTTTCCGCAAGCGTCGGTGAAGATACACGCACCACGCCGTACCTACATCCGCGTACCTAGGGATGATGTATATGGTTTCGCGAAGTTCCTGTTCGAAGAAAAGGAGTGCCGTCTATCCATTGCTACTGGCATCGATAAGCGTGATGGCATGGAAATCATCTATCACTTTTCACACGATCCGAGCGGGACATATTACAGCATTAAGACGCTGGTACCAAAAGACGACTTGAAGATCAAGAGTCTGGCTGATTTTCTGCCGGCGGCAAATTGGATTGAACGTGAGATTCATGAATTGCTGGGGATCGATTTCGTCGGTCATCCAAACCTTATTCCACTCTTGACTGCTGAGACATGGCCTGGTGACTTGCATCCGCTGCGACGTGATTACGCCGACGAACATAAGGATCTAAAGGTCGAGAAATCTACGGAGGAGCGATGAAGAGAATAGTGCCGATTGGACCGTACCACCCATTGCAGGAGGAGCCGGAGTTTTTCAAGCTTATTGTCGAAGGCGAGAAGGTCGTTGACCTTGAGATAAATATCGGCTACAACCACCGTGGGCATGAATTTGTCGCTCAAAAGATGACCTGGGATCAGGTAACCTTCTTAGTAGAAAGGATATGTGGTATCTGCTCTGATTCACATCCCTATGCATATGTCCTAGCAGTCGAGGACGCGGCACATGTAACGGCGCCACCCCGTGCTCAGTACATAAGAACCATTATTGGCGAGCTGGAGAGGATACATTCCCATTATCTGTGGGTGGGTTTAGCCGGTCATTTCATTGGTTACAACACTGTATGGATGTGGGTCTGGCGTTATCGTGAGCCCTTACTTGACATATTTGAATTGATCATGGGGAACCGTAATCACTACGCGATCAATAAGGTTGGTGGTGCGAGGCGTGATATTCTGCCTGAGCATTACTCAAAGATTGAGAAGTACTTGGATCTGCTCGAAGAGAAGAATACAATGTTCACCAAGGCGGTACTAGATGACCCGGTGATAAGAGCCCGTTTGGAGGGCGTGGGGATATTATCAAAAGAGGATGCTGTTGCTTATGGCGTGCTCGGTCCAACTGCGCGGGGTTCTGGTTATGCAACAGATGTGCGCAAGGATGACCCATATGATGCCTACGATAAGGTTGATTGGAATGAAATCGTATTTGACGAGGGTGATGTGCTCGCTAAAGCAAAAGTGCGGCTCTTGGAGTGTTCCGAGTCAATAAAAATAGTGCGGCAGTGTTTGAGGAATATGCCCGATGGCCCAATCGAGACCAGAGTGGATGAAATCCCACCTGGCGAGGGCATTGGGCGACATGAGGCGCCGCGCGGTGAGGTGTTCCATTATGTGCGCTCAGATGGTTCGAATATGCCAGTTAGGCATAAGATAAGGGCACCGAGTTTCATGAACATACCATCGAATGTGGTTGCCGTGAGGGGCTATTCTATTGCTGATGCAGCATTGGTTCTTGCCGCAGTTGATCCGTGCTACTGTTGCACCGAGAGGACCGTTGTCTTGCGAAATGGCAAAAGGGAACTTACCGGAAAAGATATGCTAAGACTTTCGTGGCGAAAGACCGAAAGGTTAAGAAGGAGATATCGGCGATGATTGGATTTGATTTTTTCCTAGACCAGTATGGTATTTTCTTGAGTATTATATTCGTTTTCATTGGTCTCATGTCTCTAATATACGGTCTTGCTACAGTGAGGGAAAAGGGGCATCGTCTTGAGTTCTACCTGATGCTACTGCTGATTATAGGGTCGGGAGTGGGCGTGGCACTATCTTACAATCTTTTGTTAATATACGTCCTCTGGGAAGTTTCAACGTTTGCGGTCTGGAGGGCAGTGGGCTACTACCGGGGCGCCGGGGAAATATCTGCTTCGAGCTTCACCTTCTTGGTGAATTTTGCGGCGGCAACGGTAATGTTGGTCGGCCTCATGATTTTGTATGTTGACAACGGGACATTTAATTTGTTTAAGATCAGTGTTATCAGTGATACCGCGGCAGTATTGATACTTATCGGAATACTCACGAAATCGGTAACCATACCGCTTCATATTTGGCTGGCACCCGCATACGAAGCGATCCCTTCAGCAATCGGTGGCAGTTTAGCCGGTATTGCTGAGAACCTCGGCGCTGTTCTTTTTCTTCGATTGTTTACCATGGGGCATTACGCGGCCCCGGCTTTCTTCAACACGGTAGCGTGGATTGCAATATTGTCTAGTATCATTGGTGGAGGTGTGGCGCTCCGGGCTAACAAACTCAGAACGTTGTTGGCATTCTCAACAGTCAGTCAACTGGGGTTTATCATTCTAGCATTTGCGGTAGGCGGAACTTATGGTTTGCTTGGCGGTGTTTTGTATATCGCAGCGCATGCTTTGGCAAAGTCCGGTTTGTTTTATGGGGTCGGTGTGATAGAGGAATCCACAGGTAAAGATGATTTGAGGAATGTGGCTTGTTTGCTTAGGCTGTCGCCTGTCCTGGCGGTATCGATGGCATTGTTGATTGGGTCGATCGTCGGATTCTTCCCGATGCTAGGGTTTTTCTCAAAGCTAACCGTGATTATCGGCGCAGTTGAAAAGACCGCATATTTTGGTGTCGGTGCGATTGTGGCTGCCGTCTTCACTCTGCTTTACAGCACCAGGTTCTACCACGAGTTGTTCTTTGGCCCGCAATGTGACGTTCAAAAGCTGCGGGCAAAGCGTCCGAGTTATGTGGGCATCGCAGTGTCCTTCGTGCTTGCTCTGGTCTCACTACTCCTCGGTGTCTTCTTCTATCAGCCTGTGCATTATCTGGTCTCAGGGGGAATATAGAAATGAATGAAATATATTATGTCATCGTAGTGCCAATATTTTTCGGGCTGCTGGGTTTTCTTATCAATCGCCTCCGTACAGAATTGGATCTGGTGGCCTTTCTGCTTACACTTTTCTATGCAATAAGGATATTCATCGACACAAGAACACAGATAATCTCCTACAATGTTGCTTCGTTTATTGGTATTGATTTCAGGTTCTATGCGGATAGTCTAGCCGGCTTCATCGTTCTTTTCAATGCAATTTTTGCGATTCTGATTTGGCTCTATTCCTTGAGGGCGATGTCAAAGACACCACGTGAGAGAGTCTATTATCTATACGTAGCGTTGACCCTGTCGGCCGCAAATGGTGTCGTTCTCAGTGGTAATCTGATATTCCTCCTGCTATTCTGGAATGTATTAGTATTCTCTCTTTACGGTTTACTTCAAGTCGGAAAGGTCTATAGCGCACCCGCGGCGCGTAAGGCGATAACTATTATCGGTGTTTCTGATTACGTCATGATGTTGGGCATTGTAATATTTTTCGTCAAGACAGGTAGTATCAATTTCCCTCTGGATACGAAGGTCCTTTTCACCGATGTATGGTTGATCGTATCCTACTTGATGATTCTTGTTGGGGTCTTAGCCAAGCTGGGTACGGTTCCCATGCATACCTGGATACCGGAAGCCGCAAAGGTCGTTCCGGCCTCTACCTTGGCGTATTTACCGGGTAGTTTGGACAAGCTACTAGGGTTCTATCTCTTGATGAGATTGTCCTATTATATATTTGATATTTCTAAGTATGTTCCGTTGCAGTTGACCTTGATGATCATCGGTTCAATCACGATCATCTTCATGGCACTAATGGCACTATGGCAGAAAGAAGCTCAAAGAATGTTGGCATTCTCGACCGTTTCACAGGCCGGCTATATGCTGCTGGGTGTCGGTACCGGTATACCAATAGCTATTGCGGGAGCGCTTTTTCACATGTTGAATAACGTGATATATAAATCGGCACTCTTCTTATCCACGGGTGCCGTCGAATACCGAACCAAAACGACAAACTTGGACTCGTTGGGCGGGTTGGGAGTGAAGATGCCGGTCACTCTTTTCGCATTCGTCGTGGCGGCTCTCGCGATTTCCGGAGTTCCGCCGTTGAATGGTTTCTATTCGAAATGGATGATCTATCAGGGTATAATCGAGACGAGTAGTACAATAAACATCTGGTTCGTTTTTCTCATCTGCGCCATGTTTGGTAGCATTTTGACATTGGCGTACAACCTGAAGTTAATGCACTCGATTTTTCTTGGTGAACGACCAAAAGAACTCAATAAGGTGCGTGAGGCCCGTTTCGAAATGGTTGTCCCAGCATTGTTGCTTGCTCTGGTGTGTATCGTGTTTGGCATCTTTGCCCAGGCTGTGCCCCTCAAATACCTTATTCTGCCTAGCGTTGTGTATGACATTGGCGAAATCGGTTTCTGGTCTCCTACCCTTGCCACGTTGTTGATCATCGTCGGGATCGTGGTCGGGATCGTTGTCTATCTGTTTGGTACTGTAATGAAACCGAGAAGGACGCGTGTATATGTGGGCGGTGAAATACTCGATGAAGAATCCGCCCGGATAACTGGCCCCAATTTCTACTCTTCGATAGACAGTGTTGATATGCTCAAGAAGACATATGATTTCGGTGAGGGTGGTGCTTTTGATTTCTATAACTTTCTACACGGTGCAGCAAGCGGCGTCGCTATTCTCTCCAGGGATGTCTTGGACAGACTCATAACATCATTATACAGGGTGTTCGGGAAGATCGTGACCATGTTCGGGAAATTGACTTCGTTACTCCACACTGGCGAGTTGTACAACTATGTCGGCTGGATTTTTCTCGGTGGTATAATAATACTGCTGATTTTGGTTTTTTGACGGGAGGTCTTAATGATAGAACTCTATCTGTTTCTTGTGTTCATGATTATAGCAGCCTTTGTTGCCACTGAGATAAAAGACCTGTTGGCAGCAGTGATATCACTCGGTGCAGTGGGCTTTTCCGTTGCGATCATGTTCATCCTCGTTCAAGCTCCAGATCTAGCCATTGTGCAGATCGTTGTGGAAGTGGTCACTATTGTCATTTTCGTGGCTGTGATCTTCCGTACTACACACGTCGACGAGACCATTGGAAAGAAACTTACCAGCTCTCACGTATTGTCTATTGTGCTCTACGCATTTTTTGCGCTAATCTTTTTCATAGCCATGGTCAGGGCGTTACAGGAATTACCGGCTTTTGGCAACGCAACAATGAAGGTTGCGAGTGAATATATAAGGCTAGGACTTCCGCAAACCGGGGGTGCCAACCTCGTTGCTGATGTGATATTAGATTTTCGTGCACTCGATACACTTGGTGAGGCGACCGTTCTCTTTACATCGGTTATCGGTGTGATCGCTCTAATGCGCAGCGTCGGGAGGAAGAAATGAAGGGAATGAGTTTGATTGTGAAGACAATAACCAATGTCATGATCGGTTTCATCTTCATCTATGGTGTATATATTATTCTACATGGACATTTGACACCGGGTGGCGGCTTTGCGGGCGGTGTGATCATTGCCGGAGCACTGGTCTTAAGAGTATTGGCATACGGTAGCGAGGCTGGTGCCGAGAAAAGATCGGAAACCAGAGCTTCGATATTCGAAAGCATCGGTGCACTTTTGTTTGTCGGTATTGCCATCGCCGGGCTCATGCTGGCTGGCGTTTTCTTCCGCAACTTCTTGCCAAAGGGTGTTCCCCTGAATCTCTTGAGTGGAGGTATTATTCCTTTCTGTAACATCGCGATAAGTTTCAAGGTAGGCGCTGGTCTATTCTCGATATTTCTTTCCCTCGCCGCAGTCAAGTATGTGATGAAGGATTGAGGAGATAAATTATGATTATTTTTCTGAGCTGTATTATTCTATTCTTGATAGGTTTGTACGCTATTGTTACCAAACGCAATCTGATAAAAATAGTCATCGGCTTCGCTTTCATCGAATACGCAATCAATCTCCTCTTCGCCCTAATCGGTTTCCGGCGCGGCATGCTGGCGCCGATCATTACGCAGGTCGATATGCCGCACAAATTTGTTGACCCGATCCCTCAGGCCTTGGTTCTTACGGCAATCGTTATTGCATTGGGGACGACGGCACTCATGCTAAGTGTTGTGTTGCGTATCTACAATCGGTACAAGACCTTTGATATTGCAGAAATCAGGAAGTTGAAAGGATAAGGAGGCGAATGTGACATTTATTCCGCTATATTTTGCCCTGCCTCTGGCTGCAGCATTCATAATCCCCATCCTAGGCAAAATTGCAAAATCAGTGGTTTGGATTTTCGTGACACTGGTATCGTTTGTCCTTTTCATCCTTGCACTCTATGGTGTTGCCGTGATGCAGCAGATTCCAATGGTCGTCTACAAGATGGGGAACTGGCCGCCTCCGCTTGGTATTGTCATGGCGTTTGATTCATTCTCTGCTTTTATGGTGCTCGTTATCTCGATACTCGTATTTGCGGGTAGTCTGTTTTCCTGGCGCTACATGAGCCACTATACTGGCCAATGGAAATACTACACATTGTATATGCTGATAACCGCTGGAATGATGGGTGTGTCGATCACGGGTGACCTTTTCAATATGTTTGTTTTTCTTGAAATCGCGGCAATTTCGTCGTATGCACTCGTTGCCTTCGGTGTTGACGCCGAGGAGTTGGAGGCTTCCTTTAAGTACATGGTGATGGGGGAGATCGGCGGTTTGACATTTCTGCTGGCGATTGCACTGTTGTATGCGAAAACCTCTACACTGAATCTTGCTGATATTTCAAATACGTTGCAGGCGATGGGGCAAACACCTTTCTTCTGGACCGTGTTGGGCATGATGCTGTTTGCGTTTTCGATCAAGGCCGCCTTTGTGCCTTTCCATTCCTGGCTGCCTGACGCACACCCTGCGGCCCCGGCTCCCATATCAAGTCTTCTGTCCGGTATCTTCATCAAAGTGCTGGGTATGTACACGACGGCGAGAATTGTGTTCAATGTTTTTGGTCTCAGTCGTGACACGGCGCCGGCATTCTTCAATGTTCTTCTCGGCATAGGATTGCTGTCCATCGCCTTTGCTGGAATCACGGCCCTTAGCCAGCGAGATTACAAGAGGTTACTGGGTTATTCAAGTGTGTCACAGGTCGGCTACATCATGCTTGGTTTTGGTATCGGCAATTACTACGGTGTCGCCGGAGCAATTTTCTATATTCTGGCACATGCCCTCGCAAAGGGGTTGTTGTTTTTCACATCGGGTTCAGTTGTGAATGCTACTGGAACAAGAGATTTGAGCAAGCTTGCTGGACTCGGTGAGAGAATGTCTACCACCGCGTGGAGTTTTCGGATCGGCGGTTTGTCATTGATTGGCCTACCACCGTTGGTGGGGTTTTTTGCCAAGTACTTTATAATATTAGGTGCTTTGAAGGGTGGATTCTTGTGGTTAGCCATCATTGCCATCGGACTAAGTGTTGTAACATTAGGTTATCTTCTTAAGATAGAAAATAACGTGTTCATGAAAAAAGGTAGGACCGAAGCAAGCAAGGCACCGTTTACGATGCGTATCGCAATGGTTTTTCTCGTGGTGTTAATCGTGCTACTCGGAATCGGGTTCCAACAGGTTTTTGATTTTGTCGTCGGCCCCGCGGCACATGCTTTGCTCAGAGGTATAGAATATGCGAATCTCGTGTTTGGTTCAGTTGCTGTTGGTTTCTAAGGAGGCCGAATGAGATACGTGGTCTATTTTGTAATTGCATTCTGTTTGTGGCTTCTCTTAACCTTGAGCGTTAACCTTGATCATCTAGTTGCTGGCGTGATTGTCGTTTTACTGGGGACTATTTTCTTCGGTGGATATTTCACAGACAAACCAATCAAATTCCTGCAACTGCATAGACTTATCTGGTTCATTATTTACATCCCATTCTTTCTGTGGTACATGGTGAAGGCAAATATTGACGTTGCCTATCGTGTGTTACATCCAGAGAGGCCGATCAAACCCGGTATAGTGAAAATTAGGACGATATTGAAGACTAATATTGGAAAGGTCTTTCTAGCCAATTCAATTACACTGACGCCAGGAACCATGACTTGCGACGTGGAAGGTGACTATTTGTATATACACTGGATTTGGGTACAATCGCCTGATTTGGAGGAGGCTTCGAAAATCATCGCCTCGCGTTTTGAAAGATTTCTAAGGAGGATATTCGAATGAGCGTGTTAGTTAGCATCCTAGCAATTGGTGGATTTTTGTGTCTCTATAGGATTTACCAGGGCCCATCGATCTCTGATCGGGCAGTGGGTGTCGATATCATGGGTATACTGTTCGTCGGAATCACTGCGCTCAGTGCATTGTTTTATGATCTACCATACCTGATCGACTTGTCAATATCGCTAGCGCTCTTCAGTTTCATCGGTACTGTCGCCCTCGCGAAGTATTTAGAAAAAAGGAGTCTCGATGATTAGTACTATCGGATGGATAATAATATGGGTAGGAGTTTTCTTTGATTTATTAGGTGCGATAGGGCTCATTCGTTTTCCGGATGTATACAACCGTTTACAGGCTTCCACAAAATGTGTGACCCTGGGTACAGTCGGCATCATGCTTGGCATATTTCTAATTAAGGGCTTCACTCCTATGGGCATAAAAGCACTGATCTGTACGGCGGTTCTATTATTGACGAGCCCGGTTGCGGCACACGCTCTGATGAGAGGATCATTGCATTTCGGCACGAAAATGTGGAAGGGCACCATTCTTGACACGTATGGAACAGACAAACTCGGCGGTGAACAGATTGAAAGGGAGGATACCTAAATGCGCAAACCAAAATTGAGGGAGCTCGGCGAGGCGATCAGGGCAATATTCTTAGGACCTTTCACCTCAAAATTTCCGTTCAAGCCTTCACCTGCAGCCCCGACGTTCCGTGGAAAAATAGAATTCAATCTTGATAAGTGTATCTTGTGTGGTGCTTGTGTCGAGGTCTGCCCGGCGAACGCTCGTGATCAGAAAGACGACCGAGCAAAGGGTATCCGACGGGAGAGCTACTATCCAGAGAAGTGCATATACTGCGGGCAGTGTGTTGCCTATTGTACAACCAAGGAGGGTATTAAACACACTCAGGAATATGATTTGGCTGAAATAACAAGAGAGGATTACGAAGAAGCGATCGAGAAGGAGCTGATTTTCTGTGAACGTTGTGGTGAGGTCATTACTACCCGTGCACACCTGCTATGGATTGCCCGACGGGTCGGTGAATTGGCCTATGCGAACCCCAATCTCTTTTTGGTCTTGTCGCAGGAATATGGTGAGGAGTCGATTCCAAAAAGTACCGATGTACCGCCCTACCGCAGTGAGCATTTGAGATACCTGTGTCCTCAGTGCCGGAGAACCGTCTATTTGAAGGAAATCTGGGGATACTGATACCGTCATACAGTAGGGAGTAAGCAGTAGGCAGTAAAATAGTAAATTCTAAATAAATTATAATATCAAATGCCCGAAATCCAAAACAGCGTAACGTTAACATAAGTAAGCTGCTATACTTTCTCTACCTTTGCGTCCCGCAATTCTGGTTCGAACAACAACAAGTTGGTATCACGTTTGCGAAAAATAGCATGAAGTAGTTAGTAAACAGTGAAATTCGAATTCCGCAATTCGAAATTACATAAATCTACTACAAAAGAAATATCAGAGCCACCCCGAAGACAGCCACAACAGTACCGAGTATTGCGCCGAGGCTTATTCTCTCCTTGAATATCCAATGCGAGAGCGGGATCAAGAAAATCGGAGGCATGGCCATTAGTGTCGAGGCGATGCCTACGTAGGTGTATTGGACTGCAACTAGCGACAACCACACACCCAAGAAGGGACCGCAGAATGCACCACCACCTAGAGCGGCTGTTCCTTTGGTATCGCGAAGTTTGTTGAATGTTTCCGGGATTCTTCCCCGCAGAAGAGTGATGAACCAAAGCACTGACGTTGCAACAAACACCCTGACGATGTTTGCCGAAAGGGCAGAATAATCACTGCCAAGCCCTTTCTTGGAAAGTATTAACCCAAGTGCTTGCCCCATGGCGCCGCCTATGCCACAGAGAATGCCACTCATGTAGTGGTCTTTGCGACGGTTTTGGTTCTTACGTTCTGTTATAACCCAGGCAATGCCAGAGATAGTTATCGTTATTGCTACGACTTCACTGAGTTGTAGCAGTTCACCCAGGAACAACCAGGCGATGATTGTGCCAAATACCGGGACGAGGGCCATTAGGAGCATACTGACCCGCGCACCAAGGAGCACAAAGGCCCTGAACAGTAGCATATCACCAATCGCGAAACCGATAATCCCAGATAGCCCGAACCAGAACCAATGGTATCCAGTAACATCGAGCGGTACAAAACTGCCGTAAATGATGAAATGGGCAGCCATCAACAGCAGCAGCGCGAGTGCCAAGCGCACGCGGTTAACGACACTGTATCCAAGGCGGCGTGATGATATGGTGAAGAAAATTGAACCAAATGACCAACATAATGCTGTTCCTAGGGCAGCGAATTCACCGAAGAAATTGCTCATGTCATCTTATCACAGTGTCGCCAGGACAATGACGGCTAGAGTGGCCAGTATGATGCCTACTATTTTCAGGCTACCTAACCGCTCTTTAAGAAAAACAAATGAAAAAATCGCTGTGATGATAAAACTGAGTTGAATTACGGGAATTGCGGTGCTCAATTCACCCTTATGCAAAGCCGTGACGTAGAAAAACGTTGCCGAGGCCATTAGGACTCCATTGATTGGCGCCCATAGGAAGGTTTCCCTCGGGAATTTCCAATTTCTCAATAGGATGTTATATATGATTACGAAGATTGCGAAAAAAAGATTCATCAACAGTATGAATGAAAGGGGTGAGCTGTATACTCGGGTCGAGAGCTTCACAATGAATTGAAAGCCAGCAGCTACTAACATGGCTGCGAGTGCCATGATGAGAGATTTGTTTGCCATAACCCGTTGTTTCGGTTCTAGGAAGAATAGCACAATTGCAGAACATGCGGCAATAATCGCGATCATTTTGTTCAAGGATAATGATTCACTCAAGAATAAAATTGCTGCTGCTGAAGAAAAAACAAAACTCGACCGGAAAATCGCATAGTTTACGCTTGCGCAACCATAGGTCAGACTGTGTAGCATGAGCGTGAACCCAGCGAAGCCAAAGATGGCGCCGAGTAAGCTATACGTAATATCAGCGCTGTGCCATTTGATCCCGGTCGAGAGCAATGCGAGAACCAGCACGGTGAGTGAGTAAAATATGCTCTGTATGATTAAATACGAACCAATGGGGATATCCAATTGCCGGGCGCGCTTGTTTATTGTGTCGGCTGCCCCGATCAAGGTCAGAGCTATTAATGCAGCTGCAATTGATGATGTCAAAATACCAACTCCTTGTCTCTCATATCCTAATGAGCGCTATTATAACCTGAAAAAAATGATGGTCAACAGACACAATGGAATACCATGCGTCGCGATCTTTGATGAATCGCGTCGCTGTGTTGACATCGGCTAGCAAATGGGTAGAATCTTTTGATAATTAAATGTAGTTTGGCTGATTTTGTAGAAAAAAAAGTAATCCATGAGGAGGAACTATGAGAAGATCTATAGTCATCTTTACGATATTATTCGGAGTCGGTTTTTCACTCCCTTATTGGACTGAACAAGATTTCATCAATGCCGATTCCATTCCACGGCTCGATCCAATCATGCAGTACGATGTTGGTCCATTACGCACAGAATGGCAGATGTGGAGTTACGTTCACGAACTCTGCCAGACCGCCGCTTTCATTGCTTCGATGCAGGTTTCGGATACGCTTGATCCTGAATTCGGTGGTTTAATCGAAGGCGAGGATGCAATGGGCGTGGTTGAGACTGATAACACGCAAGAAGCTATATGGGTATGGTGTAGGTATTATCAGATAACTGGAGATACAACGTATTTTGTTAACTTGCGCCGGGCCTGGATATATGTACTCAATCATCCTGCCTGGTTGGAAGAGGGTACTGATAGTGATTATTATCGGGTATGGAATTGTGGTCTTGCTTTCTTTGCTGAGAGCAAGTACCGTACGATCACAGGCGATAGTAGCTATATGCCGTATGCCGATACATGTTCTCAATATATGCTAGGCCACCCATTGCCTTTCACTGGAGTTCCTCAGACCTATGCGAGACTTCATCCAAAGGTCACTAGCCTGGCCGCGGGCATGTTATATCAATATGGTAAGGAGATGAATAACCAGACGTGGAAGGACACGGCACTGGCTTATGGAGATCGAGTCCGGGTATGGGTCGAGGCTAATCCGAATGTGAACATAAATGATGAGGTGTGGGCGATGTCCGGAGGGACTGCAGTATGGGGCCTGTGTCGCTCGATTTTCGATGCCGATTCGTCTTTCGGCGTTACTTGGTTGAGTACTTACCTTCCCTATATGAAGTATTATCAGCCAGCCGGTACTTGGAACAATTCGTGGAACATCTGGTATGCGAACGCTTACAATTTTTCTGCACGGATTACCCAAAACGGAACCTATGTCGACTATCATCACTCGATAACCGATAGTCTTTTGATCCAGGATTACGACAATGATGGTGGTGTACCGCCGACACGTGGTTGGAATGAGAATCAAGACCATTCCTGGATCTCAAGCTATATGGTATTCATGGGTTTTGAAGGTCTCATGGATTCGGTACGCACCTACGACGCAGGTGTCAACGGCATTTATGCAACTGGTCCGCGTCCTTTCCTACTCATAGGCGACACCGTGCAAGTTGCGGTGCAGGCTGCCAACTATGGATTCGCTGCGTTGTCCGATGTATATCTTGAAGTAACCGATGCATTTTCTGGTGATACAACGGTCGACCTTGCTATTGGGGTCGAGGATACGTTTGCACTCGCGAACATTTTCATACCTAGTGATACTGGTTATCTATCTTTTACGGGATACAGCTTATATGCCGGTGATGAGCGTCCTGCAAATGATACGTTTACCACGTCCATATATGTGCGGCCCTTGAGGTTTGTCTCGGGGACGGTAATTGACACAGTCAATAGTACCGGCATAGATGCCAAGTTGTATTTTCAGTTTCTCGACGATAGTGGCGCCTCATATTTCGACAGTACAGAGACTAATCCGTCGACCGGAATATTTAGTGTATACTTGATAGATTCGTTGTATCGAGCATATATCTACACAGACATTCCATATCCCGATTCCGTTGCCGAATACATCTATGTGACGCCGGATTCAGTATCGGATTTCGATTTTGCTTTCGGCCCTGCCGATTTGCTGGTTATCAATAGAGATAATGAAGCACGCTACGCAGACTATTATGCTGCGCCACTGGACTCATTGAATATTACATGTAAGGTATGGGCTCCACAAAATCAAGGTTTGTTCCCCATGAGTAGAATCGATGAATTTAACTACAACACAATCATCTGGTATACGGGCCAGGCAGTCGTCGACAATGTTACGTCCAGTGAGCAAGAAAGTTTGATGGTCTTCCTTGATAGCGGCGGCAAGTTGCTGATCACCGGGCAGAATGTCGGTGAGGAAATATCAGGGACACAATTCTACAGTGATTATTTGCACGCAGTGTTGGTAAGCGATTCGATAAATTCGCTGAAGTGCTTTCCCGATACTCTCGATGCACTCGGTCAAGATATCGGCAAGCTTTACACCGTCGGTATTACCGGTGCACAGAATCAGTATTCACGGGACGTAATCGCGGCCGATACATTGGCTCACGAATTCCTGTATTACGATTCGCTGCTGACAGATTGCGCCGGCATCTGGTATGAGGATGCAATCAGTGGTTGTCAAATAGTCTATTGCGCGTTTGGCGTCGAAGCCGTCCACAAGCCCATACCATGGCTAGGTTACATGACACGTACACAGCTTCTGGAAAGGTTTCTTAGTTGGTTTGGCGTTGTAGCAGTTGCCGAAGGTTCTGTCGAGCGTCCGTACTCTTTGTTCTCCGTATTTCCCAATCCTAGTCATCGACAAGTGTATATTACTATGGGAAGCAGTTTGGTCGGGAAGACAGGTTCATTAAGAGTGTACGACATAACTGGCAGACTTGTGAAAACGATATTTGACGAGCAATCATTGGATGGTTTGTCTTGGTACCTTGATGATAGTCATGGTCGGCGGTTGTCAAGCGGGGTATATTTTTTAAGTTTGGAGACGGCAGACATAAATGATATGCGTAAGGTCATTATTGTTGATTAGAATTATGCGCGATGGGCGAATCGTTCATACGTGATTCTTTCTTCTACTCTGTTTTGTGTGATTGGTAATATTGTATAGGCGTCAGCGATTAGTGAATCGTCTTGCATGGTCCCGACGATTTGCATCACTGGTCCGATTTTGCCTGAGTTATATTTATCCGGGAATATTACAACCTCCAGAATATCGGTCTCGTCGTCAATTGTCAAAAAACACATCAATTTGTTGTTTCTCGTGCGAATAGTTCTTCTGGTGATAAGCGTACCGATGATTCTCGCTCCTCTTTTTTTTGGTAGATCAGATATGTAGACATTGCGCTTGGGGTAGAATATTTCTAAGATGTGTTTTTCGGGGATGAACTCAATAGTTTTCAGTTGATCCAATAGTTTAACTTCACTGTTAAAGTCACTAATTTTAGGTGGTTTTTCAATAAAATCAGGAATGGTTTCTCTCGGGATTTTTGAGTCTAATAAGAGAAAATATAGTTCGGGCCAGGTATGCTTGAACGCGTCCAGGCTCTTGGATTTTATCAAAGAAATACCCTCGTCAATTGAAGGGCGAGCGCGATAAAAGAAATCACGCCCGTCCTTGAAGGGACGCAGTTTCATGATACGTTTGATCGTTCCCGTAGAGAGTTCTCTTATTTCATCCAATCCAGTCAAGAGTGACGATTTGAATACGGTGAATTTTTCTTCACTTTTGTTAACATCAGGCGCTAGTATACTGATCCCCCACCTTCTCGCTTCATTGATGTAAGCACCAGTAGGATAATAGCCTCCTTTGTTATTAATTACCTGACAAAAAAATTTAAGGGGTTCATAAAACTTTTGGTACGCCGATAAATAGGCAAGCGTTGCATAAGTTATGCTGTGTGCCTTGTTAAACCCAAATGAAGAGAATGATCTTATACGATCCCAAACCGGTTCGATGTCTTTATCACGGTAACCCATGGTTTTTGCCTTAGAAAAGAATATTTCCTTGAGGTCTTTCATACTATTCGGGTTGCGTGCCTTGGTCATTGCCCGGCGTAACATATCACCTTCGCTCAAAGAGAAATGGGCAAAGTCATGAGCAATTTGCAGAATCTGTTCTTGATACACGGGAATACCCAGGGTGTCATACAAAGCGTTCCGGAGTTTCGGGTGAGGGTATTCTATTCTTTCTTCACCCTTGATTCTCTTGAGGAATCTTTCTTTCATACCACCCTGAGCCGGACCTGGCCGGATAATGGCGATCGCATTGGCAATATCCATAGCTGTTTTTGGCTTTATGCGTTTGAGCATATATCTGACCATTGGGCTTTCGATTTGAAAACAACCGAGGGTTTTGGCTGTACCGATAAATTGATAGACTTTTGGGTCATTGAAATCAATTTTTTCTTTTGATAAATACAATTCAGGAAAGCCTCTCACGCCGAGAATATCTATTTTTACTAGCCCAACCATCTCGACCCCATCTTTGTCTAGATGGGTAACTTGATCCGCCGGACTGGGGTATAGTGGTACATAGTTGCATATCGTTTTTGGCGTTATGACAATACCGCTTGGATGACATGAAAAATAATGTGGATAACCGATGATGCTTTCGGACATATCATGTATGTCTTGAATGGTTTTTTCTTCAAGATGATTTTTTATATTTCTCAGTTCACGCGGTGAGATGCCGCAAGCACGGGCTGTCTCGCGAAAGCTCGCCCGTCGCTTGAAACGATTGACCACCGAAATATGAGCAACATGGTCACTGCCGAATTTTTTGTAGATTTCCTTTATCAACCTTTCACGCTGATTGAATTCGACATCGACATCAATATCGGGTGGTTCGCTACGTTGTGGATTAAGAAATCTTTCAAATGGTAGGTTGTGCTTTAAAGGATTGGTTATTGAGAGACCCAGCGCGTAAAGAATAAAAGATGATGCCGCCGAGCCGCGCACATTCATACCGATACCCTTTTGGAGGGCAAATTCTTTCAGGTGATAAACGAGAGAAAAATGGGGTGCAAAACCGGTGTCCACGACTACCCTATATTCATAGTCGAGGCGTCTTCTTTCTTTAGAGGTCAGGTTTCTGCTGTTTGATCTTATTATCTCGGAGAGATCCTGATTTGATGCCGGGAATATCCAACCTCTATTTTCGGGTATGTAATCGCACATTTCTGTTAACCTGATGTTGTTGCGTACTGCGGTCGGATAATCGGCAAATACCCGGCTGAATTTTTCTCTTTGTAGAAGATTATTGGGCATCCCTGGTTTATGCTCATATGCATTGTCTTTTATAGCACACATCAATTTATATAGGGTTTTTTCTTTTTTTGATACGTAAAATATTTCGTTTGCGGCAACCGGGGGGAATGTGTTATCTATTATTGAGTGGTAGGGTAGAAGAAGATAATACTTCATGGCAAATGATGGTCCTAATTCTTTTAACATTTTTTTGGAATTCGAAAGTAGGACGAGTCCTTCGGCATGTTCTTCTATATGGTTAATGTCAATGTTTTTGAACGAAATATTGGTGATTATTTTACATAGATTTTTGTAACCATTTTCATTCTGGATGAGCAGGTATGTTTTGCTGCCGGCTTCTTCAATAAAGGGGATTTTTGTACCAATGATGGGTTTTATGTCGTAGGTCTTTGCGTATTTTATGAACTCATGAAGACCAAAAAGTGTGACGTCGACTATGCCACAGCTATTTAGGTTATACTTTTTCAAATATTTAAAGAGAGTTTTAAAATCTGAGCCGCCGACTCCATAGTTACTGTGATAGAGAAGGGGTGTGTAGGGTGTAGCCATTTTTCGTATCTTCGAAACTCCTCTTTAAAATAATACTATTTGCCGCAGAGAGCGAATTGAAGCCGAATTTGTTCCGTACCCTATCCAGAGCACTATTTAACCGGTTGAGTCGTTCTTCTTTCAGTCTAAACATTGAGGGTTGCAGACCATCCTTTTCCAATCCTGATAAGGCAATGCCGATAAGCCTTACTCGTTTCTTTTCCTTCAGCATTTCTTCTAGTATTCTTGTACCGAGTTTGAAAATTATTTGTTGAGCGTTGCCGGCAGGTATTTTAGTCCTTCTTGATATGGTTTTGAAATCGGAAAATCTTATCTTCACGGTTAATGTTTTGGCGATGCGTTTCTTCTTACGCAGTGTATTGCATGCGCGTTCAGTGAGATAGTATAATAGTGCATAAATCAGTTCTCGGTTTATTGTATCCTCATGTAGGGTCGTTTCTCGGCTGATAGATTTCATGGTATCAACGGATTGATAATCCCCGCCATGGATGAAGAACTTTAGTATTTTATAGTAATTACCTAGGGCGGTTTCCACTATCCAATCGGGTGTTTTAATTAGCTCTTCCACAGTGTTGATGTTTAAATTATGTAGTATCTCAACATGTTTTGGCCCGATGCCGGGTAAGACACCAACATTAAGCGGTGAGAGGAATTTCGTTTCATCCTTTACGGGAACCGCGAGTGTACCATTCGGTTTTGATTGTTCGCAGGCAATTTTGGAAAACACCTTTGTTCGAGCAATGCCAACGGATGATGGGATTTTCAATATATTTTTGATATTACTTCTCAACGTGCAGGCTAATTCAAGAGGAGTTCCAAATAAGCGTTGAGTTCCTCTCGCGTTTATGTAGGCCTCATCTATTGAGACCATATCAATGTCTGGAGAATAGGAACTGATGATTTGATGGAATTGCCTTGAATAGAGCTGGTAATATTGAAATTTTCCTTTTAAGAATATTGCTTGAGGGCATAGTCGATAAGCGAGGGATGTAGGCATGCCCGAGTGGATGCCGAATTTCCTTGCTTCATAGGATGCCGAAGCGACAACCCCTCTTTCTTGGGGTAATCCGCCGACGATCACCGGTTTACCGGTCAATGACGGATTCAATGCCTGCTCCACAGAAACAAAAAAGGCGTCGAGGTCAATGCAGAGGAACATAACCTTACCCCTTACCGAGGAGTACTCTTAAGAATAATCATATATAAATTTATTCGTCCAAATTCGAAATACGAAACAAATACATTTATGATGGTCACGTCTATCGTGTTGTCACGGTGAACAATGATGTCATATTTTTTTTTGAACGTAACCCGTTTACGATATACGAAACGGGTTTCGTAACCGTTAAACATTTGACGACACCTTTTCGATCTACGGGGCAGGTCAGGGAAAAGGATACTCCTCGCAATGATAATGGGAAGAATGGGGTTATTCCGAATTCCTCTTAGATAAATGAAGAATTCTTTGCTTATTCTATCATTACGAGGAGTACCGGTCATCAAAGGTAGACGGAGCGACAAAAAACGCTCAAAAATAATCATATAAATCATCCCATGTAGGGTTGAGCGATTTAATCAAATTAATTTTTTTTTGTTTTGATTCTGCCCTGATCCTTTTTTCTCTTGTGATTGCGCCGTATTTATTTTCGAATACTTCATAGTAAACCAGCTTGTTGATATTGTAGCTTTTAGTGCATCCAGACACTAAATTATTTTTATGTTCATAAACTTTTTTTCTTAAGTCTTTTGTGACTCCTGTGTACAGTACATTGTTTTTTTTATTTGTGATTATGTAGACATAATATTGCCGTTGCATTTAAACTCCTTTTCTATTTTCAACCATATAACCATACCCTCGGACGATATGGAAAACGATGCCTTTTAAGTTATACCTTTCTTATTACGCCGATTACTTTGCCGACTACTTCAAATTTATCCTTGATCAATGGATAGGCGTCATTTTCTGGTTTCAGGACGAATTTACCTCCGAATTTCTTTAAACGCTTTACCGTTGTTTCGTCTCCAACGTTGGCAACAATAATGTCATTATGTAGTGCCTGCCCGCCTGGTTTGACAACGACAAGATCCCCGTCGTAAATACACCCTTTACCTTTAGAAGAAAACATCCTCGCCACTCACGGGGTTCAAAATAGCCTTCAATTTCTTCGAAAGCGAGTTCTGGTAATCCGGCGGCAACTCGACCGGCAATAGGCATCAATTTTGGTTTAATACGGATACCCCTTGCTTGTCCTGAAACCCTATCGATTAAGCCTTCTCTTGCAAGATTGTCTAAATGAACCTTTACTGCCTTGGTGCTTTTAAAACGTATGTTTTTGGCAATCTCACGAATCGATGGTGGATATCCGTATTCGTCCACGAAATCCGGTTTCGTTATACGGTTTGGAAAAGCGTTTCGTCGGTCGTATGTCGTTTTACGTATAATGAAACCGGTTAACTAAACCGAGGCGCTTTTCGAAACCGACCAACGTAACCTTTACTCCATCATGTAAACATTTGTTTACATTACATTATAATGAAAATATGGCGGTTGTCAAGGGGGAAAAGACACGTATTCCTCAATCCAAAATTACTTACGATCTGTAAATAGCACTATTTTTCATGCCAAAATGCATTCCTCAAAGAAATCCCAAATTCCAAATCCGAAATAACAAATAAATCCAAAACTCCAAATTACAATTCTCAAAACAGATAGGGTGATGATTGGAACCAACACTATTTCGTTACCCTTGGCAGGTCTGTTCCCCTGAAGTGGGATAGTCAATTCTGCGGTCACATCGAGAATGTGATCAGAATTGGCATCGACCCCCATTCACAGGATACGGACAATCGGTTTCGTTATACGGTTTGGAAAAGCGTTTCGTCGGTCGTATGTCGTTTTACGTATAATGAAACCGGTTAACTAAACCGAGGCGCTTTTCGAAACCGACCAACGAATGGTTAAGTTCCTTTGAATGGGCAAAAGGCCGCCTCTGTCCCCCCATAATATAAAACCATATTGACCTAGGGTAATATATGGCTAGAATAGAAAAAACGATAAGGGGGTAAAGCGATGTTGCACATAGTCCTTGCATTATTCATTTTTCAGCCGATTCAAGTCGAAGAATATACGCTCGGTAATGGCTTGAAGCTTCTTGTCTACGAAGATCATTTCGCACCCGTGGTATCTGTTCAGGTACATTATCGAGTAGGCAGTTATAATGAAAGCGTAGGGTTGACCGGGATTTCTCATCTTCTGGAACACATGGCATTCAAGGGAACCGCGGCGCATGGTCCGCATGAATACAGCAGGCTGATCGAGGGGGCAGGTGGCATAGAGAATGCCTACACTTCGGTTAATCGCACGGTATACCATGCTCACTTGGGTAGCGATCGCTACGAGCTTGAACTCGAGCTAGAAGCTGATCGGATGCAGAACCTGCTCATTGCCGGGGAAGAATACACATCCGAAAAGCAGGTTGTGATGGAAGAGCGGCGGCTACGCGAAAACGATCCGTATTATATGATATTCGAGCAGCTTGACTTGATAGGTTTTTCATACCATCCGCACCGGCGACCCATAATAGGATTTATGGCGGACATTGAGAGGATTAGCCGAGATGATGTCTACAAATGGTATCGACACTATTATAACCCAGGTAACGCGGTTATTGTGATTGCTGGTGATGTCCGTCCGCAGCAAGCTTATGATCTGGTGAAGCGATATTTCGGTGCGCTAGAGGGACACAAGGTTGAAGATGTTGAGTTTGATGAGCCGCCTCAAAAAGGAGAGCGCCGTTTTGAATACCGCCGAGAGGTGCAAATGCCAGCACTTGCCATTCAATATCATACTGTGACAGTCAGCCACGAGGACGTGAGCGCCCTGGACGTCTTGGCCATGATTCTCTCGTATGGAATGAGTTCACGTTTTGAACAAAATCTGGTTCGCGACAAGGGGCTGGCAACAGCTGCCAATGTCTACCATGTCAACTACAAATATGGTGGTAATTTCATAATTTTCGGTGTACCGCAGACCGAAATAACGCTCGCTGCACTTGAAAACGCCATTTACAGCGCAATTGACAGCTTGAAAACAATACCAGTTCTGGATGCGGAATTGGAGAAGGCAAAGAATCAGGCCTTAGCCAGCGCCGTGTACCAGCAGGATTCGCCTTCTGGTATCGGGATGCGACTCGGTTCATGGGAGATCGAGGCTGGGGGATGGGAGAAATTGAACCAGTATTTCGAAGAGATCCAAAAGGTGAGTAAAGAGGATATCATACGGGTCGCGCAGACATACCTTACGAAGAACAACCGAACAGTCGGATACCTGCTGCCCGAGGAGGAGAATTGAAGGTCTTGCTACGATTGTTGTTACCCATACTCTGCTGGGGATTGTCGATTGAGCGCGACACGCTGGATAACGGTATGGTTGTTCTGACGGTCGAGGCGCACCGGATTCCGGTTGTTGAGGTGAAGGCGCTAGTCCGCGCAGGTAGCGTCTATGACCCTGCTGGGAAGGAAGGACTTGCCAATGTTGTTAGTAACATGCTGCTGCGGGGAACGCAAACGCGTTCCGCCTATGAAATCGTCGAATCAATCGAATCCGTCGGCGGGGCATTGGCTCCTTTTGCCAATACTGACAATGCAGGACTAAATGGAAAAGTGTTGAGTAAGGATTTGGTTTTGTTGCTTGATTTGCTCAATGATTGCCTGCGCAACCCAATGTTCGATGAGTTGGAATTTACACGATTGAAAGGTGAGCTAGTGTCGGGCATAAGGGCTGAGGCTGATGACCCATTTGAATTCAGCAAAAAGGCATTCAGAAGATTGGTCTTCGGAGTTCATCCCCTAGCACACTACCCTGAAGGATACGATTCGACGGTTACAGCATTGAACACCGCAGATGCTCGGCAATTTCATGATTCGTACTACGTGCCGAATAACGTCTTTTTTATTTTTGTTGGCGATTTTGAAAAGGATTCTCTGCTGAAAATGCTTGGGAATAGATTTGGTGATTGGCAGAGAAACGAGATGGATGTTGTGGAGATCGTCGAACCTAAGGTACGAACCAAACCGCTCGGTAGAATCGTACCCATGGACATATCACAATCTTATATCGTTTTAGGCAACCCGGGTCCAAAATATGGTGCCGATGACTGGTTACCGACGCGGGTCATGAACTACATTCTGGGTACGAGTTCTGTTTCGCGGATATATACGGAAGTTAGGGCTGAAAGAGGGTTGGCTTACGTGGCGTATTCTCACTTTGTTCGGTCCATTCACGGTGGCTACTTTGCTGCCGAGGTCCAGACAATGAAAGAGAGAACGAGCGAAGCGGTGCAGACCTTACTCGAGGTATTGTATCACACACAGGATACGATTTACACCGATGAGTTGGAGCGGGCGAAGCAGTTCTACACGGGTTACTTTCCTTTGACCTATGACTCCTACGGCGAGATGGCGAATCTTGTTGCACATATCGAGTTTGAGAATCTCGGACTGGACTATATCGAGAAATTCGACGTCTCTGTCGCACAACTTAGTCTCGCAGATCTACAGGCGGCAGCGCGTAGACATCTTCATCCAGAGAGCTATCATTTGCTGATTCTCGGCGACATCAAACCTGAGGATGTTGCGGTTGACGGCATTGAATGGGTTGATTGATTTGAGACAATGCGTTGACTTGCCTTCTATACCGCTTATAATGTGTACAAATGGCATGGGTTGACATAGTCATAATCATCATCGTCATTGGTTTGGTAATTCATGGCATCGCCACTGGGTTGATCAGAAGCGTTTTTGATATTGCCGGTATTATCTTCGGATACATTTTTGCGGTTAGCTATAGTGCAACAGTTAGAATGCCCCAGATTCTTGCGTTTCTCATAATATTCGTTGTTGTTTTAGTAAGCTTTTCTATAGTAGGAAGAATTATTTCCAAAATAATACACATCACACCACTTGGGTTTATCGATAGAATATTGGGCGCAGCGTTAGGGTTAATAAAAGGTCTAGTCTTGTGTTTTGTATTCTTGCTGGTCGTGATGTTAATAAGAAAAGACGCTCGTGTTCTTACCGAATCGCAGATTGCAACAGAGGTTGTCAACAGCGGTTTGAAGATGAGCAGATTCCTGCCAAAACCGTGGTATGAATGGATTGAAGAGACCTTTGTCCGACGTGATGTAGTATTCAATAATGAGAATTATTACCTTCCTTTCTGATTTTGGAAATCCTGATTGGTTTGCGGCCGCGGTTAAGGGGGAGATACTCAAGATCGTGCCCGATGTTCGGATTGTAGATATCACACACAATCTTGATCCCTACAATATTCGTGGTGCAGCTTTCTTGCTTTACGCAGTATATGACAACTTTCCTAGGGGTACGGTACATCTTGTGGTTGTCGACCCTGGTGTTGGCGGTGTGCGAAAACCACTGATCGTTGAGTCGTCCGGACATTTGTTTGTGGGCCCGGATAATGGAATATTCTCCTATTTTTATAACCCGGATTCGAAGGTTCACGCCATTACCGTGGGTACAGTAGCGAGTGCTACTTTTCATGCGCGTGATATTTTCGGACCCGCTGCGGCGCGGCTGGCAACAGGCGTTACCGTGCAAGCATTAGGCAAACAGATAGATACCTATGAACAATTCAAGGTGCCGCAGGCCAAGCAGGTGGGGGACCGATTGTGTGGTGAAATTGTCTATATCGATCATTTTGGGAATTGTATAACCAATATACCTGTACGTTACAGGGTTCGTCACATGTCCGTTTCCCATCATATGATTAACGTCGTACAGAGTTATGGAGACGGGGCGGTAGGACAGCCCATTTGTGTGCGCGGTAGCGTAGGTTACTATGAGATCGCCTGTTATAAAGGCGATGCGCAGGCATTGCTCGGCATAACCGTTGGCACATCCGTGGAGGCTATATGATGTTAATGCCAATACGAACTCTTGACAGAATGAAAATCTTGATTACAATCTGATAGACTTAAGTCTAAGTCTAATATAAACATTGATAAGAATGGCATGACAGCGTTATTTGACAAAGGAGGCAAAGTGAAGCTAACGTGGATAATGCTTATTGTGCTCGCACCCACGCTGGTGCTGGCGACTATCATCCGGGGCGGCCCGGGCGATCGCATCATGGGTTTTGCACCGGGCGATACCCTTGTTGATACCCTCTATGTGACGGTGAGGGTGCCGGCGCGAATCGGTTTGTATGTCAACGGCAATACCGAGTTTGATCTCGGAGATCCTGCGGTGACCTTTCCACCGGTGGTCTTTCCTGGATACTATGATCCGACTACGGTGAGTGGGACGAATACCGACGGCATTGACGTCGAGGTGTTCTCTAATTCGCAGGCGCTCACGTGGTATCTGCAAACGAACGGAAGTGGTGATTTCAGTGCAACGATAGCACTCGATCAGCTGTTCTATGCTCAGGACGGCGAGCCAAATCCGGCAGACGGGACTGATCCACCTGGCGGAAACTGGCTACCCTTTACCACTACCTACACGCAGATCGCGAGTGGTCTTGGTACTACCGGTTGGCAGGATGAAAGCCAGGATTTTTTATTCCAGGCTGAGGTTGACGACCAACCCACGCCGGCTGCAGGTGAAACGGTGGTTATCCGCTATCGTGTTTATGCCGAATAAGGTAAGGGAGAGGAGGAGGCCGATGAAAAGAACACTCTTATTGCTGCTTTTTCTGTCGGCCTCTCTGCTCCATTCGAGAACGCGCATTAGACTTACGCTTGATTCGAATGTTGAGTTTGACCTGTCACAGGTGATATATCCTCCATTTGTCTTTCCAACCTACTATTTCCCTACCATGGCATCTGGGTTCAACCCCCATGGGATCATGTTGACGTTTGCTTATCAAAGGATTGGGCCACAGCACGATATCTCTGATTTATATCTCGCTACCCGGGCAAGTGGTGATTTCTCAAGTTCCATAGCGTTGGGCCAACTGTATTTTGCCCCGAGTGGAGAACCTCTACCCCCAGCCGGGGTCGACCCCCCGGGAGGTAACTGGCGAGCATATAGCATAATCTATCAGGAAATCGAACACATCCAGGTCAGTGGTCCTGGCCTCCAGCAATTCGACCGCCCCCAAGATTACGTTTTTAAGGCCGATGCAGATGACGAATCTGGCAATTCATCAATAGTTGTGTATTACCGAGTTTATGGACTATGAATATAATATACTTTTTCTTGATTGGCTACCTTGGTTTTACAGTAGGTCCGGCTAAGGTTGAAAAAGCCTTAATCGGAGCTGAGACCATAACCGAGGTATTTGAGGTACAGAACTTTACCAACGATTCTCTAAGAATTGTGGTCGAGTTTGAGGATTTTGACATTAATAAATTAGGTGAAGTTACCTTTTATCCGGGTGGCTATTTTGCGAATTCTCTGGCACCACGTGCCGTGGTGAATCCTGAAGAATTCGTCATTCCCCCAAAAGATGTCGAAAACGTGCGAGTTACTTTCCGGTTGGATCGCAGTTCCGGGATACCTGAATATTATGGAATGATGCTCTTCAAGTCACGTCCCATCCCAACGCGGTATGCTGCATCCATTGCAGTAGCGGGCGAGGTCGGTGTTCCCATATACTACGCTATACCTGAATACGCAGTCAGGGATGCATCTTTCGATAGTCTTTCGGTTGTGAACGACACCCTGGAGATAGTGTTACACAATACCGGTAACGTTCATTTGAGGGCTAAGGGAGAAGCACTCATACGCACCTTCGATGATAAGTTAGTTCAAAAGGATTCATTGCCGGAAATCGTCATCATGTCTAGAAAACAGCGGAAACTCAAGATTGGGTTGAAGAAACCGTTGGCTCCGGGTTCGTACGCCGCAGAAGTCATATTCGACTATGGCGCGATTGAATTGCTTATGGGTGAGAGGAGATTTCGTAAGTGAATCTCTTGATGCTTTTCGTCATTCTTGCCTCTAGTGGTCGCGTCAATACGTCGTTCTATACCTACCACAAGTTAGGCGCTTATTCTATTAGTGATTTCTACTTCAACTATTTGATGAACAGATACGATTTGCGATTGAATCTTCAAAAAAGGCAGGATGACTTTGGGTTGAGAAGCATCGCGCTTGAAATCGATTCGGTATTCAAGGACTACCGTGTGGCGCTGGGCGAGAAATCCTATCACGTACGGGCTCCAGTTAGCTCGGTCTTGAATCTATGGGGCTTGGCGTTTCTCAGTCGTGGCGCGGATTTCTTCCTCGGAAGGATCAGGGATTTTTCGTCATCATTGCCACCGACATTCGACGAAAACAAGTATACAGTTGGTGCTAGATTTCATAGACAGATATCATATCGTATCCCGCTCGACATCTATGTCGTGAGAAGAAGCGAGAACACAAATCCCTTGCGGGTAAGTAACAATAATGCCCTGGGCGTAAATTCTGGAATGAATTTTGGTGATAAATTATCTCTTGATACCCAACTATGGACAGGTTTCTCGGACCACGGGTTTGGCAGTAGTTTTGCACTCAACGGACGGTATACAGCAGAGAAGTACGGAGGTCATTGCTACATTACGGCGATATCTAGCAACTATGTCGCACTGTCGAACATCAAAATGCAACCTGGTACGTGGTTCAGGCTAACATCATACCAGCATCCCACAGAGTGGTTTGGGTTCAGCCAGGACCTTGGGTATTCATCGTTCTATGATGCAAGACTCATGCTTAACACAAGAGTAATGAAAGCGCCGTTTCCTACCTTTGTTTACAGCATAGCATTCTCGAGAAATCTCATAGACCAATCGGTCAATACAGAGTATTACTACAAGAATTTTACTATATCCGCGAACTATGAGTGGTCAAAAGAACAGAATGCCTATGGTTTCAAGGTTGCTCAGCGGATCGAGAACTGCCAAATCTGGTCTAGTTTCCAGCGCCGCAATACTGATGTGTGGCAGTTCGGATATATGTTTCCGTTCCCCCGTTATTTCAGATTCAAGGGTTTTCTTAATTATGTGTTGAGTTCAAACTACCGTAATTATTCTACTGGATTCGAATTGTCAGCAAAACTCCTGAGAGACCTCTATATGCACTTCACCTATGAATTTTTGCACCATGATGCGACGAGTGATCACTTCCTGTCAGTGAGCGTGTCGAAGACATTTGATTTTGATCAGGTGGGTTTCAGTTTCGTCTCCGGGCGCGTTTTTATGGACGTCAATAGTAACGGAATGTTCGATGCAGGTGATCGAGTGGTGCCGAATGTGACCGTAGTCATGGATGGTAAAGATGAGGTGATGACCGATAAAAATGGGGGTTATACGTTCTCGTTTGTTAGGTCCGGTGAACACACCCTGAGCTTAAGCCTTGGTTGTGTTCCGGCTGAGATCGGTCCTGCGCATAGGTCTCGTAAATTGGACACAGGGTTTCTGTCGCAGACAAAGATCGACTTTCCGCTGGAAGTACTAGGTTCGGTTGGCGGTGTAGTATACTATGACATCAACAATAATGGCGAAAGGGACGATGACGAAAAGGGTGTGCCTAACGCTGTTCTTGCGCTCAATGGCTACATGACAACGACTGACAGGGATGGGCAGTTTCGTTTTGCGAACCTCGTATCGGGTACCTATGTGCTTGAGCCAAGAGTCTTGCCTCCGGAAACAATCGCTGCGCGGCGAGAATTGCTCTATGTATACATAGTCCCTGGCTCACATTTTTCAGACTTTGAGTTAGGCATTGTAGAAAAGCAGAGACCGGTTAACAAGAAAGTCTTTGATTAGCCCACTCTAGAAAACACTTTTTCTTCCACAGAAGTATTTTCTATTGACTAGATTGGTTATGAAGATACAATTGAATATGGGCAAGTTACAGCGACTTCTTCAAGAAAGGGTAATAATCCTTGATGGTGCTATAGGCACTAATCTCTTCGGAAAGGGAATTGCACCGGGAGAGTCGCCGAGCGTGCTCAATATCAGAAACCAAGCCAGCGTCTTTGATTTGCATAAGGCCTATATCAGGGCTGGTTCCGATATTATCCTTACGAATACTTTCAGTGCAAACCCCGTGAATTTCGGGAAACGCATGTTGAAGCGCATCATCCATGAAGGTGTCGTACTGGCTCGACGTGCCGCTCGTGGCAGAATCGTGTTTACGGATATTGGTCCATTGGGCGAACTCATCAGCCCCTATGGCGTCAAGCATTTCGAAGATGCGGTTAAAGACTATGCTACAATATGTAAGATTTCCACGCAGGCAGGTCAAAGAGCGTTCTTTGTTGAGACACAGATATCGGTCCTCGAGGCTAAGGCTGCATTCATTGCGGCGAAACAGTTTTCAGACTGCATTTTTGTTTGCTTTTCTTTACAGGATAATGGACGTACGATCATGGGGGAGAGTCCCGAATCGATTGCCATTACATTCGAAGCATTAGGTGCCAGCGGCGTGGGGGTGAGTTGTACTACACCTGAGGTCGCGGTCGAGGCTATTGCAAAGATGGCCAGCGTGACCAAACTGCCGCTTGTTGCTAAGCCGAATGCGGGCAAAATACAGATTCGGGATGGGCGTGTATATCATACGTTATCCGATATGCAGCTGGCCAGGTACTATGAGAAACTAGTGCGGGCCGGAGCAAATATGGTGGGAGGTTGTTGTGGCACTACGCCCAAATATATTGAAGCAGTTGCCAAGAAGAGGGTGAGGCCGAGTCGCCGAAAGACCCGCAAGACATGCTACTTGACCGCGCCGGGCCGCGTACTTGAAGTTGATTGCGCAAGGACTCTGATTGTTGGTGAGCGCTTGAATCCTTCGGGTCGCAAGAAATTGAAGACGGCGTTACAAAAAAAAGATTACAGGGTGTATGGTGAAGAAGCATCGATACAGGACCAGGCAGGTGCCGACGCGCTTGATGTTAATGCATTTGTGCCGATTCTCGATGAACAGGAAACACTATTGCACGCGGTCTTTGAGGTCATAAAAAAAACCCGCCTGCCGCTGTTTATCGATACTCAGAACTACGATGCAGCAGAGGCGGTGCTGCGTTTCTATCCTGGTATCGGAGTGTATAACTCGATTCCGGCGCGTAGCAAGGCATTGGTAAGATGGCTGCCAATGGTTCGTCGATATGGATTCAAGACCGTCATATCACTGATTGGTGACCAGATACCCAGGGACAGTAAAGAACGCATGAACAATGTCAAACTCGCCTTGAAGGTGGCGAAGAAAGTTCGGTTTCCGATCGATGATCTAATATTCGACCCGTTGGTTTTCCCGGTAGCCACAGAAAAAGAACAGATTCATAGTACGCTGACAACGATGTCCAGGTTACACAACATGGGGCTGAAAACAATTTTGGGTGTGTCTAACGTTTCTTATGGATTACCAGATAGAACGCAGCTGAATTCGGCATTGGTCACTGAAGCAGTTAAAGTCGGTGCAACGTTTCTGATTCTGAACCCGCTGGACGAAATAGTGATGCGTGCAATGAATGCTTCGGACGCACTGTTCCATGACGGTATTACTTCCTATCTGGAAAAACACAGAAAGCATAGGCGTGCGCCAGAGACAGAAAGGGACGATCTTGTTCACGCTATTGTCCGTGGTGACGTTGAATCAGGCACTGCGCTGGCGACCAACCTACTCGATGCCGGTATCACCGCGCAGGAACTGATCGAAAAGCACCTTGTGATAGGATTGGAGATTGTGGGCAATCATTATGAGCAAGGGAAATTCTACATCCCTGATTTGTTGCAGGCTGCTGAGGTTGCTCAGTCAATTCTTAGTGTTGTAAAGCGTCATATACCCACACAAACCAGGCGTGGCAAGATTGTGATGGCGACTGTGAAGGGCGACATTCATGACATAGGCAAAAACCTGGCAGCAATGATTTTTGAATCGGCAGGTTATGAGGTGATCGATCTGGGTAAGGATGTTGCCGCGAGCTTTATTATTGATGCTACAAGAAAGCACAGACCTGATTTCATAGGTCTCAGCGCGCTACTGACGACGACCATGGTTGAGATGGAGAATGTGATAAGGGCTTTGAAGAGAGCGAGGCTCGATGTGAAAGTCATCTTAGGCGGACCAAACGTGAACGCGACATATGCTCAAAGAATAGGTGCATTTGGTGCTGCGCGGAACGTCTTTGAGGGGCTAAAACTACTGAAAAGCCAGGATAGTGCTACGCGATAAAATACTCAAGAAAAAGATAATCACTCTGGAAATTCTACTTCCGGTTTCGTTTGGACTTGATGAATTATTGAGCGATATTAAATATGTGAGCGCATTTATCGACGCGGTGAATCTCCCCTCAAATCCATTAGGCAAATTACGGCCGGATGCCTTATCATGTGCTCATGTTATTCAAGATTGCCTCAACATCGAGACGATACCTCACTTTGTTGCCCGGCATCATACACTACTCGGATATGAGAGCCGGCTTCTCGGAGCAAGAACCTTAGGTATCGAGAATATTCTTTGCGTGACTGGCGACGCACCGTCTGAAGGCAGGAGTGCATTCGAATTGGATTCCTCGAAATTGCTGGAGATAGCGAAAAACCTGAGGCAGGGTCAGACGTCGGCACGCAAAAGCATCAGTCCTATAGATTTCTGTCTTTGTACTAGCTTCAACCCTAATGTTCCGAATGTGCAGGGTGAGTTCGTGAAAGCCGCATCAAAATATCATTGTGGGGCCGAGATATTCTTTACCCAGCCGATATTCGCACCGGAACGCGCTTTGGTGGTTTTCAGAGAACTCCGTGCGCGTTGTAAGAATGCAAAGATCATTGCCGGGTTGTCATTTCTGTACACGAAGAAGAGAGCCTTTGCCCTGATGAAATTCTTGGGTATTCCTTATGAGTACATAGCGCGTGTCGAAGTCGAGGATGAAGGTGAGATGCTACTGGCAACCGCTAAGAAAATTGCAAAACATGTAGATGGATTCTACGTGATCACAATTGCCAAATACCGCGCCGCCGCGGGTTTCTTGAAGAAATTGAGAAAACTCTTGCGTTGTTGATTCTTTCCTAAGTTCAGCTATCATTACACATTCGACCCCAACCTGTCGTAGATCCTCCTAGGAGGGCTATATTTTGTTGACTTTCATGAGCATAATCCGCCGATATTTCATGACAATTTACAGGTCTTTTGTTTTTCCGTTTTTTTCAGTTAACTTTTGAAAACTCTCTGAAAGTCAGACTGTTCTCCACATTGCCTCAGGTAAAATGTTAAAAATGTTATGCCTGTCCCCTTGAGGCGCGATTTGTGCACGAACGTTTCGCGGAAACGTAACGCTGCTGATTGGACGATCAATAGTCCTTTATTGATTTTCTCCAAAGTTTAGCTATTATTACACATGACCAAGTCGGATCGGTTTGAAGTTGTCGTCGTCGGTGCGGGACATGCAGGCATTGAAGCTGCCCTTGTCAGTGCGCGCATGGGACACAGTGTGCTTTTGTTGACGCTCAGCGTCGACAATATCGGTCAGATGTCGTGTAATCCCTCAATCGGTGGTTTGGCAAAGGGGCATCTGGTCAAGGAAGTTGACGCGCTTGGCGGTGAGATCGGCGTTCTCGCGGACAAGACGGCGATCCAGTATCGTATGCTGAATCGCTCAAAAGGACCAGCCGTATGGTCACCGCGTTCACAGAACGACCGAATACAATACAAGACGTGCGCACGCGCTGTAATCGAACACACGCCCAATATCGATATTAAACAGGAAGAGGCCACCGAGATTATCACTGAGAAAAACCGGGTATTAGGGGTAAGGACTGCTTTTAATAATGAGTACTATGCCAAGGCAGTGATTGTGACAACTGGTACCTTCCTCAACGGCCTGATGCATATCGGACTGAGCAATTTTCATGGCGGCCGTCTTGCCGAGCCTGCAGCCACGCGGTTGACTGATTCATTGAAGGGCGTTGGCATCAATCTGGGACGTCTGAAAACCGGTACGTCACCCCGCGTTTCCACAAGAAGCGTGGATTTGACAGATTTGCGAATGCAGCACGGCGATCAGACACCGGAACCACTTTCTTTTCGCACGAAAAAAGTTATTGAAGTGCAAATACCCTGCTACATAACGCACACTAATGAGAAGACGCATGAGATAATACTTCAGAACTTGGACCGCTCACCGCTTTACTCGGGTAAGATCAAGGGTATTGGGCCGCGTTACTGTCCTTCAATCGAGACCAAGGTCGAACGCTTCGCCGATCGGGATTCACACCTCGTTTTCATTGAACCCGAAGGAAGAGATGCCTCTGAGTATTATCTCAATGGATTGTCCACGTCGTTGCCGTATGATGTTCAGGTGGGTATACTACATAGCATTGCGGGATTGGAGAACGCCGAAATTACCAAACCCGGTTATGCGGTGGAATATGATTTTGTCTATCCAATACAGCTGCATCCGACACTCGAGTTAAAGACAATAAAGAGCCTTTATTTTGCCGGTCAGATTAACGGGACTTCTGGTTACGAAGAGGCTGCGGCTCAGGGTATTATTGCGGGTCTGAATGCATCCTTGCGAATGCATGACGAGAATCCGTTTGTGTTGAAGAGGTATGAGGCGTATATCGGCGTGCTTATTGACGACTTGGTCACCAAAAACACGTTAGAGCCGTACCGTATGTTCACGTCGCTTGCCGAACACCGACTTCTTCTGAGAATTGACAACGTCGCAGACCGTTTGATGCATTATGGGTTGAAGTTCGGATTGATCGAGCCCAACGATTGGCAGGAGTGTGTGAATGAAAGAGAAGAAATAGATAGAAAAATCGAGCAGATGCGCCAAACGGTATTGAGCCCGGCCGTCGCGAATCCTATATTAGCAAAGAAAAGCGAGGCCATAATTCCTGAGGGGCGGGGTGGTCAAAGTGTCTTTCAAATCCTGAAGCGTCCTCAGATACATTATGAAGATATCCGAGAAATGAGTGATATTGCCCTTTCTCCGGAAATCGGCCGTCGGGTCGAAATCGAAGTTAAGTACGAAGGCTACATCAAAAGGGAACAACAAGAGATTGCGAAGTTACGACAACTCGAAAAGGAAACGATACCTCGGAATTTCAACTATGCAGGAATAACCGGCTTGTCCAATGAGGCGCGTACGAAACTGGTTTCGGTGAGACCGATAAACCTCGATCAGGCATCTCGTATTCAGGGGATTAGCCCCTCAGATATATTACTATTGCTGTTACACCTTAAGAAATCATCCGGGCAGAAGAAATGAAAGAACAGATTATTGAGTATCTGAAAACAAAGATGTCAGTAGAAGAGGTGGTTGATTCGTTGATGATGACCAAGCTGAAAGGGAAGATTTATCCACCATTTGTGGAAACCATTCGTGATATTAGGGAGTATTTTTCCGGCACTGAATATACGCCGCTGTTTATTCAGGAAGGTGACCAGCATATTGTTCAGTTTGGCATTTTTAAGAAACACGATGCAAAACCAAAGTACTGGTTGAATGTACTACTTTTTGTTGCTACCATATTGTCTACAATATTCGCCGGGTCTCTCAATAGCGGGGGCAATCCTTTTCGAGATCTCTCTGAATTGATGCTCGGGATTCCGTTCTCCTTCTCGATCATGGCTATCCTGACGTGCCATGAATTAGGTCATTACTTCGTGTCGCGTAAAGAGGGAATGATAACGACGTTGCCGTATTTTATCCCTATGCCGCTACATTTTCTTGGAACATTTGGTGCGGTAATCAAAATGAAATCATTGGTTCCGTCCCGGAAGTCGTTGCTTAAAGTCGGTTTGTCTGGACCCTTGGCCGGATTCGTCGTTGCAGTACCTATTTGTATCGTCGGTATTTATCTTTCGGAAATAGGGCCGGCGCCCGAGACTACGGGTTTCTTGAAGCTTGGAGATTCTCTGTTATTCATGGTTCTCACCAGGATCATTCATCCCAGTATACCGCAAGGATACGACCTTTTCATTCATCCTGTCGCATTTGCTGGTTGGATAGGATTGTTTGTGACATCGATGAATCTGATACCAATAGGACAACTCGATGGCGGGCACGTTCTGTTTAGTTTGTTCTTGAAAAGACGAAGGTATTTGTACGCCCCCATATTTGGTGTGCTCATTGCCTTGGGTTTCCTCTGGCCTGGTTGGTTTTTTTGGATTCTGATTGCGTTTTTCATTGCCCGCCGTGATCCGATTATCCAGGATACCATAACTCCGCTGACCGTCAGGGAAAAGGCGTATGCCATTGTTCCGCTTATCATATTGATACTAACATTTGTACCACAACCTTTTGTTCTCTGGTGAGAATTTGATTCTTAGGGATGTAGCTGGGGTCTTCGGTTAATACCCTGTAGGTGATTATTCTTTCCTTGTCGTCTCTAGATAGGAACCAACAAGATAACCCAGGGCAACCAGGAAGCCGATCATTATTGTACGCCAAAAGCCAACTGTAGCGAAGAAGACACCTACCACGCCGGCAATAGCAGCACCGAGTATCGCTTTGTTCATCTTCACCATCTTCTTATAATATCCAATTTTCCACTGCTGTCAACGAAAAAAGACTAGTGATCATCTTTATCGCTTGTGTTCATGACTTCTTTTGCGAGTTGGACATGTTCAGCATGGGTCATCCTCTGCCGGCTGTCGACTTCGGCCTTTTTTAATTGTTTTCTGATCCACAATAGGAGTACAACGAGTAGGAGTATGACGAGTGACGAGAGCGCGCTGGGGGCAAGGACTAAGAAGTCGTATATGCCATGGCAGAGTATTGCATATATTATGCCTCTTAGAATAAGCTGAGTTTCTTTTTCCTTGTTGAACTTAGCTTTCCCAATATAGTAACCCATTAAAGCGCCGAAGAGCGCATGGCCTGGTACGGCCAGGAAGGCGCGCACGATTCCAGTTTCAATACCAAGCCGCAAAACATACATCACGTTTTCTACGGTCGCAAAACCCAGTGACGCAGATACTGTATAGACAATGCCGTCCATGATCTCGTCGAATTCCAGGGATTTGTAAATCCACTTTCGGACCGCCAAATATTTTAGCAGTTCTTCAATTGGTGCGATCACGAGGAAGGATAGAACAAATATATTCAATAACCCCGCCGTGCTTCTATTTACCACAGTCATCAATAGCATTTCAATTATCGCTGCAGGTATTACCATTAGCGCGCCGAGGAAGAATATTTTTACGATCTTTCTCTTCGGCTCTGGTTCATACTTATCACGGTGATTGAAGTACCAGAACAAGAAAAGACCTGGTGCTAATGCGATGAGTAGACTAATTATTATCACAGGACAACAATATTCATATTTCTACGTAAGTCAACGTTTTCATTGGTTGATCGGTCCTCGGTTTCGATACACGCTGTCGTATGCAAATTGCTTCTAGAACGAAACCGAACTTCGCAATCGATGCGATTTTCGAAACCGTTCAACGTAAGCGTGGATTATCGACCCGCTTTCGCTCGCTCGAAGATTAAACATCTGTCGTTCATCCCATGACCGTTTTGATATTTGAATCTAGATATTCGGATTTCGTATTTTCGTCAGGAGGTAGGTCTTGATTTCTCTATCACTTTTGCTACAATAACGCATGATTGCAATAGGCATAGAGACATCGTGTGATGAGACGGCCATCGGGGTCATTGACGACGGCAAGGTACTGGCCAATATTGTATCATCGCAAATCGCTCACACAAAATTCGGAGGAGTGGTTCCTGAGATTGCAGCAAGGAATCATGTTAAAGTGCTTGTGCCTTTGACAAAGGCAGCACTTGAAGTAGCAAACAGGAAATTGACCGATATAGATTTGATATGCGTCACGAGAGGCCCGGGATTGGTTGGTGCATTGTTGGTCGGACTGTCCTTTGCGAAGTCGTTGGCGATAGCGCTCAATAAGCCATTGATGGGCGTGAACCATCTCGAGGGGCACATACACGCACTGCAGCTGCGTTCGGAATTGCCAAGCTATCCCTATCTCGTGCTGCTCGTCTCGGGCGGCCATACCGAAGTCGTCTTGGTCGAACAAGCCTTCAGCTATCACACAATCGGCCGGACGCTCGACGACGCCTGCGGTGAGGCCTTTGATAAGGTGGCAAAGTTATTAGGCTTGCCGTATCCGGGGGGACCGTATATCGAGAAGCATGCAAGAGAGGGTAGACAAGGGGCAATCGCATTCCCGGTTCCCCAGCCGAAGCGTTTCAGTTTCAGCTACGCAGGGTTGAAAACGGCCGTGCTTTACTACACAAGAGACAACCCAGGGTACAGCGTGAACGACGTGGCGGCAAATTTTCAGGAAGCCGCGCTGGAACACCTGGTGCAGGTTGTGACCAGAGTTCTTCACAAAACGAGGGTACGGCATCTCGGGTTGGTTGGCGGCGTTTCGGTAAACAAGAGGTTACGTGAAAAATTCGGCATCTTAGCAACCCAGAAGAACATCGCGCTCCTCATACCAGAAATGCAGTATTGCACGGACAACGGCGTGATGATCGCCCGTGCCGGCCTTGAACGCTTCAAAAAGTTTGGACCATCTGAATTATCAATTGATGCCGTATCGCGGGAGCCGCTTGACAACATCGCCTGACTATGTCAGGCAAAATCCGAAATACTAAACTCGAAATAAGAAACAATATCGAATGTCAAATTACCGAAATTCAAAACAGTGTTATGGACTCAGGGATACAGAAACTCGCTACGAAAATTGCAAACTAATACAAAGATCGAGGTTTGTATTTTGGTAATTCGGATTTTGAGTTTGTTTCGGATTTAGATATTCGAATTTCGTGCTTGTTCTTTAGTCGGCGGGCTTCGTAACCGCTTAACGTTCCCCGGTGTGTTTAGATGTACTCGATGGTACTTGGTGGTTTAGGAGAGATGTCATACAAGACCTTCGTGACTTCGGGGATTCGCCGTGTGATTTTTTTCTGGATTCTTTCTAGTATCTGGTACGGTATGTGAGTCGGGGAGGCAGTCAACGCGTTTTTTGACTGTACACTTCGGATTACGATGATATTACCGAATGCCCGCTTGCCCTTTCTGATACCAGTGGCTCGGTCACTGAGCAAGACGGCAAACGTCTGGAATGCCTTGACGTTTTTCAACTCGCGCTCGACGATTGTCGTCGCCTTACGTAGCATCCTCACCCTATCCGGTGTAACCTCACCAACAACCCTGGTTGCCAGCCCGGGTCCAGGAAAGGGCATTCTCTGATAGATCGATTTTGGTAGCCCGAGTGCCTTACCTACTTTGCGTACATCCGGTTTGTACAGCTTGACCAATGGTTCGATGACATTCAGACCGTATCGACTCGGGCTAATGCCGATCTGTTCCAAAACATTGTGCTGCGACTTGATTTTGCCTTTGGTTTCGGCAACATCTGCAGCAATCGTGCCTTGAATAAGATACTTAGCACGATGTTTTCTTACGGCTTTGCCCAGAGTTTTGTAAAAAGCGTGGCGAAAGGCTTTACGCATATCTTCAGGGTCTTCCTTGCCTTTTAATGCTCTAAAAAAGTCGTTCGCTGCACTAATTAGTACCGTCCTCACACCTCTACTGCGCAGCACACTCGTCACTCTCTTCGGTTCGTTCTCACGCATCAATCCGTCATCAATGAATACGGCAGTGAGGTTCTTGCCTATTGCACGGTAGGCCAAGAAGGCGCAGACCATCGAATCAACGCCTCCACTCGTCGCACAGAGAGCGGTTTTGTTGCCAGCGGTATTTCGAATTTCTTCGATCGTGTCTTCGACGAATTTTTTTGCATTGAATGCCATCAAACCTCCTCTTCTTTCCATATTACACATAATGAGCACGATGTCAACGACATCTTTTTTTCAGCGCTGGTAACGTCTTACGGTTAAGGCCTCGTGATCCTTGGACGTCAGAAGATACCTTTCGTTGTACGTGTTGGAAAAGCGATTCGGTTGCGAAGTTAACAGAAAAGCTACGTTCTCGACTACGCTCGAACAGTAAAGTTTTGTAGGCTTAGAGCAGGCGTAAGATTTAAGACCGTATGCGCGGACAACTTGTCAACGGGGAGGTTAGGGCTGACACGGCATACGGTGTGAGGCATATAGCGTGTAGTTCATGTTGACTTTTCTGTAATTCTTGGTAAAATAGAAAAAATGAAAAAGATTGCGGTTTGTAATCAAAAAGGCGGTGTAGGCAAGACCGCAACCGCTATCAATCTTACGGCTGGTCTTTCCTTGGCAGAAAAGAACGTCCTGCTCATCGATATCGACCCGCAGGCAAATTCAACGAGCGGGCTGGGAGTTGATTACAAAACCCTCGAGAAATCAATATATGATTGCCTCTACGAACCGGATCTGGTGAGAGAAACGATACTGAAGACAAAATGGCCAAGGATTTCGATTGTGCCGTCGACCACTGACTTGGCAGGCGCGGAAATCGAGCTCGTTGATAAAGATGACCGTGAAGGGAAGCTCAAAAAGGTACTTTCGCTAATCGATTTTGACTATGATTTCGGTATTATCGATTGCCCTCCTTCGCTTGGACTCTTGACCGTCAATGCTTTGGTAGCTTGCGACAGCGTCATCATTCCAATACAATGCGAGTATTACGCATTGGAGGGTTTAGAGAAGTTGCTCAAGACGCTCAAGGCAGTAAAGAACGGGTTGAACAGTAATCTTGTCATCGAGGGAATTCTTTTGACCATGTATGATGCACGGTTGAATCTGGCCAAGGATGTAGTCGAGGATATTCAGGCGCACTTTCCTGAGGTTGTTTTCAAAACTGTGATTCCGCGTTCGGTACGGATTGCTGAGTCTCCTTCTTACGGTAACTCAGTCATTCACTATAGTATCGTTTCTTCAGGTGCTCAGGCGTATTTGAATTTGACAAGGGAGCTGTTGAATCATGCGTAGGCGTGCTTTAGGTAAAGGGCTCGAAGCTCTGATTCCCGTAAAGGAAAACGAGGTTTTTCAAGAAGGCTACCGAATGATTCCGGTTGATGTGATCAAGAGGAATCCGTATCAGCCAAGGGCGAAGATTGAGGATGCAGACGTCAAGGACCTGGTTTCATCGATTAAGGACAAGGGTGTCATCGAGCCCATCGTTGTGAAAAGGAGCAATGATCATTTTGTGCTTGCCGCTGGCGAGAGACGCCTGAAAGCCGCGCGGATAGCAGGTTTGAAAGAGATCCCGGCAATAATAAGGGATTTGAGTGAGCAAGAACTTCTCGAGATCGGTCTTATCGAGAATCTACAGCGTAAGGACCTGAATCCAATCGAAGAAGCGCAGGCCTATGATCAGTTGAATAAGAATTTTGGGTTGACCCATGACCGAATAGCACTGTTAGTGGGGAAAGACCGTTCCACAGTGACCAATGCATTGAGATTGCTGGCCCTTCCTAAGCGCGTTGTGGAATATCTGCGTAGCAACAAAATGAATGCTGGTCATGCACGGGCCCTTCTTGCTCTCGATGATGAGATTAAGATACTACAAGTTGCCGAGCGCATTGTGAGGGACAACCTGTCGGTTCGGCAGGCTGAGGCTTTGGTAAGGAAAATTCGACAGAAACCGCGTATCGTACCGGCGAAGGAAAAGGAGCCGAATATTGTCATGCTCGAAGATGAATTATCCAAGCTTCTGAGCACCAAGGTCAGCATAGAGTGGAAAAGAAATTATGGGTCCATAATGATCCATTGCCATAGTGTTGATGATTTCAATCGCATATACGATATATTGAAGAAAATCAGACAGCCCAAGACCTGACGGCTGTATTCCAAAGATAAGACATCTCCACCGATTCCATAATTATAAGTTCAGTTGTGTCAGTCGAAACTAGGCGTAGCATTTATACGTGAGGCATGCTGTGTGTGCATTGTTGCTATTGACTTAAAGGCAATTCTTCAGTATAATTTTTAGAGATGCAAGTACCGGAAGTAATAGTAATTTCAAAGAACAAGTACGAACAACTCGGGTTTCTACTCGAAGATTTCTGCAATCAAGCCAACACGATATGGGCTTTGTTCACGACCCTCGCTGGCCAGCTCGTTGTGCAGCGGGGTTTTGTCAATTCTTTTGATGTCTTGACGATCAATGCTATCGCCTGCAGCATTTTCAACTCAACGGCGGAATTAGCGCATATCGTAGGTGATAAGAAATTTTCAAGTTTCTTACAGGAGGGCATCAACGCAAGCATGTACTATACCTGTGTCGATGAGGATTATCTATTGGTCACGTTGTTTGATGATCGAACATTACCCGGGTTAGTAAAGGTTGCATCTGTAGATTTTTGTGCCGAAGCGGTGAGGGTATTAGAAACTGAATAATGACCCGCGACTACACGTTTGAGAACTTCCACATGTACGAAGGCAACAAAGTTGCCTGTCTCGCGGCAAAAAAAGTGGTCGAATTACCTGGTGAGATATTCAACCCGTTTTATGTCTATGGGGCTGAGGGGTTGGGTAAGACACACTTGCTGCGTGCCATAAACAATGATTTGAGTAGGAGATTCACGACACTCTTTTTATCGGTGGATGCATTTGAAAAAAGTATTGAGGAGAACAGAGGGCTCGATTCACCGCTCATCGTCGATGATTTGCACTTGATGCATGATGATTACAAGGAAGGATTACAGGACATCGTTGAGCGTGCTCTGACTGATAATATTCAGGTGTGCTTCTCGGCTGATGCCCCACCCCAGGCGATCAGGAATTTCAGTCCTAAATTGTGCTCGTTGATTGAGAGCGGACTCATATGCGAGTTACAACCTCCCGATGGGCAAGCCCGGATCGAGATGATCCGAATGAAAGCAGATGAAGCCGGCATTATTCTTTCTGATGAAGTTGCTACCGAGTTGGCTCACGTTGCCACTGGTTCAGTTACAATGCTGGAGAATATGATAAGCCGTTTGGTCACATATTCATCAATGGGTAACCTACCAATTGACACAGGTAGCATACGTTTGATACTCAAGGAGTCGTACCCGAAGAAAAAGGGGCTTTTTGTATCGTCGATATTGAAGGAGATAAATAAAAAAGAGTTCTGGATGCTGAGTGATATAGGAGGCCGTGATTTAAGGTATGAATACGAGCTGAAGATGCACTTGTTCGAGATGAAGGGTTTTGATGTGTCGTCACTAAGGGAAAGGTCTGGGGGAGATGATGATGAATTGAAGCAGGCATATGAGTATTTTACCGAACGGGTGAGGAGATTGCTCAGGCTGCAGAGTTTATTCATTAATATTGACCGGGGGAAGAACCCGGTTGAGGCAATGAAAATCGAGTCTATGCTCTTTGACCCGGCGAGGGTACAGGACATAGAAAAAATGGTCCGGGGTTTTGAAGAAGATAATGAATTCCTCGGAACAAGCGAGGGGAAGGACACGACGGCTGTCGTACCATTGGGTCTTCCCGGTGAAGAATCGCCGCCGCAATCTGAGATGTTTGAGTTGGGCGATGATAAAATGACGACTAGTGAACGTATTGCAGAGAAATTGCTGGAGAGTACTCCAGTGAATGCGCGTGATGAAAACAACTATATGATACCTGATGTAATGAGCGAGTTGATTGAAGAAACATTCTGAATTAGCGACAATGGCGTATAAACGTTAGGAGTTCTTTTTGGCGATCAAGGGTTCACTCGGTGAGGCTTCACTTCCTGATGTTATACAGCTGCTGACTTATTCACTCAAATCTGGGTGTCTTTCTGTTACGGACGGTAGGAATTTTGGCAATATTTTTCTAAGGGATGGTCGGGTCATCTATGCCACGATTCTAAATAGGAGAATGCGTATTGGAGATACGATGCTCGAAAAGAAACTGTTCGATCAGACTATTATGGACCGAGCGGTAGGAATTCAGAAGACGAAGAAGAAAAGGATCGGTGAGATCCTGGTGGAGATGGGTGCGATATCACGCGTAGTTTTAGAAAAGGAGTTAAGACAACAAATAGAAGAAACGATACTAACCATGCTTACTTGGGAAACCGGGTACTTTAATTTCGAAGAAGGCCTATTACCATCATCAGCGGAGTATACAATAGAGCTCTCCGCACAGGAACTCTTGCTAAAGGGAGCCCGGCGAATTCAAGAATGGCAGAAAATAGAAAGTAAATTGCCGCCCTTCGAGACCGTGTTGGTTAAGCGGGAAGATATACCGGATCTGAAACTTACAGAACAAGAAAGCATGGTTTTGTCACTCATCGATGGTGATAATAGTGTCGATCGTGTGATTAAAATATCTGGGCTTGACTTCCGCGAAGCTTGTAAGGTTGTCAATGTTTTGTTGACGGCTGGGGTTATTGAGAAGCCAAAGAAACCTGCAGAAAAAAAACCAATGTCGGGTGATATGAGTGAGCGTAAGAACAGAGGTTTTGCATTCTACAAGACGGCGCTGTACGATGAAGCCGAGCGCGAATTCGCGAAGGTAATAGAACATGACGCCGACAATGCTGAGGCATTGTTTTATCTCGGTTTGATTGCGCTGATTCGGCATCACAATGAAGTCGCGAGAGATAACTTACAAAAAGCATTAGAAAAGGAAAGTCGACTTTCGGTACTAATTGCACTCGGTTACGTGTGTGGTCAGATGAAACTGTACGAAGATGCGCTCACATATTTGCAGCGAGCACACGAGTTAGCGCCTGACAATGCGAAGGTTATGCTCAATCTCGGTATTACCCGGTACAGAATGGGTGACTTGGAAGGAGCTGCAACGATTCTCGAAGAGAGCTTAGAGTGCTCGGAAGGCATTGTACTACCTTACCTCTACTTATTCCTCATTAATGTGATGAGAGATGATACGGATAAGGCAATTGATTGGTTGAAGGGGGCAATCGATAAATTCCCGAGATTAGCGGCACTCAAGAATAATCTCGCCGTGTTGTACCAAAGCAGCGGGAAATATGAAGAAGCTGAAAAGCTCTACCGTCAGGTCCTGAATGTACAGCCAGGAGAGACAGTTGCAATCAAGAACCTAGCTAAGATATTTCTTGGACTGGGAATCTATGGTGCTGCTCGCGAGTGCTATGAGCAGATGCCGGCAGCTGAGCGCGACCCATTAACACTCAAGAATCTTGGACGCATATATTTATTGCAGGGTGACAGGGAACGTGCGTTGAATACTTGGGAACAGGCGCACGAGTTAGACCCTGATGATGACGACGTCGTCCACGATCTACAAACTCTCCGTTCCGTTAAGTCGAAGTAGAGTCTCTTTTCGCATGGGTGTCGAAGTGACAATATCGTACAGGAGTGCCAAGTACGCACTCGATTTCACAAAAAAATTGGTCCAAGATGTTGGCGGCAGGATACTTAAGAAGGCGAGTCAGCAGAAACGGATATCATTCAAGGGTGAAATTGATCTTGTTACCCAGTTCGACCGAGAGGCACAGCGATTGATAGTCGATGCCCTGAGGAAGAATTTCCCCGAGTACGGTATCTTGAGCGAAGAAGACATCGACACAAACACCGACAGAGCAATCAAATGGATAGTGGATCCGCTAGACGGTACAACAAATTTCGCTCATGGTTTGCCGATATGGGCGATTTCGATAGGACTGGAGGTCGAAAAAGATATCTTGCTTGGTGTCGTGTATGACCCCAATCGAAGAGAGACATTCTCGGGCCTGAAGGGTCGTGGTGCTCATTTAAACGGTCGGAGAATTCACGTATCAAAGGCAAAGAGGCTTGAGTATAGCTTGCTGGTTACAGGATTCCCCTATGACATCAGACGGAGTAAGAAAAACAATTTGAGGCATTTCAATGCCTTTGCGGTCCGCGCCCGAGCCGTCAGAAGGTTGGGGTCAGCGGCATTAGATCTATGCTATACTGCTTGTGGACGATTCGACGGTTATTGGGAATTGAAACTGTCGCCCTGGGATCAAGCAGCTGGTTCACTGATCTTACGTGAAGCCGGGGGCCGAATAACCGACTTCAGCGGTCGAGATTTCGACGTCTATGGCAACGAGGTGTTGGGTACGAACGGTTACATACATCGCCAGATGATGCGGGTACTCAATCCCGAGTGATCGGCGCGGCAGGTTCGCGTTTAGAATCGCCAACTGACATTCAACCCACCACCGTATTGTCTTCCTGCCAAGTAGTAATCATCAAAGATTTTACTCCTCGTGTTATTTATGTTGTATATTGAGAAGTACGGCTTGAAATATTTAATACGCAGGCCGATGTTAGTGCTTATGAGGTAATAGTGAGGTAGGGAATCCTCGAGGCCCGGCCTGCTGGATACGTAGCGCAAATCGGCGCCAATTTCCAACAGGCCAAAGAATATGTCTAACGTGTCAGATATTACATACTTGGGCAAGAAACTGATTGTGCTGTCTGTCCAAGTATAATGAATATTACATGTGTTACGAATATCCAGAAGATTCGATTGAAAAATATCGTGAATTCGAAGTCGCGCGTTGACTTCGCGCGTGTCTTTTGTGTGAGAGACTTGATAATCACCGCCGGGAGCCAACCGGTATTGCCAGTCTTTGTATGAAACACGTATTGTGATCGAGTGATCATAGAAATTCAATTTCGTATCCAGATCGACGCTGACCCTTAATGTTTCGTCGGGTATCGGAATTCGGTATTGCAGTGGTATTTCAGGTTGGAAGTATTCGTACAGTGTATTAAACTCAATGCCCCTGCGAATTTGTGCGGCAATTGTTATGACAGGTTGTGAGTAGACCACGCGCAAGAGTGGTGACAGAACCCCGGCAACGGCTGAGCCCAGTGTCAAATGGAGATTTTTGGTGTGCAGCTTACCAGCCAACGTAGGTTTGAATTCTTGATTAGTGTAGCGGCCACTAAATGTCAACGAAGGCAAGTATTTAGTACGGTCAAATATCAAGGAGATCGTTCCGCCGGATTCAGAAGATCTTACACCGTTTATCTTCCACCGGTTGTAATCCACTTCGCTCGATAATAACGCAAAGGATGAGAATACAATCAAATCAAAGCCTGGGGTCAGCAATTGGTATTCGTCGCCACGGGTTAGCAAGTATCCACCAATTCGGGGCCTAAACCATATTCGTGGCAGTCGCATCGAGTATGACACGTACGCGTTACCGGTTTCCGTAGAATCCCATTCATTCTTGCTTTCGAATGCTCCCCTTATGTCTAGACCCGGGACTCTCGTGTTTACACGGACGCCACCGAATTGGCCGGCGTAGCCGGCAAGGGTTATGGACCTCTCGGCTGGCTCGACCCACAATACGGGTTCTGGAAAGTACAGTCTTGAGAGGTCAGGCAATGGCGGGAGAGAATCGTATACGATCAAAAAAGCCAAGAAGATCATTGGTATGATACAAATGAATAGGATTGCTTTCGGGTATATGCTTGGTAATGGCTTAGCACGTTCACACAGTTTACGTCATGCTATTGAAGTTTCCTGATATTCTCCGAGTAAGGAGGGGTCACGATGAATTTCTCAGTGACGATTCCCGTGATTAACTCAGCGGGTGTGACGTCAAACGCAGGGTTACATATTTTGGCCGAGGATGCTACTATGCACGCATCATGGAATTTTCTGATTTCGTCTTCATGCCTTTCTTCTATGGGTATCTGCTTTCCTGAAGTTAGGGCAAAGTCAAAGGTGGATAAGGGCGCTGCAACATAAAACGGGACATTGTAATACTGTGCAATTATGGCTAATCCCCTGGTGCCGATTTTGTTGGCAACATCGCCGTTATTGGCAATACGGTCCGCGCCCACTAATACCAAACTGATGTCGGGCATGAAGGTCGCGACCATGTTGTCACAGATTGTGAACGTCTCGATGCCGTTCTTGGTCAGTTCCCATGATGTTAATCTCGCACCCTGTAACAGGGGTCTTGTTTCGCTGGAATATACGACGAACTTCTTGCCGTTTTGTTGGGCCCTGTAAATGATACCGAGCGCCGTACCAATGCCGCTCGTGGCCAGTGCTCCGGCATTACAATGAACCATGATCTTCGAATCGCCGGTGATTAATCCAGCTCCCAGCTCGCCGATTCTCAAACACGCCTGTTGGTCCTCTCTTTCGATCATGCGCGCCTCTTCCAGCAGCTCGGCGGATAAATCCTTTGCCCTCGATACCCGGGTTTTCATGCGCTCGATGGCCCAGCTGAGATTGACTGCCGTGGGTCGTGCTTTGTTGAGATAATCCGCAGCCTTCATGACTGCCTCTCGGTTTCCGGATGCGGCGGCGAGCACCACGCCGTATGCGGCGGTCACCCCAATGAGCGGAGCACCTCGCACCTGCATGTCTTTGATCGCATGGTACACATCGTCAACGTTTTCGAGTCTTACGTAGATTTCTTCATTCGGCAACCGTGTTTGGTCGAGTATTACTATTTTATTAGTTTGTGTATCATACTCGATTGTCTTGAATTGCACTGGACTACTCGATCCCGGCATGATTCTTGGCGGACTGAATGGTGTTGTAGAGAAGCATGGTTCTTGTCATCGGGCCCACTCCTCCGGGAACAGGCGATATGGCATACGCTTTCTTACTAACCGCTTCAAAATCCACGTCACCGATCAATCTGTATCCCCTTTCTCTAGTCTTGTCTTCGATACGATTAACGCCCACATCAATTACCACGGTTCCCTCGCGGACCATATCTGCCGTAACCGTATGTGGTCGACCGGCGGCGGCAACCAGGATGTCAGCACTCTGGGTGATTTCGGCAAGATTCTTCGTTCGGGTGTGACAAATCGTGATTGTGGCGTTTGCGCCTGGTTTTTTCTGAACTAGAATCATTGCCAAGGGTTTGCCCACAATGTTGCTCCGCCCGACAATGACAACATGTTTGCCTTCGATCTCGATACCATTACGCATGAGCAGCTGCTGGATACCGTGCGGGGTGCATGGAAGGAATCCTGGGGTGCCGATCATCATTCTTCCGACATTCACGGGGTGGAATCCGTCCACATCTTTTTCCGGATCGATTGCATACAAAACTCTATCCTCGTTGATGTGGTTGGGTAATGGCAGTTGGACTAGTATGCCGTGGATTTCTATGTCGCGATTCAAGTCGTTGATCAGTTTTAAGAGTGCTTCTTCTTTATAGTCGGCGTCGAATTTATATTCCCGGGATAGAATTCCTACTTTGGCACAATCCCTCTCTTTGCCCTTGACATAAGATACGGACGCGGGATCATCGCCGATGAGCACGACCGCTAGACCAGGTACGAGATTGTGTTTTTCCTTTAGCCGTTCGATTTCAGCCTTCATCTCTTGACGCATGGTTTCGGCTAGTTCTTTACCACTCAGAATTATTGCCATTAAACCTCCCTTACCGTCCTTGTACTAAGGCACGGATGATATAGTTCTTATCTGCATAAGTTAAAGTGACGATATTTAGAGCAAAAACAAAGTTGCATAGTTATCTTACAGGATCCTCAGTTTATAATAATATTCAGAATAGCTTTATTGTCAATCTTGACTTTTTTTACAAAAGGTGTAAAATAGCTCTAAGGAGGATTAATGGCTAAAGTCAGAGTCGCAATAATTGGCGTCGGCAATTGCGCTTCCAGTTTGGTTCAGGGCGTTACCTACTATAAGAATGCCAAAGAAGGCGACATAATTCCAGGAATTATGCACACCCGTTTGGGTGGTTATCACGTGGGTGATATTGAGTTTTCTTTTGGTATTGACATAGATAAGAATAAGGTAGGTAAAGATTTAGCTGAAGCTATTTATGCTAAGCCGAATAACACTTACAAGTTTTGTGATGTGCCGAAGTTGAATATTCCAGTGGTTAGGGGGATGACCCATGATGGACTGGGGTACTATTTGTCGCAAATCATTCAAAAGGCACCTGGGCCAACCGCTGATATCATAGGACTATTGCGCGAAACGAAAACCGACGTGGTTATCAATTTCCTCCCGGTTGGAAGTGAGGAAGCCACTAAATGGTATGTCGAGCAGGTCTTGACCGCTGGTTGTGCTTTCATCAATTGTATTCCGGTCTTTATTGCCAGTGAGAAGTATTGGCAAAAGCGTTTTATCGAGAAGGGTCTGCCTGTGATGGGAGATGACATTAAGTCACAAGTGGGTGCGACGATTTTGCATCGTGTGTTGGTCAATCTCTTTAACGACCGGGGCGTGAAACTTGAGCGGACGTCGCAATTGAATGTTGGCGGTAATACGGATTTTTTGAATATGCTCGAGCGTTCACGACTGGCGTCGAAAAAGGTTTCCAAGACGCGCGCGGTTACTTCACTCTTGAAATATGACATCGGTGCGGATAATGTTTATATTGGTCCGTCAGATTATGTTGCATGGCTGAAGGACCGTAAATGGGCGCACATGAGGCTTGAGGGCAGAACCTTTGGTGATGTGCCGCTCAATATCGAACTGAAGCTCGAAGTTTGGGATTCTCCGAACTCGGCAGGTGTTGTCATTGATGCAATAAGATGTGCGAAGCTGGCTCTTGAAAACAAGCTCAGCGGCGCAGTGGTTGCGCCTTCCAGCTATTTCTTCAAATCACCGCCCGAGCAGTACCCAGATTACATTTGTCGTGAGAAAACAGAGAAATACATTCAGAAATACGGGAAAGGCAAGAGACGGAAATAGAGTAGTCCTTGATGCATGGTGTCAAGCGCGGCGTATTTATTAGCTTCGAGGGTGTTGAGGGTTCAGGAAAGACGACTCAGGCTAAGGCGTTGGTTGACTGGTTGACGAAGAACCGAATACCACATATTTTCATTCGAGATCCCGGTAGTACAAGAATCGGAGAAAAGATAAGAGATATCCTTCTAAGTAGAAATAATTGCGGGATGCACGCAAAGTGTGAAGTGTTGTTATTCTTGGCGGCGCGCAGTCAATTAACGCACGAAAAAATCCTGCCAGCATTGAAAGATAAAAAGGTAGTTGTCACCGATCGCTTCTCTGATTCCACCTTTGCTTATCAATCTTACGCGCGTGATCTGCCGCGTCGATTGATTTCCATCTTTAATCGGTTTGCGGCAGCTGGTTTGAAACCTGATCTCACGTTCCTTGTTGATATCGATACAAAAAAAAGAATGGAGAGGGGCAAGTTTTCGGATCGTATGGAGACCGAGGCGGAGGATTATCACCAGAAAGTGCGCAATGGTTACAGGTACCTTGCCGCAAGGGCGAAAAAACGCTGTAAGATACTCGACGGGGAGAAATCTGTGGAGATATTACACAACGAAGTGATTCATCATGTTAGGGAAGTTTTAGCGAGAAAGGGGTACAAAATATGAAAAGAGCATTTATATTATTAACATTGATATCCTTGATATGCGGGATGTTCATCGGTCAAAGGCTGTGGGCGGCCCCTGACACCTACGCGATGCTCCGCATTTTCAATAAGATTCTCAAGGAGTTACAGGACAGTTACGTCACGGAGATCGGTTCTGATAGCCTGATTGTGGGTGCCATAGACGGCATGATCGGAATTTTGAATGATCCACACACCGATTACTTGAACAAGGCTGAATATACTGCTCTGGTGGAATCAACCAAAGGTGAGTTTGGCGGTATCGGGGCTACGATCGGCAAGCGCAATGAGCAAATCACAATCATATCGCCCTTGGAAGGTACGCCTGCATACCGATCAGGCTTACATCCAGGCGATGTGATTCTGCAGGTAGATGGAGTATTGACTGAGGGGAAGAGCGTAGACATGGTGGTTAAGGAGATTCGGGGTGATCCGGGGACCAAAGTTGTCCTCACTATACACCGTTCATCAATTGAGGAGTCTTTTGATGTTGAAATAACGCGCGCGATTATAAAGCTGGAAGCGGTACCGTATTTTGGTATGCTCAACGACAACATTGGCTACGTGTACTTACGGAACTTCTCGATGACCGCCGATACAGAACTCAAGAAAGCTCTTGATTCGCTTTTCGCAATCGGTGCGGAGAAGATAGTCTTTGACCTGCGGCTTAATTCTGGTGGTTTGCTCAATGAAGGATTGACCGTCAGCGAGTTATTCCTAGAAAGGGGCAAGGACATTGTCACGACAAGGGGTAGGAATACACGCCAAAGAATATTTAAATCGCAAAAGGACTACGGTTACGGTGATTTCCCGATGGTTACGTTGGTAGATGGGGGTTCGGCGTCGGCTTCTGAAATTGTTGCTGGTGCACTCCAAGACTGGGAGCGGAGTTTAATCATCGGCACCACGACGTTCGGTAAAGGCTCGGTACAGAATATCAAAGCATTCGAAGATAGTACAGCACTTAAATTGACCACCGCGCGCTGGTATACACCTTCAGGAAGGAGCATTGATAAACCCGTGGATTGGGATGGCATGGATGGTAGAGTCACTTCTGCACAACAGAGGATTGTTGACAAATTGAAGGACGGGCTGGAACAGCTAAGGACAGAGGCACAGACCGATGACGAGATAAACATAATATCAAGCATTGAAAGCAATTTGCTTGACTTGGAAGATGATATATATCGGCTGCGCTTAGACTCGGCAGAGCTAGACGAGCAGAAGGAATTCACCACGCTGGGTCCACTCAAGCGCACAGTATACGGCGAGGGTGGTATCACACCGGATATTGAAATGAAACCGCCACGAGTGTCGAAGCTGGAGACTGATATTGTGACCAAGGGGCTGACCTTTGATTTTGTGGTGAAGTATACGGCAGAGCATCCGGAAATTGACACGGATTTCAAAGTAGATGAAGGTATTCTGAGGGAGTTTGCTGTATACCTTATGCAACGAGATCTTGAGTTCTCTGAAAAGGAATTCGATGAGGTAAAGTCGGATCTCCGCAAGAGGTTGAAGCAGGATTTTTTCACGAATCTGTGGGGTTTGAAAGAAGGCTACCGGATAAGGGTCGCTGATGATCCTCTGGTCCAGAAAGCCGTCGAGCTATTGAAGGAGGTGACGTTACCCCCAGACCTTTTTCGTTTCGCACAGCAGTAGTTCGGACGACGAACGAGGCGTTGGCGAGAAGGGACCTCCTCAGGCTTGGATAGCATACCTGTTAGTCATTCTTGTCTTAACATTGGTCCTAATTATTTGGCGTTGGTCAAGGTAAGGGTGTTTCACTAAATCAAACATCATGGCAAATCAATCATTTCGTATTGAAATAGTCAGAAAAGCAGACCCGCGGGGTAATTTTATTAAAGAATCCTTTCATTCTTTTGGCCTCGTTGGCGTTGAACATGTTTCGGTCAGCGATATATACTACGTGATAGGAAATTTATCCGACGAACAGATAGAATTGATTGCGCAAGATTTGCTCTGTGATCCTGTAGTCGAGCAATACAACATCGATGGCACTAGTGATAGTAAAGACGGTTTTGAAATACTCTATAATCCTGGAGTCACCGATCCGAAGGAAGAAAGTGTCAGGAAGGCGATTGCTGATCTCGGGATTGAAGTTGCCTCTGTGAAGACAGGTAACAACTATGTGATCGAGGGAGATTTCAAACGCGAGAGGCTCGTTGAATGTGCCGAGTTGTTTCTTTACAATCCGCTCATACAACACATCAAACGTGGTGATGAAGAAGTGTATAACCCTCCGCCATATCAGTTGCGCATACTGCATATAGATCTGAATGGTGATTTGATGAAACTGAGCCGCGATATGGGTCTATCCCTTTCGGAGACGGAAATGGATACGATAAAACGCTATTTCGAAGAGGAAGAGAGAAAACCGACCGATGTGGAGCTGGAGACGATTGCCCAGACCTGGAGTGAGCACTGCCGGCACAAGACTTTTTTGGGCAAGATACTGTTTGATGGTGAACAGATCGACAATCTCTTAAAGAACACAATCATGAAGGCTACCAATGATATAAAACATCCGATGTGCCTTTCGGTGTTTCATGATAATTCCGGTGTGATTGATTTCGACGATGAGTACGGTGTTTGCTTCAAGGTAGAAACGCACAATCATCCTTCCGCGCTGGAACCATACGGTGGTGCCGCTACGGGGATTGGTGGTGTAATTCGTGATATCCTCGGCACCGGATTGGGAGCAAAACCGATAATGAATACCGATGTTTTCTGTTTTGGGTTACCTGATTTCGATTATCACAATTTGCCCGGTGGTATTCTGCACCCGAAGACAATCATCAAGGGTGTGATTCGCGGAGTACGCGATTACGGTAATCGGATGGGAATACCAACGGCGAGTGGTGCGATATATTTTGATGACGCTTACTTGTACAACCCGTTGGTGTATTGTGGCTGTGTTGGTTTGATCCGAAAAGAACGGATTGACAAGAACGCCAAGTCAGGTGACGCAGTGGTGCTGGTCGGGGGCAAGACAGGCCGCGATGGAATTCACGGAGTGACTTTTGCCTCGGCCGAGCTGTCGGGTAAATCAGAGAAATCGTGCGTGCAGATAGGGAATCCGATCATGGAAAAACGTGTCATGGATTGTTTGCTCAAGGTGAGTGAAGAGGGTATACTCCATTCGGTTACCGACTGCGGTGGCGGTGGATTATCGAGTGCCGTCGGTGAAATGGGTAAGGAAACGGGTGTTAAGGTATACTTGGATCGGGTTCCTCTGAAGTATAAGGGATTGTCCCCCCGTGAGATTTGGATATCCGAATCCCAGGAGAGGATGATTCTCGCAGTACCCAGGGATACACTTCAGCGTGTGATAGAGATATTCGAGCAGGAGGGTGTCGAGGCGACAGTCATTGGAGAGTTCACAGACAAAAAGCGTCTCGTTCTTTACTACAAAGAAAATAAGGTTTGCGACATGGCTATGCATTTCTTGCATAATGGATTGCCCATGCCGGTGAAGAAGGCAAAGAGGAGGGCTAAGCGTGAGCAAGAAGTCGATTTGCCCAAGCCGATAGATTTCAACTCGCTGATTCTCGAAATCGTTAGTAGTCTCAACACCTGCTCACGGGAATGGGTGATAAGGGAGTACGACCATGAAGTGCAGGGTGCTAGTGTCATAAAGCCGTTGGTCGGTGTATCCGGCATCGGGCCGCAGGATGCCGTTGTTATTCGACCGAGGCTTGACAAGAAGAAGGGAATAGTCGTTTCGTGCGGATTGAATCCGAGCTTTGGCCGCCTGGATGCCTACAATATGGCGCTTTCAGTCATTGATGAGTCATTGAGAAACCTGGTGGCTGCCGGAGGTAATATACGAAAAGCCGCCATGCTCGATAATTTCTGTCTGTCGTCCCCTGAGAGAGAAGAAGTTCTCGGCGATTTGGTACTGTCGGCGCGCGGCTGTTATGACGCGGCCAAGTGCTTTGGTGTGCCGTTCATTTCTGGCAAGGACAGTCTGTACAATGAGTGGATGGATGCAGATGGTAAGGTCTTCTCGATCCCACCGACACTCTTGATATCGTCAATCGGAGTTGTTGAGGATATCGACAAATGTATCACGATGGATTTCAAGGATAGAGGCTCCCCAATATTCCTGATCGGCGAGACCAGAGACGAACTCGGGGGGTCTGAGTATTTCAGGCTATTGGGCGTTCAGGGAGGTGTTGTTCCCGGCCTCGATTTCAAGACCGCGCCAATAATCATGGCCCGGCTGCAGGCAGCTATTGAGCAAGGTTTGGTGCTCGCCTGTCATGATATTTCTGAGGGCGGGCTCGCTCTGGCCGTTACGGAGATGGCCTTTAGCGGTGATATTGGTGTTGAGCTGGACCTGCAAGAAGTCTCCTTTGCCGGCACAAGGAGACGTCATGATACATTGCTCTTTTCCGAATCCAATACTAGGTTCTTGGTTGAGGTACGTGAAGAAAACGTGGAGGATTTTGCGCGCTTGTTTGATGATCTACCGCTCGCCCGGATCGGTCGGACAATAAGGGATAAGCGGTTAGCAGTACACTCAGGCGACATCAAACTAGTCGACCTACCGCTATTACTCCTGAGAAAGAAGTGGTTGAGGAAAGTGGTTTGATTACCTAACCACTGCAATTTTCACAACATCATTACCCGCGCCGTGTGTAATTAGCACGCAGTAGTACATTCCACTGTTAACTTCGTTGCCATCGATATCTGTGCCGTCCCACATGAAGGCTACGTTGTATGCCGATGGATTTCTTGCTGTGTACCGTCCGGGTAATAATATGCTGGGTCTTTCTTCTTGCTTGACCAAGCGGCCACTCATTGAATACACCTTAATCTCAACTGCTGATTCCCGATCCAATTTGAAGGGTACGTATATGTTGTCATGCTGGGTTAGCACGAACGGATTTGGATAGGGAGTCAACCAGGCGCTGCCCGTAACAGGCTCGACCTGAAGCGGCGAGAAGTTGATCGCTGCATATGCGTCAGGCCAGCCATAACCCATGCTGTCACTTGGTACCCCCGCAAAACTTGCCGTGCTAAACAAGGCATTGCGCACTGAATCGACATTCCAATTGGGATGCCCTTCGAGGAGCAACGCACATATTCCCGTCATCATCGCGGTCGCGCCCGATGTTCCAAAAGAGTATAGATAGGAGTCGCTCGAATCTGGATTAACGACAACAGGTGCTGCCGAAAGGCACATGATTTCCGGTTTAAGACGGCCGTCGTAAGTGGGTCCGTATCCCGAATACTGCCAGCGGTTGTACACAGAGTCAATTCCTCCGACCGTAATCACGTCCATGGCATCGCCAGGGATTTCCAATCTCGGCACATATACGTTGCCCGTCGCGGTCACAACCAGCACACCACGCTTTGTCGCTTCATAAGCGGCAACCGATGCCGGTGATGTGCGTCCATCAAAGTCGTCAGGCCAGGAATACCACTCTGAATAGCCCAACGAACTAGACACGATATCCGCACCCATTGATTCGCACCACTCGAGCCCTGCGATATATGTATCCTCTTCAACAGGATATTCATATGCGGAATCTGGGTTCTCGGTTTTTGCTACGATGAATTGTGCACCAGGAGCTACGCCGATGTAGCGTCCACTGAAGTAGCCGCCTACCAGTCCGAGCATTTCGGTCCCGTGCCTGGGGTAGTAATAATCAGGGTCCGTGGGTGAATAGCCATCGGTCAGTGAGTCACCGCGTGTCACGTAGAATTTGAGAATCCCGGCGTTTGACGTGCCCAGCGTCGGTAGATATGCAAATTGTCTATTCAGTGAATCCGTACTGCCGAATGTGAAACCGTTGTCGTAGGAATTGCGATAATAGATTTTTCCTGCCGTTTCCCACGCCACGCTCACCTGCTCGGCATCTTTGGCAATCGATATTTTGCCTATTGAGTTGACGTCATCTGAAATGAATGTCGGCGGGTCAAATGACGTGCCAAAATCGGCGGATTTGGCAAACGCGACTCTGAATAATGGGTCGTTGGATGCGTCTTTCCAGATCAGGAATATCGTATCGCCGAGGGTAACTGCTTGTGCGTCCTTGCCCAATGTCTTGAAAGTCTGCGTGAAGGAGTCTGGTGCCCCATAGGTCCTGACAAAGTATAGCGTGTCTTCTGGTGTGATATGGTAGAATATTCCGATTTCAGAGCCACCGTTGATTGCCTCAGGTGCCTTGATGCTAGAAAAGGAAGAATCGATGGCAATCTCTGATGCGAATCCAGATATTGTTACTTGGTTCAACATAAGGTATGTTCTGTCGCTGCCTTTGCTATGGTATGTAACATATACCGTGTCTCCGATTTGTACGGCCGATGGTTCGCGCCGTCCGAGCCCGGTCAGGGGCATGGGCTGGACGAGTAGCGTGTCGCTGTAGATCAAGTATTTTAGTCCGTAACGGTCGCGGTAAAATAAAAACATTGTGTCTCTGCCGCACACATCGATTTCTCGTACCCAATTACCAAAGCCAACATTTGCTAGCTTTATCGGCGTTGACCATGGTGTACCAAGGTCAGAAGTATAAGTGTACATCAAGTCACGTACTGGGCTGGAAAATCGGACTGTATCTCCAGCCAGGAAAAGGTTATAGCGCGGCGGACTAGTTTGGTGGAAGGCGATGTCACTATAAATGCCATATCTGTCAGCTACCGGGATATTTTCGAAGAATACTTGATCGCCCTCCAGAAAATCGTGTTCCGCAAGAACGTTAATATTAGCCACTGCCAGAGGAGTGCGTCGGAAACCAGTGTCAAGAAACCCAACCCTGACATCGGAGCCGAATATGCCCATTTCATGTACCCGGTCGATTCCAAACATCTGCGATTGACGATAGGTGAGTCCATATACCGCGGTGTCCTCGACTGCGACCGCCGCTTCTTGGGGTGCACGAAACGGCGCGACTTTTACGATCTTGTGTACGAAATCAAGTTGGGCGATTTGGTCAATATCATCGCGTGCAACGATGAAGCTCGCCGCATTTAGCCATTTTGATTGGGTCACGAGTAAACCACCACGTGCCTCGACTTCGTTAACGTAGTCTTCATATAGCGGGATGTCTGCATAATCGGTTACGCCCTGTCTCACTGCTCTTCTTTCCCGAGAAGCTTCCGATATCTGTTTTCTTACCGCCCGAATGGCATTATCATATCGATCCGTACCAATACCTTTATCTGTAAAATAGACCCATGCCCGGATATGATCATTTAAATAACACCTGGGGTCAACCTTGTTTTCCAATGGAGCTCGGTAGTCATACATGACTCCCAGCACGAACAGAATTACCAACATCAAGCCTCCTTTTTGCTATCTTTCAATATGCTCAATTTTTTTTTCTAATATATTTGGTATTCAATATTCTTTTTCCTTTTTCTAAACGGGAGAGCTAAAAGTAGACCCGCAACAAATCCTCCAATGTGAGCAAAATAAGCCACGCCACCGCGTGCACCGATCGACGATACGCCGAACAGAAATTGATACAAAAACCATATGCCCAGAAATATGAATGACGGTAGATATGAAATTCTAAGGAAAAAACCCAGGGGAATAAGGGCAAGAACACGTGCCTTTGGGAACAACAGAATATAGGCTCCTAAGACACCGGATACAGCACCACTTGCCCCGATCATTGGTATTTTAGAAGTGGGGTCGATCGCACTTTGCAGCAGTGCGGCAGCGATCCCGCAGACGAAATAGAACAGCAGAAACTTGAAATGGCCCAATCGGTCTTCAACGTTGTCGGCAAAAATCCAGAGAAAGAGCATGTTACCGACGATATGCATTATGCTGTCGGCATGGATGAACATGCTCGTAAACACTGTCACGTAATCTCCGATTCCTGTCGGGTGAAACAAGTTGTACGGAGTAACTCCAAATTGTATAACAAAGTCGTTGAGGGCTGGACCAAGAGAAATCTCGTATAAATAGACGATGATGTTAACCGCGAGAATTGCATAGACGACGATCGGTCTTGTGCGTGACTTTAAATCATCCTTCAGAGGTAGCATATATTCTTCCTATTTCGCATATTGCCCAGGCAGCTATTGCTCTACCTGAACCAATATCACCAAGTCCTTCGTTAGTCTTGCTCTTGATTGAAATCGTGTCTTCCGAGATGCCAATTGCGTTTGAGATCGTAGCCTTCATTTCTTTTATATGGGGTGAAAGCCTTGGCTCTTGAGCAATGACTACGGTATCGATGTGTTTTATCATAAATCCTGAGTCTTCGAGAAATTTACTCACGGACTTCAGTATTTTTAAACTTGAAATGTTTTTGTAACGCTTATCACTGGGTGGGAAATGCATGCCGATGTCGCCCAGACTTGCCGCACCCAAAAGGGCATCGCAGATTGCATGAATTAGGACATCACCATCAGAATGCCCAAGCAGTCCTTTTGGAAATTCAATCTCCACACCACCCAGTAGAAGTCTGCGGTTGGGTACGAGTTGATGGATGTCATAGCCAAAACCAACCATTTACTATTCTATTCGGGAGTTTGGCAAAAGTCAAGCATGAGGGCAGTTGTCCAGCTATTCTTATGATACTTTCGTTAAGATTAGGAGCTAGTCAGTGCCTTTTTCTTTCGCCGAGCAGTATGATATCGCGGAGGTCCTTTGTTGTCCCGGCGGCGAGCCATTGCTCATCAAAATCGTGCTGCTGGGCTATCTGAGCAATTGCCATCAGTGCCCGTAAGTGCGAACGTCTTCGGTCACGCGTACCGACGAGGACAAAGACTATGTGGACTGGTTCGGGTGCGTCCGGGAAGATGATGCCCTGCTTTGCTCTAACCAGCAGCACATCGAATTTGTCTTGTCCCTCGATGATTATGTGTGGTATTGCAAGACCGGGTCTCAGTGCGGTGCAGGATTGTTTCTCGCGTTCGATGAAAAGCTGAATGAACTTCTCTTTCTTGACGCCTACTCTGTGACTCAACTCTTCTGATGCAATGTCTATGAATTCGTTGAAGTGCATTTTCCTGTCTAGGTCAAGAATAAGTGCATCTTTAATGATGTGATCGAATTCGTCTTCAATTATGTCCTCACGTTCTTTCACCACTTCACGCAGCTCATCCCTCAACGAATCTGTGACTATCTGACGGTCGGTCATCCGTTCGACAACATACATAAGGGCGGATTCTTGGGTTATCTTCGGGCGGACATAGAAAAAGAACCAGAAGAGCGCGAAGATAATGAAAATTGCGGTCATTACTAGAGTAACGAAGCCCATATCATAGATGAGGAATAGATAGCCCAGGATGCCTGTGATTTGAAGGTATGGATATAGTGGTGCACGGAAGCTTGGTCGGTAACCAGGCAGGCGGCTCTCACGCATCACGATTATTGCCAGATTTGCAGAGATGTAGAGCAATAGGAGCATTGTTGAAGCCGCTTCAACTAAAACCTCGAGGTCGAGGAACACTATTGTGATGATCATGATCATGGTCGTCATGAATATCGCACTGTGTGGTGTTTTGAATTTCCTGTTTATGTTTGAGAAGAAGCGTGGTAGAATACGGTCGCGGCTCATTGCCAAGGGATACCGAGATGCAGACATAATGCCTGCGTTGGCGGTTGAAACGAAGGCCAAGAGAGCCGCGATAGCGGTTACGACCACGCCACCAATACCCCAGAAGGTTCGCGCACCCGCTGAAATTGGTGTGAGTGATTCTCGTAGAGTGTCAGGATGGAGCACACCCACTGTAATGAAGGAAACGGAAACGTACAATCCCAGCACTACTGTATAAGCCAATATCATACCAAGGGGTATGGTTATTTTGGGGTTCTTTATCTCTTCGGCTACGCTGGCAACTTTTGTCAATCCGCCAAATGATATGAAAACGAGTCCGGCTGTTGCCAATACCCGACCGAATCCGTACGGTACAAAGTTATCAAATCTACTGGGGTCAATGTTAATGAAACCGCGTACCACATAGGATCCGAGTATGACGACAAGAAACAACACAAGGAGGATTTGGGTGATGCCGGCTTCTCTGATGCCTAAGAGATTTATTAGCATAAAAATCAAGCACAGACCAATTGCGATGATCTTTATTTCCGGTATGCTGAGTGTCGGATCAATCAGGATTGCGAATATGCCCATACCCATCAGTGCAAATGCTGTCTTCAGACTGAGTGAGAGCCAGCTGGCAAACCCAGCGACCGTACCAGCCGCTGAGCCCATGCTTCGGGTGATGTAAAAGTAATCGCCCCCTGCTTTAGGCATGGCTGTCACGAGTTCTGCTTTGCTGAAGAGCGCAGGTATGACGAGCACGCCAGCGATGATGTAAGAAAGAATCATGGCCGGACCCGCTTTCGCGAAAGCCAATCCTGGGAGGACAAACAACCCGGAACTGATCATTGCGCCGGCGGCGATCGCAAATGTTTCGAATAAACCGAGCTCTTTTCTCAAAGCCATCATAAATCAATTCCCTGGAAGGCTACGAGCATATTTTCTTCAGCTGCGTCATCTGTTCAGGAGCACCAAAGCTAATTAGGGTGTCGTCGGGTTTTATCACCGTGTCAGAGCTGGGATTGAAGGTCAGTTTATCAATAGTCGCCGATTTGATGGCGAGAATGATGATACCGATGTTCTTCGTTATATCAGCATCCTTCAATGTCTTACCAGCTACGGCGGAGTTCCTACGGACCGTTACTTCATCGAGTAACAGATTGAGATGCTCACCCTTTAATATCGTATCGAGAAAGGACGTTACCGTGGGGCGAAGCGCCGCTGCGGCCAGACTGACACCACCGATTCTTTCTGGGGAAAATACATAGTCTGCGCCGGCTCTCCTCAGCTTATCGATCGATTCGCTTTCGATTGCTCTTGAGATTATGCGCAACTTAGGATTCAGGGATCGCGCACTCAAGCAAATGTACAGATTGTCGGCATCGTGACGTAGCACTGCGATGACGCCTTTCGCCTTATCGATTCCTGCACGTTTCAGTACTTCGTCGTCAGTCGCGTTTCCAATAACGTAGAGCATGTCTGGGTGGTCTTTTTCCATTTTCTCCGCAACTTCTTTTTGCATTTCGATCAAGACAAACGGCTTACCCACACGAATGAACTCTTTAATAATATCCTCTCCGATCGTGCCTAAACCGCAGATGATAAAGTGGTTCTCTATCTTTGCTAGTTTTTTTTCCATTCCTTGCCTCCTGAAAACGTCTCTAAATGTGCCGTGAATGATGGAAGAAAAAATGAAGTTGGCCCCGGCCGCAATTATCATGATACCACTCAGAATAAGGATGATCGTGAAAATACGGCCGGTAATGCTCAACGGTCTTACTTCTTGAAAACCGACCGTTGAGACAGTTATGATGGTCATGTATAATGCCTCGTTGAACGGCCACCCTTCAATTATCGTGTATCCGATGGTGCCTCCGAAGATGACTGTGATGAATGCGATGATTATTGTTGTTATACGCTTTTGTACCATCAATTCAATTATATATTTTATCATTATCCATGTCAATGTCTGCTATAATCCAAGCTTGAAAAGTGTGAACCAATGTGTATTATTGACTATGCTCGAGAATAGCGATATTGTAGTTGAGGCGCTGTGCAAGGTTTTCAAGAAGGGGAAACCTGACGAGGTGAGGGCGGTGGATGGCGTTGGCTTCAGTATCAGAAAGGGCGAACTGTTTGGTCTGTTGGGCCCAAATGGCGCCGGCAAGACGACGCTGATTAAATGTATCTCAACGCTCTTGATCCCTGACGGCGGGTCAGCAAGTGTGGGTGGGTTCGACATTAAGCGTGAGCCACTGCGGGTGAGACAGCATATTGGCGTGCTTACCGGTGGCGAGCGTTCACTGTATTGGAAACTGACGCCGGTTGAGAACCTGAGATACTTTGCTACCCTATATGGTGTGCCGCGCAAGGTCATAAAGGACCGGATTGATTACTTGCTCGATTTGATGGGTTTGACTGATAAGGCAAGCGTCCGGGTTGAGAAGCTTTCCTCAGGCATGAAGCAGAAACTTTCATTGGCTAGAGTACTTGCACATGACCCCCCGATTCTCCTGGTTGATGAGCCCACGCTCGGGTTGGATCCGTATTTCGCCCGCTTCATTAGGGATTTTATAAAGAATGAGTTGAATAAGAAGTTGCATAAGACGATACTGCTCACTACCCACTACATGGATGAGGCAGATGAGCTATGCGATCGGATAGCGTTCATGAATCGAGGAAAGATCGAGGCCCTCGACACTCCAGATCGACTCAAACAAAGTATGCCACAAAAGCAGACGCTGGAGATTAAGTGCCAGGGGACACTCGAAAAGGAGACATTCAGTGATGTGCGAGAGGCAGCGAGTATCAATATTTCACATGAGGATGGTTTCGTGTACTTGAGGATGAATACAGATAATCCCGAGGTTATCTTGAGCAGCATCATTGAGTTAATTAGAGAAAAGGCGCAAATATTCTCGGTGCGGGTGACCGTTCCGACACTTGAAGACGTCTTCGTGCATCTTACCGGGGCGAGCTTGAAGGATGGCTAACCAACCATCATGGGAGTAAAGCGGAGAGATAATGTGGGTAATCGTTGAGGAAGTAAGAAAGAGTTTTGCGATACTCTTTGCCTATCCGGTAGAAGTCGTCTTCTGGATATTCTCTCCTCTTTTGTGGGTTATACCATTGGTTTTTCAAGGCAAGGCGTTGATCGGCGCCTTCAGCAGTACTCCGTTCGGTGCCCTTGCCGGCACTGATGAGTTTATTCCTTATGTGTTGATCGGCGCGATCATAAGTACCTACATGTTTTCCGCGGTTTGGAGCATGGGTAATTCATTCCGTGACGAGACCTATTACGGCACTCTTGAGCATATTCTGTCTGCACCAGTGAGGCCGGTGTACATCCTGGTAGGTAAAGGTGTGTACAACTCCGTTCTCTCAACGTTGTTTGTAATCGTACAACTTCTTATCTGCGTATTCATTTTTGGCCTAGAGATCACCCTCGCAAAGATTTTTCCGATTTTTCTTTTTTTACTCCTGCTCATTGTTGGTCTTTACGGCATTGGCTTCATGGCCGCGGCAGTAACGCTCTTGATAAAAGAATCCCATGGTATAATACACCTCTTTGAATATGTACTGTTTCTATTCTCGCCCATTCGTTATCCGGTGGAAGTCAATCCCATTACCAAGACAATCAGCGTTTTCATACCACTCACTTATGCACTCATTGCTCTGCGCGGTCTTTTGCTCAACATCGACTTCAACTTTTGGAAGAACAGTGTTATCCTGCTCGGTATCGATTGTGCAATAATACCTCTTGGTTTGTTCATATTCTACAAAATCGAAAAAAGGACGAAAACAAGAGGCACCTTAGCCGATTATTGAACACTATGAGGGAAGAGAGACAACCTTCACGACTATGGAGAGTGAAAGATAGGGTTTTCCACTACCTGCGGGCAATAAACGCGGAAAACATCAAGGAATGGAGAATCGAGCTTAAATACAAGCCGGATTTTATCCGCCAATTCTTTGAGCCCTTTGTCTATTTGTTCCCCTATTTCCTCTATGGATTTGCCTTGCTTGGCGGAAGGTACTCTGAACACCTCAGGAGTCTCACCGGTATCAGTGACATGATCGCTTACACCTTCATCGGCTATTTGTTCATCGGTTTCTTGAACACAGCTTGTTGGGCCATGGGTTTCTCTTTGCGCAAGGAACAATGGTTTGGCACGCTCGAGACGATCTTTGTTGCACCGGTCCCGCGCTGGGTGTATGTCGCCGGCATGGCTCTGCACTCGACCTGTCATCAGGGATTGATAATGCTTATCCAGGCAGTAGTAATTACCACATTCTTTGCCATCGTCCTGCAAACGAGTGGCTTATTCCTATCCCTTGTGGTTGTGTTGCTCATGCTGCTCGGCTTGTACGGTTTGGGTATCATAGTTGCCGGTTTGACGATTGCCTTGAAACAGTGGTGGGTCGTCTCGGAGGCACTCGCCACACTGATCGTGGTTGTGACTCCTATTGCCTATCCCCTTGCCGTATTGCCCTTCGTACTTCGCAAAGTATCGATGTTCTTACCGACAACATATGGCATAATTGGCGTCAGGCATTTTCTTCTCGGCGAGGAGTTGGTGGTAGGCTTGCCCACAATAATTCTGAGGCTATCCATCATACTGGTAGTGTGGCTCACGTTTGGCATGCTTGTTTTTTTGATTATGGATCGCTTTGGTCGGAAGAGGGGTTCACTCTCAATCTATTAGAAGGAGGAGATCATGAATAGCGTTGTGGCTGTTGAATTTGTTGTGTACCTGGCCCTGATATTGGGCGTCGGGTTTTACTTTGCTCGTAAGAAGATGAGTCAGGCCGACTTCCATCTTGGGGGCAAGAAGATTCCGGGATGGGCTCTTGCCTTATCAGAGAGGGCTACCGGAGAGTCTGCCTGGTGTCTTTTGGGACTGACCGGGTTTGCGTTTGCAGCCGGTCTATCATCGGTTTGGATCGCGATCGGCTGTGTTATAGGAATTACTGTTTCCTGGCTATGGTTAGCCAATGAATTTAGAAAAGAGCGCGACAAATACAATACCCTTACCTTGCCTGATTATCTGGCGACCAAGTATGCAACACGGGGTAAGTTCATAAGGTGGTTCTCGAGTATCATTATCATTTTTTTCTTCGTGCTGTACGTGGCAGCACAGTTTAGCGGTGGGGGAAAGACACTCAACATCACCTTTGGCATCCCGGTCACTTGGGGCATTGTGATCTCGGCGATCGTCGTGATACTCTATGCAATGGCCGGAGGTTTCTTCTCTGTGGTCTGGACCGATGTGCTGCAAGCCATACTGATGATAATCACCCTGGTTGTTACCCCGATCGTTGCGCTGGTTGCTATTGCACGTAGTGATCTCTCGATCGCCAGCGCGCTTTCGTCTGCTGGTGGAGGTTTAGATTCTTGGACCGGGGGCGCAGTCGGATTCGCCGCTGGTACTTTGATATTCAATAATTTCTCGTGGTTTTTCGGTTACTTGGGCGGACAACCGCAACTTGATGCGCGTTGGATGGCGATGCGTAGTGAGAAAGACGTGAAAATCGGTGCCGCTATCGCAATCACCTGGACAGTGCTTGCCTATGTGGGTGCGATCACGCTGGGTATTGCGGCGATAACACTATTCGGAACCGGTGCGGTCGCTGATCCCGAGCAGATTCTTCCCTTCATGCTTCTTAAAATGATGCCGCCTTGGTTAGCGGGAATCCTTCTGGCCGGCGCAGTAGCAGCTATGATGTCGACGGCTGATTCTCAGTTGCTCATCGCTACATCATCGATCAGTGAGGACATTATTCACAAAGCCATGCACAAGGATTTTGATGATCGCAAGCTGGTTCTGATTTCACGTATCACGATTCTCGTCGTGGGTGTGATTGCACTCGTCATGGCCTTTACTTCTAAGAGCTTGATCTACACGATCGTTGGCTGGGCATGGGCTGGCATCGGTTGTTCATTCGCTCCGGCGGTGATTCTATCCTTCTTCTGGAAAAGATTTTCTGCATCCGGTGTGATTGCATCATTGGTCTCGGGTTTTGTAACGACGGTTATCTGGATGACCACCGGCCTCGATGCGATGTTCACGGCGCGAGCCGCGACTTTTATCATTGCTTTTGTCTGCGCAGTTTTGGCGACGTTGTTGTTTTCAGGGAAGCGTGATTAATTGCTTTTATGTAGTGTAGTGTGAATGATGAGTAGTTTTCGTTAGATAAGGATTAGTAGTTCCGATTACACAAACGGTCAGTCGCTTTTACCGCAGCATTTCTTATACTTCTTGCCGCTGCCGCATGGACATGGATCGTTGCGGCCAGCTTTAACCTCGGTTGGGGGTCTTTTTGCTGTTCTTGTCCGGCGCGGTTTTTTGGTCGTCGGTTTTTTCGTGGCTTTGGTGCTTTTCTTGGCTTTAGGCATTAATTCTAGGAAGGCGCGCTTATTGGCTTGGACTGTGTCTCTGAGCTGTTCACCGTTGTTGATGTGACCCGTTTCGTCAAGGAACGAGAGGAAACTGTTGAGGATCTCTGGTGCAACCTTGCCTGTCTCTGCAGTAAGATTCAATCTACGGGGTGAATGCACGAGCATGAAATGCTGAATATGATGTTCGTTCAGTTCTCTGAGTTCTTTTTTTTCTTCAAAGAAGAGGTAGTCAAGCATGCTTTTGGTCAAGTATTCCGCCTCCGCCTTTTGAACGTTCGCCCTAAGCCTTTTTGATTCAAAGAAATCGCGACTCAGCGCATTGGTAAGGTGCACCAGGCGTTTTTCTCGCTTGCGCTCTTCCGCGCTCTTTTTTTGTATATCTGCTAGTACCATACTTCAAGTATATTCACACCGACTGAATTGTCAATGTTCTACTACTCATATACAGAGACGGAGAATAGGTAGACCGGAGCGCCGGGGATCGGGAACGATGCACGATTACCAAGTTATAGGCCTGATATCATGGTGTCCTGGTATCCCTTTCACTGATGTCCTGATAATCTGATGTCCTTCCTGCTGGTACCCTGATCTTTTGATATGCTGCCTCCGCATACTGTTTGTCAGGAAAGGCGTATGGCGTAATGCGTGCAGCGTCCTATCTAATTATCCCTAGCCAATCTCCCAATAGAAATTGTAGTCTGCCTATGAGCAGACTGATACGTGCCATGACCGTATAGCCGAACGAGGCACCGAAGCCAAGCATGAGGAAGACGATGCCGAAGTTGGCAGCAGGTTTGATAATACCCTTTCTCTCTCGTGAAAAGAAGAAATATATGAGTGTACAAATTACACCAACGAGTACCACAATCGCCCACAAACCGGTATCCCATTTCGCGAATGCTTCTGGTAACAGCAGAGTGCCTTGTGCCTGTCTCAGGATATCTCTCTGGAAATATGCCGGAATTACCACACCTGAACCCCATCCGATGACAAAGGCAATCGGCAGTCGAACCAAGAAAGCGAATTTTGGAATGAAACGTGCGAAGTAGCACAAGGCGAAAGCGAGTGGTATGATATAGAGGAAGTTAGCCTCAACGAATAACGGGCGCATGAGATTTGGGTATATTTGATTGTGCCACGTCAGGGCGATCAAATAACCTGCTGAGACACCGACAAAGAGATGTTCGGCAAAACGGTATAGCATGTTATCACGATAGAGAAACGAGAAGATGCATAGTGTCAATATCGCGGAGAGCCAGATCCAGGGATTAGTAGCGATATTCACTTTTTCCTCCTTTAGCAAGAAGTTTGGAGAACTTCTTGCTTCGATGCCGGCGATGAAAAACAGATTACACCGATATTATTATCAGGTAGTTGTCTTCGCGTCATTTCTGCACCTTCCTGCTTCTTTGCTGAATGAAATACCCGATATTACCGATGAGTATGAATATCATGATGAACAAATGTCCGAGTGATTGTGCATCCATACCTTGAGAAGCTCGTAGGATTCCTCTCGAATATTGCTTTTGTGATACGAGGGTTTCGTATTCAGATGCTCCCTTCATACCGGAGAGCAGACCGATCACCTGACCAGTCTCAACATAGGGATAGACATCAGCGGCAGAAACTGCTGTGACCCCGACGCCTAAGCGTGCCCCGTATCGTGCTTGGGCATACAGTAGCCAGAAGCGCCAACCTGGGTCGCCGGTTGAGAGAGTAACAACAAGACTGATGTCTTTGTAGTTCTTCACAGAGGACATCAAAGGCAGAGAGTTCGTCGGCGTGCCGTAAAAGTCGTTGGGAAAAACACTTTCGATATTCTCACCCATACCCAGCAAGACAGCCGCAGCACCGACTTTATATCCGAGGAAAGCGTAATCAACACCGTACTCCTTGGTGAATTCCGCAGTTAATTCCTCGAATGCCAGCTCCACCATGCTGGTGCCCTGAGGCCACAATGCCATGAGTACCACCTTTACATCTCGCGCATAGCACTGACGCATAATAGCCAGTAGCATTGGATACAACTCGGGTAGTGATTGTGGATCAAAATCACAGGAAATGAGTACGGGCTTCGATTCCGGTCCTAGTTCCTCCATGGCATTGAATAATTTTTGCGTTTGCGGCATAACATTGACCGGAATGCCGATCGGTATGATCAATGGGCCGGCGACTGCCAATGCGATTACCAAGAAGATGATCTGCCGTGGGATTTTGGTTAATGATTCCAGAATTTTCATTTGATACCTCCTCCGAGCCAGGATCGTTCGATGCCAAGGATTATTTTCAGTGCGGTCGAAATACTTCCAAAAGCTACGCCAAATATGATGCCCCGTTTTGCAGCGGCGTTAGGAACGCGTAGCAGCCATTCTGCAAATTCTGGAAGCTTGGGTGAGATGTAGTAACCAAATGGCACCATACCAAGCATAACCACGAAAGCCGCGATTAGCAGTATTGTTGCTTCTTTTGTCCGTGCGCGAAATGCGCGATAGGCAGCGGAAGCCATATAGAAGGCAAGCATTGCATACATAGTGGCACCGAGTGGTAACACGATGTGTTGCCACAGCGTCATGAATAGGGTACCCCTTTGAATACCCCAGAATAGCCCGAGGATCGCCATTACCACGAGCCCTACCAGAGTGACATAACTGAAATACCAGTTCTCTTTCTTTTGTCTGATGCGGGTTGTGTGGTGGTCGATGATACTACCTATGCCGAGTACCCAGGCAAAGCCAACGATCGCAAGGAACCATCGTGTTGTATGGTCATAGAAATGAGTGCTGATAGAATGAGGAATGAAGAATTGTATGATCATGGCAATGCCCAGGAACATGCATATTATAAGTGGTATTCGTTTTTTCATTGTCGTCCTCCTTAACTATATATTGAATAATGCGTATATCTCGCGAAGTCCGAACATGATGAGTGCCGATGCTACAATGAGTATGCTGAGTACAATCATTTTGCCCCAATCCTGTCCCTTCAGCGAACCCAGTAAGAGGGGCTCTTTGGATAAGTATGCAGATGCTGCGTACAATTCCTCTCCGATTAGTGTATAATCGCATGCCGTTATGAAGAATGGAAGCTGGAATACTGAGTCTGTACCCGCAATCTGGATCGCACCGGTTGACGCACCGGTTTCAGCGAGAACTAGTGACTCAGCCCAGAAATAGCCCAAGAAAAGATTCGTAGCAGGTTTTTCCCTGACCATTGTACCGCATACTGCGGCCGCGTAGGCCCATTGGTTTTGTGTAACAAAATAGATATTATCAGAGTTAAAGGCATCTGGTCTACCAGCATCGGTGTAGGATTCCTTTACTATTTCTCGAGCTACAACATAGACCACCGGACTCCGGTTCGGTACGAGCAGCGTTGTGTTGTATTCGGCCGTTTTCTTGGCAACCTGAGACAATATGTTTAGTGAAGCAATCGTCGCGATGTCTTCTATCGAGGACAAACCCGGCACATATAAGATCGGCTTACCCATTTCGGTTGCTCGACCAACGGCTTCTTCGAGTGCATCAAGCCCGGGTAGTCTACGGATGAACAATTTCTTGCCGGCACGTGCACGATAGATGAACCAGAGCACTAATATAGAATAGGTGATGACGCCGATCAGTACGTTGGTACGGCTCGTGTTAAACCATTGTTGACTACTCACGACCGGTGCCGAAATCGCTGATTGTGCGACGACTTTGTCATTCTTAACGGCTACAACCTGATAACGGTATGATACTCCATCTCTCGTTTCGGGATCCGTGTATTGTTTTTCTGATCGATTTACCCGCGCGATTCTTTCGAATTCATCTGCTTCTTCGGCGCGCAGTATTTCGTAGCCATCGATTGCTATAGCCTCACCAGTTTCCTGCCAGGTAATTATAACCTTGCTTCCGTCGTCATTGGGGTTGTCCCTGACAATCGGTGTGCCAATTGTTTCAATCGATGCCACGACAAGTATGAGTAGTATTTGCATAATGGCCTCCTTACATGATGCTAATTTTGGGCATTACCAGACAATAGTGGAGTGGTCTTATGATAGAGTAGACCACGCGTTGTTTATTGGTGAATCGTATTCGTACAGAGAACCAGAATGTCATTGTTGCCCCACGAATACGGAACAAGAATAAGAATTATGCTTGCATTGTATCTTTGACTTTCTTTTTTATGGGGTCTTATGGTTCGTTTAATATCTTTGTAGTACAAGCTATTTCGTAATCGAGAGATATGCGATTACTAGTGATGCGACCACAGCGGTTATCTCCAAGTAATCCTGCCACCATTTGAGTACTTGACGAGGAACGAATATGATATCTCCTTCTTCAACAAAGGGGTCATCCTTTATTGGTATTTTGTCTTGTCCTCGCTTTATGTGAGCACCTGACGTGTTGGCATCGCCGAGAGGACCGCCTGCCACGCCGATGTAATTGCTTACTTTAGTATAAGGTTGAAATGGAAATGCACCAGGTGCCACTACCTGGCCCTGAACATATACAACTGAAGAAACCGAGGGCACTACCAGAACGTCCCCGTCGAGCATTCTAATGTTCTCGGATGTATCTGGATTAGTACTGACTGCAGAGGCATTTACGTATATTTTTTGGACACCTCTCTCAATGTAAGCATGAGTTGCGTCGGCCCACGGTGTGATACCACCGGCCTTCACAAGCAGATCAGAGACCCGTTCGCCTTCGATGAGTTCGTATAGCCCCTCACTGGTTCTTTCCCGCGAAGCAGTTAATTCAGCAACTCTAAGTTCATATTCTCTTTTCCCAAATACCGCTCCCTTTATGACCACCGACATTCTCATTACGGGTATTACAATAATGTCACCGTCCTGAACATATGGGTTGGCTTCAACGTTTCCGGTTCGTTCGAATTCATCTAGGTTAACCCGAGTAGATTGTCTTCCTCTTTTTAGTTCTATGTGAGCACGCGAACCGACTGCTGTGATGCCACCGGCGGCATCGATGACCGTGGATACGCGGTAAATAGGGGTGGCCTCAACCATTCCAGGCGTAGTGATTTCACCCACGACTAGCACAACAAATGTGCGCATACCAAGCAGTGTGACGTCTATGTCCACATTTCGTAGGTATCGTGAAAATACTTTTGCAATGGAATCCTTGGCAGTATGCAAGCTGAGTCCATAAACCGGAATGGCGGCAACGACGTCATATTGGGGCACGTACACACCCTGCATAGTGGGTACTGATGCTACTGGCATATTAAGCGTTACCTTACCTTCATATGTGATACCGGTAATATATGAATAATTCGTTGCTCCAGTGATAGTTATCAATACCGAATCACCCGGCATGAGGATGTAATCCTCAGTTACTATGGGGTTGGGAAGTTCGGTTCTTGTCCCGTATTCGGAAATATCGTATGGAGACGCCTCCGAATCATAGGCGAGAGGCGTGATGATAATAATTAATATGAATATGTACTTCATGGCTGAAGTATACTGAAAATCATCAAATGTGTCAACATCTAAGAGAATGTGCAAATGGCTTGACGCGAGCGTATTTGATAGTATAATAGAAAAATCAAAATAGAAAGGAGGAATATGAATAAACTAGTCATCATTCTGTTTCCTCTTCTTGTTTCAGCTGGCACTGTGGGCAAGATAGCTGGCCGCGTCATAGACGCCGAAACAAACGATGCCCTCATCGCAGTTGATGTTTTTATTGATGTACTACAGGCGGGCGGTGCGACTGATACAGATGGGCACTACTTCATCCTCAATATTCCACCGGGCACCTACGATATTGAGGCCTCGATGATTGGATATCAGGCTCGGATTCAGAAAGATGTCCAGGTTTTCGCTGACCGTACTACATATCTTGATTTCAGGCTAAAGCCAACGGTTATTGAAATTGATAAACCGGTTGTAGTGATTGCCAAGAAACCCGTCATTGAAATTGACATGACGTCGAAAGAGGCACGTATCACACGCGAACAATTCGACATCACGCCCGTCGAGACACCAAGTGAGGCCATCGCACTTCAAGGTGGTGTGACAACTGGTGCGGCCGGTGATATCCACGTTCGAGGCGGCCGCAGTGATGAACTGGCCTATTATATTGAAGGCATTGAGGTATCGAATGCGTTGCTTGGTACTGAACCAGTGCTCAACAAGAATTTTGTGTCCGAAATGTCTCTGTTATCGGGAACCTTTAATGCCGAGTACGGTAATGTGATGAGTGGTGTCGTGAACATAATTACTCCAGAGGGTGGAAATAAGATATCAATGAATCTTGAGTACACATCGTTCGCGGTGAACTCTTCGCCCTACCGCAAGAAGGATTGGATAAATGACTTGGATACTCTGTATTATGATTCACATCGCGATATGAATTTAGTTTCATTGTATGAAGTGCAGGAAATCAAGACATTCGACAATGTACCATTTCGGGGTGCAATCAATGCGAGTGCATCGGGGCCGTTTCCTGGAGATATGGCAACGCGTTTCTTTGTGGCTGGCAATTATCTCAATAAGGAATCGTATTTGCCATTCGGCTATGACTTATCACGGTCAGTTAACGGAAAACTCACGCGTAAATTTGGCCCTAATTTCAAGCTGCTACTCGATTTACAGTATAGTGATGATGAGTCGCAGGGCTACAATCATCTGTACAAGTATTTGTACGAAAATTATCTCGTGAGTCGAGGGAAAAGCCTGCGTGGGATTATTGGGTTGAATCATGCGCCGGCCAATAATTTTTTCTACAATGTGCGCGTCGGGTACATTGAAGATAGATTGGACACAAAGGTACCCGAAGACACCGCAGACTTGTATGCAAGTTATCTACCGGCACCGATTCGCGATAACTTTTCGGAGTTCTACATATTTGGTTATCCCCAATACCGGCAGGAGGTTAATACCAGGCAGTATGTTATCAAAGCCGACTTCAGCTGGCAACTGGGCAGGATACACAACATCAAATTCGGTGGCGAGCAGAACTTCTATCGATTCGAAGTTGCCAAGAGGCAACAGCTATTTGCGCATACGCCGATTATTTATCAGCGATACGAGAGACAGCCACGTGATGGAGCTGTGTTCGTGCAAGATAAAATCGAGCATAAACATCTGGTCGTCAATGCGGGCATACGCTTCGACTACAGTCATGCCAATACTGTGATGTGGCAAGATATCGAAAACCCGAGTTCAGAGGTCAGTGACGTTAAACCTCAATACCAGGTATCCCCACGTCTCGGCTTGTCTCATCCCATTACAGATAATGCAATGCTACATTTTGCATATGGTCATTTCTTCCAGACGCCGCCCTATGAGATTATGTATTTCAGTAGCAACTACATAGTGCATCCCGAGAGCATGCCGCGCTACGGTCTTGTCGGCAATCCTCGTATCTTACCGCAACGCACGACCGCCTACGAGGTCGGTGTTAAGTATGCACTCCAAGAGATATACGGGATTGATGTTACATTATTTGTTAAGGACATCAGGGATCTGCTAGCGACCACCGCAGTTCGCATGTACCCGTACGAATACATTGTCTACACAAACAACGACTTTGGCAGTGTACAAGGGGTCGATATCACACTGAATCGACAATTGGTTTCGAATTTCGGTTTCAGCATCAACTACACTTATCAGGTTGCACGTGGTACCGCGTCTTTTGCAATGCAGGGTTTTTATGATGTATATACTGGACAACCCGAGAGAAAACAAGAATATAATCTTGATTTCGATCGGCGACACACGCTGTCGAGTACGTGGCAATTTCTCTTCAATAAACTGGGCGGTGTTGGCATGAATTTCCGGCTGACGAGCGGACTTCCTTACACTCCCTACTTAGGCGAGGGCATTGTCGTAGAGGCAAACTCCGCGCGCATGCGATGGAGTTTGTCCCTGGATATACTTATTCATCAGGGTATACAATTTGGTAATAGTGTGCTCGACCTCTTTGTTAGCGGTACTAATCTGACTGATGCCTTGAATCCGCTTTACGTGTATTCGCGGACCGGCGATCCGTGGGATTCTGGTGACAAAGCTGGTGGTTTAATGGGCTCTCCTGACTACATTATTGACCCCTCTAATGTTGGTCCGCGACGTGCGATCAAAGCCGGTGTGAGAGTGAAGGTTCGATAAAGGAGTTGCTATGATATTACTATTCTTTTTCATGATACAAATTCCAGGTGAGGGAATCGGCATATCGGATAAGGGAGAGTTGTCAAATGTCGTCTCCAATTTTGGTCTTCTTTCTTACCACCACTACGTCACACCAGCCTGCCACTGGCCGAATGCGGCTCCCTTTCCGCAACAGTATTGTGTGGGATTCGGGTTTTTCGCCGCAAAAGAATACAGTGTTGTTGAATCGATGGACCATGTCTATCCGGAATGGATGCCCCTCGAAGGGTCTTACGGTACGCTCTATTCAGGGGAAGTGACTGATCCGAGTGGTACTCCGATCATGGCTACATCAGATGACATTGAAACGTGGCCATTAGTGGCGGGAGAGCGTTTTTGGCCCGGACCTTGGCGTAAGGATACGCTCGGGCAGCCAGTAGAAGGTGAATTCACCTCAGATCGGGATTTATTCTGTATATTTAACGACCAGGGCGTGTTTGGTTTGCAGGTAGATCAATCGGTCTATTCCTACGGCCGAATTTATGCCCAGGATTTTATTTTCTTTGACATGAAAGTATATAGTAACGTGGATACCACGATCGGAGACATCCACCTAGGTTTCCGGGGCAAATTCCGTTGTGACTACGATATGCAGGATTACATTGGGTTGTATCGTGATTCGATGGTTACCTTTGTCTACTATTGGGATGCTGACGGCGTTCCTTTTGATCCTTGGGAATCAGTAGGCATGATTGGTGTTGCGTTCTTGAATCAGGAGATCGAAAACTTTCATTATTATAAAAAGGAAGACGAATTGAGCAGAGAAGATTCTCTCTACAAGAGTAAATTGTACTCAATAATCACATCGGATCCTTCACCCTCGTACCTCGATTCGTCACTCTATTTTCATGGCGATGACATCAACATCGACGACCCCTCGTTCGTTCAAGCTTTGCCACCCGAATCGACCAGCGCTTATAACTATATAGTATCGACTGGGCCCAAGACAATAACACCAGATGATACGTTGCAGTTCACCTGCGCGATCATTTGCGCTGAGGATTCTGTAGGCTTGTTTCAGAATCTGACTGTGGCACTCACGATGGCCGAAAATTACTTCCTGGGTAGCGGGCCACCTACAGCGCCTGTGGTCACCGCGGTGTCGGGGTACAAGAAAGTGACACTATATTGGGAAGCAGAGCCATCTGAGTCTTCAGCCGACATCATGACGGGTCGGCAGGATTTTGAGGGATACAAGATATACCGGAGTGAAGACCAGGGTCGGACCTGGGGCGCAGAAATCACAAATCATCAAGGTTATGTGGTTGGTTACGTTCCTCTTGCGCAGTTCGACCTGGTAGACGGAATTTACGGTGTCGATCCAGCTTTTCCATATCAGTCCTTGGGAAATGAAACTGGTGTTAAACACACTTTTGTGGATAGCACCGTGTACAACGGCATTGAATACTGGTACTGTGTCGCCGCCTATGACCGAGGCAATCAGCACCCTGATTCGCTTGAGCCTTCTTACGAGAATTCCAAGGGTAGACCGAGCGCAACTCATGTGGTGTCGACGACACCTGCATCGATGCCCTCAGGCTATGTATCTGCCTCTATACAAGGTAGTGATACACTTCAGCCAATCGGGGGTCCGTGTGAAGGGTTAGCCTTGGTCAATATCCTAGACCCGGTGCAAGTACTACCTCATACTTATCGAGTGTCTTTTCATGATACAGTAATCAACGACACTATTAACATTACAACGTTTAATCTCTGCGACGTCACTACCCAAGAAACATTGCTTTACAGGAATGAGCTTTCAGATTCTTCGCTTGATAACATCCCAGTAGTGGATGGTTTCAGATTAGTATTGTTCAACACTGCGAGTGGAGTGAAGTCGATGGAATGGACATTGGTTACTGGTGATACGTGTACCTTTCAGTGGTGGACTGGATATCTGGGAACGATGGCTGGTGAGACGTACGCGAGTGGATCGGCCGATTTCCGAATCGTGGTGGATCATGCAAATCCGGCGACGGTTGGCATAATAGATGGTTTCGGAGGTTCTTATCCACCGATTCAGATACCGATTAGAATATACGATATCACCGATACCCTGAACCAGGTCGACGTCAGTGATTGGTGTTGGTTGGTTGACTACGCGTACGCATTTCCCGGCGATACTGCTCATTTTGGTCCGCCTGGTTGGGATCTGATTCCCGGAGGCGCGGGTTACAATCCACATCCCGACTGGGCTGCAGTGGGTTTTGTGGACCAGATCGGTTGTGAAAATGCTAATGGTGATGCAGCCTATTTCGCCACACAGAATGGAGACAGTACCGCGATTGCACCATCCGAGGGCGATGAATTCACGATTATTACGTTCAAGCCGTTTTCACACTCAATAGAGTACGAATTCACCATGGTTCCTCCGTCGATTGATTCTGCAGAAATAGAGTTGGGTGACGTGCGGGTGGTACCGAACCCATACATTCTCGTATCCAAGTTCGAAAGCACACCATATGACCGTCGACTCATGTTCACTAATCTACCTGAACAGTGTCGCATCATGATCTACAATGTAGCAGGTGAGCATATTAACACAATAGAACACACGAGTGGTCTCGGTTACGCTTATTGGGACCTCAGGACAAAGTATGGAATAGAGGTAGCTTATGGTATGTACATCTACGTTGTTCAGACAGAAAACGGCACTAAGGCAAAAGGCAAGTTCGCCATCATCAAGTAGGGAGGAAGCATGATAATATTAAGATCACCGTTCAAGGCTGGAATTGTAATTTTGGCTATGACCTTCGGGCTTGGTTCCTCTTTCACTAAGGTGGGTACAACTGCGGCGCCGTTTTTGAAAATTGAGTACGGCGCGCGTCCCGTGGGTATGGGTGGTTCTTTTGTTGCTTTAGCTAATGACGCGTCCGGTATATATTACAACCCGGCTGGTGTTGCCGAAGTAGAAAAGGTATGTTTCATGGGTGGTTATACCGTCTGGTTTGCGGATTTGAAATACAACTATGCGACGTTCATCCTCCCGACGCGCCGCGTGAATTTTTCGCTCTGGGGATCATTTCTATATAGCGAAAACATTCCTGTGACAACTGTTGAGGACCCCGAGGGTACAACAGGACTGTACTTCGGGTACGTAGATGGCTTACTGGGGTTCACCGTGTCGGCTTTCTTTTCTGATCTTCTGTCAATTGGGATATCCGGTAAATACATACAGCAATCACTGTACAATGAGAATGCTTCAACATTTGCATTTGATATTGGTTCAATCTTCAGGACGCCATGGAAAGGCGTGCGGCTCGGAATGTGTTTGGTGAATTATGGCGGGCGTATGCGGTTGTTTGGGAATGATTTGATAATTCAGGCCGATCCGTGGCCCGATTATCCAGGAAACCCAGATGTCGAGGCGAGAATCACTACTGAGTCATATCCGTTGCCACTCGCATTCAAGCTGGGTCTTGCTTTTGATCTGATTGGTGTTGAGCGAGCGTTTTTCGTAGATAATAGTCATCGTGTCACTATTGCCATAGACGGTATCCATCCAAATGATGGAGACGAGAAGCTTCAGCTTGGTATGGAATATGGGTTTCAAGATATTTTCTTCCTGAGAGGTGGATACAAAATAAACTACGATACGCAAAGGTTCACCGCTGGGGCAGGAATGAAGTTTGCCATTGGAGCAAGGGAATTTGCTGTTGACTATGCCTACGTAGACATGGATGTTTTAGACGCGACGCATCGGATTTCGCTGGCGATAGGGTTTTGAGTGAGAGGGCTCGAAATGGCTCATAGCCCAGCAGCACTCACTTGCTACGGAATGCTGATTCTTGCGGCCAAATATTGAATTTGGGCAAAAACCGCAAGGGCATGAAAAGGCGGAAGAAGGCAAAGAAGGCGATGAAGGGATATGAGGGCTTAGGTTGCAGTAAACGAAGTCCATGCCGTTAATAGCCCATGGTAGCCTTCTTTAAGCCATTTGTCAGCCTTCTTGAATCTTTTAAAGCATAAACGTAAGGAGGTTGTATGGATAGACGAGGTTTTTTGAAGACACTTGGTTTTTTGACCCCGCTAGTAGTTTTTTTCGGTAAGATACCAAAGTTGCTATGGGCAGGAAAGTTGGAACATGGCAATAAGAATTTTTGGGAAAACAGTGATTTCGTTCAGAAAACAGTGGAAATGTCCTCCTATGAAAAGGGCACGATAAAGGCGCGCATAGATGGTGAGTGGCAGGAATTCAAGATACGGAAAGCAAGCAAAGATTTCGTCGAATGGAACACCAAGAAACGCATTGAGTTCCTGGAGCGTATCAAGACGGGGAAGATGCCGGAGCTGGGTGGACCACATTCCGGTGCGGTCGCGACCTATGGCCTCGGTCGTCTCGATTCGAGATTCACGTTGAACAACGCGATAAAAGGTATTGGCCTGGCGCCTAAGGACGACAACATCGACAAGGCTATCAAGCGATTGAAGGATACCTACAAGAGCACGATGCCTGAGAAGATGGATGTGTTGAAGTCTTTCTACGAGAACCCTGACTTCATCGACTGGCGTAAGCAGACCTCACTCGAATTATACGCTACACCTGATTTTGAAACTCACACCTTCTTGAACGTCATGGATAATCCAATTGCCACGTTGGTGTTCCTTGATATTCCGTCACTCGAGCTGCGGACGATTGCACGTATCGTACATCCCGATGACAAGAACGCGCTGCCTTCGGAGAAGAAGCTGCTCGAATTTGTCAATCTTGCCCATTCTTATATGCATGGTGAGTTTCCGCGCATGTATCCTCTGTTGTTGTTTTATATTGTTGAGGAATTCGATAACACTCCGGGCCGAATGCGGGGCATCCGGACAGTTCCGGAGCGACCCACTGAATAGATAAAGAGACGAGGAGAGTTTGAAACGGGGAGACAAGGAGAGCAGGGGACAAGGAGATGGTTTAGGTGGTGAAGATTAAGAGTTATAGGGGATTAGACGTGTATAGAATGGCGATGGATGAATGAATAGCCCAATGCAGTATCGCTTCGCTCGCAGTATCGTTGCACTCGCAGGAAGCGCGGATAATATTTCAACTCGAAAGGCGTTGGACGCTATACGATACGGGCATCGTAATTGTACAACGTTAAACGATTCTCTTAAGCTTTTTTAAATGAAGGAGGTTTTATGAAAATCTGTGTGATTGGATGTTTGTTGTGTAGCATGCTCTCGGGCCAGATTCTATACGAGGAGTATTTCACGGATGGTGGAATGCAGCTCGACTGGCATCCGTGGTTTGAGACCGGAGGAATCGGCGACAGCATGCGCGTACTCAGTGACCCGACGACCCCGGGCGGTGATGGTTGGGCCGGTGTAATATCAAACGAAGTTATGGGTGTCGCCGGTCTGACTTACGCCGGGGATCCTGGTTTGGAAGACTATTCGATCGAGGCTTGGATATACACCGTGGTCAGTACAGCGGCTGGTCCCTATAATGGTATTGCCATGAGAATGCAAGCAGACTCAGGGTTCTATTACCGTTTGGTAGCCGATTTCGATGACGATCAGCGCATTAGATTGGGTATGTTCACCGGTGGTATGTTCCCGATTGTTATCAGGGATTGGAGTTCTGTAGAAATACCCGGTGGCGTACCCGCCACCTCATCATGGCACAAGTTCAAGCTTGTTATCGTTGAGGATTCGATATGGGCTTATTATGATGATGTATTATTACCGGATTGTCCGTTCATCGATAATACCATTCAAAAGGGCTACTTTGGGGTATATGTTTTTAACATGGCGGCCACTGATTCAACCGTATGTGACAATATCATCGTACGCGCTGAGCCAACCGGAGTCGCAGAACTCGGTCATGAGGCGCCGAGTCTTCTGACGGTTCAGCCGAATCCGTTCACCCACGAAACGGATATTAAATGGCAGATAACAGATAACCGCCAAGAAGTCGTTTTGAAAGTATACGATATTTCAGGTCGACTGGTCAGGAATCTTTTTGGGCTGTCATCGGTTACCGGTCATCAGTTATCAGTAAGGTGGGACGGGCGTGATGCGGCTGGTAAGGTGCTGGCGCCCGGCGTGTACTTCATACAAGATGAACATGGTGAGCATTTGGGAAAGGTTGTTAAGCTACACTAAGACTGGAGGAATAAGAAAGGGCGCTGAAACAGCGCCCTTTCTTTGTGCGCAAAATTCTCGTTTGTGAATTGTAGATTCGACTAGTTTATCTTAATAAATTTCGTTGTCAGCACTTGGTTTCCGACTACCGCTCTCAGAACATAAACCCCGTTTGGTAGCCTGCTTCTGTTCGCCTCTCTGATGCTGAATGCCAATTCATGAGTGCCGGCTTCGAGCATGCCACTCATCAATTCACCGACAAATCTTCCCGAGCAATCAAACAATGTAATTCCTATCTCCTGCATTTGGTTGAGATGTAGCGTCAGTTCGATTCGGTCAGATATCAGCGTGCTCTTCAAGACGAGTTGGGAAATCTGAGCCGCATTCGATGCATGTTCGACAACGTGCGTACTGTGGCCGGTTGGTTTTAGAAATGGGTCACCGAGCAAAGTCATGCCATAGTGCCAGCAGAGGCGATCGAAATTCATGCCTACCGAATCGTAGATACAGTCAAACCAGTACTTAAACGCTTGGCCGAGTGTTCTATCCTGACTCAGCGGTCTGTAGAAATATTGGAAATCGAGCATACTGCCGGTTTTTGTTGAACCGATTGAGCCGATACCATGAGCGTCGTTGAAAATCGCTTGTCCGCCACCATAGCCATTTGTCGTGTAGCGGCTGAATGAGCATGCGAAGAAGTTGTAGAAGTTTGTGGGTGGATTTTGGCTAATATATTCAAACGAGTAGTAATAGTCGTGTTGATTGCCGTTGTTAAATACGAATTGGTGTCCTCCAGGCCATGAGTGGGCAAATACTGAAACCCATATCTGTGCACTATCGAGTTTCTGACGGTAGATTCCAGCCTTTGTAGTTTCCGGGTGCCAATAACTCATGGTATCTGGGAAAACCAGTGCCACATCGCTCGACCACTGTAATGCATACGGGATCCAATCATCGTCAACAAAAACGAGAGCGCGTTCTGGCAGACGCAGCGTACCATTACGGTAATCAGTGTCTTTTGCGAAATAGTTTTTCAGTACGGTCGTGTCGACGCCTATTCCCGTAGGCATGAGTCGGCCGATATAGATTTCTGGATTCTTGTTACCGATGTGTCCGTCGTATCGGTCGTTGCCAGTATTTATGGTGTCGATCCAAATTCCATCAAGATCCATATAGAATAAATCAATCGGGAACTGGGCCAGACCTCCGCCGAAGTCGTAAACTTCGAACCACGCCACTGGCAGGTCGCCGATGAATAGAGCCCCTTCGATATTAAGGGTGTTGTACAAACCTAAGAGGAGAGTGCGCAGCGTCTCGGGCGTACCCCCGGATATGTTATAGCTATAGACCGTATATCCATCGTTGGTCAAATGTTGCATAAGTTGAGATATTTCGGCAGTCAGGTACTGTGCGAGACTGTCTTCGGTGAAAATTGCAATGTTGCCAAGGCGTCCGTCACCGTAGTACACTTTATCCATAGTGTAGTAGAATTCGGTATATGGATGTTCTGCGATCCATTCTTCGAAGGTTCCTGGTCTGCTACCGGGTGGACCAGCCCATCTCAATAATGTTATTTCGTCGGTATTGGTTGCGAACAAAAATGCAGTGCACAACAAAATTAGGTTTAATCGATGCATAATTCCTCCGTTTTTTCATTATAGTCATCATTGATAATATGTCAATATAAGCGTCATTCGCACTCGTGTTTAGTATTCGTGCAATAACAATGCTATCCGTATTTCTCACACGAGTACGATTCACGAGTAACCAATACGTTTTTCAAATGTTAAGTATTGGCACTTTTCTTGACTTGATATTGAATGCAGGTATAATGAAAAAATGGATGACATCCTTTCCCGGCTTAATCCTGAACAACGCAAGGCAGTGAAGATCGTCAGGGGACCGATTCTGATCCTGGCCGGTGCCGGAAGCGGGAAAACTAGGGTCATCACCTACCGTGTTGCCTATCTGATACACAAGGTGGGAGTCAGCCCAGGAAACATCTTGGCGATAACCTTTACCAATAAAGCAGCCGAGGAGATGCAGACGAGAATTCAGAAGCTTCTGGGTGGCAACAATGAAGTATGGATTAGGACATTTCATTCAACCTGTGCACGAATCCTTAGAGGCGGTGCCGAGCGTATCGGTATTAAGAACAACTTCACGATCTACGACGAGTATGACCAGATTAGCCTCGTTAAGGAATGCTTGGGAGATTTGGAAATTGACACAAAAGCCGTGTCGCCGGCTCACGTTGCGGGAGCGATAAACAAGATAAAGGAAAATTTGCAGTCTAGCACGGCGATCGAAAATGATTTGCTTAGGCACGTCTACAATCACTACAATAATAAGTTGCTTGAGTATAACGCGTTGGATTTTGATGACCTCATAATGAAGGTTGTGGAGCTATTCAAAACCGACGATGATATCCTGGATTACTATCAGGATCGTTTCAAATACATCATGGTCGATGAGTATCAGGATACCAATCGAGCTCAATATGTACTGACCAAATTGCTTGCTGAGAAACACCGCAATCTATGTGTTGTGGGAGATGATGACCAATCGATCTATTCTTGGCGTGGCGCGGAAATCAGGAATATTTTGGATTTCGAAAGGGATTTCCCCGACACTACGGTCATAAAACTGCAGCAGAATTACCGTTCCACGAAGCGCATTCTGGACGCTGCGTCTGCGGTCGTGAAGAACAATGAGTACCGCAAGCCAAAGACCCTGTGGTGTGAAAATAAAGTAGGGGAGCAGATTCAATTTTTCGAAGCCGATGATGCCTACACAGAAGCGGCTTTCGTTGCGAGAAAGGTAATCGAACTGGGCCTAAAGGGCGCCAACTTAGGTGAGATTGCGGTTTTTTACCGTATCAACTATCAATCGAGGCTGTTGGAGGAATGTTTCATCACATACCGCATTCCGTATGAGGTTGTTGGTTCTTTAAGATTCTATGAACGTGCCGAGATAAAAAATGTCCTTGCCTATCTTAGATTGATCAATAACAACCTTGATGCTGTGAGTCTCCGGAGAATAATAAACATTCCTTCTCGTAAGATAGGGCATGAGACCATCGAGAAGATGTCGTCATTCAGCAAGGAGCATGGTATTGCCTTGTATGACGTGTTGCACGACATCGACAAGGTTAAGAATATCAATTCGGGGACGCGTCGGAGAATAAAAGAGTTCACAAGAATGATCGACAGTCTTATCGATGGCCGTGAAGGTTTTGATATCTATGAATTGGCCCTGCGTGTCGTGAAGGAATCCGGTTACCTGGCGAGTTTGAGTCAAGAAAAGACCGAGCGGGAATACGTACGTCGCAAGAATGTGGAGGAGTTACTCATATCGATAAAAGACTATGTACGGGAGCGCCCCAGTGCCACACTAGATAATTATCTAGAGGAGGTATCTTTGCGTAGCGATATCGATGAGTGGAACGAGTCGAATGCACGTGTGAATCTTATGACCCTGCACAACGCCAAGGGTTTGGAATTCGACGTGGTTTTCATAACCGGGCTGGAGGATGGGTTGATACCACACTACAAATCGCAACACGATGAAAGGCAATACGAGGAGGAGAGGAGACTGCTCTATGTCGGTATTACGCGTGCACGCGAAAAACTATTTATGACCTATGCACGCCAGCGCGACATGTTCCGCGCTGGACCTAATTATACAGAGATTTCACCCTTCTTAAACGAAATACCATCAGATTTGATTAGCACAGGTTACGATTTTGAGTGACCTCAGATTTTGAAAAAACACGATTTAGCTCACTACCGGCCGCTTTTTCCGATTACGGATGAGTGCGTATACTTCAATCATGCGGGGACCGGACCTATATCGCTACCCGCACGAAGAGCCATTGAACAGTGTATCGAGACGTATTCAAAGCAGGCAGAGTTTCAGATCGAGGATTATTTTGCGCTGCTGCGTGACGTTCGTGCAACCGTAGCACGATTCATAAATGCATCTCCTGCAGAGATAGCTTTTACTCACAATACTTCTGAAGGTGTTTACATCGCTTTGATGAATCTGCTCCTGAAACCAGACGATACGATCCTCGTGATGGATGAGGTTTTTCCGACGGTTAGATATATAGTCGATCACAATCTGCTCCATGTTAATAAGATATACGCTTCCTTCTCAGGTAGAGATCCAGTCCGAGTGGTTGAAGAAACCATGGGCAAGAACGTGAAGGCCGTTGTCATCGATTACGTTCAGTTCTTGAGTGGTGAGGTGTTTGATCTTGCCCGACTCAACGATTTTACAAAGGATCATGGAATATACTTGGTGGTTGACGGCATTCAGGGCATCGGCGCCATCGAATTTGATGTCCGTGATTATGATATTGATTTTCTCGCCTGCGGCGCGGCGAAGTGGCTATTTGGGCCGAGTGGCGCCGGGTTTCTTTATGTTAACAAAAGGACCTTCGATGCTTTGGGCATGCAGCATACCGGATGGCTAGGCGCCGATTGGCCGGGATTCGAGGACCTTACGGTTCGACCACCACTCTTTCAAGATGCGAGAAAATATGAAATGGGGACGAGAAATATCATAGGAATAAGTGCTTTATGCGAAAATATTAAAGTATTACTTGAATTTGGTATGAAGAATGTAGAGACAAGAATCCTCGGACTGAGGTCGAGATTGCGTGAGAGTTTCGAAGAATCAGGCTATCAGATATTGACCCCGAAGCAGGGCAGGCAGTCCGGTATTATTACGGCCCGTCCTCGCGAGGGTGCGCGGGCTGTCTTCGAGTACCTGCAGAAATCAGGCGTGGTTGTTTCGCTACGCAATGAGTGGATAAGGTTTTCTCCCCACTTTTACAACACCGAAGAAGAAGTTGAGCGGGTAATCGACGCAATGAGGCGTTACCGGCGTCGAGAATGAGCCTAATTTGTTCTGAGCTATTAGTGGACGAGCACCGCCTTTGCGCAGGCATGGGCATTACCCGTAGAGAGTCGTATGAAATAAACACCTGGCGAAAGCTCTCGGCCATTTTCGTCAGTGCCATCCCACATTACTGATGACTGATGACCGACAGCGGCTGAGAGTTCGGTATAGCTTTTCACCATGCGGCCCGAAACATCATAAATCTTCAGCGCTATTTCCTGGTTCGCGTTTGTCGTCTCGTATCGAATGTCAGTCATGCTTCTGAACGGATTCGGACATGCCTCAAGCATTAGCATTTGTGTTCCTTCATTGACGTATTCTTCAATCGCAGTTATCGATTCCACATTTACGTCGTCGATGTAGAATCCCTCGGCGACACTTCCATCGTAATCACTGACAAATGCGATTCTGATCTGTATTGTGTCGCCTCCAGAGTACTGATCGAGTGAATAACTTTCCTCGAACCAATCTCCCTGTATACCACGACCATTACCGAGCGCGCCACCGGTGCCGATGAAGTCTAGCGTGTCCGAATCATTCCCGCGCATGACGATGACGTATATTCCATCTGATCCATAAATCGGAACCTCAAACCATCGCCTGAATCGCACGGTGGAATTATGATCCACCATAAAAGGGACTGTCTGAATGTAGCAGTTCATGTTATTACCATATTGACCGTTAATTTCTTGCCCACAGTACCATGAGTGAGTAGGCGAGAAGGAGCGCAATTCGGATACGTGCCACATGTTGTTCTGCCCGCCTGTAGTCCACAATCCGCTTCCAGACTCGATGTTGTCAGCAAACCCTGTTTCGCCAATCAATAGTGCGATATCCTCGTTGTACGAGTAGGATTCTGTGTTAAGCGTAAATGACAGTTGTGGGTGATGTCCTGATGGACAAGTAGGTGCCACGGCGACGCTAAAGGGACCGACGGTTTGGGTTGTCTCAGGTGGTATATCTGAAGGCAAGATGCTGTCCGACAAAAGCGTAACGTACGGATCAGTGGTGGATATGGCAACGATTGGTGCATGTGCACACCCGTAACCCGTGTTGGCGATGTTCAAGTAGATCATAGCAGTATCGCCGGGCATGGTGGGTGCATTGGAGACCAAGAATTCGGCGATGCTCAGGATGGGTGTTCCTATCAGTATCCCCGGATAGTAGGTGAGGGTTCTACTCGTTTCGGTTATTTCGAGTTCGAAACATACCGTGTGACCGTTTGTCGCGTTGCCTATGGAAATCCCGAATGCATTATCGATACAGAGTGAGTCCCCGGTACTGAGTACACCCAGGTATTCGGTGCTATCTTCGATCGTAACGTATGAATCTTGAGAACGCAGAGTAAGGTTTATGTTGCTCGCCGCTGTACTACCTTCGTTCTTCAATATGACCGACAGAAAGATGTCCTCATTCGGATTAGCAATGGCGTCCGCGTTGCCAAGTGAATCATTAATCAGCCATCCACGATAATTCACATAAGACCCGCTTACTACCGGTATCGTTGTTTCCAGCGAGATATAATTATGGCCACTAACCGTGAGGTCAAAGTCACCCAGATCGGTGGGACTAGCCTCCAAGAATATCTGGCCGCTTACGTCGGTGCGACCCGAGGCATAAGATTCCTCGCCTTTCATGAGGCATACCAGCGCGTCCTTGATCGGTTCACCGGTGTTTTTGTTCGTGACCATGAACAGAATCTGACTACTGCCGAGGGGAATCGACTGCGGTGCGGCAACGGCGATCGATTCGGGCAATGCGGTCCAAACCATCATTTCAGGGTCGCCCAATAGATTCAGCTGGTATTGATGCCATCGGTAGACATTCTTCTCACGTGAATATGGTATGAAATGGGCCTTGGCCATACTCAGCGCTTCGCCGATGTGATGGTTGTCTTCGACAAGCAGGGAGTAGAAGAATCGGTTATCGAATATGTCTGAATATCCAAATCCAGGATTGCCAGGCGAACCCCAACCGTAGCTGGAATTGCCGATGAAAGCCACCCCGCCACCGTTTGTATTATTCATCCATGCTTCCGCGATGCAATAAAAGTCGAAAGCGGCGGTCCAACATCCTATGGAGAAAAGGATTCCATACTCAGGAGCGTTGGTGATCGTATCACAATCTGCACGGTTTAGGTAGCCACTACCCACGCCCATGACCGTTGTGCTACCGTGGCCGTCATGGTTTATTATATTTTGTCCATCTCTGATTGCCGCCATAACCGAACTTCGGCTTTCATTGCCACTGCTTTCATACAGCTTCGTGACACTAAGATTCGGCGGGAATGTTTGTGCCTCGATGTTGTTTTTGTGTATTGCCTGGTCTGTGTAGGGACTCCACCAGAGGATTTCGGCAAGCAACAGTGCATTATCAAGATAGTCGTACGGTGGATTCTTTTCATACGTCAGGATTTTGTCGACAAAATTCTGGGCCTGTGCTATAGAGCTGACCGGTGCCCGGCCAACCAGTAGATCCGGATAGAGATCAATGCTGTCTTCTACTTCGCCGTAGAGACCGTCATCATCGAAATTCCAATCTCCCTGTAAGTCTGCGTAGTAGAGATCACACGGCAGAGAATCCTCGCGATCCCAGATGAATGCACTGCAGGTCATCGCGTAGGCGAACCGGCAAGGAACGATGTTGGTATCACCCCCCAGTAGAACATACTGCGTATTGGAATCAGGCAGCGTTTTTATGTAGTTTCTTATGCAGGCGGCGTCGTCTTCCCCTGTGTAGTTTGAGAGAATCCAGTCTCTTGTCCTTACTTGAGTCGGGATGCCTTTTTTTGTCTTCCACTGGGCCAGTCTTTCGAAGACGGTGTCCATTGGCGGGTTGGTTATCATCAGGTATTCGACATTGCTCCTCGCGGTGAAAGGCTTCGTCTGTATTATGTCCTCAGGATTGATGACCAACTTGCCCAAAGTGGTACGGCGTGAAGGCTGCCGCATGCCACCCTCATGAGTGATGCGGAATTCGATCGACTTATGATACACCAATTGCTTTAATTTGGGTTTATACTGTAGCGGGTATACCAGTAGTTCGCATATTTGAGAGTTGTCATACTGTCCTACCCCGCTTAATTCGATAATCTGCCTCGGGTAGAGCCGTTCAGAATCGTAGATGTTTTGGTCGGGTAATACGTTTTGCGCCACTTCCTCTCGCGATAGGATTGCCGGTGGTTGCGCGCACGACAACAGATATTCTCCCTCCAAAACTTCTGTTTCTGTTTCAATGATTTGAACCTTGATAACCCTTGCGTTCGCAGGCAGGGCTACCCTTATGGCCTTGACAGGTATTTCTGGTGCCCCGACTGCATCAGTTATTTCACAACCCTTGATACGAACCTTGGTATAACCATCAACAAATTCGTATTGGATATCTCGTGTATAAAAGTCGACATGTTGAATTTCGGTACTCTGCGTTGAGGTGATGAGTAAAGACAACAACGCAATAATCATTTTGCCTCCTTTGGTTTGAATGTGAACAAAACGCGATTTCCGCCGCGCTGCTTCGCCTCGTAGCATGCCTGATCGGCAAGGTCGATCAATTTCGATTTATCACGAGCATCATGGGGAAATGAAGCGATGCCGATACTGAGCGTTATCTTTGGTTGTATTTTCTGAGTAGCGATTTTTTTTCGCATTCGCTCTGCAACATCGAGGGCGAAACTAGCATCGGTTTCAGGTAATATTGACACAAATTCATCACCGCCATAGCGGCAGATAAAATCCACATCCCGAATGATACCTTTCATTATTCTACTGAATTTTTGGAGCACGATATCACCTGCAGAATGGCCGTATCTGTCATTATAATCCTTGAAGTTATCGAAGTCAATCATCATGACCACAAAGGTACGGCGGTATCTCTCGGCTCGTTTTATTTCAGCATCGATGAAAATATCAAAACTCCTCCTGTTGGACAATGTGGTAAGCGGATCGGTCAAAGACAATTTCTTAGTTTCGGCGTACAACCGCGCATTGTCTATCGCGATTGCTATCTGCGCACTGAGGCTGGATAGCAGGCGTATCGATTCCTGCGAGAATCCGTTCACCTCAGAACTCTCGACGTCCAAGACTCCAATCAAGCGGTCGCCGATGAGCAACGGGAAACATACTTCACTTCTTGTATCCCGGCTTCCCGCAACGTAATGGCTGTCACTACGAACATCGCGGCTATAATACATTTTCTTGGTTTTTGCGACATGTCCGGTTATCCCATCCTTTCCGATTCGGAGTCTCAAATCTTTTTCCTCGGGGGAATAGGTTATGCTCGAATGCGTATAAAGGACCTGTCTCTCCTCATCGACGAGGAGAACCGACACATTGAGAAAATCGAAGGTTTCTTTGAGATGCTGTAATATATTTTCCAACAGTTGGTCAAAATCCAGAGTAGATATTAGGCTTTGACTCACTTCGTACAGCAGGGCAGTTTCTTTCGCCTCCCTTTTTACCAGCCTGTTGAGGAGTATGTTATCCAACGCAATCGCGGCCTGGTTGGATAACATGTTTAGATAGTCAATTTCTGTTTTCGCGAATCTTCTCTTTGTAAAGCTATCGAGATATAGAATACCGATTACCTTCTCGCGTGCCATCAACGGAATCCCGGCTACCGATACGCGTTTCTTCTTGACCGCGAGCGGGTTAACCTTATTGTAAGCAGTGAGGTCAGACACAGTTATGGCTTTCTTGGTCCTTAGTATCTCAGCAGATATACCCTCTTCCAGCCGTGCCGTTGAAGCGTATTCGATTGTCCTGCGGGTCCCCCTTTTGTACTCGTAGGCGTTCATGGCCAGCTTGTTCGTTTCATCTATCAATATCAGACCGCCGGCGTCGGCGTCGGCAATGTCTACGGCGGTAGTTAGTATCGCGTTCATCATGTCCATTATTTCAAACGACGATGCGAACAACGATCCGATATCTTCGATCCCTTTGACCATCTTTGTTTTTTCTTCGACCTTCTCAGTCATCCGGGCCTGAATAACGGCAATTGTTGATAGTCGCACGAAAAAGCTCAACGCTTCGGTCATCTTGAAAGACTTGAGGGAACGGTGGTAGTAGATATTGATGCACCCGACAGCTGTATCCGCCCGACCAAGTGGTGCCGATACGAGGGATATGATACCTTCTTTTCTTATTGAAGCAAGAGTGTTTTTATCGCCGTTTCGGTATAGTTGTTTAATATCTCGTACGAATTTCGTCCTTTGCTTCTCTAATGCCGCTTGTGCAATCGCAACGTCTGCCTTGGCGATGCGTTGATACTCAGGTGACAAATTGTACGCGCATGCGATGCGTATTTTTTTATTTTCGTATAGCAATAGCAGCGACGCTGATGCCTTTAAGAGTGTGCAGATATTCTTTGTTATGCTTTTGTAGACAATTGCTGGGTTACTATGTTCCAGCAGCGGTTTTGTTAGCTTGGAAAGTTTTGAATATACTTGATTACTGGGCATTTTTTATTATAACAAGATAGATATCTGTGTCAACATTCGTTGACCGGTATATTATTTCAAAATATCTGCGGATCTAAAGGATTCATTTCCGTCGCTTCAAAATATAGCTTCTAGCAACGAACACAGTTACCAACATCAAACTGATCATGGGCAATAAGTCTCCCAGTCTTCGATAGAACGTATTTATTGGGTCGATATCGAGGCTGAAGACAATGATATCTTCTATGAACAACGGTCTTTCTACACGGACCCGTCCAAATTGATCGACGATCATAGATATCCCGGTGTTTGCGCTGCGCAATAACACTACCCCGTTCTCCACGCTGCGCAAAATCGCCATGTTATTGTGCTGCTGTGCGCCAGAAATTTTGCCAAACCAGCCATCGTTGGTGATGTTTATGAGTATGTCGGCACCTTCGTGCACAAACCTCCTGCATAATTCGGGGAATATAGACTCGAAGCATATGAGACAGGCGAATTTGAATTTCTCTGTTTCAAACACGGTCAGACTGGTACCCGGGCTGTAATCGCCCTCCCCGAAATCGACTTTGCGCAGAAAGGCAATATGACGGTCGAATGGAATGTGTTCACCGAACGGCACGAGATGGATTTTTCGGTATTCCTGATTGATACCGCGGTTTGGTTCTATGAGTACGGCACCGTTGTATATTTCGTGGTTCCTTCGCTCATAGATTGCAGTGCCCGTGAATATCGGAACCCGTAACCTGTTTACCAGTTGCACGATAAGGTCTTGGTACGTACCAGGCGATTTCAAAAAAACAGGGGTCGCAGTTTCAGGCCACACTATGATATCTAATGAGTCAGCATTTTCCCGCCACGATGCATTCGCGCATTCGGTGGACAGGTTCACCAGGCGTCTAAACGTTTCGTAACGGAGTTCGCTGCTGAATTTCATGTTGGGATCGATGTTTGGCTGTACTATCCCTACTGACACCCTTCTTTTATAGCTTGGTTCTTGGCGAACTATCCCGTACAAGATCGGTAGGGCGAAAACCAATACTGCCAGCAAGATGTTTTTAGCGTTTGTGTTCTTTACAGCGCGATAGATTAAGACATTCAACAGCACCAGCCAGAAAGAAATGCCATATACGCCATATATTGCGGCCTGCTGAATAAACAGAGGATAGCGTGCTTGTGTGTAGCCGAGCGTTAGCCATGGAAAACCCAGTTCGCCAATCCCGCGAATGAATTCCAAACCGGTCACTGCAAATGGCAGCATCCAGATGTTGGTTTTGTTTATGATGAGTAGGGTGGTGCCATAATAGAGACCGACATAGAGGAAGAGCACGATGAGTCCAAGGGTCATCAGCAACTTGATGTTGACTTCTATTTGTAGGAATACTATCCAGAATAGCGTAAATAGTGCGAATAGGAACCCGAAGATGAGACCTGCTCGAAACGATTGCCCGGGACGCACGTCTTCTATCACGAGCAGCATTGGTACAAGACCAAACCAGGCTAGGAAGTGAAGTTTTATAGGATGAAAGGATAATGACATGAGCAAGGCGGCGACAGCAAGGAGCAAATAGTCACGGTATCTAAACATCATCTACCTCCGAGGCCATATGCCTGACACGTCATGTACCTCATATCTTGATCAACTGCTTTCTTCTCGCCGACGAGTAGAATGCTTCAGTGATTCGGGCAATGAGAAGTCCATCTTCCCGAGTGATTGGCGGCTTTGTTTTGTTGTCCAGACAGTCGATAAACGTCTTGGTTTGGGATTCGTAAGAGCTACGGTAGATGTTCTTGTGAGTGATCGTTGGTGTCACATTGAACAGCTCGTTGTGTAATTCCTTTTGTATCTTTAGCGGGTTGAGAAGCGCGGCTCCCTTGTTTCCAAAAACATTACAATATAAAAAATCCTTTTCGAACAGTAGTGACCAACCTACTTCAATGGTCAAGAGAGTTTCGTCGGCGAAGGTGATCGTACACATCGCGGTGTCTTCGGTTTCTGCCTCGGCTTCCTTTCGGTGTACCGAGGCGAATATTGTATTAGCCGTTTTGTTCGATAACAGATACAAGGCAATATCCAGAAGATGCACACCGAGACTGAGGAATGCGCCGCCGCCACTCGATAGGCTTTCTAAGCGTTTGGGGCTCAGTATCCACTCACGTGTGCCTATGAGCCAGCCCGTTTTTGCGTAGTAGATCTCACCGAGTTCTCCTTCTTTGATGAACTTCTTGAGTATCTGTACGTCGGGTCGCAAGCGGTTATTCATGGCGATTAATAGTTTGCGTTCGCTTTGTTCAGCAGCTCTTATCATTTCGCGCACCTCTCCGAGGTTGATTGCCATGGGTGTTTCACAGAACACATCCTTGCCATACTTGAGTGCAGTTATTGTCATAGGCGCGTGAAGGTAGTTAGGGGTGGCAATGACAAGGGCGTTGATATCAGGGCTTTTGACCATTTCTTGAAAATCCTGATATCTTTTCGGGATATTATACTTGGAGCCCAAGTGATCGATCTTTCTTATCTCGGTATCGCAGATTGCGGTGAGATTACATCTATCGTATTTCTTAAGGAACGGCAGGTGGGCAATTTGGGCATGCGTACCGCACCCGACGACACCAACATTAATTTTCTTTTTCATACGACCCGGCGCGCCTAGGCACCGAAGTACAAATCGAATTCACGGGGATGAGGCCTTATGTGTACTTCCTCGAACTCCTTTGTTTTGACCTCGATCCAACTTTCGATGAGGTCCATGCTGAAAATGTCGTTTTGCAGTAAGAATTCATGGTCCTTTTTCAAGGCTTCGATAGCTTCAAGCATATTTGATGGTAGTCTTTCTTTCTGCCGCGGCTTGGTTCTGTTCTTTATTCCGTCGATGCCGGCAAGCACAACGGCGGGAATGGCTAGAAAAGGATTCGCCATTGCGTCCGGAATGCGGTATTCGATGTCGATTACCTTTTTATTCTTCAAGTAACCAGGAATACGTATCGCCGAAGTGCGATTTGCATATGCAAAGTCGGTGTAAGTAGGTGCCTCGAAACCCGGGATCAAGCGCTTGTAGGAATTGCTGCTTGGATTGGTTATTGCGCATAGGGCGCGTGAATGGTGGAGAATACCGCCAATATAATTGAGTGCCGTTTCACTCATATAACATTCTCCTTTTGGTGCATAGAACAGAGATCTATTCTTGCTGCCGAGGTACTGATGCATATGTAGGCCGTTCCCGGATTCATCAAAGAAAGGCTTGGGCATGAACGTAACCCACTTACCATGCTTCTGCGAAACGCATTTTATCAAATACTTGGCGAGGAATACGTCATCCGCGGCTTTCACTAATGGTTCGAACACCAGCTCGATCTCCACTTGTCCCTTCTCACCGACCTCGTGGTGATGGTACTTTGACTTGATGCCACAGAGCGAAAGTGCCTCGATGATCGAGTTACGGATGTTGAAATACGGATCCTGCGGTGGCCCTACATGGTAGCCACCTTTTTTCCTTATTGGATATGTTATGCTCTGCACGTTTTCCTTTCCAGGTCCAATCCTAAAGAAGCTGTAACCAGGACCCTCACCATACGCGCATTCACCGAGCATATAGAATTCTAGTTCAGTCAGGAAGAATGCATCGGTGTGCAGTTCTTCCTTGACGTAAGCAGCCGTCTTCATTGTAATTGTCCTTGGGTCACGCATGTAGGGAACGAGTTTATCGGGCGAGTGTATGCTACACAGGAAGGAAACAGTCTTGTGCTCGAAGAATGGATCGAAAAATAGGGTGGATAAATCGGGGAATAGTAGCATGTCTCCCTTCTCTACGACCTTGTATCCGGGTAAACTGGAACCATCGACACCCAATCCGTTCTCGAGCATCCAGTCGAACCTATCGAATGGTACCGTGATGTGATGCAGATTCCCGATGAGTGATGGATATTTCAGGTCGATAAATCTTGTGCCTGCGCTTTCGAGTTTCTTTTTTATTCTTATAACATCTTGAGTTTTCACAGTTCTATTATAGATGAAATGGAGGTCTTGTCAACGCAACAATTTTCCTTGACTTCCGTTCCTATTTAACTATAGTTAATCAAGGAGGAGTAACATGGCAATGGCGAAAACCAAATATGTTTGGATGGATGGAAATTTTATCGAGTGGGAGGATGCGAAGATTCACCTCATGTCCCATGTGATACATTACGGCACCGGAGTATTCGAGGGATTGAGATGCTATGATACCCCGAAGGGCTCGGCGATTTTCCGGTTAAAGGAACACACCGATCGTCTGTTCAACTCGGCAAAGATTTACCGCATGGAAATTCCTTTTACCCGCGACGATATCAACAACGCAACCGTCGAGCTCATCAAAAAGAATGGGTTGAAGGCGGCATATATCAGACCGATTGCTTTTCGAGGCTATGGCGAGTTGGGGGTCAATCCATTTCCCTGTCCAGTGCAGGTCGCGGTCGCTACTCTACAGTGGGGTAAATACTTAGGCGATGAAGCACTCGAGAACGGTGTTGACGTGATGGTCTCTTCCTGGAATAGAATGGCGCCGAACACTTTCCCGGCAATGGCCAAGTGCTGTGCGAACTACATGAACTCTCAATTGATCAAGATGGAAGCCATGCTTTATGGATTCAGCGAAGGTATTGCCCTCGATAACACCGGATATCTTAGCGAGGGATCAGGGGAGAATCTGTTTACGGTTAAGGATGGCGTTATCTACACGCCTCCGCTGCATGCCAGCATTTTACCCGGGATCACACGCGATACCGTTATGACCATTGCCAGAGATTTAGGAATCGAAGTTATTGAGGAAAAGATAGCGCGTGAATTCCTTTATATTACGGACGAGGTGTTCTTTACGGGTTCGGCTGCTGAGGTAACCCCGATCCGTTCGGTAGATAAGATAACGGTCGGGGCAGGAAAGGCCGGGCCGATTACTAAGCAGATACAGAAGACGTTTTTTGATATCATTGAGGGTCGGAAACCAGACAGGCATCATTGGTTGACGAAAGTATCTTAGTACTACCCGATGTGTTGTTTTTCTGTTGATCCGTGCAAGCCATGAAAATTGGCATAGGTACGGATCATCGAGGTTTCAAGACAAAGTCCCAGATAGTCCAGTTTCTTCGTAAGCAGGGATGCGAGGTTTTGGATTACGGCGCAGAGAACGAGGAGTCGGTCGACTATCCGGATATCGCGATCGAAGTTGCCGAAGCCGTTGCCGCTGGTAAGGTAACTTATGGCGTCCTGTTGTGCCATACGGGTCAGGGCATGGTCATGGCCGCGAACAAAGTGCGTGGCGTGAGGGCAGCATTCTGCACGGAACCAGAGTATGCAAGGTTTGCACGCGCTCATAACAATGCGAACGTGCTGGTTATGCCCGCTGGCTTTGTCGAGTTTGGCAAAGGCATGCAAGATATTATTGAAACGTTTTTGAACACTAAATTCGAGGGTGGCCGTCACCTTCGACGCATCAATAAGATAAAAGACTATGAAGATTCTGCCCATCGCATTTGATTCATTAGGCGTACGCAGCATGGCTACCTATGTTGAGACACCGGACGTGAGAATATTCATTGATCCGGGGGTTTCGGTGTCACCGGACCGTTATTCGCTCCCTCCACACCGCGTCGAGTTGGACCGTCATCGCGAGATGTGGGAGGCCATCACACGTTGGGTCGATATGTCGGACATTGTGGTTGTCACCCACTATCATTTCGACCACCACAATCCAGATCATCCCGAGATCTACGAGGACAAGGATGTATTTCTCAAACACCCACGTGAGTTCTTGAATCAGAGCCAGAAAGAGCGCGCCGCGAGTTTTCTGAGCCGTATCGAGCAGTATGCCAAATCCATCAACATTGCGGATGGTAAGACTTTTGATTTCGGTAATGCACGAGTCGCCTTTTCCGAACCGGTCCTGCATGGACTCACAGCCAAGCTGGGATACGTCATCCAGGTAATGGTTGAGGCTGATCAGAGATTTCTTTTCACCTCGGATGTGCAGGGACCGTTGAACAGTGGGGCTTTGGATTTTGTCATTGATGTTGACCCTGATATCTTCATCGTTGACGGACCGCCGACGTACCTGCTTGGTTCTCACTGCAAGAAGGCAGACATCGAACTTTCAATTGAGAATCTGAAAAAAATCATCAGTTCCACACGGCTCAAGACCATGATCATCGACCATCATTTGCTTAGAGATCTCAATTGGTTTGACTATATCAAGGATCTTGGTAAACTGCGAAATAACGTGACCGTTTGTTCGGCAGCAGGTTTCTTGGGTAAGGAAGAAGACCAACTCGAAGCGAGGCGCAAAGACATGTACAACGGGCTGCCTTTATAGCTTGTTGAAATGTGGATAATTTGGTAAAAGCTGTGGATAAGTTTTTCGCATGAAATTTAGGAACTTTTTTCAGGATTTTAATATGTCATTTTATGGGTTATCCACAAACTCTCGCAATAACGCATATTCTTATTTTGCCCCTTTTTAATGAGAATTTGGAGCAGAAAACATGACGAAAGCTGATCGCAGGGAGATTGAAGAACTAGAGGTTTCTTATCAGAGAGTATGTGTAGAGATCGCCAAACTGATCGTCGGGCAGAAGCGGGTTATTGATCAAGTTCTGGTTTGCTTGTTCTGCAATGGTCATTCCTTGATCATTGGCGTACCTGGTTTGGCAAAAACCATGCTCGTTAACACGATCGCTAGTATTCTCGATCTGAGGTTTAATCGTATCCAGTTCACGCCGGATTTGATGCCGGCAGACATTACCGGAACACAGGTAATCGAGGAGGACTTGAGTACTGGTCGACGTAACTTCCGTTTTGTCAAAGGTCCGGTCTTTGCCAATGTCATCTTGGCCGATGAGATTAACCGGGCACCACCCAAGACCCAATCGGCTCTGTTGCAGGCAATGCAGGAGTACAAGGTGACCTATGGCGGTGAGACCCACGCATTGTCATTACCTTTTTTTGTGCTGGCCACGCAGAACCCTATTGAACAGGAAGGAACGTATCCCTTGCCCGAGGCGCAACTCGATCGGTTCATGTTTACCATCCTCATTGATTATCCTGCCGCCACCGAAGAGGTCGAGATCATCAAGACAACCACCTCGGCATACGAAGTTGAGTTGAAAAAGATCCTGGATGCTAAGAAATTTCTGCTGTTTCAGCGACTAATAAGGAAAATGCCAGTTGCCGATGATGTTATCGATCAGGTTGTGGAGTTGGTCGCCGTGACTAGGCCCATGAATCCTGATGCGCCTGATTATATAAAAAAATATGTTGCCTGGGGTGCCGGGCCGCGCGCGTCTCAATACTTGATTCTTGGCGCCAAAGCCAAAGCAGCGTTGGAAGGCCGGTACTCGCCGAACATTGAAGACGTGAAGAGCATTGCCGCTCCGGTACTCAGGCACCGTATCATCACCAATTTCGCGGCTGAGGCCGAGGGGATCAGGGCCGAGGATATTGTGCAACGGCTTTTGG
>LJUJ01000042.1 GCA_001303785.1 Caldifarciminota bacterium SM23_42 | reverse complement strand
GTGTGTATTTTGTGAGCATCGACACCAAGAGCGATACCGAGATAAAGAAAATCGTCTTGCTCGAATAACAAAAGTCAACAAAACCAACCAGTCGCAGATCCTGTCAAGGGCTATACTTTGTCAACTTTCGATCAGCAGTTAGATATAAATTTCTTTGATATTAGGCCACGGTCCAACAAGGGTCCGCCACCCAGGCAACTTACAGGAAAGTGAGCCAGCGACAATTGCTGACCCGCCTTCTCGTTCTGTAATTGTCTTACACAATTACCGTAACAGAATTACTTTCTCTATTTTGTCACATTCATTAGTTATAAACCGTACAAAGTAAACACCGCATGCAACGTCTCTACCAATCCTATCAATACCAAACCATACTGCCTCGTAGTGGCCGGGCTCAAACTGTCCAGATACCAGCGTATTTACTAATTGACCGTTTACATCGTAGATATTAATACCAACTCGACCAGTGCGAGGCAGACCATATGTTATTCGAACGAACCCGGCGAATGGATTTGGATGAACTTTGAATGTGTACGTCAATGGCATCATAACACTAGATGCTTTCGTGTTGCTTGAGCAATACAGCGTTTCATATCCCCCTTTAATCACTGGCCTTAAGAGCACATCACTCGATACTGCATATTCGTTAGTGTTGATTACGTCTTTATTGATTGCTTTGCCATCACGGTAAACGCTATATCCCACGACATTTTCGTTATTGATTTTTGACCAACGTGCTATACCATCCATTACGATTGGTCCTGGGATAGGCACAAGAATTATCTCACCGGACTCTTGCACATACGCATTCTCATCTAGTATTATGCTCACGGCATTGAAATATGCTTTGCCATCCTTCAGCGCCTCAACAATAAGCACTAGTTCGTCACCAGTATGCCACGGCACCTTGAAGTTACCGGCCTCAAACCAAATTGAATAAAACCTATCTCTTTTTGCAACACCACAACCTATAACGTTCTCAGTTAGCGCATCACTCGGATGATCTGGTCGATATGCTGTAAATACAAGACCATCCCAATCATTTGCTAGCACCCACGCGTAGACGACATGTGGTTTTTTTGATTCGTAGGATTCTGCATGTCTGACTGTTCCAATCGCGGCCAGTGCACAATTCGTGACATCGGCATTGTCTATCTTTCTCCCTTTTTCTGGTTGATTAGTCCGCTTGTCTAAGAACCACACCGGTGAGCGCTCAGGGGCTATCAGAGTACCATCATGTATCGCTATATGAGGCGAATCAACGCCTCTCCCTGACATCAGCCCAGTCTTTGTCTGAATATAGCATTCAGTTGTATTCCACTTAGTCTGCCTGACAGTCACTAATTCGTATGCATAACCTGGTTTAACTTCAAAATTCGTTCCAATCCAGTAAGGCGATGGTGACGTAGTAAAGAACCAACTTTCGTATAACTGGTCGTCACGTAAATTTGTAATTTTGCGCAGAGGATCTCCCGACACCGAGTAGTAATCTGTGATATCTTTGACTTTGCAAGACATTGTATTGGTAGAAATTAGCACCCAATTGCTACCCTTGCGTAAAACCCTTAATTCCTGTAGTTCAGGAAAATGTGGCGGCCAGAAGCCCGTATTTCCTCTCAAAGCATAATCCTCGACATTCCCAATAGCTATCTGGCTAATTGCACCTTCTAACACAAAAGCTTCAGATATCATCTTCCGTCCACCCATAGAGAGGACATCCTTTGTCAACACATAGCTCCCCGCAAGTAATAGAGCAGGAACTATCAAAAAGATTAATTTCTTCATAATTACCACCCCCTATTTGGTATCAACCTAATGGCCAATAGAAAATGTACGGGTATGCACAAGCAGAAAAAGCAGATGACAAACCATTGCAATGTTCTACTAGCCATAGGCGGCTGCATATCAACGTTGATGTCGACATTACACATTACTATTATCTACCTTCACTACCCGGCACGCGGAAGTATCCATCATTCTTTAGTTTAAGATGGGTCCGCAGCTTCACTCCGTTGTTGTTTGGAAAGTCATAGTACGAGACAAGGTATATGGGCTCTTCTGAATTCCCGTGCGCCTCCAGCATCCCAGTTCCATGAGCACTCATTCTACTATCTTCTGCAAAATAGATTATAACGTCTGGATCAATCGTCAATACCTCGCCGACAGGAACCCACGCATCGCCACTGATATAGTACGGACTACCCGCCGCAGTGAGTGGGCCGCCATGACCGTCGTAGATCTCGCCTTGAAGGCCTGCAGTTACTGGCACGTCCTCTTCATAACGATAGTAATTTGCCTTTGTGACGGTCACGCGCATAGTGTTGCCTCCCGTTTGACCAGGAAGTGGAATGTCAACTGGACCACCTGTACCCTCTGCAACACCTATTATTTCGCCATTAACCGTCAATGCTATAACTGCACCTTCATTGGCAATCACCGTATAAGACTCATAACCTTCAGGTAATATTTGAGCATGGCTAACAGTCAGATTCTCGGGAACCTCTGAATAAAGCGTGATAAAACAATCACCATGATGATGGTAAAGATGGTAGGTTATATCCTTCTTGTGTGCATTCTCAGGCCAGCTCGAGGCCTCAAGGAAATACTTGCCAGAAGTCATGGCTACACAAGGCATTAGATCAGGCTCACCCACAGGTAATTGCGGGCCCATGCATGGATAATCGGGCATGAATTCAGGCCAGAGGCAATCAAAAATTCCCCAGGCATAAGTTGTGTTAACCAAAGGAAAAGACTCATTGCTTGCTGCGTTGACTCCTAATGCACCATTCTCCATTCGGTAGAACTTTTCTGCAAAACATTCAGGAACGTATGTGTAGTCACCCGTAGCACAATTAATTGAAAAAACAAATGGATAATATGTATTCGAGAGACAATCTAAATCGGGAATTCGATAATCTGGGTTGACCCAACCATCCTCAGCACCGTGGTCTCTATGCAATACAAAAAACGCTCCAGAATTAATGGCATCATTAATGCCTTGAGCAGAACCGCTGTTCCAATACGTCCCGGGATACATATTGACGGCTGTGATATAACCTAATCCTTCAGGACCAAAGTACTCCACGACAATATCAGTGTTAGAAACACTAGACCACGGACAGGGCGGATTCGGCGCATAACCAGCATACTGCATGACTGGATTCTTTGCTTGTACATTTACAAAGAACCCTTTCATCACTTCTGTACACAACTGATACCATGTACCTCCTCCCCAACAACCAGCAATCAGCGGCTCGTCATAGAAATTTTGTGCAGCACATGGATTATTCTCATAGCTCAATAATTTATCTATTATTGCATCCAAATGACTCTCACTTTGCGCGCATATACGCGCGTGATGCATATCTGGTAAATTATCATTGTCGACATCTGCATAAACATTGTCTGAGTGACCCCAGTCCCCATAGCCCGGTTCCTGCCATATCACAGCAGAAATATGTGACTCGTCACCCAACAACAGAAATGCGGCAGGCGCCGGGTCCCACGTATTATACGCATTGTTCAAGAAATTCTCGATTTCGCCCCCGATTTCCGGTAGCGTGAAAACTTCAGTGGAGATCCCCTGCAATTTACGCCGTGCTTTAATGATAGCTGCTGCTGCCTCAAATGCATCATCATCCGGAACAATGATAATATACTCCCAACCATCACGTGCACCAATCCGTTCCGGCGCACAATAATCAATCTGGGGCAAACTACCATAATTCAATAAATGACCCTGCAATATCGGCTCCCAAAAGCGACTGCGCAAGCGATCCTCACCAAAATGATCATTACCACCGACAAAATCAACCCGAATCCGCAAATCCTTGTACACCACTAAATCCTTGGTCACGGGGTTATATTGAAACGGCCTCACACCCAATATCACCACATCGACCCCACGAATCTGCTTAGTTTCAGACAGTTTCACCGGCGTTTCTGGGTAATAAGCATTACGACTATATATGTTCATATCTTTGATATAACGCAGTTGTAATATGTCAGCCTCGGGCGGTATATTCGGAGCAGGTGCAATATCAACTTTTCTGTAAACCTCAGTACGAGCGTCAAGAACTGTAGCTCTTGCCCTTGATCCTTCCGGAATGGCAATATATCGACCGGTTCCAGTAAGGTTCGGGGCACCTTCATCATTGGGTAAAAACATACCTGGAACACCAAAGTTCTTCATTGGTATCCCGTCAATCTCCCTTTCTTCAACCACCATACGGTGCATACTGAATATGATCTCAACACTAGTGGGTGTTTCAGACACGACCGTAAATAATGGTTTATTCGACCAGCTATCCTCAAATGCTACCACCTCTGTTGAGAAACAGACGCTAAACAACAGAACACTGATAATTAATATCTTACTCATAGTCCATCTCCTAGATTGTGTCCCTCTCACCAATTCGTGGAAATCATAAAGCGAATAGAAACTTCTACTATCTTAAATATGCCCTCAACTCTGTCGAAATTCACAAGCTCATTCCCTGTGTATGTGTTTTCCAATCGCATACACCCTTGTGCAACAGCAAACAGCACCCCTCTCAATACTGTCCTTACTGTAAGGTCACTAGCATCAGAATTTGTCCCTTTTGGCCACTGGATAATCCCTCCATGGCTTTTCCTAAGATTGCGCCCCGAGCGCGAATGAAATCTTTCACGACCATCGCATGGCCCGGTGTAGAAGATGTAGTAAGCAGATCACCAGGTTTAATGTCGCCATATTTAGCATCCACATTGCAATATACACGACCTGCAAGGGCAACCGCATAACCATTCGTCTCTTGACAACCCAAACGTATACCAGAACCGAGACCTTTTGAACCCGAAACTACACCAGCCACTTTGGAATCGTACGCTTCTGTGCTAATTGTGAGGTCACCAGGATTGAGGTCATCGATGATTACAACCATACCAGGTTCAGTCTCAGGTTTTGGAATCGGAAACGTCTCGGCGTAATCCAAACCTTCACCAATCTCAACAACGACATCACCAGCTGCATTGTATCCTTTTAACAATGTCGCGCTTCCTTTGATGGTTAACCTCGCATCAGGATCTGTTGTGCCGATCCCTACGTTACCAGTACCACCTTGTAGCGTCATTATTGCCAAGTTATCATTCCAATAACCCGTATACCTCCGGAACAGCAAATTATTGCTTTCTTGTCTAATGCCGAAGAGATAGGCAGCTCCTCCATTCATTGCATCCCAAATGACAAAAGGAGCACAATCTCCTCCAGGGTTTGCACTCAGGTTCATTTGTACACCAATGTTGCCGCTATTCAGGTTTGAGAAAAATTTGGAAGATTTTGCAGATCCCATAACATCAAGTTGCGCTGACGGTGTAGTTGTGCCAATGCCGATTTTACCCTCAGAATCAATCACGAATCGGTTTGCACCGTTTGTCTTAATCAAGAACCCAGGAAATCCGTTGGGTTGATCAACTGATCGTGCTATCAAATCAACATCAATAGCAGACCCCGCCTCGCCGTGCAATCTTATCGTTGCATCGCCCTCACTGTAGACCTCTAATTCCTTGCCTGGATTCATGGTCCCGATGCCAATGAGATTACCACTTTGCCAGATTGCTGAATTACCAATAGTGTTTTCTGAAGTGAATTTGGGGATGCAATTGGTTGTACCGCTGCCTCCGATACCAACCGGCAGTTCTTGCCAGGTGCCTATTCCGTTACGATCAGAAGTCAAAACATGACCACTGGAAGCGCCCGTTGTCATTTTAAATCCTGTCATTTGAGCGGTTCCGTTGACCTGCAGTTTCTCGACCGGATTCGATGTGCCAATGCCGACATTGTCGCTGAAATATCCTTTGCCAACGAAGTACCCCGCCCAAATGCTGCCTGTAGCATAGACTCCGTAACCATCGCCACCAAGGAAGCCGTAATTGTTTGCGTCGTATTCACCGTAGGCACCACGGCTGCTGCTAGCAAGGTATCCAAACGTGCTGCGGGGACCTGAAACTGTCCAGTATTCTCCGTAAACACCAAAAGTTTCATAACCTTCCGGTTCATAACCTCCCAGATACCCATATGTTTTTATATCAGTAACACTGAGCGGCGAGGCTCCCCAGACGCCTTTGTATCCAGTCCCATATATGCCGACATCGATCAAGCCATCACCACCCACGCTTAGCTTTGAAGTCGGTTCGGTTGTCCCGATGCCGACATTACCTTCCACGCCTGCATACATATCATCATGCACGATAATCCAGTCTTCGTCTCGGCTATCTCCATCTCCGCCGATCAAATACCCGGCCGTATCAGCATAGGCTGCTACATAAGCATAACCTACTGCGGTAATCCTAGTCCGTGGTGACAGACTACGGCCCGAAACGTTGATCTGTAACCAACGATCCTTACCCTTTGTGAACACGCTAACCGGAATTGCGTTATTTCTGCCCAATATTACGTTGAAACTGCCGTGATCTACAGAAACTCTGCGCTGGATTTCATTCCACAACAAAGTACCGCCGGTTGAATCATCATAGATCATGAACTCCATCACGAGTAAATCGTTAACAGATTTACCCTGAGCATCGGTGAGAAAACCTTGGTAATTCAGCATCTTCGGAACTGACACAAAACTAAAATCATTGGAAGAACTCGCTCTGACTTGCCCACCGGCAAGCGTCAAGAGTACAAGATCAACAAGAAGCAAGATTTTACCAAACATATTCACCTCCTCTGTTATTGTGCGAATACATGTCAACATTACTTGAGTTATACTTAGGGCACAGAGACCCTTACATTCCTGCCTTCCTTATATTATATTATCGATTGTTCTTACTTGCAGTTCACCCCCTTTCGTATGTGTAAGAGTATCTCACATCTAATCTCAATCAACAACATGTTTTTTTTTGATTGTTAACAAATTTAGCGGGGACGGGGGTTGACTTTTTGGCATGGTGCTCGATACAGAAACTCTGTCAACATCAGTTTAATCCAAAAAACAAGGGCCGGCACAACTCCCACCGAACCTTGAATACTCACAAACCTGGGCTGTGTTCTTTTACCTCACCAATACTATCTTCTCAACTTCAACGATGTCATCTGTTTCGAAGCGTAAGAAGTAGACGCCATTCGGTATGGAATGTCCACATAGCCACGTTGTACTGTAGTAACCTGGTCCCCCCACAGCGTCAACCAAACCCTCCATTTTCTGCCCGAGTGTGTTAAGAACCTCAAGTCTGACATGTGTATGTTGTGCTAATGCGTATTCAATATCTACGCTTCCAGTGATATGACTAGGAACTATTTGACACAGAGCTGTTGTATTCGGTAAAGCGGGATTATCAAAGGACTGTGGTCCACCACGTCTATCATGCATGATTTCGAATAGACGTCCTTGGCCTGGCTCGAATTCGATATCAAATATCAACGGGTCACCAGGGCCATAATTCGGCTCTATTATTTCGTCTGTATACACATCTTTCAAATATATATTAGTCCTGTCGATGCCAATAGTCACTTGTCTCGGCGGATCAGGTTCTTCTGGCCAGCAATGTCTGTTTACCATCATGAAGTATTCAATTTCTTGATTATCATCGTGAAAAATCCCAATCTGCATAGTATCATCATCACTAACATATGCAATGTAACTTGATGTCGGTATGTCATAAGAAGCAAACGCTGTACCAGATGTCAATCCCAAGAGCACATCACCAATTCCGCCCTGCGTTTCATTTCTCAAAATGTAATGCATGCTTTTTGCCGCCGACCAAATCGGCTCGCGCGGTGAACCGTCCATGTTGAGTAGTCCGCACCAATACCAACCACTACCTAGATGCGTTTCAACTGTCTCATATATGAAATACCAAATGCCTTTTGCACCGTATGCAAGCGCAAGCCAAACCATGCATCGTAGCTCACTATAGGTCGGCAACCGGTTGTACTTACAATCATATTCATTTTCTGGACGAGGATTTGGCGTGTTATAGCACCCAAACGCTTGGCATATGAAGCTTAATGGAATGCTGTTCTGCTTTGCCACAGCTCTGCCCCACCTCAGGGCCTGACACATCAAATCAAGATCTAGCTGAAATTGAGGCCCACTGAACGGTGTGTAATCCCGAATTGGATAATAATCTATCAGCAGGTCATTTGCTTTGACGGAATCTATGTAGTTTTCATACAGCGTACTATCTCCCCGATGCCAGATTGTTTGTATTGTTTTCTCGTCCGTGTACGCCTTTATAGTATCCATTACATATCTGTTTGCTGCAAAATGACCGATATCTGGTTCATCAAGCAGGTAGAATCTATCCAAAGCTGGATGCTCTTTGTAGGCAGCGATAATATCCAGAATTTCATCCTTATATACGTCCCATAGAATCAGATCATCAATATCGTCACATTTGGTCTCTATGAAGTCACACCACAAATCTACGTTACCACAATAGTATATTTCATAGGACAATCTACAATTGTAATGTATTGGCACGGCATACACGAAATCATAATATTCTCCGGTTCCACCGAAATCATCGCACGTGATTGTCTCATCCCTCACCACGTATGCAGGTTCATAGAAATGATCGAAAATCTTCAATCGACAAACGCGCCTACCAGGAATATATTGCCCGATTTTTAATGGAATACGCACCGTGAAATAATTGGCGTACGGTGGTCCTCTCCTGCACTGAACCGGCCTCACAGGTCCCTTAACCATCATGCCCGGATCCATTTCGTAACTCGCTTTCCACGCATCTTCATCCTGTGCCTGACCATCTTCCACGTGGAATCCAACACCCTGCTCGAAATTTGAAGAATCCACTTCCCAGTTTGTCCAAAAGAAAGCACAGTAGTACTCAAGGCAATTCGTAAAACCGGGGTACTGCGAAGCCGCCCTTGCGAGTACAATCTTCAACCCGAGCTCGCGAGCTTCATTTAATGCGTCGATTTGATCATTCCTGTTTGGCCAGCTCGCATTATCTCCACCAGGATAGTGCAGACGGTTAAGCCCTAGTTCAACAGCGCGATCGAAATAATCTCTTTCAGGAGCCCAGTATGCACACAAAGGGAATTCTTGCTGTGCATATATACTACCAATTGCAAGTATTAGAGCAATTGTTACAAACATGATCCTTCTATACAGATTACACATACGTCACCTCCTAAGTTCTGGCACATAGTATCTCTAGGTCTTCCATGCACCCCCTTTCACGTACCACACATCTTCGACGTACAATGTCTACGAAGCGTAGTACGTTTTTATACTACAGTATACGTAATCTATGATAATGTAGATTACGCCAGATGCAATAATATGTTTTTTTTTGATTATTAACAAATCGTGGGGACGGGGGTTGACTTTTTGGCATGCTCTCACATCTGGAATCGGCATTTACGTGAAAAGCGCCATTTTGCAACGTTCTATACGATGCAGAGATTGAACTGACTGTCTTTATACCAAGAGATGATCTGTTAACAATCAAAAAAAAACATCCTACTCGCAACGCCAACTTCACAGCTATAATCTAATAGTAATATCACGGTACAGGACCAGGAGATTTGAAGTGGGCGAAGCATTCGAAACTAGATGCCCGACATGTGGCATAGATTGGGAGTTGGATGAAGGAAACATCCCATTTGCCTTTCAGTGCAAGGGATGCGGCCACTACTATGGCATCAACTGGCATCCGGAGAAAAAAGGTATGTTAAGAATCATAGACATCAATACGTACAAACAGTACGAAGGTTATTGCCCCCGCAGGAAAGCTTCCAAACGTTCGCATTGAGATATCGTTAAAATGCGGAACCCTACAATTATGAATGCAGAGAACAACTCTAAAAACAAAGGAATCTTATCATAGTTCGTAAGCTGCTTTGACGAACCGCATATTGCATTCTTAGAAAAAAATACATTTAGGGCTGTTAAAATGAACGTGGACTATCGGTAAGCTAATTAGTCTGATAGAAAGCGTCGTAAATGGGCTTTATCTTCCCCGGTGATAACTTCCCGGTTCGGATCATCCTGACCAGAAAGTCTCTAAAT
>LJUJ01000021.1 GCA_001303785.1 Caldifarciminota bacterium SM23_42 | reverse complement strand
TGAGTTGATCAGTCCGGTGGCGATCGAGCAGGGTCTACGTTTCGCGATTCGTGAAGGCGGTCGCACCGTCGGCGCCGGTGTGGTCACCAAAATACTAGAATAATGCGAGTAATCATCAACCTCGCGTGTAAGGATTGCAAGAATCGGAATTATGCTACGACCAAGAACAAGAAAAAACAACAGCGTTTTGAGATCAGAAAGTACTGTCCATTTTGTCGTAAGCATACAATCCATAAAGAAACGAAATAGGCCTGTAGCTCTAACGGCAGAGCACCCGGCTCCAAACCGGGTGGTTGGGGGTTCAAATCCCTCCAGGCCTGCCTAGGTTTAAAGCGCATGCTAAATAGAACAATAGATTATATAAGGAAGGTATACCTCGAGATGCGTAAGGTCACTTGGCCGACGCGCAGCGACATAACGAATTCTACCATTGTTGTCGTCGTGATCTCGGCGATCGTTGCGGTTATCATCTTCGCTTTGGATACAGTTTTTTCAACGTTACTCAGTTTTATCCTAAGATAGGTGCGGCGAAATATGCAATGGTATGTTGTTCACACGCTGACCGGACACGAACATAAGGTCAAGAAAATATTAGAGAAGATGATCAAGGAAAAGAATATGCAAGACTACTTCGGCAATATTGTCATTCCTGTGGAAAACCAAGTACGCATCAAAAAGGGCAAGAAGGTTGTAGAAGAGAAACGCCTTTATCCAGGTTATATAGTAATCGAAATGGAAGGCAATGATGAAACCCTACGCCTCGTGAATTCGATTTCCGGAGTCACCCATTTCCTCGGCTCAAAGACGAAACCAATACCACTCGGTGATGATGAAGTAGCCGAGCTATTGAAACAAGTCCAAGAATCAAAAGAGAAAGTTGTAACAAAGATCCCGTTTGCGCAAGGCGAACGCGTGGCGGTCACAGATGGACCCTTCACCGATTTCATTGGTACCATAGAGGAAATCTACCCAGAACGCGAGAAGGTCAAAGTATTGGTCGTCATCTTTGGACGAACGACTCCAATCGAATTGGCCTTTCATCAACTAAAGAGTTTGTAAGGAGAAAAATGGCTAAGAAAATTGTGGCAACAGTGAAACTACAAATACCTGCGGGTGGCGCGACACCGGCTCCGCCGGTTGGCCCAGCACTTGGACAGCATGGCGTCAATATCATGGAGTTCTGTAAGGCATTCAATGCCGAGACAAAGAGTTTATCTGGATTGGTGGTTCCAGCCGTAGTCACGATCTATAATGACCGGACATTCTCCTACGTGCTCAAAAGCCCACCTGCCGCCGTGTTGCTTAAGCAAGCCGCCGGTATTGCCAAGGGATCTCCGGTTCCAAATCGAGAGAAGGTGGGCAAAGTAACAAAGGCCCAGATAAAAGAAATCGCTCAGCGCAAAATGAAGGATCTGAATTCGGATTCAATAGAGCAATCCATGAAGATCATCGAAGGCACTGCGCGGGGCATGGGTATTGTCGTGGAGGACTGATGAAACGGTCAAAACGATACAGCGAGAATAAGAAAAAAGTCGAAGTCAAGAAATACGCGCTGAATGAAGCAATCCAAAAGGCGAAAGAAACAGCAAATGCACACTATGATGAATCAATCGACCTATCTATCAAGTTGAACATCGATCCGAAGAAAACCGATCAATTAATCCGTGGTTTTTCAAATCTGCCACACGGGACAGGAAAGACCAAGCGAGTTCTCGTACTCACCAAGGGAGAAAAGGAAAAGGAAGCCAGAGACGCGGGCGCCGACCATACCGGTTTCGACGAGTACATAGAAAAAATCAAAGGTGGCTGGAGTGATGTCGATGTAATAATTGCCACGCCAGATGTGATGTCGGATATCAGCAAATTGGGTAGACTACTCGGTCCGAAAGGCCTGATGCCTTCCCCGAAAGCAGGAACCGTAACCTTTGAAATAGCCAGTCAGGTAAAAGCTCTCAAGAAGGGAAAAGTCGAATTCAAGACCGATAAGACGGGTTGCGTACATATTCCAGTAGGCAGGGCGAGTTTCGAGGCGCAGAGGTTGCGCGATAATATTCTTGTATTAATGGAAGACGTTATGGCCGCCAAACCACAAACCATAAAAGGTAACCTTATAAAATCAGTCACGATCTCATCGACCATGGGACCAGGCATAGCAATAGATGAAAAAGCCTTACTAAATGATACGAAAAAGGGAGGTATCTGATGCCGGCACAAAGGAAACTGATGTACGTCGCGCAGGTGAAAGAACGCCTGAAACCGGGCAAGGCCTTCTATTTCACGGACTTCACCGGACTCTCAGTAAAGCATCTCGAAGGACTCCGTCGTGAGCTGAAAAAGAACAATGCAACCTACGTTGTACTGAAGAATACGCTCGGATTCCTGGCAATGAAAGAACTGGGTTTCGATGAAACATCGATTCGCTCGCTTTTCGTTGGTCCGACTGGGGTCGCGATTGCTTTTGATGACCCAATAATCTTAGCCAAGATCTTAAACAACACCGACAAATTAAGGGTGAAGGGTGGCTTCGTCGAAGGCGAATTTTATGATACCACACGTATTATCGAATTTTCAAAAATACCGCCCAAGGATGTTCTATATACATATTTAGTCGGTTCGGTCAATATGATTGGCAATCTTGTTGGCATTTTGGAATCAATTGTAAGAGAATTAATGTATACCCTTGAAGCGATCAAAGAAAAAGATAAGGAGGCAAAATGACGGCGAAAGCAAAAAAGGGTGTTGATGCCTTAGTCGAGGAAATTGGCAATTTGTCAGTACTCGAACTCTCCGAATTGGTCAAGGCGTTACAGGATAAATTTGGTGTAACGGCCGCTGCGCCTATGCAGACAGTTGCACAGCCAGCAGCCGACGCTGCCAAGCCTGCAGCCGAGGAAAAATCTGAATTCATGGTAAACATGACTTCATGTGGTGACAAGAAAATCCAGGTGTTGAAAGTCTTACGTGAACTCACCGGCCTCGGGTTGAAGGAAGCCAAGGATCTGATTGATAATCTTCCCAAGGCAGTCAAAGAGGGTGCGACCAAAGAAGAAGCACAAAACATGAAGAGCAAGCTTGAGGAGGTTGGCGCTACTATCGAGTTAAAATAGCTTGACTCAACATCAAACGAGTGGAATTTACCATAATTCTTAGCCCTTATTTTACAAGAGAAGTGAGCCTATGAGGAATATTGTTGACTTTTCAAAAAGCAAAACAAGCTTCGTAATGCCTCATTTGCTGGAGGTTCAACGCGAGTCTTACCAGCAATTCATGACCAAGATAATCAAGGGTGTCTTCAACCAAGAATTCCCGGTCTCCGATATTCACAACCGCTATCAGCTTCTGTACGACTCACACCGTTTTGGTACGGAAAAATACACAGCAAACGAGGCGATTGAAAAAGGGGCAACATATGGTTTGCCCTTGAAAGTGAGCTTCAGATTAGCAAGCAAGGAAGAGGGCGGTGAGTTGCAACACGAATTAGGACAAGAAATATATCTATGCGATCTCCCGTTAATGACCAACCGAGGAACATTCATCATCAATGGTGTCGAGCGTGTTGTCGTCAATCAGATTCACCGCTCACCTGGTGTTTATTTCAGCGAGGGTGATAAAGGCTTTTCAGCCATGGTAATACCCTATCGCGGCCAATGGGTTGAATTTCTCGTTGATCACGCGAGTGTATTATATGCAATCCTCGACCGGCGCAAGAAATTAGTGGCGACTATGTTCCTACGTAGTCTTGGATACGAAACAAACGAGGAGATAATAAAACTCTTCTTCCCGGTTAAGGCGGTTGACTTGAAAAGCGGCGAGAACTACTTCACGGCCGAAGAAATCAGCGATGGTGAACACGTGATTCTTGCAGCTGGAGAACTCCTCGACGCTCCAAATATCGAGTTCCTTGAACACAAAGAGGTGAAGAAAGTTACAATAATCGATTCTCACCACCCTGGGGTTACCATACTAACCAACACATTGAAAAAAGACCGGACCCACTCAAAGGAAGAATCGGCAAAAAAAATCTACACACTGTTACGTTCAATGGCTCCGCCAACACTCGACATAGCAATATCGTACATCAAGAACCTTATCTTCGATCTTGGCCACTTTGACCTGGGTGATGTAGGACGTTTCAAACTGAACATGCGCTTGGGTATTGATGAACGTGCCAAGAGACAAGACTTCACGCTTGAAGACTTGTTGGAAATCTTTCGCAGACTTTTCAGTTTGGCCGCCGGCGAGTTCGAGCCTGACGACATAGACCACCTGGGAAACCGACGTGTAAGACGTGTCGGTGAATTACTAGGTGAGCAATTCAGGCTAGCCATCAAACAATTGATGCAAAATATCAAAGAACGCGCGTCGTTAATGGACGAATCCGCATTGACGCCTCAGGATCTAATCAATCCACGGTTGGTATCAAATATCATAAACAAATTCTTCACGACCTCCCAGCTTTCGCAATTCATGGAGCAAACGAATCCACTATCTGAAATGACCCATAAGCGGCGCATCTCTTCACTGGGTCTCGGCGGGTTGACACGCCAAACAGCCGGCTTCGAAGTTCGGGACGTTCACTATTCACACTATTCAAGAATATGTCCAATCGAAACCCCGGAGGGACCAAATATAGGTTTGATTTCCAGCCTGGCAAGTTTTGCCAAAATCGACAAGTACGGATTCATACTTGCACCCTATTGGGTAGTGAAGAGCGGTCGCGTTACCGACGAGGTCGTGTATCTACGCGCCGACGAGGAAGATAAATACACTATTGCTCAGGCGAATACGCCGATAGACAAAAAAGGGCGAATCGTGACTGAACAGGTTCTTTGTCGTCGCAAAGACGACTTTCCGTTGATGTCACCAAGCGATGTTCATCTTATGGATGTGTCGCCCGAGCAGGTTTTCAGTCCAACCACATCACTAATACCTTTCTTGGAACACGATGATGCTGACCGTGCCCTAATGGGATCCAATATGCAAAGACAAGCCGTACCGCTTATTGAACCTGACATACCTTATGTTGGCACGGGAATGGAAGAACGGATCGCCAAGAACTCAGGTATATTGCTCCTTGCCGAAGAAGACGGAAAAGTCGAGTATGTCGATGCCCAGAGGATTGTCATCGAATCCAACAAGAAATCTAAGAAGCGATACCAACTACCTAAGTTTGTCCGTTCGAATCAAAACACATGCATTCACCAAAGGCCGCTGGTCAGCATGGGTCAGAAAATCAAGAAGGGCGATGTGTTGGCCGACGGATACGCGACACGAGACGGCGTACTCGCGCTAGGTAAAAACGTATTAGTCGCCTTCATGCCCTTCCTCGGTTACAATTTCGAGGATGCTGTTGTGGTCAGTGAAAGATTGTTGAAGGACGATACATTCACGTCGATACACATCATTGAGTGCGATTGTGAAGTAAGAGAAACAAAACTGGGACCTGAAGAGGTAACCAGAGATATCCCCGGACTCTCAGATTTTCTACTCAAGGATCTCGACGAATTCGGTATTGTACGCATCGGTGCTGAAGTAGGCCCCGATGATATCATTGTAGGTAAGATCACGCCCAAAGGGGAAACTGAACTAACACCAGAAGAAAGATTGATGCGTGCCGTCTTCGCGGAAAAGGCAACCAATGTGCGTGACACTTCGCTGAGAATAGAACCGGGAGTTGAAGGTGTAGTAATCGATCGCAAGATATTAACGCGAAAGACCACCGATCCGCTCGCCAAAGGTGTAGAGGAAGAACGAAGAAAAAAAATCCAAGATGAATTCGAGACGCTACAGAAAGAAATCCTAGAAACCAGAAACAGCCTCTTGAAGAACGAGTTGGCAGGCAAAATAGCTTCTTCTTCGGTACGCAACGACAAGGGGAAGATCATTCTGACCAAGGGGAGAGCATTCAACGAAGATTTCTTTGAAAATCTAACCACGCATAAGATTACTGCCGATGACAAATATGTGCACAGCAACAAGACAAATGAAGAAATCGTGAGAATAGTCAATGAGGCCGAAGAAAAACTACTACAGATCACGGCAGAGAAGAAAAACGAAGAAGACAAATTGCTAAAAGGCGATGAGCTTCCTCACGGCGTTTTGAAGATCATAAAGGTATTCATTGCTCAGAAGCGTAGGATAGCAGTTGGTGACAAGATGGCTGGACGACACGGTAACAAAGGTGTCGTTGCCAAAATAATGCCCGAAGAAGATATGCCATTCCTCCCCGATGGGACACCAGTGGATATTGTACTCAACCCGCTGGGTGTGCCCTCACGAATGAACGTTGGACAGATTCTCGAGACACATTTGGGGTGGGCCGCTGACAAATTAAAATTCTACGCGATTTCTCCGATATTCAACGGCGCGACAATAGAGGAGCTCAAAGAAAAACTAGAAGCAGCAGAACTACCTAAGGACGGGCAAATAGAGATGAGGGATGGTCGAACCGGACTGCCGTTTGAAGCGAAAATCACCGTCGGTCACATGTATATGATGAAACTAATACACATGGTCGATGAGAAGATTCATGCTCGCTCAACCGGTCCGTATTCACTCATAACACAACAACCGCTCGGGGGTAAGGCGCAGTTCGGCGGACAACGTCTGGGTGAAATGGAGGTATGGGCACTCGAGGCATATGGCGCCGCGTATACGCTGCAAGAGATGCTTACGGTGAAGTCTGATGATGTCGAAGGCAGAGCTGCAATGTACGAAGCACTGATCAGGGGTAAGAATCCTCCGCGACCACGGGCCCCGGCATCATTCAATGTGCTTCTCAAAGAACTTCAAGGATTGTGTTTTAACATAACCCTTGAAAAAAAGGAGGAACCTGATGAGAAGTAAAACTCACGAAGGCTTTGATCTCCTCGATTACGATACAATCAAGCTCTCGTTAGCTTCGCCAGAGACAATAGTATCATGGTCACGAGGCGAAGTCACTCGTGCCGACACGATTAACTACCGAACACAAAGACCTGAGAAAGACGGGTTGTTCTGTGAAAGAATCTTCGGTCCGGTAAAGGATTTTGAGTGTTCCTGCGGTAAATACAAAAAAGCCAAATACCGCGGTACTGTTTGTGAAAGATGTGGGGTCGAGGTCGCCGCATCATCGGTGCGTCGAGACAGAATGGGGCATGTCGATCTGGCAGTGCCAGTCGCTCACCTGTTCTACTACAAGATATCGCCAAGCAAAATTGGCCTTCTCTTGGATCTCTCGGTCAATCAGCTAGAGGCGATACTGAATTATGAAGCCTACATCGTTCTCGAATCAGGAGACTCACCCTACAGAAAGGGAGAGGTATTGGTTGAGGAAGAATACCAGGAAGCCGTTAAGAAGTTTGAGGGGTTCAAGGCCGACATGGGAGGTCAGCCAATATATGATCTGTTGAAGGAAATAGATCTGGAAAATCTCTCATCAGACTTACGGATAAGATTGGAAAAAGAAACCCTCCAAGCACGGCGCGTGCAATTATTGAAGAAACTGAAGCTCGTTGAAGCTTTTCGCTTATCAGGAAATCGACCCGAATGGATGGTATTGACACGAATCCCCGTGATCCCACCTGACCTAAGGCCGCTGGTGGCTCTCGAGGGCGGTAGATACGCCACATCTGATCTCAATGATCTTTATAAACGCGTCATTACGCGTAACAACCGCGTCAAGTCAATAACCTCAGGGATTAAAACACCAGATGTAATTATCCGAAATGAAAAGAGAATGTTGCAGGATTCCGTCGATGCGTTGCTCGACAATTCCCGGCGCAGCCGGCCGATAAAGGGACGCGGCAACCGGCCGCTCAAATCTCTGGCCGATGCCCTGAAAGGAAAGCAGGGTAGGTTCCGAAGAAACCTATTAGGTAAGCGCGTCGATTACTCAGGAAGATCGGTCATCGTTGTTGATCCGACGCTGAAATTGCACCAATGTGGCATCCCCAAAGAAATGGCGCTCGAGTTGTTCAAACCTATGATCGTCCGTAAATTAGAGGAACGCGGTGTCGTGGATTCAGAAAGGAGTGCGCGCAGATTAGTCCGGGCACGATCTACTGAGGTTTACGAAATCTTAGACGACATCATCAATAACCACCCGGTGTTGTTGAACCGTGCTCCCACCCTACACCGTGTATCGATTCAGGCGTTCCTGCCGGTACTCAGGGAAGGACGAGCGATCGCAATACATCCGCTTGTTTGTCATCCGTACAACGCCGACTTCGACGGAGACACCATGAGCGTACACGTACCCCTTTCTCCTGAAGCGGTAATGGAATCGTACTTGCTCATGCTCTCGATACATAACATCCGCTCACCGGGCAACGGGCGTGCCCTGATGGCGCCAACCCAAGATATGGTGATCGGTCTGCATTATCTTACCAAGGTTAAAATGGACTCGCGGCAAGCGAAAAAGGTCTATGGTTCGTTTGACGAAATAACCACGGCCATACAACATAATACGATGTCATATCAGCAACCGATCAAGTACCTATTCAAAGGCAAGTATATCGATACGACTCCCGGGAGAGTAATCTTCAATGAACTTCTCCCTAGCGAAATGCGCTTTAAAAATGTCGAAGTCAATAAGAAGATCCTTGCCGGTATTGTCGATGAATGCCTCGATCAATTCGGAACCGACAAAACCATCGCGCTACTGGACAATCTGAAGAGATTTGGCTTTGAATTATCAACTAGATCCGGGTTAACAATCGGTATTGATGACATGCTCAGCCTCAAAACCAAGGAGAAAATATGGGCCAAGGGTGCCAAAGAAGTCATGGACATCAACAAGGCTCATCAAGTCGGTTTGATATCGGAGACCGAACGTTATAACAAGGTAATCGATACCTGGACCCGTGTTGCTATGGATATCGAGGAGGGATTGATCGACGAACTCGAAAAGGACCGGACTGGATTCAACCCACTTTACATGATGGTCAACTCGGGCGCCCGTGGTTCACGGAACCAGGCTTGCCAGATCTGCGGACTGCGGGGACTCATGTCAAAACCTCAACGCAAGGTGACCTCGGTGCAGATCATCGAAACCCCGATAAAATCATCTTGTAAGGACGGCCTCTCAGTGTTGGAGTACTTCATTTCCACCCACGGCGCACGTAAGGGATTGGCCGATACCGCGCTGAAGACCGCGGATGCAGGCTATCTGACTCGCCGACTCGTCGACGTAGCCCAAAACGTGACGATAACCATGGATGATTGTGGTACGATCATGGGTCAGGAAATAAGCGCGTTGAAAGAAGGTGAAAAGATTGTTGAACCGCTGAGCGAAAGGATCGTTGGCCGCGTTGCACTTGTCGATGTGATCGACCCACTATCCAATGAAATCATCGTGAATGGTGGTGAGGAAATCTCTAACGAAGCCTCGGTTAAGATAGAAAAACGCGGTATTGAAAAAGTAAAGGTTAGATCGATATTAACTTGTGAGGCACCGGTTGGACTGTGTGCGAAATGCTATGGGCGTAACCTTGCTACTGGCAGAATGGTAGAAATCGGCGAATCCGTCGGGGTCATGGCTGCCCAGTGCATAGGTGAGCCAGGAACTCAGCTAACACTGAGGACCTTTCATACTGGCGGAGTCGCCCTGCGTATTGCTGAAAGTGCATCACGTAATGCCGAATTTGCCGGTAAGGTGAGTTTTGAGAATCTTTCTGCAGCGAAACGCGACGACGGGCTATTCATCAGTCTAAACGACAAGGGTCGCATGTTTATCAAAGGCAATAGCAGAAAAATCAGCTACAATATTCCTATCGGTGCAGTCATCTATCCAAAATCGAAGAGTGAAGTAAGCGAAGGCGACATACTATTCGAATGGGACCCGTATTCGATCCCGATTGTCAGTGCGGTCGGCGGTTTGGTAAAATATCAGGACATCATCCCGGGCGTAACCATGCAGGAAAATTGGGTGGATGAACGATCCGGCGGTAAGCAATTCGTCATCGTTGAGGATCGCTTAAGGCATCATCATCCAAAGATCAACATCACGGAGAAGAAGACCAAAGTGCTCAAGAGCTTCTCAATACCTGCTGGCACTTATCTACTGGTCAAAGATGGTGATAAGATAACTCCTGGGACGCTCATTGCCCGAATACCCAAGGAGATTGGAAAGAGCAAGGACATCACTGGTGGTCTGCCCCGTGTCGAGGAACTCTTCGAGGCCAAGATCGTTAAGAATCCAGCGGTCGTCACCGAGATCGATGGTGTATGTGACGTTGAAGAGGAAAAAGGCTTCTGGAAAATCACCGTAACACCTGAAGTAGGCGACGTCAGATCTTACAAGATACCCACAACCAGGTATCTGAAGATCCATTCGGGCGAATTCGTACGCGCCGGCGATCCTTTGTGCGAGGGCGCGATCGATCCCCATGATATTTTGAGAATAAAAGGACCCATGGAAACGCAACGCTTCCTGGTAAACGAAATCCTCGAAGTGTATCGAATACAGGATGTTAAGATTGACGACAAACACATTGAAGTGATCGTCCGCCAGATGCTTCAGAAAGTGAAAATCGAAGAGCCCGGCAATACACCTTTTGTCGGTGGTGAGATAGTAGACAAGCGACGCGTGATCGAAGTGAATCAACAAGCCCTTGTCGAAGGTAAGAAACCAGCGACCTATCGACCAATCCTGCTTGGCATAACCAAAGCAGCCCTCTCAACTGAATCATTCTTCTCGGCATCGAGTTTCCAGGAAACAACGAAAGTACTGGCCGACGCGGCGGTCGAGGGTAAGATCGACCGTCTTGAAGGATTGAAAGAAAATGTAATTGTGGGTCGAATAATACCTGCTGGCACCGGTCTGCGGGATTATCAAAATATAGCTCTCGAAATCGAAAGAACAGAGGCTCAAGCAATATAATTTAGGAAGGAAGTAAAAAAAGGCCCTTTTCGGGCCTTTTTTTATAACAGACTCATCACGAATCCTGTAATAATCGGCACCGAAAAATTGTCATCAAGAGGCAACGGAAATGCTTCGATAATCGAAGCAGCAATTGCGCCGATCATCAAATGGGAAAGCGGCAAGGCCCCGGTAATGCTGTGCAACAGAAATGCGGTCGCAACCGAGGCCCCGAGAAAACCGATACTACCTAATATTGTCTTATTCTGAAAAATCCTTGGACTCCTTATGTTTTGTCCGAAGATGGCGGCAAACGTGTCACCAACAATGATGTAGGAACAGGCAGCGACAACAATAGGTTTGCTGTACAGCAGCGATGTAATAAGACAACCCAATAGCAAATAAGAGGCTCCGCTTAGACGTCTTATTTCATGACGGCGCAAGAACGACCCAAAAAAAAGGAAAAACGCCTCCTTGATACCGTTGACATGCAGACGCAAGAAATCCACTAGCACAATAGCCATACAAACCATGGACAAGAGCAGACGACCCCTTGGTTCTGGAGACAAATGATAGGTAATCGGGATGAAAATCGCCCAGAGGTTAAGTAGCTTTCTGAAAACTTCCGCTTTTATTAGAATCTCATCCCCGCAGAGAATTTGTTAGTGTTACTCAACTCGGGGTGTTTCATAAAAGCGTAGTCTACGGTGAACCTCTTGTATTGCAAACCGACCCCAAGCGTATAATTACCACAATATATGCCCATTCGGCCAAAAAGGATATCTCTGTAGCCATATTCAAAGCCAAGGTTCACATCAAAACCGGATACATCAAGCACCTTCACAATGTCAGCTTCAATCGTAATCTCCGAATTGATCGCCGCTATCGGCAAAACTGGAGCCAAACCCAAAGCGATCTTTGGCAATATGGTTTCGGTACGGCCGCTGCTCCATACAAGTGGTGAGAGTATGAAATCACGCACCACGATGCCCACTTTCAGATAATCCAAATTCAATGCAGCACCGACATCGAGACCACCTCCGAAACCGGTTATTGCATTCAAATCCCGATAAAAAACTTTGATGTTAGCACCGACAGATAAGCGATCGTTACCCTTAGAACCATTCACGTAAAACAGAACGTCCGAAGTACCGACTGTATCATAAGCTATCGGCAAGTTATTACTCCCCGGAGGCGCTGTGGTATCAGGCAGCGTGGTGAGTTTTATGCCACTCGTGTGTACATATTGCAGACCCACGCCGACGCTCATGTTGCCACGTGGTAAAACGATTGCGCCGAAATCATTCTTCACAATCCCGGCAAAGTTCTCGGCGTGCATCAAATGTACGCTGCGCTGTATGAAGAAAGTACCTGCCGGATTGAAATATAAACTCGTAGCATCACTGAACTGCGCAATCCCGGTCCCCCCCATAGCGCATGCGCGTGCGCCGACTTGGAGTTCTTGGAACTCCCCAGCATATTTTGTCCCTATCAATAAAGCTGGGACAGTAAAAAGAATTATGATGCGATGCATGTAACACCCGCCTTAATTATCTTGCTGATTCGCCTACCATGTCCCTGGAGACCCTTCAGCCTGATATGAAACACATACTCACCTGGTGGTACCAAGTCGTTGTTGTTGTCACGCCCATCCCATACTACTAAGTACTCACCTGGGATTCTTCTTATTCCTTCAATGAAATCGCGTATCTTTTCTCCTTGCTGATTCATGACCGTTATATAAACGCGCGCCTCATCGGTAAGGTAGATTGCCAACGTTGTTCCCGGTCTTTCTATCGAGAATTTACGGGGAAAACATCCAACCACAAAACCGTCTACCGCGAGCCACAGGTATTGCCCGCCCTCTTTCTCGGCCAAGAAAACCTGTCCATACCTGCGCCAAATCGTTATGCCGCGAGGTGATAGGAATTCGCCTTGCGCCGTACCTGTTCTGCCCACCGATATGATGTAATTCATATTATGATCGAATTTATGAACCTGATTATTCAAATCATCGGTCACGTAAACACTACCGTAGTAATCCGCCGCCACGTATAGAAAGTACACATCAACAAGCCCCAATTCAAAATTCTGGACAGAACCAATAAATCTACCGTGCCGTGAGAATTTCGATATACGCGTGCCGTAATTGTCGGTTATCACAACATAATCGTCCTTGTAGAAATTATACGGAGCTTTTGCGTCAAGTACTTCAATCCCCATCGGCTGATATATCTCGCCGTACGCACGGCCCACGGTTCCGAACTTCTGCATCAACGAATCTTGAGGCGAAAAAACGTAGACCTTAGAACTGTCAAAATCAGTGATGTAGAGATTGTTGTCCGAATCGAAGCAGACATCAAAGGGACGCCCCGGTATCGGTATTTCGGCGACGTGTTCGATCTTGCCCTTTCGATACTGAAGCTTGACTACTCTTTGATTTCCGAAGTCCGCAACCGCGATCAATCCATCGGCAGTAGCCGCGATACCTTTGGGGTCTGAAAACATGTTGGTGTCACCATAGACCTTGACGGAAGCTAGACCTATGTTGTAGACTATCTGGCCAACACCAGAATTCACGGCGAAAACGGCTAGCTCATCATCGTCTTTGCGTGTCTTTGGATCATCTAACTCGGTTAGTTTGACCGCAACAATACCCTGAGGATCGTCATAGTCATAATCAGGACCCAAAAAGAGCTGCAAGTAGTACTTTGAGGCACGGTAGAAGCCCCAGGTGTGTTTGAAAGGTGGTACCGTAAGCGTTTGCGGATTATAACTAAGCAAAATTAAAAAAACCCAACACATTTCTGTTATTATAGGTAATTTCTTACTATTGTCAAGCCGGCCCTGCGAAATCCAACATTGACTCTGAGCGAATTACGGCTATCATTGAGTACGTCCTTTATGTTAGCCTTTCAAGATGAAAGCCAAATGATACCGACGCTCAATAAAAAAAACAAACCAACGCAGAAAGTGGTTGGCACAAATCGATCATGAAGAAGATATTAATACCCTACGGATCCGTTAATATCGAAATAACCATTGCCGATAAAAACATCCTCGAAATCACCTATCCCCAAGAAGTCAGGCGTGAGCGACCCAACATCATCTTGGAGCAGGCAATTAGGAGACCGCTCGGTAACAAGTCACTAAGCGAATTCCTCAAGACAAGAACACGCGTGCTCTTTGTAATAAACGATGCGACACGGCCAACCAAAACATCCGAGGTGCTCGATGTGATCAATGGAAATATCAAACTGCAATATACTCAATTCATCATCGGTACCGGTGCGCATTCGGCACCGTGTGAAACAGATCTTCATTCAATATTTGGCAAGCACTACGGCCGCTACAAAGAGCAAATCACAATCCACGACGCGCGGGATAACACCCGACACGCATATCTTGGCAAAACACGATACGGCAACGAGTTATGGCTAAACAAAAAAATCACGTCCTGCGATAAGCTAGTCGTCATCGGATCAGTCGAACCCCATTATTTTGCTGGCTACACCGGAGGCAGGAAGTCTCTGTTGCCGGGTGTTGCTGCCTACCGCACAATTGAGCAGAATCATAAATTCGCATTACACCCCAAGGCGCGGGCGTTGAACCTCATCGGCAACCCAATCCATGAAGAGATGCTTGATTGTGTACAGGCTTTTGGTCCCGAGAGAATATTCTCATTCCAGATGGTGCTCGACAAGAATCACAACATCTACAAAGCCTTTACCGGGCCTATTAGCGAAACATTCGATATGGCTGTCCGGCATGCCCAGAAGTACTTCTCGGCAAAAATACCGATGAAAGCAGACATTGTTGTCACGGTGTCCCAACCGCCTTTCGATGTTAATCTATACCAGACCCTTAAGGCAATTGAACACGGCAGACTGGCCCTGAATCAGGACGGCATACTGATCGTAGTCTCTCCTTGTCCCGAAGGCCTCGGGCCTGACAGCTTCGCGCGCCTGTTCAAGGATCAAAGCAGTATCCAGGATGCAGTCGAGAATTCAAAGTCACGTTACCATTTGGGTGACCATAATGCAGTGAACCTCTTGGCTACCACAAAACAGGCTCATGTGTGGACGATCACGGAAATCGAAGACCGACTCCTGCAAAATGCGGGCATCATGACTTCTCGTTCACTTCAAAAAGCAATTGAGCAAGCGATAACAGAAAAAGGCAGACATGCCAGAATACTGTTTCTGATGGATGGCAGTCTGACCGTACCCATTGTTCGAAATACGGTGCCTTGTTGACTTCTTAACCGAAATAGTTATAATAATCTCGAAACGATGGCAATATCTACAGAACAAGCCACGGGATATATTCAGCTGGAGAGTTCGCAGTAAGATGACTTGCATTTGGTCAAACATGATCAAAAGAGATTTTTCGAGAAAGAGGAGGAATAGCCTATGAAGAAGGTAAGCATAATCGGAGCAGGAAATGTCGGAGCAAATGCAGCCTTCTATATTGGCGAGAAGAACTTCGCTGACGTCATGCTCATCGATGTGGTCGAAGGTCGCGCAAAAGGAAAGGCACTGGACCTAATGGAAGCTGCACCAGTCAGGTATTACGACGCCAAAATAGACGGTTCTGACAATATCGAAGATATCGCCGGTTCGGAAGTCGTGGTCATCACTGCTGGGCATGTAAGAAAGCCTCAGATGTCTCGACTCGACCTACTAGAAACAAACGCGAAAGTGATTGATACTATCATTCCTCAGATCAAACAGTATGCGCCGGGAGCAATACTAATAAACATTACCGAACCCGTTGATGCTCTTACCTGTTACATTTGGAAGAAAGGTAAGTTCGACCCAAAGAAAGTGATCGGCATGACCGGAGTCTTGGATACAACACGATTTCGCGAGTTTATTTCCAAAGAACTACAGGTCTCCACCGCCAACACAACCGCTGTGGTTATCGGCGGGCATCACGACTACATGGTAATAATCCCGAGATACGCTAGTGTCGAGGGTATACCAATTACGCAATTATTACCTCAAGAAAAGATCGATAATTTGGTTAAACGCACCAGAGCCGCAGGTAGCGAAATCCTCTCATACCTGAAGACAGCTACAGCCCACTATGCTCCGGCCGCGGCGCTCGCAGAGATTGTTGAAGCCATCATCAAAGACTCGAAGCGCGTACTGTGTGTTTCCGCATGTCTACAGGGTGAGTATGATGTGAAAGACTTATGCCTCGGTGTACCAGCAATAATCGGTGCGAAAGGCGTGGAGAAGGTGATCGAACTTCAACTAACCATCGAGGAACGGCATCAATTCGAGGAATCGGTTGCAGTCATCAAGAATGCAGTGGATACCCTGGAAATCTAAGAGGAGGAAATAAAAATGAAAAAGGTTACCATTATCGGCGCGGGGAACGTTGGAAGCTCTGTGGCCCTCTACTTGGCTGAACACAAAATTGCCGATGTGTATCTTGTTGACATCGTTGAAGGACTCCCCGAAGGTAAAGCGCTCGATGCCGAAGAAGCCGCACCGATACGCCGCTATGATATCGAACTAAGGGGTTGCACAGATTTCTCTTGCATGGTCGACTCAGATATAGTGGTCATAACTGCCGGCATCGCCAGACGGCCAGGGATGTCCCGTGATGACCTATTGAACACTAATGCCAAGATCATAAAATCGGTCTCTGAAAAAGCTGCACAATATGCACCTAATTCAATAATAATTATGGTTACCAATCCACTCGACGTCATGGCTTATCTGACGTTGAAAACTACAGGGTTCGCTTTGAAGAGAATCGTTGGAATGGCTGGCATACTTGACTCAATTAGATTTCGGTATTTCGTCTCCAACAAACTCGGAATCTCCGTCATCGACACAACCGCCATGGTTTTAGGTGGTCACGGTGATTCCATGGTTCCTTTGCCAAGGTATTCAACCGTTGCCGGTATTCCAATCACGGAATTGATGTCCAAAGATGACATAGACAAAATAATAGAAAGAACTCGCAAGGGCGGAGCAGAGATCGTCGGTTATCTCAAGACCGGTAGTGCCTATTATGCGCCAGCGGCTGCGGTTGCCAAGATGGTCGAATGCATAGTCCGGGACAAGCGACGAATTCTGCCATGCTCTGCTTATTTAAGAGGTGAATATGGCATCGAGGGGCTGTTTGTCGGTGTACCAGTTATGTTGGGCAAGAACGGCGTTGAAAAGATCATCGAACTCGAACTCATTCCGGAAGAAAGAGAAGCTTTGCATACTTCAGCTTCGGCAGTTAAGACCGTGATAGAAAAATTGGAGAACCTGGGAATCATCTAAATAACACGCACGAAGTACACTAACACATACATATGAAGCTAAGAGTTGGAATACCATACGGAAGAGAGACAATCAACGTGCACGTCGAAGAACGGAACATCGGTGAGACCGTATTTCCCAATGACGTGAAAATCGGAGACGAAGAGCAGATCATCGAGCAAGCCTTGGCAGATCCTATTTCTTCGAGCAATTTTGACGAATTCCTGAACGACGCCAAAGACATCTTGTTCTTAGTCAATGACGCAACACGACCGACACCGACTGCCAAGGTACTGAAGATTATTTATCCGAAGATAAAAGACAAAAATACCAAATTCCTCATTGCTACAGGTATGCACCGGGCACCAACCGAGGAAGAATACCTTGAGATATTTGGAGAACTCTACGAAACGCTCAAGGACCGAATATCTGCTCACGATTCCAAAAAAGACGAGGACATGGTTCATCTGGGCACGTCGAAAAACGGCACCGAGATGTACGTCAACAAAATGGCGGTCGAGGCACACAAAATTGTCATCATCGGGTCTGTTGAACCGCACTATTTCGCTGGCTACACCGGAGGCAGAAAATCATTTTTACCCGGCATTGCCGCTTACAGAACGATCGAACAGAACCACAAACTTGCACTAAAGGCGAGTGCCAAAGCACTCAGTCTCCAAGGCAATCCCGTACATGAGGATATGGAAGACGCCATTCTAACCATCAAGGAAAAAGAAGTATTTTCTATCATGACCGTTTTAGATCGTAATGAACGCATCTACGCCGCCACCGCAGGCGACATCACCGAATCGCTTGAAGCAGCAATAGAAAGGGCACATCAGGTTTTCTCAGTTGAAATAAAAGAAAAGGCAGATATTGTTGTGGCCGTGGCGCCATATCCCATGGATATCGATCTGTATCAGTCGCAAAAGGCTTTAGATAATGGCAAGTTCGCGTTGAATGATAACGGTATTCTAATACTCGTTTCTAAGTGTCGCATGGGCGTGGGAAGCGATACTTTCATTAAATTGCTTAGCAGTTGTCACTCACCTCAAGAGACCCTGGACAAAATCGACAAGGAATTCAAACTGGGATATCACAAAGCAGCCAAGATGGCCGAAATAGCACGTTGGGCTCAGATGTGGGCAGTCACGAGTCTTGAGGATAAGCTACTCGAGAGCATCTTCATCAGGCCATTCCATACCCTGCAAGAGGCAATTGACGCGGCAATAGTTGAGAAGGGCGAGGAACGAATCCTTTTCCTGATGAATGCGAGTCTCACAGTACCCAAGGTGAGAAAGCGTCTGGTCTACCGACCCAAGAAGTTCATCTATGCCAGCCGATGGGAAAAGGGAATACCGGCCACTCGATACAAGGCCGCGGAGCTGCCCAAGGAAATCGAAGAGTCGGTGTATCACATGTATACAGAAATGTAATAGACTGCATTCATTGAAGTAAATATAGACATTCACAGTTGGACCTACAAATAATATTGACTAAGGCAATAAAATCGCTATAATTAACTATGTAATTACATCCTTTATGGGTGTTCGTGCAAATTGATTTATTATGAGAGCCTAAGGAATTTTCTATTTTATTTCGGGCTGACTAGAAAGGAGGCGTCAAATGGAAATCCAGGGCTATAATATGCCTGACGATTTGCATTATCATGAGGAAAACACCTGGGTTAAGCTTGAAGACGATGGAACGGTGCGAGTCGGTATGGATGATTTTTACCAAAAACAAGCAGGAGAGACGACCTACATCGATATGCCTTTCGAAGGTGATACCGTGAGTCAAGGAGAGACTTGTGGTAAGATCCAATCATCAAAATGGGTAGGCAAACTAGTATCACCCATTTCCGGTGAAATAGTAGAGGTAAACAGCGAACTGGAAAGTGACTGCCGTTTGATCAACAACGATTCCTATGGTGCCGGCTGGATCATGAAGATCAAGCCGTCCAACCTTGAAGAGGAACTGAAGAATCTCGCACACGGTCCTGAAGTTCTGGAGAAATTCATTCAGGACCATATCGACAAAGCGGGCCGAGGTGGTGAGTAATAACAATTCCTAGCCACAAAGAGCGATTTAGACTAGAGTTTTGAGGATGTAAGGAATACTCAAGAAAATTTCACAGTTTACAGAAAGTATTCCACAGATATTTATGGGAAGTAAGGGGGTTAAATGCCAATAACGAAAGATAGCGTCAGAAAACTAGAAGATATTGTCGGCACTGATAATATTAAGAACGATATTGCCGACCTTTATATATATGGGTCTGATTCGTCCGTACACAAAGCCTTAGCTTCAGTCGTAGTAAGACCTACGAAAACAGAACAGGTACAGGCAATATTGCGTTATGCAAACGCCGAACTCATACCCGTTATAGCGCGCGGTTCGGGGTCTGGCATGTCTGGTCAGGCAGTTCCAATCGACGGCGGGATTGTAATGGATATGAAGAAAATGAACCGTATTCTTGAAATACGTCCCGAGGATATGCTCTGCAGAGTTGAACCAGGAGTAGTAGATGATGATTTGAATAGAGCGCTCAAGCCACACGGTCTTTTTTACCCACCAGCACCGGCATCAAGCAGGGTCGCAACGATTGGAGGAGAAATCGCCAATAATGCCTCTGGAATACGATCTGTAAAATACGGGGCAACACGGGATTCTGTTCTTGGAATGAAGGTCGTGCTTGCCAATGGCGATTTGATTACCCTAGGCTCAAATACACGCGTAGAAGCATCTGGTTACCAACTCGACAGACTCATGGTTGGTTCTGAAGGCACGCTCGGAATAATTGTTGAAGCGACATTGCTACTGAAACCAATACCGAAATTCCGCTGTCTTGCCAGAGCAAATTTCGACAAATTGAAAGATGCCGGCGAATCTATATCTGAAATAATCGCAACCGGCGCGCTACCATCTATGCTGGAGTTGATGGATAACATCGCCATTACGGCTGTAAACACAACACTAAAAATGGGTCTGCCTGATGTCGAGGCAATTGTAATGTTTGAGGCAGATGGAAAAGTGAAAGAAACTGTAGATGCCGAAATGAAACTCATGAAGGAAATTTGTGAAAAGCATAATGGTTATGGTATTGAAATGAGCTATGATACCGCAATAAGGACAAAACTATACGCTGGAAGGAAAAAATTGTTTGCTGCATTGTCACGATATCAAATGGGACTGTCTTGCACATCATTGGCTGACGATATGGCAGTTCCTTATTCAAAAATGGCAGAGTGTGCCAGCAAAATCCATGAGATAGCCAAGCGCAACAATGTAGTGATGACTGCCTATGGACACTGTGGTTCAGGTTGTATGCATACAAAGATATTGATGGATCCGACAAAGAAGGAACAGTGGGAAGGCGCAAAACGGGCGGTGGAAGAAGTTTATGAATATGTCCGCTCAGTTGGTGGCACAACCTCGGCCGAACATGGTATAGGGCTCTCGAAAGCACCTGCATGGAAAAAAGAAAAGGCAGACTCTCTCGCCATGCTGAAAGCAATCAAAAAAGCATTCGATCCAAATAATATATTAAATCCGCATAAATTACAGGATGCACCCGAAGATTGGTTTAGCGCAACTGAAATAAGATATCCAGTGGAATAGGAGAAAACATGGCGAAGAAATACCTGAAAGAATGGAACAATGAATTAAACATTTGCATAAGATGTGCCTATTGTTTTGAAGGCTGTCCGGTCTTCAAGGTTACGGGTTGGGAAACAGACACAGCACGAGGAAAAACCATTCTCGCCTACGGAGTAGTTAGCGGCGAGCTTGAACCATCACAATATATTGCAGACAAATTATTCCAGTGTACATATTGCAGGGATTGTTCTGAGCGATGTTCAGCCAATGTTTCGGTAGTAGATATCCTTGCAGCAGCAAGAGCAGATCTGGTCGAGGCTGGTTTCGCATCTGATACACACAAAGGTATGGCGAAGAATGTCAAAGAAACCGGCAATATCTTTGGCGACAAAGAAATAAAGGCACCGACGCAGCAAGGTGATGTGCCTGTATTCATCGGATGCCAGTATCTTGCGCGCCCTAATCAGACAAAGATGTACCTTAAAATACTCGAGAAACTGGGCGTGAAGCCACTGATCAAGGATGAAATATGTTGTGGATACCCACTTCATGCATTGGGTTTTAGAAAAGAATTCGAAGAACATAAGAAGAAATTCCTGGAATTGTACCCGGAAAAGGATATCGTCGCTCTCTGCCCGACGTGCGCCGCATATATTCACGAAGAATATGGCAAAAACGTGAAGCATATAACTCAGGCCATACTTGAACATCTGCCAGAAAAGAATCTTGGTTTAAAAGCCACGTACCATGACCCCTGTGATCTTTCTCGAGTCATGGGAATCACTGAAGAACCGCGCGAGATCTTGAAAAAACTTGGTGTAGAGATCATCGAGATGCCGCAAAACAGAAAAACATCCCAATGTTGCGGCGGGGGCGGCGGTATATTGATGTCAGATGTGAACCTCTCGGATGATATTGCTAGCCTTCGTATTAAACAGGCAATAGCTACGGGTGCGCCGCTTCTCATTACACCATGTCCAACGTGCGAACAGGTCTTAAAAAAAGCAGCTGCCGTAATGAAGGAAAAGGGCAACGGTAGTATTCAAGTCAAAAACCTAAACGATATAGTCTGGAAAGCGCTAAAATCGTGAATTGTCTTCAATCATCTTGCCCTCGAACAAAAGAATGGCATGCATGAAAAAAATGACCGAATATCCCCTCAGTCGATACTCCATGGCTATTCCTGAAACATCACACGTTTTCGCGAATGCTGCACACGCAGTTACCGAACAAGAAAAAGGTAACGGCAAGCTTAAGGTAATGGGATTACAGCAGATGGTCTGGAAATAACTTGTTTAAAACTTGAGTAACCTTAATAGAAAAAAGGGGTAGCTATGCTACCCCTTTTTTTGACAAAACAATTTCTACCTGGTCAACACCATCTTCCTCATCGCCCTGAATTCTCCAGCATCGAGTATGCAGATGTAAACACCAGGGTTAACTCGACGACCCTTAGCATCCACACCAGCCCAATGCAGCATGTAATGCGCCGGACCATAATTGCCATCGGCTAACACCGTGACAACTCTGCCGGAAACATCACAGATTTTCATGTTGATTTCGGTTACCTTGGGCAACGCGAAACAGATCGAAGTGGAGTGATTGAAAGGATTCGGATAGCTTCGCCCAAGTTCATATGCCTTGGGCGCTATCCCGATTTCGTCTTCCTTAATACCGGTAACGACAACAAAATTCTGTGCGAATTCTGAGGTGTTGAGATTCATGTCTGTAGTAGTCGCAGTCACGGTATCACCTGCGACAAGCCCCGGAACACTGACGTTCCAATTCCCAGCAGCATCGGGATTTGTGGACCCGAGAAAGATCTGTCCCTCACCATAGCCGCTAGGATCGGTACTAACTCTGAAGACTTCGATTCTCGCAGCGATCGGGTTCGTATTGATATCAACCGTACCCGATATAGTCGTCTGGCCCCCGCTGAAAACAGCGCTTGTTATGACCGGGAAGTTTACCTCTTCGTTGGGTCCACTGTCAGGGTCACCCGGATCGTTTGGCGTTACGTAATCATCTGCTAAATCGATTCCTAATAAGGCATTATTGTAGATTGAGTTCATGGTGATTTCGTTATGGTCGGCGTTAGTCGTGCTGGAAAAGTGTTCCCACACGAGAACGCCATTACGTCCGTTGTGGGCAATAGTATTTGCTACAATGGTATTATCGATCGCATAACCCTCCTGCGAAGTACCGTAAATCCCGATACTCACACCATCTCTGGTATTCCCCAATGGCACTAGATTGATATCCAGACCGATTATGTTGTTAATGATCGTATTCGCATAAGTAAAAGGTTGTATCGCTGCCACATAACCCACAATGCACACACCTTCAAAATCGTTACCCGATATCAAATTACCGTCGACAGCGTTGTCGTGTGCACCTTCACCTATGTACACGCCGTCATGAATGTTACCCAAGTCCACTGTACCAGTTATATCAGTGCCGACATAGTTGTTGAAAACACTATTAAAAGCTACGTCTCCTGGTGGACAGTTAGCAATGCCAATACCCTCAGCATAGTTACCGGATGAGAGATTGCGATCGATTGTATTAAAATATGCATAACCCGGAGCACCCGGAGCACACATGATGTAGATACCACCCCACAAACCCTGCAAGTTTGAACCGTTCCCTTGGACAAAACTGCCCGTTTGGTCAGTGCCAACGAAATTACAGTATATGTAGTTGAATTGACTCGTGTCGTCCTGAGCCTGAACACGGATACCATCCTGCTGAAAATTGTTGACGACCAATCCTTGAACCGTATTATAGGACGATATAATCCAGATGCCGTGTGCAGTACCGGCGTTCGTCCCGTCGACTACGATCATCAAATTGGCAGTCGAGGGTGGGTTAGCACCAGCTGCCGAACCGGGTTGTGACAAACCGTCAATAATAACACCGGCCTGATCTACTAGAATAGGCAATTGCGAATCGGGCATGATGACGTGCGGGCCAGTACCCGGTATGTTGAAGAAAATTGTATCGGCGCCGGCATTGAAGTTGGCAGCGTTCATACACCACCTAAGACTGCCTGGGTTATTATCATCTGGTGCTGTTCTATTTACAAACCATGTCAGTCCGCTCAGGGAAGCAGACATACATAACAGACATAAACATACAATCACCAAAACATGCCTGTTCGTATAACGAATAACGTTCTGTGAATGTCTCAATATCGCCTCCTTGTTTAGATAAACTTGTTTAGGCAAAGTATAGAGGAATATCTAAAAATGTCAAGCAATTTGTGTATCATCTATGTATTACACTAAGCCCTCGAGTGATAGTTTTACGATTCTTCTTAATACCGCTCTACGGAAGAAATCCTTTGCAACAACATCAGCGAAATCAAGCCGGTCAAAATAAAGTCGCAAGCTCTTTATTCTCAGATTCTCGAACACAAGAACCTCTGACTGTTTCGAAGAAATCTCGGCACCACGCGGCGTTGTCGCAGTTATTATGAATTCTTCGAAAAGAGTATTGCCTTCTATCATAATGGTGATTGGTGTGAATTTAATATTCGAAATGTTGGCATACATCCAATCGAGCCAGCGACGCACACCATCCTTACCTTTCAGTTTGATCCCAAGTATTTCGATGCCGCAATCCTCAGCAAAGCATGAGATAATGAAATCGACGTCTCTACTCTCGATTGCGTCATCTAGTCGTTTCGCAACCCTGAGTATCGTGCGGCGCGATTGTTGACTCTCCATTTTACCACCTCCAGATATTGTCATTTTGGATTCAGCATTGGTATTACCAAAAGTGACTCAGACCCTACCATACACTTGCGTCATAGCAAGCAATCCACCAGCCACAGTGGAATTCAGATACTTTGGCAACAAGCGCCAACGCCAGTTGCCTCTGATACTGGCTGGTCGATTCATGCGCGCCGTGCTACCTAAACCAAGTATATCTTGCATCGGAACAATTGCGGTATCAGCGACCGACCTCATAGCCACACGCATTAATTCCTCATGCACGCGACCCGCGGCAACCTTCTTGCCCAGATATGCAAATAGTCTTTGTCTTTCCGAACGTGAGGATTCATTCACAAACCACCCTCTAACCGTATTGTTGTCATGAGTGCCGGTGTATACTACGCAATTCTTTTCATGATTATGAGGTAAATAAGGATTAGTCTCATCACCTCCAAAGGCGAAAAGCAGCACCCGCATACCGGGCAGATTGAACCGTCGGATTATTTCACGTACGTCGGGCGTGATCGTACCCAAGTCTTCCGCAATTAATGGCAGACGACCCAATTCACTGCGCAGGGTCTGCAAGAAATGTTCGGCCGGCGCCTTAACCCATCTGCCACGTTTCGCGGTTGTTGCTCCTTGAGCGACCTGCCAATAGGCAACGAAGCCTCTGAAGTGATCCAGCCTGACCACGTCGAAATGCTTCAGGTTATGTCCAATTCTCTGTATCCACCATTGGTAACCAGTGCTCTTGAGCACATCCCAGCGGTATACTGGATTACCCCACAGCTGACCGTTTTCGCTAAAATAGTCCGGAGGCACGCCGGAAACGAAAGCGGGCCTCCTTTCTCTGCCCAACTTGAAAATTTGGGGATACACCCAAACATCAACGCTGTCAAAATCAACATACATTGGTATATCGCCGATTATCTTTATACCTTTGTTGCTGCAATAGGACTTCAATGCGTACCACTGTTTTGAAAAAACGTACTGGAGGAATTTCTCGCGCTCGATGTGTTCAGCGAGCGAGTCTTTCATAGAACTGATCTCCTTTGGATCTCGATGCCTGATCCCTGCTGGCCATCTTGTCCAATGTCTACCATTCAGATGATTCTTCAAGGCAACGAAAAGTGCGAAATCTTCCAGCCATGATTTATTGTCTTTGCAGAATTTTTCGTATCCCGCGCATTCCTTAGTTTTGTTTCTAAAATGTCGGTATCCCTGCTTGAAGATCTTATTCTTGAAACTAATCATCTTGGGGAATTGCACTGTGCGGTTCGAGAAATCAGGGGCCGACTTCAGATCGGAACACCTGAGCAAACCGTCCCGCATCATAAACGTGGGACTAATTAAATACTTGTTGCCGGCAAAAGCGGATAGAGAATTATAGGGCGAGTACTCGTGAACATAGTTGGTCGGTGTGAGAGGCAATACTTGCCAATAGCTCTGCTTCGCACTCGCCAAAAAATCTGCGAACTTGTACGATGACGGTCCGAAATCCCCTATGCCGTAACGTGCAGGCAGGCAGCTAACGTGGAGCAGAACGCCACTGCCCCTTTTTGAAAAAACTCCGTTTGATTGACGTTTATGTATTTTCACGGGATGTTTTTTCTCTCTTGAAGAATAGAACGGCGAGGGGAGGCAATGTTATGATTGCCGAGTGCTGCTGTCCGTGACACGGTTCACTTCGTGCTTTCACGCCTCCGAAATTGCCATGTCCGCTCCCACCATATTCTTGCGCATCACTGTTAAGTAACTCTCGCCAAAATCCGAGACTGGGCACGCCTATCCTGTAGTTATATCTGGATACGGGCGTGAAGTTGCACACAACGAGCACACTCTCGCCGGGTCTTTTCGATTTACGGAGAAACACAGTCACACTCTCGGCCCAATTTCCGAAGTCGATCCACTCAAACCCGTCGGGTTCGAAGTCCCTTGCGTGCAGTGCTCGTTCTTGCCTATATGTGCGATTGAGATCACGCACCCATTTCTGTATACCCTTGTGCGGTGCGTAATCAAGAAGCTGCCAATCCAGACCCCGGTCGTGGCTCCACTCTTGCCATTGGGCGAACTCATTACCCATGAATAGTAGTTTTTTACCTGGATGGGCGTACATATAGCCAAACAGCAGACGCAGGTTGGCGAATCTTTGCCAATCATCACCAGCCATTTTCGAGATTAGCGAACCCTTACCATGGGTAGTTTCATCGTGTGATAGGGATAGTACGAAATTCTCGTAAAAGGCATACCATATACTGAATGTCAATTGATCATGATGATATTTTCGGTGAACCGAGTCCCTTGAAAAATAAATCAGTGTATCGTGCATCCAACCCATATTCCATTTCATACCGAAGCCGAGTCCGCCCAGATAGACGGGGCGTGAAACCATCGGCCATGCCGTGGATTCTTCCGCGATCATCTGGACGTCGGGGTATTCTCTGTACACTGTCTCGTTGAGACGTTTCAAAAATTCGATCGCCTCCAAATTCTCACGTCCGCCAAAACGATTAGGAATCCATTCGCCATCTTTTCTCGAATAGTCACGATATAACATAGACGCAACAGCATCCACCCGTATTCCATCGACGTGATATTTATCAAGCCAGAACAAAGCGCTACTGATAAGAAAATTGCGAACTTCATTGCGTCCATAATTGAAAATGTAACTATTCCAATCAGGATGCAGTCCCTCTCTCGGATCCGCGTGTTCATACAGATGTGTACCATCGAAATATGCGAGCCCGTATTCATCGGTTGGAAAATGAGAAGGAACCCAATCCAATATGACTCCAATGCCATTTTGATGAAGATAATCAACGAGAAACATAAAATCCTGCGGCGAGCCATATCTGCTCGTTGGAGCAAAATAGCCGACGACCTGGTATCCCCAGGACCCATAAAAGGGGTGTTCCATGATAGGCAACAATTCTACGTGAGTAAAGCCCATTTCCCTGACATATTCGACGAGTTTGCGTGCCGCATCCCGGTAATTGGGTAATCCACCGTTTACCTCATTACGCAACCATGAACCAAGATGTATCTCGTACACTGATATCGGCTTTTCCAATGCATTGTGTTCACTCCTGTTTCGCATCCATTTGTCATCATGCCATTGGTAATCTAAATCCCAGACTACACTCGCCGTTTTGGGCGGTTGTTCCCAATAAAATGCAAATGGATCACCCTTATCAATTTTATAATTGTAGTATCTCGAGACGACATGTAGTTTATAAAGCGCGCCCGTGCCGACGCCAGGCACGAAACCCTCCCAAATGCCCGAACCGTCCCACCTGACAGCGAGACGATTCGCCTCTCGATCCCAACTATTGAAGTCACCAACTACCGACACCGACTGAGCGCTCGGAGCCCATACGGCGAAATGAGTACCCTTCTTCCTCCTTTTAACAACGTGAGCACCTAGCTTGTCGTAGAGTCTGAAATGATTTCCCTCTTTGAACAGATATATGTCATGATCAGTGAGTGTGCTCGTAACCCGCGTGTTACTCATTCCAAACCCTCTACGATTTCTGTAATAGCTAAGCACATGACTATGCCATTGCCTCCCGCCTCTGCTGCGTTGTAAATCTCTCAATAGCATATCGTAACGCCCTTCGGGGCATTTTCTTCTTGTTGCGCATCACGTAACCGAATACCTTTTCTGGGAACAAAATGCTCGCGTCTTTGAGCATCCAGCCATAACCATTTTGCACGAGGTAATCATCATCTAGCATAAGCGCATCAGCGATGCGAATTGCTACATCAAGATGTTTGCCCTTACGCAGGGAGTATATCATGATCACTGCAGCACCCCGTCTTAACCATCTGTTCTCTGACTCAGTCCACTTTGTCACATCACGTAGAAATTGCGGAAACTGATCCACGAACGCGCCAAAAGCATGACGGCACAAGTCGTCGCACAAACCCCAGTTGGACACGTATGCCTTCAACCATGACTCGAATATCTTAAAATCCTCAGGCTTGTATTGCTTTCGTAAACGATACGCCCAATCAAAAGCAACCGTCTTCTCCTCAGCATACTCTGACATCAACAAGTCAGCACAAATGGAGAATATTACTCCTCGCCCACTCGCCTTTATTTTCCTAAAATAAACAGCCGAAATCCTTCGTACAACATTCAACCTGACGCCCAAAAGCACAATACCTTCCTTAATATATTTCTGTGCTCCCTTACGGTACTCGGGTTCAATGTGCTGTCTTAACTCGCGCACTATTGCCTTGTGAATTCCATCAAAATCTTTCTCGTTGTCTCTCATTACCTACATTATATTAAAAATGAATGATAACTCAATGGCGTTGTCTATGTTGTCGTCTTCTTCCTTGCCTCGATGATAAGAGATTCGTCACCCTTCTTATATGCCGTAGATTCGTAATCGCCAAACTCATTAACTACAACGAAACCAGTATTTTCGAGTAGACTCAGCAGTCTGCAACGGCCCACAATGCCCACCACGCCCCGCTCCTCAATACGCTCGACAAGCTTACCGGATTCATATGTCTCGAAGACGAGGGTCACCTGTTTCTTGTCGTCTCGAAGCATCTCGCTGCTAACAAAACGACGGTATTCTTTGTTACCGATCCGGTAATCACCTGCTGGCACCGGAACACTATCCTTTGAACCGCCAAGGCATAGGTCCATAACAAGCGTTCCTCCCGGCAGCAAGTGATGGTTGATATTCTCGAGCGCAAGTAGGCGTATATTGTCATCAAGCAAATGGTCAAAGACACCGGACATGAATGCTGAGGGGAAACGACGTCTGAGTGCGAATGACTCGGCATTGCCACCGAGGAGCAATATTCTATCGGCAATTGAAGTGTGTACCGCCAGTTTTCTCATGAATTCTCTACGCATCGCTGGTGATGGTTCAACACAGTATACTACGGTTCCTCGCTGCGCAAGTGGTATGGCGATTCGGCCCGTGCCTGAACCGATATCTATGACTTCAGTAAATACAGATCCGTACTGGCATAAGAATTCTACGTTTGGTTTCCGGTCAAAGAGGTCATACAGGTGTGCCGATTTTTCGTAACTGCTATGATATCGCACGAATGACTGCTAGAACTCAGTCTTCTTTGTCATTGCAATCAATCTCAATAGATGAGATTTTTCATTTTTCAAAATATGCGCAATCAAATCTTGCTGCTCTCCCTGAAACATATCGTGTAGCTCCGTGAAATAGAATATAGATTCCATTTCTAACTCCATTCCGATGCTCAGCGCCTCCAAAGCATCGTCAGTCCTAGTCATTTCTTCTGCCCTACTGAAAACTCTCATGGCATGAGAAACCAAGCCATTCTGTGATTTTACCTGGCCTCTCTTCAGTCGGAATCCGTCTTCGTCTTCGCCGATACCATCCAAGAACCTTCTCAGCATGACGACATGCGTCTGTTCTTCGGATGCGAGAGAATCGAATTGGTCTCGGCCGTAACTGTGTTCGATTTGATCACGCATTTTCTTGTAAAAATCCAAAAGACAACGCTCGACACGGATTGCGACCTCGAGGAGATCACTAATGCTCCTGAGCTCAGCCATCGCTCACCTCCTCAACAGAACCGCCTCGCCGCTCTAGCCAGTTTTGTAGTAATTGAGCCTTGTCTTCCCTACCCAACTGCACATAAGCTTCGTACTCGTATTCTAATAACAACACCGGAATTATCATATCATCAATTTCAACAAACCGCACATATTTTCTCAAATCATCAATAGGCTGCCATACTCCCTTGGCGGTCCGTTTCTCAATATCTCCCATGATTTCAACCCTGATCGCGTTAATGATAAACACGCCAAAATGGGAACGGATTCTCTCGGCCGAGGAGAACTGCACCCTTTCTACCACAAATTCATCTAGAAGACGCTCGATCTCGTAGGCTCCGTCCTTATCTGTTTGTTCCTTAAGGCATGTATTATGTCGGTTTATTGTATTTCATTGCATTTGTGCATCGCGCCACTCCTGCAAGAGAATAATCCATTTCCTTGCAGTTTCTTCACCGTAAACGAATTCGCCACCAGGGAGTAATTCAGCCAGCTCTTCACTGCGATGGTCACTTGCCCAACTCATTATTGATGGCCACACTCTTGCGTAGGCGTCCAAGCTTTCCTGGGTCATTGTCGCCCGTAACTCGGCTATAAGGCCACTGCGAAATATCATAACACAGGGTTCATAGTACGCTTCTCCCATACCAGCAAGTTTCCACCAATCATTGGTCTCAACAAGCCTGAATGACGCGGTGTCGCCGCTAACCTTGATATCGGAGATAGTCATGTGCATGTTGGTTGCCTTGTCCCATTCGGCGAGTCCCCGCACTGCTTCTTTTCCTCTCTTTACCCAAACACCGGTGATCTCAAATCTGATATCATCAGCATAGAATGCCATGAGCCTCTCCACATCATGCGTGTTATAGGTTGTCTCATAATCTCTGACACGTCGCGACAAGTCCTGAGTGCAAGACAATAGTAATACAGTAACCAAAACCAGCACTGACCATGCATTCACCATGATGCTAGATTGGAAAAACATAGAACTCCCACTGCTCAAAAAATCGGCTCATTCTCCCTTCAGTTCAGACGTACAAAAGGGACAACGGGTAGCTTTAATGGGGATCGCAGATTGGCAATACGGGCATGTCTTTGTCGTCGGTTCAGCTGCTGGCTCCTCCCTTTGTCTCTTGAGCTTGTTAATACTACGAATCACAAGAAATACGGCAAAGGCAACGATGATGAAACTGATAATCGTATTGATAAACGCACCGTAGTTTAGGGACACGGCGCCGGCTGCCTGGGCGTCGGCGAGTGAGGCATAGGGTCCAGCAGTGGACCCTTGTTTTAGGATCACAAAGAGATTGGCAAAATCAACATTGCCCAACGACAGCCCGATCGGCGGCATAATAACGTCCGACACAAGCGATTTCACGATTGTTCCAAATGCCGCACCGATAATAATACCGACCGCCATATCCACGACATTGCCGCGCATGGCGAACTCCTTAAATTCCTTTAACATAAAACACCTCTCATTAGTGAATCATAACAGAATATCTTCTATATTTTCAATTTCATAGTCGGCGTATTCGCGAGCCTTGATTATTCGCTCAGGCCAAAATTCCTTTATTACATGGGTAGTCAGAACCGTTGTCATGCCCATTTTCTTGGCGCCCATCAACTCATCGCTCCCTCCGTCACCAACGTACAAAACAGCTTTGGGCAAAACACCGAGTTCCTTCAGTGCTACTTCATATATTTCTCTCTCGGGCTTTATATGACCAACTCGATATGAGAATACTACACTATCAAAATACCGTTGCAGCGGGCTATCCTGCCAACCAATAACCTCATTAACATCTGCATTGCTGACAAGGCCGAGTAGTTTTCCCATCTGCTTCAGTCGTCTAATCGTAGCTAACGTCGAATCATCAATATTCTTAAGTGCGTGCATGAAACGTTGAATCCGGTTATTCGCCGCTTCCTTAATCGTCTGATTGGCTATTCCAGGGTCGATCGCATGCGCCATTTTTGCAATGATTATGAACGGATCGTTTAGCCGACCCCGCAGTCTGTCCTCAGAATAAGAAAGCAACTGCTTGTTCCAATCGTCTCGCGAAACACCCAATATCTCACTGGTGCCTTTACCAGGCACACGCATCACGTCTGCAGAAGTCAACGTGTGAAACAAATCAAAAAGCACCGCGCGGTAGCTCTCAAGATGCATACAGTTCTATGCTCGCATAATGGTCAATAAAGCGCGCACGTAATTCTAAGGCTGCCAGTCATAAGGCATGCGCAGCTCCGCGCGTGACTCGTATAATGACCTAGTTTCCCCAAACATCTTATCGCCACCCGTAGTCAACCCGGCAATTCGATCCAGCAAATCATATGCGTCTTGACTTACTTTTTCGTCCGGACCCCCCATGATATTGTTGCAATCCCATGGTAAAACTTCCAATTTGTTCAATGCCATGAAGTCGCGTACTAAATCACCCTGTACAAACCACAAACCGTTCATATCAAAAATACCACATAGTTCAGCATCGAGTTCTCCGCTGCGACACAACCGCCAGGCCTCTCCCCCAGTCAAAAATTTGCCCTCAGGCAAATCGTGCGGGTCGAAATCAATTTTGAGTACCTCCAGCTGAAGACTATCCAGTTGTGCGTCGACCTGAATCCACCTTTGTTTTTCTTCGTTCCAATATTCGCAGATCCAGTGGTCTTCGTATCTTCCCGGCGTGAAGTATGTAGCAAATCCACAACGTGCTCTTGCTGGAAAGCCCTCACGCCTTAGTAGTGAAACAAGGAATATCGAGAAATCACGGCAGTTACCGACGACTCTCTTCTCTGGCTCACGGGAAAAGGCTAGTGTCCGATGATCCATTCCAGAGATCTTGGCTAAAATGCCTTCCATCTTTCTTATCCCTACTTCCTTTTTCCTCTCTTCGGAGAGTTCAACTCCATATCCCTTGGCCCAGAAAATGTGCAATACAGCACCCTGTGTAACCCTGCACAGTCCAGGAATATCAGAAGGCAAATCTGCATACATGTATTCATATACTCCAGGGTCGGTCATCACACCATGTTGCCTGTAATATTCAAGCATTTTTTCACGACCCCCCTTTCCGCATGATAAAAAGAATAGCAATACCGGAAATATCACACCCGATAAACTAACCATCCATTGTCTCGCCGTCATATTCCTCCTGGCTTCGACTAGGTCAATAGATTGCGTACCTGCAAGCGCATTTGCTCCCACGCTTCAAAATCATCGGGTGGCTCGACCAATTCGGCGCCCTGCCTTCGCTCAAGACTCACTGCAACGCTTGGACAACCAGTAACGCATAGTCCACATCCGATGCACTTCTCCCGGTGGACGAAAACATCACCATTCTTCGCCTCGAGTGCCTTGACTTGACAGCGACCAACGCATATGCCGCAAGCATCGCATAATTCTGAATCAACTTTGGCGTAGTAGTTAGCACATGCAACCGACTCTTCTATACCCCAGTCTGTGACGCCACGTAGTATTCCGCAACAACAACCGCAACAATTACAAATATAGAAAACATCCTTGATAACGTTACTCACACAGTGCACGAGGCCAATTTCCTCAGCCCTATCCAGTAGCGCGATCGCTTCTTTCTTCGAAACATCATTAGGGTGAGCTGGTCGCTCAACCGGCGAGAAGGTAACGCACATTTTTACCGGGAAATCGCATTTTCTCTTACCCAATAAGTCTTGTTGCACACGGCAGATACAATCACGGACCCTATATGACTTAGCCTTCTCGAGCATTGCCTTGATATCATCGTAGGGTAGAATCCACTCAGACTTGATTGCTCCCTGGGCAGGCACTACGCGGTGAATTGCTGGTTGGGGCTTCATGATCCCTTCCGCACCACCACTTTCCATATATTCCTCAATGAGATGGGCAAACTCGTGATCCATTTTGCCCAGGTGACTCTCGTAGATACCGACGACGAACGGCGCCAGCCGGAACGTCATCCTAGCCTTATTTCGGGACATCCATACAAGACCGTGCTTTGCCATCTGGATAAGCCGCGTTTTTATCTGAGCCTCTGCGATGCCAAGCCGCTCTGCTATTTCATCAACCGGCTCAGGTTTGCCGGTCAACTGACATGCTAGAGAAGCCTCCTCTTTGGAAAAAATTCTCCGCAAAATTTCTATTTCTACATTTGACTGTGTTCGAGGGAATCCGTTGGGTAACCCATTAAGTGCGTCGGCAAGTCTCTCAAAGGCATCGGTCATCACGCTGTTCACTCCACGCTAGTACTACTCTCCAATCTCGTGGTATATCAACATGCCGTAATGAGCTGCGCTATATTCTTCGGCCCATTTATAGACATTCAATTCTATGAGGTACACAGCGGTTTCTGATGGTTCGACCGCAATCACTGGATGATTGTCCGATTCGTCATCAGATGCTACTTCGACCCATTCACCATCAATATCCTTATAGATAGTTATGTCCAAGTCTTTTATACGCCAATCACCAAAGGCGGCTATACCATAAGTCCATCCCTGGTGTAAGGTTCGGCTGAAGGTCGCACCCTCGGATGTAATGATGTCTCCTTGCATGTGTACGATTTCCTGACTCAGACTGTCCTCGAGAAAGTCGACATACTGTGTCATATCACTCATGATTCCCTTCATCGTCGTGTACATATCGGCGCGCAGTGCGTAGGGAATGCACAAAGACAAAAGAAACAATGGCATAATCATGATCTTGCGCATCATACCTCCTTCCGGAGATTATAACAATATTCGCTACACGGTCAATACGTCATACATTCCCACCAATACCACACTAGCCGGAATCAGCAAGGTTTGTCCCCCGTGAAAACAGATGTGCTAACCTTAGTAACGGTGACCCGTGGTCCTTGATTAAATAACCGAGGACAAGATTTCGTAGAGTTCTTCAATCGGCAGACCTATTATGTTTGTCAGACTACCTTCATACCTTGCTACTAGTCTCCGCCCCGTGCCCTGTATCGCATAGGCTCCAGCCTTATCCAATGGCTCACCCGTTGCCACATAATCCTTAATCGTGGCTTCACTCGTCTCACGCATCCAGACTTTGCTTTTCACAGCAAACGCTTTGAAGCGCGCCGGGGACTGCAAAAATACTGCTACTCCAGTAATGACCTCGTGAGTTTTACCACTTAGCTTTTTGAGAATGCGTATTGCGTCTTGACCATCTTCGGGCTGGCCGATAATCTCTTGCTTAAACAGTACTACGGTATCAGCACCTATTACCGCAGCGATCTCAGCTCGCTCTCCGGGATATGCTCCCCATACCTGTGCCACCTTTGCCTCGGCGATTCGCATGCAGAATGTATCCACCGGTTCATCTCGTCTACGCTTTTCTGACACATTACTACCGTAAACGACAATCTGATCTGCCGGTATGATTCTCTTAAGCAATTCTTTTCTACGTGGGGATTTCGAGGCGAGTATGAATTTCACTGGACGCATAGCTTAGCTGATACCGTGACCTCAGGAAAAAAAATGTTGACAATATGAAAAAAGGAGTTAAAATTCATACAAAGGAGGCATACCTTGATAAAGTTTCTGCTCTGGCTGATACTTTTCATTCTATGTTGGCCACTGGCCATACTAGCTCTCTTGCTGTATCCACTTATCTGGCTTGTTCTGCTTCCTTTCAGAATTCTAGGCATCGCAGTAAGCGGTGTGCTCGCCGTTTTCAAAGCAATTATAATGCTACCGGCGAGGATACTCGGCGGCTAGCTTATGCAAATACACCGCACGATAAAGGGAGGAACTACCTTTCCTTGGCTTTTTTAAGAAGGTTATCAACAATCGACCTCGATGCCTCTATTTCCTCCTTTATTGTATTGTGTGAAATGTGCATTTCCCAGTAAGCGAAACTCACACCTCCCAAGATAAATACCATTCCAATCAGAAATGTAATCAGTGTTAACGTCACGAAACCAACCTTCATCACGAACGAAATACCGATGAGCACCGAAGTAACTACAAAGAAAAGAATCGCAAGCAAAGTCGCGCCGCTCGAGCGTTTCAACAGTTGTGCGCGACACACTAGCATCTCAGTTTGAAACTCAATGCTTTCGATGCGGTTCTGGTCAATGTCTTCGAGACATGGTTTTCTCGCAATACTCGTCTTCTCGTGATTCAAGAGTCGTATTCGATCAATGACTCTTCCGAGTTTCGGCGTCAGGGCCAAGAGCAGTAACCCAGAGCAAGAAATCATTACCGCAGGCGAAAGCATTGCCTGAATGACTGTATATATCCTCGTATCCAAAGGCATATTCTACCTCTCCTGCTTATTACCACGCTGCAGGTAAACCCAACAAATGGTTAGCTTGAAGTCAGAATACTGGCACACTTAGTTTTTGTTCAATTTCGGAGAACATTTCTTACCACCTTTTGTAGGATCCGTTTCACCCTCCCATGCGCACCGTCGAAACAGCAGACTCCAGAAGGCATTTCATTATGAACGGACCAGCTTTTTGCCGACTTCCTCTGCCCACACTCTTACTTTATCCGGATCGCAGGTATCTGTTTGCACCTTACCAAACATCTTCATCCTCCCGCCAAAGGCACCCATGGCTACCGGCTTAACGTGTGGATATTTTGCCAAAACATTATCCAGATACTTAGTCACAGCCTCATCATGACCCTTAGGGTCACCGGCTGAGCACGCCGATAAGAATATCACAACATTCTTGCCTTCGAAATTGTTCTTCAGAAACTTCTTGGACTTTCCGTACCATCTCCCCATGCGAATACCACTGCCGATGAAAACGTTTTCATACTCTGACAACTTTGGTTTTGATTGTTCTTTTAAATTCACAACATCAACGCTGAACCCGTATTTCTCGCGCAGAACTTTGGCAATTATGTTCGCAGATTCGCCGGTTACACCGCTCCGGGTTTCATAGACAATGATTGTATTTTTCTCGTTCACCTTTTCTCCTTCTCCATCATTTCTCTTATTTTCTTTTCCTCCCAATCTTTGCCCAGCAACTTTTGTGTACCAAACACGCTCAATCCATGTATGCTGAGCCCTATTCCCCAACCTATCAGTGGCCAATAAAACCACAGATGCCGTGGCGAAGTGATGATATTCAGAAGAAATAAACCTGCATTCACTGCCAAGTACACAAAAAGGTGTGAGTAGAATGATTTTAATTCCTCCACACGTTTCTTTGCACGCTCATAAGTTTCCTGCTCGCCCATATGCTTTCCCTTCATTTTTCCTCCTTCCTCCATGATTCTTGTGCTGTTTGGTACTTCTCAAACCAACTAAAGCCTAACTCCTTCGTGATAGCTAAAAAGACCTCATTACCCTCCGGCATTAGGTCGGCCTCATAATGAAGACCAAAATAGCGTTGCGCAACGTTGATGTAACCCATTTCCTTGATATGAGTAATGCATTTTTCCGCGAAGTCACTACCGTGTACCTTTGTGCAAGCTTCAGCCATTCTTTTCATCCGATCTTCGGTTACTTCAATCTTCGCGTGATGGTATTTCTCGTCGAAGGCATCTTTTAGCTTTTTGTCATCAATCTCATGGTATTTCTCGTCATGAACTATCACATCTATCCCCAATTTTCTCCTGACCATGAGTTGACTCTTCGGGTAACCTATACAGAGCAAGACAACCGGGAACACACCCTTGGGCAGTTTTAGCATATCCCTGATTTCTCTAAAGTACTCCATGACAGTACCAATATACACCGACCCCAAGCCGAGCGAATCAGCCGCCGTGCAGATATTCTGGGCACAGATGATCGTATCCTGAAACGATATCCAGAAGTGACGGAAGCTGCTTGTGGCGCTGAAAGGTGCGACCTCCATATTCGCCCATCTTCGGAGGCGGTGCCAGTCAATGCAAAAAACGAGATTCACTGGTGCCTCGGCAATGAAGTGTTGAAAACACATCTCTGCCAGTTTCTTTCGCATCGCCAAGGACTCAATTTTTATGATCGAATATGGCTGCAGGTTACCTCCAGTCGCGGCATGAGTTCCTGCATCGAGTACATGATTCAAAACATCTTCAGGAATCTTCTTGTCAGAAAAATTACGGCAACTTGCGCGTTCCATGAGCAATCTCAGAGTATCATTTGGGTATTCTGCACTCTTTCTTTCCTTGAACCCATGATGCGATGGCATCTTCCTGCTATTCATATTACTTCCTCCCGATCAATGCTTTATGTTGTCCTATTTTTTTTGAACACGATATTTATCACGCTATCTGGTCTCGCGGGCGTCAGCGTCCGTACGTTATCATAAGATTGCACGTATTCCAAACCAGCCCTCTCTGCCATTTCGACTATTTCGGCTAGGGAATATATTCGTAATCTCATTTCAAACTCATCCACATACGTCAGATTCTTGCCGTCCTTTTCGTAGAAGACCCATGTTTCTTTGTTTTTTGAATGGAAACGGTCAAATCTATTGCCCTTATGAAGCACCACAAACCGATCAGTCTCATTGTATAGGCTGGTACAGTAGTGACCCACCAAGTATTCCTGCGACATCGTGTTCAAAACCAAGAACAGACCTTTCTTCTTCATCAATCCGGCCACGCTCCTGAACAACTTCTCGTCCGTTCTCTTATCGTAGTAGCCGATGGATGTCCAAACACTCAAGACTACGTCATACTTACCGCGTGTTATCTGGCTAAGCCTTCTCATATCACCGCATATGAAATCTGCTTTGACATGATTCTTGATAGCTCTTCTCTTAGCATCATCGATGTATTGAGTACTGATATCGATACCGGTCACCCTAAATCCTTTTTTCGCCATGGGGATACATATCCGTCCATTGCCACACGCGACCTCCAGAAATCGTCCCTTTGTAATACCATGCTTCTTTAGAATTTTCGTTATCGCGCTGACCGTGAATTTGTTTCTCTTCCACCCTCGATCCAAGAAATGTAACCATAACTCAGGATTTTTCACGAAGAACTTCTCTGTCCAATGTTTCATGCAACCTCCCCGTAGTAATCTATGCCCTGGGTTCGCTACTTTCCTTTGCGGTGCGCAAACTTCAGCCCAGACCAGGTCTGGTCGATAGCGCATATTTTGTAGTCCACGAGACCCGCCGCAAGTCCGACCTCGCGTACGCTTCGTTGTGTTAGATCAGAAGCCATCCCAGAACTCTTCTTTGGCCAGACAATCCACAAACCACCTTTGCCAACAAGCGTAATCATTCTCCTAATGCTACTTTTCAATATTTTTTGTGATTTTACAAACCAAATTATCAGATTATTTTTTTTGCTCAAGCGTTTCTGCAGAATCACACCTTCGGGCATGTCCTTCAATGTCTTACCGAAATTTCTTGGAGCATTGACAAGGGTAATCACTGAGTTCGGTTTTATGCCCAGTTTTTTCACCAACGGAGCACAAGAATACCCGGCCAATGTAGATTTTGTTGCAAGGGGTTTTCTGGGAGGACACGCAATAGCCTCCCGGAGTGCTTCCTTTATATCAGCCCAGTCGGTATAGACCGCGTCTGGTAGATGCCGTTTGACTTCAATTATTTTTCCCGGTTTACCACCAACGAATACAATCGGCACGTTTCGCGTCACCTTGTAATGTCTGACGTAAATGCCGATATCACGCCCCTGAGATGGAAGACGACCAAGGTCTATCAATATCGCAGCTGGTGGTTTTTTCTTAACGGCGCGCAAGACAGCTGGGCTCATTGTTTCATACACGACATCGTAACCAGAAGCCCTCAGTTTCTTCAATCTCTTTTTCGCTTCAGTAGCATTCCAGTGGAACAAACGCACCGTCTTCATGTGCTATCGGACAGGGAATCTCTGAACGTCGAAAACTCCGGGCCGCAAGTATTCGATATCTTGCACGTGAACCTGCAACAAGGCGAATTCGGGATCAGTGAAATCTTTCCAATATTCCGTGAAAAATGGAATGTTCTCGGACAATAATTTCTTCGTCTCCATATCTTCTACAATATCAGCAACGCCGGTGCCTCTGACATAGCCCTTATTTTCACCCTTCTCCAATAACAGACAAAATTCAACATTACCGTTCGTCTTGATCTGTTTTATCTTAGCATTATTTGCACCTGTGGACACCCATAGTTTCATATCGAAATGAATAAGCGTTACAGGCCTGACTCTTGGTTTGCTACCATCAAGAGTGGCAAGGAATACGGGTTGTGTGTCTCTAAAAAGACCCCAAACTTCCTTTTTCAATTCCTCTATGGCATTACTCATGAAACTCCTCCTTTTCCCTCATCTATTAAATCTTACGTTCACCAACCACGATGTTATGAATCGCATCCTTCGGTATTGGTGTCGGAGGCACATCAAGATGCCTTGCCGAATAGCTTGCCACGTATTTAAGGCCAGCCTTGGAAAGCATCGCTAGCATTTCTGGTATCGTATAACATCGTATTCGCTCATTTGCATGATATCCAGGCTCTTCCTTGGGGACAATGACTGTACCATCCTTTCGAATAATAATAGCCCTTCCGCAACGAACTGATGTTTCCGCGTCAAACCACCCCTCACCCAATTCCCAGCCGTCTTTCATCTCTCGCCATGTTCTTTCATGCCTAATTGGTTTATTCGCCGAAATGAACATCACGAAAACCTTGCCGCCCTTCTTGAGTGACTTCTGTATTGAACACAACAGCTTCTGGTCCTCAATGTCACCGAAGAATCCAAAAGACCCACTCAGTATCACACATGCATCGAATTCAGCATTGTAGTCAATCTCGCGCATATCACCAACAATAAATGATCCTTTCAGTTTTTCCGTGGAGAACTGTTGCTGAGCATATCTGATGAGCGGAGGCGCGATGTCTATCCCCAATACATCATAACCTTTCTGAGCAAAAATCTTAGCCTGATCACCTCCCCCACACGCTAGATCAAGAATACGCGCCGGTGGTTTCAGCCTACACACATGCTCGATGAAACTAACAAGCTTGCGATCCCATTCAGAAATACCCGGAATGTTGTGGCGGTCATCAACACGCCAGTAATATGCCCAGAATTCATTCCATGACTTCTCAATCACTTCTAACATAATCTATCCTCCAATTTGAAGCTAGCCAGTCTTTCTCTCACAACTAGCTCCCACGAAATCCTTAACAGCATCCACATGACCCGTGACTTTGACCTTTTCCCATACCTTTTTCACTTCACCCTTCGGGTCAATAACAAACGTTGTGCGCACCACTCCATAGTATTCCCGACCGTACATTTTCTTCTTCTGCCATACCCCGTATTCTCTAAGCACCGTATGTTCGGCATCACTCAGTAAGATGATTTTTAGATTGTGTTTATGAATGAAATTAGTGTGACTAGTTGGTGAATCCGGGCTGATACCGATGACAACTGCTCCTATTTTTTTGAATTTACCAAAATGCTCCGAAAAATCAACTGCTTCCCTTGTACATCCCGTGGTATTGTCCTTTGGATAGAAATATAGGACAATCCATTTACCTTTAAAATCCTTAAGGCAGACTTTATTATTCTTGGCATCTGGCAAACAGAACTCAGGTGCCTTATCACCGACCGTTAATCTTTCAGCCATTTTGTCTCCTTCGTACGTACCTCCAGGCACAAAATCACAACTATTCGCGACTTCTTTGTCTGAACCTCTGCATCAAGTATACAGAACCATAAATTAAGAATCCTGCACCGTACATATAATATCTCACTTCGTAGCTTAAATTCAATAAATTCGTGACCAACGCCGGATAAAAGAATATGACCGATGCGATCAAGAATAACGGTATCTCGTAGATCTTGTTCTTCAATACAAACCACCCCTGAACGGCGTTTGCAAAGGCAAATGCACCGAATGCCGCCATGGCGAAGATGAGTAGTGCCTGTGCGAGGTTATGCACACCGAAGAGAATGAGCTCCGCATTTAAGACAAACATAAAAGGAATCACCGCCGTCCTCAAATCATAAGTGAAGCCCTTAATGCCTGTCGGGATTGGGTCCGACTTGGCGATGGCCGCCGCGCTATACGCTGCCAAACCAACCGGCGGTGTATCGTCGGCAAGTATACCAAAATAAAAGCAGAACAGATGCGCCGCCATGGCCGGAACGAAATCAACCACGCCACGCGCACTTAACCTGATGATTATCGGAACGGTAATTGATGCCATGACAATATAGGTCGCCGTTGTTGGCAGGCCCATACCGATTATCAGGCTCGCGGTCGCCGTGATCAACAATAATAAAAAAATATTACCGGCGGAGAGTATTTCCACAATCTGGACGATCATGCTGCCGATACCCATTGTTACAATTCCTACAACGATACCGGCACAGGCAGTAGCCAGGGCGACAGTCAGCATATTACGCGAACCAGCAATAAAACCATTGCCAATGGTCTTGCCTGCTCTTATCAGCGATTTTACGATACCACTTTCTGCACCCAAGGCTTTGTGTACTTCCCGAACTACGATGATCAACATGAGAACCATTATCGCATTGAAAGCCGCGAGCTTTGGTGTGTGTCGTACGACCATCAGCTCATAGAGCAGCAGGAAAAGAGGAATAAGGTAGTAAAATCCGTTCTTCATGACTGCACCGAAGCGTGGAATATCTGATCTTGGCAGTCCGCGCATGCCCAACTTCGAAGCCTCGAGATGAGTAATGTAGAACAGGGCAAAATAAGAAACGAATGCCGGGATCGCAGCAGCTTTTACTACTTCAAGATACGGGACGCTCAAATATTCGGCAATAATAAAAGCCGCAGCACCCATGATCGGCGGCATGAGCTGTCCATTAGTGCTCGCCGCGACCTCGGTTGCCGCAGCAATTTTACCTGGGTACCCGACTTTCTTCATCAACGGGATCGTGAATGTACCGGTAGTGACAACATTCGCAATGCTCGAACCGGAGACCAAACCAGTAAGTCCGCTCGCCACAACTGCAGCCTTTGCAGGACCACCCTTGTATCGACCCAGTAGTGATATTGCAAGATCATTGAAGAAATTGACTGCTCCGGCACGTTCGAGCATTGCACCCAGGAGCACAAACAAATAAACAGTATTGGCTGACACATCTAATGGGATTCCGTATATACCTTCGGTTGACAATGCTACCTGACTCAGATATTTGGCTAGAGAAACACCGCGCAGTGCAAAAATCGCCGGCATATACGGACCGAAAAAAGCATAGAGTGTAAAAAGGATAGCGATTATCACAAGCGGCAAACCTATGACGCGACGTGAAGATTCAAGCACAATAAGGATCAAACAAATACCTATGATTATGTCTCTTGTGTTCGGAACCCCGGCGCGCATTGATATTCCGGTCCAATCGATGACAATATACAGAACAAAAAGACAGCCGACCGCGGCAAAGATGAAGTCAATCGCGGGTATGTATTTCCTGGCACTCAATGCCTTTATCCCGCATCTACGTTTGAACATAGGTATGGTCAAGAACACCAAAGCAACGGCAAATGCCAGATGGATTGCCCGTATGGTCACGCTATCGAGAATAATGAAACGCGGCAAGGCGAGTTGAAACACTGCCCAAGCCACCGCGATTGATGAAACGACATATCGGTCAATGCATCGTTTTTGCCTGATACGCCCGGTTTCTTCTTTGAGTATTTGCTCAGCTCGCTTCAGCTCTGTGGTCTTGCGCATATTTCAGCTAATGTGAGATAAAAAAAGTGGGCACTGAAGACCCACCGCGCGATTATGATCGACACATACATCTCAGTAATGCATCCATGCAACCTAGTCGACAATTAATTCATGCTCGATATTTTCATCAAGACCGACCTCTCGATAGTATCTCATGGCTCCCCGATGGACCGGTGCGGTGAGCCCCTGTAGCATATTCTGTCGGGTAAGATATTTGTAAGCCGGGTGCAATGATTTGAAATCTTCCAGATTCTCAAAGACGACTTTGGCCAAAGCGTATACTAACGCCTCATCAACATCTCTCGACGTGACGAACGTCGCCTTAACGCCGATTGTCTCTATATCTTCAGAGTTCAAAGCACGCGGGTAAAATGAATGGGGGATCAACGCCTTCGCGTAATACGGATAATCTTCGACCATTTTGTCTATTTTCTCACCCCGGATCGGTACAATACGCACCTTGATTCTTCCCGACGTCGCTTCCTTAATATTGCCGTTTGGATGTCCGACAGTGTAGAAAAAGCCATCGAGACGTTCGTCCTGAAGAAGTCCGGGTGCTTCGACCGCCTTGACATATTCAGCCGATATATCGTTTTCCGAAAGACGAGCCGCAGCCAATACATCTCTGGAATTCTGCAGTTGCCCGGAACCGGGATTCCCAAGATTTATTCGCTTCCCGCGCATATCGCCGATGTCTCTTATGCCACACTGCTCTGATACGACCAGTGTGATAGGCTCGGCATGTATGGAGAATACGGCTCTCAGGTCGGCTTGGGGTCCTGACTCAGACCATTCGGCGAGGCCATGGTATGCTTGATACTGCCTGTCTGATTGAGCAATCCCGAATTCCATATCACCCTGTATTACAGCGTTAATATTAAACACCGAACCGCTAGTCGATTCCACTGTCGCCTTGATCCCGAACTGCTTGAATCTTTTGTTCAACATCCTGCTTATTGCTCCACCCGTGGGATAATAGAGACCAGTCACGCCTCCAGTACCTATTGTGACAAAACGAGTTTCCTTTGCTCCACAACCAACAAAACACATGCTCACGATGACTGGCACTGCCAATACGAAACTCAGTTTTTGCACAAATATCCTCCTCGCGTTTATAAGGCTAGCGATACACTGATGTGATATTCTAATCACATATAGTGCATTGTCAAGCTACGCCTGTAGTCAGACCTCGAAGTCTTGACTATGCAAAATGGATACTCAAATGTTATCGATTACGATCTAGGCTATGTCTTCACGTAACCTAAAACCAAAAACACGGGAGTAAAAATACAGTTCGGCTTCCAAACAACGCTTCAGGTTCTCAGCTTTACGAAAACCGTGTTGTTCGCCTTGGAAAGCCATGTAAGCCACCGGTATTCTCCTTTCACGTAACGCCTTTACCATTTTCTCGGCCTGATTCGGTGGCACTACCTTATCATCGAGCCCCTGGAAGAATATTATGGGTGCCGAAAGGTGTTCTGTGTAGTTGATGGGTGAACGTTCCCTGTAGATTTTTTTGGCTTCCGGGTACGGACCAACAAGGCTATCTAGATATCGTGACTCGAACTTGTGGGTTTCTCTGGCAAGCGCCGCCAGATCACTTACCCCGTAGTAACTAGCACCGGCTTTAAATAAATTACGATACGTGAGTGCGGCAAGCGTGGTATAACCACCTGCGCTGCCTCCACGGATGATGACTCTTTCACCATCAACAAGGTTTTTCTTCATCAGATATCTGACTCCGTTGACGCAATCGTCAACATCCACGATGCCCCACTTACCCTTGAGCCTTTCACGATAGGGACGTCCGAAACCTGTACTGCCACCATAATTCACATCCAAGACAGCAAAACCACGGCTCGTCCAGAACTGGATTTTCAGATCTAACGAAGCATAGCTACAAGAAGTCGGGCCACCGTGCGTGATGACTATCAATGGTGGCCGTTCATTTCCGGATTCAGTGTAGTCTTTGTTTTTTGGTCGATAAAGGAAACCGTGAGCCTTCATACCATCAGTTGTGTCAAATTCGATCGACTCGGGTATGGATATGTATCCAGGATCAACAGACGATTCTTCTGAGAACCGAATAACACGCGCCTCGCCAGTCGACGCGTTATGTCTAATCACGGACAATCCTTCAGTGGGCGAACCTCCATAGAAAACAATCCAATCATTGGCTGTCCTCAAATGTGTAATATCATTATAAGACGTGTCGACAAGCTGCAATTTCCGTGTCTTAACATCAATCATCGCCAATTGCCAAATGCCTTTTCGGTTGAAAGTACAAGCAACCCGATCACGACCAATCAACCCGTACGTGGACAGACCGAAGACCCATTGCGGCATAGCAAATTCAGCTTCCATTTTGACCAAGATCTCAGCCGCCCCTCCTGAATACCTGTAGATATTCCACCAGCCGTTTTTATCTGAAACGAAATGGAGTACGTTATCGGGCGACCACTCAGGCTGAAAAATGGATTCAGAAAAGCCACCGGCCACCTTGCGCGGATTTGCCAGTGCTCCTGCCGCATCAACTTCTGCTATCCACAATTCAGTACCGTCCCACGGCATATTAGGATGATTCCAGGTAAGCCAGGCAAGCAGCTTACCATTTGGGCTCACACGAGGCGAAGAGTAGAAATCATTACCCGAAACCAGTACCTGTGGATTTGCCGTGCCCGTGATATCTATACTAATAATACTATTCACCGGTTCTTTAGCTGTTTCCCCATGCGCCTCTTGTATGCATATTATCCTGTTGCGCATCTCATCAACGACTAGATCAGCGTACCGATTACCATCCTCGGATGTAACTGGATGTATGGCACCAGCGACGTCTTTTGTATAGATGCGCTGATCATCAAAATTGACGAAATATATGACGCCTTTACTCACTGTGAAAGCACCACCACCATACTCGTGAACTCGGCTCCGCGCGCTAAAAGGAGTATGTATTACATCACACGTCCGGCCATCCGGTGTATGTTGAACAATAACACTTCTGCCCTTTTCAGCGGGGCGGCTCTCCACCCAGTACAAAACTTTTCCATCAACCAGCAAATCCCCGAATCTTATGCTCTGTCTTGCGACAAGCTCAGCCGTAATCGGAGAACGCCAGGAACCATAGCCGTGTTGCTTTTGTCTATTAGTCATCCAATTCTCCTAAACACCACAGGGTCGCTTTTCTCATCAATTCCCAATCCGAACCCTTATCATTAAAATCATCGCCGAAAGCGATTCCATCGCGGTCACTATCTTCCTCTACCTCTGGATGGGTACCAATTATAAACACTCTGCCCGCACCATACGCAAATGCGATGACCGCAGGTTTACCGACTGAATCATATTCACCCAGTATTTGGACATCCGCACCACTATCCGGCAGTAACATCGGTCCATAACAGTACATGATCCATGCACTATCCGGCTCTGTTTGAACAACTGGGTGCTGATGATCAGTTATTTTAATCTTACACATGACACAATCAGGGTAGGGTGCGATATCATCAACTGGTCCTTGAGTTGTTCCCGGGAATATCGCGAGTGGTGACATCGGAAGTTGTCTGCCTTGCCATTTGACACGCCGACCAGTGAAATACGCTCCGCCACAGATCCCGATGTAACCGCCACCATTATTGATGAACTCTCTGACCTTTTCCATACCCGACGAAGTGATATCCTGTGCGTATTGATACATATTACCACCCGGAAAACAGACTATTCGAAAATCGTTGAGGTCTCGGTTATTGATGAAATCCGCATCGATTAACGCCACCTTGTATCCGATCCATTCAAACATGCGCACCGTCGCGATGACGCAGACTTCACCAGTACCCCGGTCCGAATAAAGGGCGATGTCGGCCGCCTGTATTTGTTTGCTGCATGTGCAAAGGAGCAGTAAAATAACAGAAACCCAGTGAGTCCTCTTCATCTTTTTAACACCAAATCCACGAACTCGTCGGCTGGAGTTTTTAACGAATCGCACATCTTCCTGTATAGTCTCTGGGCTTCGATACCAGGCCAGTCCTTAGATAACAATTCTAATGGTAGCATCGGGTCATCCAATCTGAGCGCAACATATTCAGCCGAAATACAGAACCTTTTTCCGAAGCAATCGGCAAGGTCTATCGATCTACCTGCCCGTGCAGGCCGCTTGTGTCTTGCATACATGACTGAGTATTTGCGAATGAACGCCTGATACCGCCTCGCCAGCTCATCCAATTGCCATACAACGGCCACCAATTCTTTTATCTTACGTTTCCCCTTATACTCGGCCTCAAACGTCTCAATGTATCTGGACATCTTTTTACCCTCAGTGAAAGTCTCAATCTCTGAGAAAAAATCATAGGGTGAAATCCAAAGGGAAGTACTCAGATTAGCAAAACCCAGGCTGTGCAGTTTGAACCTGAGCCTATCCCGTAGAACACGCAGTTTCTCCGGAACATTGTAGACAACCAAGCGCCATCTTCCATCCCACGATTTGGGCTCAAAAACGAAGGCGCGCACCCTTCCTTGTTCCATCCATCTAAAGCCTTTTGTGCTCAATGAATAATAGCTACGACGGCCGACCTTACGGACCTTGAACACACCTTTTCTGGACATCCGCGAGAGACCGAGTCGTATCGCATTAGCAGAAAAACCCAAAGGACGAACAAGCTTTATCAGGCTGGCCACATGCGCCTGACCACCACGAGGGATAATAAAGGCTCCGAACAATGTATATATGATCGTCGAGAACCGTGCCTGAATCTTTTTATGTTGTTTTTCATATATCCGTTTATATTTTGACATACTATATTATATTGCTTTGGGTTGGGCTGTCAAGCATAAACAAACAACCAGTAGGAAGTTCTGCTTTGCCACTGGCCGTGAATGGGGAGCCAGAATGACATGTCAATACTCATACCCACTCATCTCACTCGGTGTGAATTCAGCACCTAACCCCATGACGATGCGGTTCACGAAGCAAAAATAGGCGGTGATGAGGTTAATGTCTAGGATATCATTATCAGAAAAACCCCATTTCCGTAGAGTATCAATATCCTCTTTGGAAATCTTGCCGGGCGTCATGGTCAATTTACGTGCATATAATGCCATATGATATTGTCGGTTTGGCAAACCTGCCGAATCGCATTTCTGCGTAAGTGCCCTCACTCGTGTATTATCCTTCCAATAGTGATTCAAGGCCATTGCGTGATGTTGCACACAATATTCACAATTATTAGCACTGGAAACTGCAACGCCGATCAGCTCACGGTCCTCCCTGGCTAAACCGGATTGGCCAAACATTAATGTCAGATAAAGTTCAATATGTGCCTGCATAGCTTTCGGATTCAGACTGTGTAAACGCATGACGTTCGATATCTTACCCCGCCTCTTTCTTACGAATTCGTATGTTTCCTTCAACTCTCCCATAGCGTTGTTTTCATCTATGACACGTATCCATGCCATATTGTCGCCTCCCTTCACTCCTCGATTATTGAGTACAGCCACCATCTTATTTTCCGCTGACCCCTCGGCAAAGATTTGCGTTCGAAATAAATGTTCATTATTTCACCGCTTTTAGTCTCTATTTTGTACCAATGCTTTCGCACATATTTTTCTTTGCCGCCGCTCTTACAAGGTGATGATTCCTTCCACTTATCCAGAATCTTAGTAACCGAGTACTTGGTTTCCCGCCACACAAATTGCGCTGGCAGACCCGGCTCGCCTCTGGCCATTGCACCGGTGTCAAATGTGCCGGTAACAGGGGTGATAGATTCGCTTACGAATTTCTCTTTCTTATCTATCGCTTCACGCACACTAACTCTCCGCTCCCAATCGGGATAACCACTGCATCTACGCGATTATCATGCAGGACACTATCAACCATTTTTTCGAGAATCTCTTTGTGGCTGATTACATTGTCGGCTACCAGTATCCCATCCACAACCATGTTCGGTACAATCTTCTCATAACATTCGGCATAGACATCTTTCTCGGCATCAAGGAAGCAAAAGGCTATCTTCTTGTAGTCATCCAGGTATTTTCTAGCATCACCCTGAATCAATTCTACACAATCTTCAATCTTAGCCAAACGCAGAGTATCGCGGGCAATATCAGCCTTCTCGCTGAGTATTTCAAATGTGGTGAGTTTCCTCCCCAATCTCCTGCAAGCGAGCGATAACCAAAGCGTAGAATATCCACCACTCGTGCCTATCTCCAAATACTCACCATCAGGCGCCATCGTGGCCAACAAGGCAAGGAACTTACCTGTCTCTCTGGGCACCTGCCTGAGACGGATATGCGACGGTGTGTTTTTACGCCGGTGTTGTTTATCCAAATTCTCGAGATAAATCATCCTATCTCTTATGGGTGCAGGTATATCATGAAACATGACAGTTCATTCCTTTCCTTTCAGCACGGCAGGCCGTATCTCATAATTTTCTAGCCACTATCATACGCACGGGGCCGTGTGGCGTATAGAATCCCTTAGCACTGAGTTGTTGCTCCATATCGGCCTTCATGCGCATGTAAGTTTCGCTGTGCACTATTTCTCTTTCCCTTACACCTTCAACCCTAGACTGCACTGCCCAACCTTCACTATAGACCTTTATCGCTGTTTCGGCAACAGGCCGGCTCCACTTGATATCCAAATCAAACTGATCCTTCAAGACTACGTTCATGCTTTCTTCCTGCAGTAGTGTAAGTAAGACGTCGAACGTAAATTCATCGACGAGTATCAGATAACCTCCCGGTTTCAATACCCGGGCTGCTTCAGAAACGGCTTTGCTCACACCATCTTTACCGAAGCCGATCTCTATGTCCTGCAAACCCAAGAAACAACTAATTGAATCAAAACATTGGTCTGCAAAAGGCATTTCGCAAGCATCAGCCTGCACTAGAACAACTCGGACTTTCGCCTTTTGGAGCAATTTCTTGATACTTGCATGTGGTCCAATGTAGTCTATGTTGAGTCCGAACAAGTTGGCGCTTGGAAACCGCCATCCGACCTGAGCGAGAAACGTACCGTAACCGCATGCGAAGTCAAGATGCCATCCAGCCGCAATGTCTGGTATACTGGACGTAACCCACCGCTGTGACGCGCCCCATCCTATATCGAGGCCATCTATCTCCCGCATCAATTCGTCTTTTCCGTGCGTAAACCAATTGCGCAACTCTTTTTCACGACTGATTATCGCAGCCTCATCGCGACGGCCAATTGCAGTCGTCTCGTAACTACAAGTCATTCACGTAATTGGAACACATCGATTCAACATCGAGATAGTATCCTCTCAAGTAATATCCTACGGCGCTCTGCGATTTTATTCTTCACTCTGTATCGATTTAATAATCGCTCACATAATGGTGCCGTATAATGTAATTCGTCGATCGCTGTGCTGCGATCTATCTCACTTAGTGCTAGTAGTGTGTAATAAAACGGAAATCTGCGCCATTTACCTGTACCATCACGGTACCGACGTAAAACTTTCAAGCCGGCACTCAACCTTCTTTTTGACTGCCTTAGTCCACCCACTGCCAGATGCCGCCACAGAGCAGCGGTACACATACCACAACAATAGAACCCCCGCACTCGAGTGGGCGTTTCACAACTCATCAACGCCCGTATCATTCCTTTGTTTGATTTCTTCAAGGCCTCACGTGCTACAGGCAGGTTACCATTAAGCAATATTAAAGCACGGCTCGCCTCTTCACCGAGGATATGACCAATTGCCGCACCGGAAACCACTTTCTCGCCAGTAAAAAGCCTAATCCCTCTCTTGAAATCCAGAGGAGTAGGCGCAATCATACCCCGATAAGCACCCTTCACACCCTGCCGATCCGCAAGCCATCTGGCCACAGTGGTTCTCTCAACCCTGGAAAGAGAATTTCCCATAAAGAAGACTTCATTAAGTGCATCCAACGTAACGGCCAGGGTGTTCGCATGCAATATCTTCATGCGTACCTCCTACATGTTATGCAAACAAATGATCCTACGTATTATGATGTCACAAAAATAGCTTTCTGAACGCATCTGGTGTATTAACAACCTTTCTTGCATAATAGTCAAAGAATAGGATACCGGTTTTCGCGTGAGCCACTTCTTTACGCGTATTCTTGTCTGTGACACGAAAATAGAAATCACAACCCACCTTACCGATATTGTTGACCGCAACATCGAAGGTCAGCACATCGCCATGGAAGCTTTCTGACTTGTATAGAATGGCCGTATCAACCATTATTATTCCAACACCGCAGATATCGGATTCTGTGAATCCGTTATCTTTCAGAAAACGTATTCGTGCCTCATGGATCAAGGCCAGCAGAGAATCATTTCCGAGATGCCCCCCATAGTTTATATTATTTATGTAGACCTGAATATCAGTAGTAAAATCGAATTTTTTTGGCAGTTGCAAGTTCAATCTTGCCATCACCTTCCTCCTAGTCTTCTGCAATTCCCACACAACACCAAAATGCAACGGCGTTCTCTAATCATCATACGCCTGATGTTAAAACCAGGTTCTTCTCTTGTAATCGCGATACTCACTGAATTTCTGCTCTAATTTCTTCTCTTCAAGACTTTTCCAATACAGAAAGTGGCTTATCCAGAAAACTGCGCTCGCTAGAGTCAACATGCTCTCCAGAAAAAGAGGCAACCCAATAACCCATACTATGAAACCCAAATACATCGGATTTCTGATCTTGGCATAGACACCGGTTGTCGCTAATCGACCTTTTTCCTCAAACCCCCGCATGCCCCTATGAGCAACCACAAACAGCGACACACCAGCAACAAACATTAACAGTCCCAGGCATCGAAACCACATCGGCAGCGCCACCTTGACCGGATCACTAAAATTCATATTAAACCAAAAAAACCAGAAAATACCCATGGTAACATAAACAAGCACCGTCACATACTTCTTTTCCACCAATCTATGTTTACGGTAAGCCAAGTAGTTGAATACTGACCGCCACACAAGACACACGAAACATATGCTAAAGCATAACCAAAATATATCTCCCCCTAGGTATTGTACCCCGGCACAATCTAATCGCCTGGGGCCAACTGTAGCATGTCTTGAAGTTTCGTTACGATATCATTCGTTAACATGGGAAGCTCTTCGCTTTTCGAGGCTGAGGTCATCACGTCCACGTCATACTCTTCACTCTTCCACTCACCTGAACCGGATGTGGTAACCACGATCACTTTATCGAGCGATTGCGCGTGATCAAGATATGCCTTTACGTCGGGCTGCAACTTCCACTGCTCAGTAGTATGTATCAAAAGGACGGCATCCCAATCATCTTCCTTGACATTCTCCAGATCGGTGACGTCTACTACGCTCACGTAAATCGATTCCTTTGCTATATGTGTAGTGACGCTTTCCACCAAAGCATTCTTGAAATTGCTTCCCTGACTCGCTATCAGCAATTTTCTACTCGATTCGGATTCACCTATATCATATGCTTCGACAACACCCTGTTTGTTGATCAACCAAAAAATGGCAAAAAGGGCAATAACCAGGACAACTAGAACAGCGATTATTATCAAGACTATCTTGAGTGCTTTCAATCTACCCTCCTCTTCTTGATTCTATTCATTCAACAGCATCTGTCAACGTGATACACGGTGCTAATTGACAATCGTACACAATACCGCATTCCAAGGGTTGGGTTCAATGGATACAGGTTCCTGCGGCAGATGAAATTTCTTCGCAACAGGCTCAAGACCTTTGACCTGCATTTGCACAACGGCATGCCCACGCTCGAAGTTCACGACAAAAGGCATGGGCATCTCAAAAGAAGGTGAAACGCCAGCCTGTTGAGCGTAAATGGTAAGATAGTATTCGCCGTCTGATTCCTCCACGTCGTATTCGAATTTGTAGAAGGGTACGTCTGTGCTATAAACCCACTGATCGAAGAACCATTCCATGTCCATGTTGAAATGTTTCTCGACAATCCGCTGGAAGTCATTCGTGGAGACTAGGCGTGCCGCATAGGTCTGGACATAATCTTTCATCATCGCAATAAAACGCTCATCGCTCCTCTCTTTGTAATCGAAAAGCATCATCCTCAGCATATGCAACACATAAGCGCCCTTGGCATATACCAGCCGGTCGCCGCCCGGGAAATCCAGAGAGCTCAACCGCATACCAAGCCAGATCGGGCCGAGATCATTATAATTACCGCCTTTTTCAGCTTTCGCGAGCACTTGCTGTCGCTGGATTCTCATAAAATCCTTAAACCTATCAACTCCCTCGCTTGCCTGCAAATAAAGCGCCGATGAATACGTTGCAAAACCTTCCGTAAGCCATTGGTCATGATATGAGTCGCGCATCAATGTGTTGCCCCACCATTGGTGTGCGATTTCGTGTGAAGCAATCGTCTCGTAACTCATTACGGATACCTCACCCCGCAGTAACCCTAGTCTTTCCTTCAGCGACTCATCCCAAAACGCGGTGTAAGGTAAATAGATTAAGGTGGGCCAGCTTTGCGCGAATGAAATCTGAGGCTGCTGCGAGACCTTTATCTCCCGGAACGGACAGTTACCGAAGAAATGCCTGTATATCTCATAGGCGTTACGACTTTCAACCGCCGCACTCTTACCCATCCGGTCGGTTGTCAACTCATTTGGCATCAGCATAAGGGCTGCCTGTAAGTCCTTGTCCCGCTCGAGCAATAACTTTAGTTGCAGCAAATCGTCATTCAGCTTGATATTGGTGAAGCATTTTATCTCACATTTCTCGCTCTTCTCGCTTACCATCGTAAACTTACCGTAATTGAAACCTGCGAAATTGTAATCTATCTCGCTTTGCCAAACTGAAAAAGCTGTGTCGCCTTCGTTCCATGAACGGAGCAATCTCCCAGTTGCCAATAGAGTCATCTTCCCGGGAATTGCAAATTTCATTATGAATCGTCTTGGGTCAGATTTATTTGTATAGAAACTCGGAAACCAGGAGGTGCGTGCCATCACCGCGAAATTATCACCGCCGAGGCCTTCGATTATCCCTTCACCCGAGTAGACCATCGTAAGTTCATACGCCTGGCCCGCCTTTAGTGCTTCAGGAAATACCAACCACAACTGTGCATCGGCACTCTTGTCCTCCTGGATAATCAAGCATGTATCTTCACCGTCGAGCCATGCTGCATTCACACGCAGAAAAGAAACCAGTTCAACCGGAGTTATTACAATATCATCAACCAAGGGCACAAATTCAGTTTTCGCAGTGACTGTCATCTTCTGTCTCGTATCGATGGTCACATCTAGGTTGACCCTAGTGATGTCGAACTGGGGTTTATCTTGCATTAACTGCTTTGAAGCATGAGATGAATACCAACATTCAAAGCATGCTCGCTTGGAGAACTTTATCTTCTCATAGCGTAGAAGGGTAACCTCCTCTCTATCCAATGGGTCAATCAGGAACACGAATCGGTCACTATCCTGGCACTCAAGAATAACACTGAAGTACTGCCCATACCCTATCGTTGCCAAGTCTGACAGTATGCGGGCATCTATGTTCCATAGGAAACGCTCGCGGATCCTTCTGCGCAAATCATAAACAAATTCACTGACCGAGTCATTAATGGGCTGTGTCGCGAGCGTCTGCTGCTTCTTAACGATATACTCATAGGTACTATCTGTGAAGAGAAACAATGCCCTTTCAAATGGTTTTTCTACAGACTCCGCGTCTGTGAACCTTTCGATCTGTTGCTTTTCTATGCCATCATCGGTCTTGAGTATGAACATACCTTCACCTTGATAGAATGCAGCAACTATCCGGTCGTTTACAGGTTCAAAGAAATACAAATACCCATCCTTTAACTCGAATTCGGCCACATCCTTTTTGAGAAAGAGCGAATCTATCGGCAGTATCCTCGTTGAGTCCAAGCTCATTTCTCGAATCTCGGTATACAGATCGCCTATCTCATCCAATGTCATAACACCATTCTTTGCATGCAACAAAATAAACCCTAATGAATATAGAATGACAAGAGTCGCTCTGAACATTTGGAATCACTCCGATTTTAGCACGTCATATGCCAACTTCATATAATCACTCATCCTGTTGTTCTTGACCTGCTCGCTAAGAAACCGATAGCGGACGATCTCATAACCAATATGAATTGACCATCCAACAGGATTACCCCGTTTCATCATATGTGGTCAGTGTCTTTCTCCCAACAAACAACCTCACAGCAACTCTGTTTGTAGGAGTTCAGATGACATTGTATACTTCTCTATTGATGTGTCAAGCGAGCGTTAGTTGATACACTAGGCCCTTCAATAATTGTCGAAGTGAAAAATCGATGCATTTTATAGCTCTGCACAATATGCCGTATCATGCATTCATTCTTTTGAGAATATAGTATACGATGAACGTTATCCACCTGCTAGGTTTTTCTTTCTGAGCAAAGTCGAAACCAGACCAAGCCTTATGAATAGACTCTGCACGATAGCGGCCGTCTTTGTCTTGTTTGGAAACAAGCATATCGATCATTGATTGGACCCTCGGGTCAGTTCTTGCTGAATCGAATTGTGCAATAATATCAAGAAATTTAAGAATTCTATAATCAGTGTGGGGATATTTTAGCTTTTCCCAACCGCTGCCGATATGCGAATCGTGGCCAGCGTATTTTATCTTCCCACGCTTATCCCAACATGTAAGCAGGAATTCAAGAGCCTTCTCAGCAACAACACTGTTCTTATACGTGGGGTGCAGTGCTAGTGCCCCCAGAGTACACAGTGTCGCATACGCGCAACTTGGTTCGGCTTGCCGCGGTTTACCGGGTTGACCCGTAGCCTTGCACCAAAATCCACCATCGAGTCTCTGTCGCCGAGCGAGCCAAGCATATGCCTTTTTCAATCTCGGGTCATCAACATAACCCAAATTACTCAACGATTCGGCCAGAATACCAGTGAAACAATCTCCTGGTGTCGGTGGAGGAGCCCATCCAAAAGCACCGCTCGTCATCTGCTTACTGAATACATACTCGCATGCAGGGACGACATCCTTGTCTTGCTTTGAGAACCCAAAATCTGCCAACACACCCAGCACCCAGAAGGTGCTATCCTTTTTGGGCCACCATTTAAATATTTCATCTGCTGAACCCCAAAAACCACTTTTGTTTCTCTTCTTGAATATCGACCTGATTAACCGATGGTTCCTAATCGCTTTCTTAACTGACTGAACGTGTCTGTCGGTAACCTTTTTGTCCAAAAGATCCACCAACGTACGATATTGGACAAAGGGTTCACCGGTAAGAAGCCAGTCGAATTGCGGTGTATGCACTTTCAATCAGCCGAAATCTCTACGGATGACTAATATGATCCCTCAACCTATCAAATGCAGTGTCCCATGAATTTTTGAACCATAATCTAGCCTCTTCCCATTCTGCCGAGTCCCCCCAACCTGAGTGAATCAGGTGTACTTCAGTGCCGGGCTCGCCATCAGTTGTTTTACATGGCATCAAGAAAACCACAACGTGGGTGAGCGGAATTGCGGTATTCATGAAATCCTTGAATTGTGTTGGTCCCTTCCATTCAAAGGCAATAAATTTGTCCTTTTCGATGGCCGTAATCCTGCAACCAATGGTGCTGTTGTTGTCTCTATTGCCAGGATCCCAGAAGAGTTCATATTTCCCGCCCAGCCTTGGTTCCACATCCGCAATCTCAGTGAGCCAAGCCTGCAGGTGTTCGTCGATGGTAAACATCTCAAAGGCCTGACGAAGATCGCATTTCAATTGTGTTGAATGATGCAGGATTCTGTTCATCACAGGACCTCCTTAGCTGATGCTCTATATAGTAGCCGACTTCGCAACTATGTCAATATGGGTTCTGGCTGGAACCAAAATCTGTCAAACCAAAACCATAAAACCCGTTAGACGACGATTCGAATTATCGACACGCAATCAGAATGAATGAGTAGTCTAGTACAATGACATTATTACCTCTGTATCTATATATCATGCGTCTCGTTCCTTTGAAGAAAGTCGTGTGCCCCGCTTCCCTTCCAATGACCGCCTTTTCAACAGTACTGGCTATTGTTATCTCAAATCCGATGAACTCGATAGAATCACAAATAGAAAAGTGTCTTGGTTATCGACAATTTTGTCGAATATTGCACAATTGTCGACTAATCTGACCGGGAAGTTGCGAAATATCGAAACTTTGCCCGGCACGGAATTTGCTATATACACGCTATGAAGGAGGCACAGATGACCAACAAGATGCTTGCTGCATTCATATTACCCATCATGACGGTGGCGCTCTTGCCCGCCCAGGAAGTGGAATTAACAGGCGAGGTGTCAAAGGTTGAAGAGATTGCTACTAATGAAGGCGATGTAAACATTGTGCGAGCGCAAATACAAACGCGCAATCGAGAAACTGTCATGGCTCACCTGGGGCCCGCATGGATGATGGATAGTGATGTCAAAATCGGCGATGCCGTCACCGTACGTGGTAAATACAACGAAGAAAACCGCTTCATGGTGAGGGAAATGGTACGCAATAATGTACAATCATCCGCGATGATGGAGGCTATGGTGGAATCGCAGAACGGAGAACTCGTCAGGGTTCGCTTGGCACCAGAATGGCATCTTCGAAATCGGCTGCGAGTAGGTGATGAACTTGACCTACGAGGTTCGGCGGTCAAAGATGAGGACGCTATGACGATCATGGCGCGAGAAATGAGAAATACGAGGACACGTATGGAAATGGAACTGAGAAATGAACAGGGTTTCCCCGATTGGTTCGGGAAAGGACAGAGTGCCGATGAACCACACAGGAAACCTTATCACAATGATGAAAACATGGGCCGAGGACGTGGCCAGCATAGATGAGAAGATTCTGAGTAAGGGAGGGGTACTCCTGCTCCTCCCTCTCATGGTTTACGCATATAATCGCGCCGGTCTCAGATTCGGATACAGCGTTACCGATAACATCTATCAACTAGACATAAAGGATGCCGGCCAAATCATGGGCGTGAGTCCTTATTTCTTCGCCAGCGGCTTTCTCGATTTTGACTATGCAGGCGATGTATCCCTAATCAATTTTGATGCCACCAATCTCCTCATGGCAAACGGCATTAAGATTACAAAAAATGCCCTCCTTCCCGGAGTTGGCAACAAAGCGACGATTTACGCAGATGTATACAGCTTTCATACCCCATCTTATGAAGAATATAGAATCGCCGATATGATACTGGGCAATTCGCTGAAAATCTATTTCGGCAAATACCTCTTTTCTCCGGAGGCAGAAGTAAGATACAGGTATTATTTCGCAGATTCAATGAACAGCTATCTAGAACCGATTTTGCAGATGGGATTAGGAATACCTCTTCCGTATTTCTTATTGACGCCGAAGTTCGGCGTTGGTTTTCGAAA
>LJUJ01000004.1 GCA_001303785.1 Caldifarciminota bacterium SM23_42 | reverse complement strand
AGCTCAAACGGACCACTACACTGGCCAAAACGCTGATCTGCCGGATCTGGTGCTATAGTGTCGTACGGGTCATACTGACCAGTCACAAAGTTGTACCCAGCCATCGTCATGTAACGCTGATTGTCCTGAGCCGGCTCAAGGGCTAAGGTGAAACGCTTAAAGGATGTCAAACCCAACTGCGGAATCTGTGAGGGATCGCGCCAGTCTGGGATACCGTCAAAATCCACATCCCATTTGTAAGGCGGCCAGAAACTTACGTAATAAACGCTATCTCTTTCGAACTGGTCAGGAATCGTGTCGCCGTCCTTATCCGCACCTTCTTCGAGATCATAAGGACTCTGCAGATAATCAATGCCAATCGTCCCCGGAAAGATCGGCCACGTCCCCTCGGGTTCTTCCTGCCACTGATAACCAAGATCATCAACATGAATAGAGTCACCGTTCGGATATACATACCAGCGTTCGATAATGCCTGAGCACCTATCATTGGCTGCAGCTCCAACCTCATCACCAATGTCACAATCGGCCATCACCCCAAAATAACAATCATTCAGTACTTCACCACTAACATTCTTACAGTCAAACTTCAAAAAGATGATGTCTGCGGTTGTACTGGAGTTCCAGGCATAGACCGTCTGATATACCTCTAGTCCAATCGGCCGAGTGTCGCCAGGCATGTGATATTGAATGCCGCTATCATTATAACAACACCAGGAATCCTGTGAGGACAAAGTAACCTGAGGCGCCATCGGAAACGTATCGGACAACGGCGGCCAGTTAGCCGGATACATGTATATTATGGCCGCAGGATGGCTGGCAGACCAGCCCGAAAGCCCGGGTGCAAATTCATGTTGCCCGCCAAGAGGTTCATAGCCGACCGTGACTAATGTGTCGTAGGTCAGCGAACTGATAGCCCCAAACCAGATACCGGCGCCATAGATGTAAAAATTGAAGTAATCCCAGCCCGAAGGTGCCCACCAGCAGCCGCCAGAATAACCGGACTCACTTTGACCGAAGGTGCCATAATTGCTAATTACCATCTGAATATTATTGGTATCGTGCCTGGCGTTCTGGAATTCACGAAAAGCAGGGTTATTGAATTTTGTCCTTGCTAAAAGGCAACACACTAAACACAGGGCAACAATATATCTTCTCATATCTCCTCACGTTGCGTACTTCATAATAACAGTCGGTGCAGCGGTGTCGTTGAGATGTTATGAGAAGTAAAGCTATCGATCAAGCTAACGCACCACAACAAACGACTGCGATGTACTCTGCTCTGGTGTCTCGAGCACTAAGAAATAGGTACCATGGGCAAGGTTCGACACATCAAGACGAAGTTCATGTTCACCAACAGATGTTAGCCCCTCAAATAGCGTCGTAACGAACTGACCCAATATATTGTATAATTTCAAGGTAATATAGCTTGGCTGATCCAATGAGAAGCGAACATTTTCATTGTACGTAACAGGATTCGGCGTTATCTTCATTTCGCAATTCGAAATCCGCAATTCGTAATTCTTTTCTATCCCTGTATATGTAAACCAGTACAAATCATAATGCAGCTGGACCCGCTGATCGACTAGAACCACGGCAGTATCCGGAGTTTCGTAAATGTCATGCCAAGCTGCGATCATAATGGCAAATACGAGAGTCGCAACAGAATCAGGGGCAAGATCAAAAGGTCCACTCGACATCAAGAACCTCTGGTCATTCGGGTCAGGAATGACTGTGTCGTAAGGTTCATACTGGCCAGTCACAAAGTTATAACCAGCTAAGGTCGCATAACGGTCGGCATCAATAGTGGGCTCGAGATCAAGAGTAAACCTCTTTAGCGCAGACATTCCATACTGTGGCCATTGCGATGGATCCCGCCAATCAGGAACACCATCCAAATCAACATCCCACATCGAGGGTGGAAAGTGGGTGACATAATACGCGCTGTCTCTCTCATATTGATCTAGTATTCCATCACCATCTTTATCCTGTCCTGATACTAAATCGAAGGGGGTCTGCAACAGGTCGAAACCTATGACGCCAGGAAAATCAGGCCAGCCGTATTCTGGCTCCTCCTGCCACTGATAACCCACGTCGTCTACGTTGATCGTATCATTATTGATTAAATACGTTCGTTCAACAATCCCTGTGTACATATCGTTTGCGTTTGTACCCGCTTCATTACCGACATCGCAGTCAGTACATACTCCAAAATAGCAGTCCGTCAGATTATGGCCAGACACGTTCTTCACATCACACGTCAGATAGATAATATCGTCAGCGAAGGGATAAGACCAGGCGTATCCAGTCTGATACACCTCAATACCAATCGGTCGTGTATCACCAATCATATGATATTGAATGTCGCTGTCGTTGTAACAACACCAGGAATCCTGATAGGAAATCGTATCCTGAGGCGCCATGGGAAGAGTGTCCGCTGGCGGCGGCCAGTTGTCTGGATACATATAAATTACGGCTGCGGGATGATCAACTGGCCAGCCTGAAAGACCAGGCGCAAATTCGAATTGTCCGCCACTAGGTCCATAGCCGATCGTGACCAGTGTGTCGCCAGTCAGCGAATCGATCGTACCAAACCATATACCGGCACCGTATATATAATAATTTAAAGCACCCCAACCCGTTGGCAACCACCAGCAACCGCCCAAATTCCCCGATTCATCTTGACCGAATGTGCCGAAATTACTAATAACCATTTGAATATTGTTGGTATCATGCCGAGCTTGTTGGAATTCGCGAAGGTTTGAGTTAGGGTACCTTGTGTTTGCCAAAAGGCACCCTATTGCACACATTACTATGACATATTTTCTCATATTTCCCCCTATCTACATACTTCATTATAATAGCGGTCGCAAATCTGTCAAGGCATCAAAGAGCACGCACAGCTGCATTCACATCATATAATAAGTGATGTTCTTAGTGCACCACAACGAATTTGCCGACCTGTTCACCTACTTCTGACTGCACATGGAAGACATAAACACCGCTCGCCACAAGTTGACGAAACAAATTCAATCCATCCCACCACTCATCACCACCAAGATCGCCCTCCAGCCCACCCTCAGAAGTATGATGATGCTCAATCAATTTCACGAGCTCACCATTGATATTAAAGACCCGTATGGTGCACTGCGACGGCAGGTTGATGAACCTCAATCTCCGCTTAAACATATGTCGCTGCCACTCATTAGTAACAACATATGGATTCGGACAAACCTTGACATTCAGACTGACTTCACCGGTCGTGAGCTGGGCCGGTGTCGGCGTTATCTTTAAACGCGTATTTGCCGGCGCCGGCAAGTAATCGGCACATGCCCGTACCAACCACACATCATTCTCCGAAGGCACGGGGTCACCAGGCACTAAACCACCGGCCGGTTTCAACCGGAACTTACCACCGCAGATATACATGTAACGTGTCGCTATGGCCACCCAATTACTGTAAACCAAAGTGTCCGTGGTCTGTGATACTGATTCGAAACACCAACCATCAGCCAGAGTATCAGTCGTACCCGGCTTGAACGGAATCGTATCCCCACTGTACACATCAACCACCGTTACCGTATTCACCGGACCACCCGCATTCAGCGCACGCCAGTAAACCCGAAAATCATTACCACGATAGGCCCAGTTCGTCCCACCCGACGACGGGACTAATAGACTCTCTGGATAAGTCCCCGACTCAACCATCACATCCTCGAAGATCGAAACACCGGTCGGAATATCCTCACGCCACAATAAGACACTAATATTCAACCCATTACGCGTGCCAAAATCTCGAAAAATCCGCTCCCCCCTCAAGAACACGACACGCACACTATCAATCAAATCACCGAGATGATCTAATAATGATGCAGTGTAACACGCTTCACTATTTGCATACTCGATGGGACCAAAAACAAGATAATACGGATCTTCAGTCATCTGCAACGGATGAGTGATTACCAAATCCACACCAGAGTCAGCCAACACCGGATTACCATACACCGCCTCAACGTGATAACATCCAGGCTGATAATTCGCTGGGTCACGCCGCGCGATTGCTGAAACGCTCACCTTTTCACTCTCAAGCCAAAAAGGCACCACATACTGATTGCCCAGACTATCTTGACCGGCATGATAGTTACAGTCATACGAAGTCAGCGCATAGTGATAAGTAAAACCGTTACGCACATCCTCGTCGATAAAATAGTGTCTCAATCCAGAATTGGTAGCATAGATATCCGTTGCCGTGTCTTCGAACATGATATCGTTATGCAAATCATAACGTGTCAAAAGCTCATAAGTCTCACCATCCAGACTCTTCCATACCCCATAGCCTTCAAAGTCATACTGGCGATAAAACGGATCAAAGTAGGTTGAACCGGAATCACCAACTATGTCAAAGAAAGGGTCTGGCGTGGTCTCGGGGGCACTCTGCCAAATAAGTGTGATTCGCGCATCACCCGGCACACACGTCAAACTCGGCGCAGGCGGTGGTCCGGGCAGTAGCCAGTTCATATCCGCCGTAAGCTGACAGTAGTAATCGATTATCGCAATTGCAGTATCGGGTGTTTGGTATACACCAAACCATTCGGCCAACATAATGCCAAGTACTAACGTGGCTGTTGAATCTGGTCCGAGGTCGAATGGACCACTGGACATAAGAAATCTCCGATCTCCAGGATTTGTCAATGCAGAATCAAACGGCTCATACTGGCCGGTTACAAAGTTGTGGCCAGCCATTGTCATATAACGTTGATTATCGCGGCTCGGCTCAAGATCCAAAGTGAACAGCTTAAAGGATGTCAAGCCAAGTTGTGGATTTTCTGAAGCATCACGCCAATCCGGTACGCCATCATGGTCAACGTCCCATTGATTTTGTGGCACGCTGTGCCGGTAGTACACACTGTCACGTTCACGTTGGTCGGGAATCTCATCCCCATCTTTATCCTGGCCCCACTCTAAATCAAACGGTGTCTGTACCAAGTCAAATCCTATCACTCCAGGGAATTCCGGCCAGCCTCCTTCAGGTACTTGCTGCCACTGATAAACAAGGTCATCAACGTGAATTGTATCTCCTGCGATAACGTAGGTTTGATCGAGTATATAATCACACAAATCATTTGCAAAATATCCTGCCTCATTTCCAATGTCGCTATCCATACCGATGCTAAAATAGCAATCGTAAAGGTTATTTCCTGAAACATTCTTCACTTGAAAAACAAGAAAAACAGCGTCCTCCAGCACAGGAAAATCCCAAGCGTACCCTGTCTGGTATATTTCGATGCCAATCGGTCGCGTATCCTCAGCCATATGATACAAAGAATCACAGTCATTATAGACACACCAGGAATCCTGACGGGAGATCGGCTCCAACGGCGCCATTGGCAATCTAGCCTGATTCGGCGGCCAAGGGTTCGGATACAGATAGATAATCGCATCCGGGTCGGTTACCGACCAACCACCAAGGCCTGGACTGAACTCAAATTGCCCGCCACTCGGACCATAACCGATGGTCACAAGCGTATCAGCGGTTGAATCAATTGTACCAAACCACACGCCGGCACCATATATGTATGTGTTTGTCAGTCCGTAGCCACTGAATTGCCACCAAAGACCTCCACTGTTACCGCTTTCGCTCTGCCCGAACGTACCAAAATTGCTGATTACTAGTGTTAGATTGTTGATGTCGTGCCGCGCATTTTGGAATTCGCGACCCGAACACTGATTAGTTGCTTGTCGTGCCCAAAGGCAGGTCACCAAGATCAATAATGACCAGTGTTTCATGACTCCTCTTTTTTTTACACTTGCACAACCCTCATTCACATATGACCGCCAAAGAATATTCCTACATTTTTCAGGTGCCTCAAGAACAAGATAATTTCCTTTTCTTTCACCGATTCCTTGGCGGTCATATATTCCATCGGTGCATCCACCAAAGATAGCCTGCCAACTGTATCGCAGAATCTATCTGATTATATTGTAATATTTACTTGTGAAAAACTTGTGATAAGATTGTAAAAGTAAGACGTTAACGCCGACCCTTGATGGGTCGAAGTAGTGAATTGTAGAGCTCAATGGTTGCGGTCTGCGGCCTTGCCTTGAGTTCTTTGTCCAAAGTCTCTTCGAGTTTTTTGAACTGCTCTTCGATTTCCTTATACTTCTGCAACTTGGCAAGCGATACCATTACTCCACGGTGGTACCTCTCGTCATAAGAATTCAACGATATCAGCTCCTTGTAGATCGTCACGGAATCACTGTAATCAGCCTTTTTGTAATGAAAATCGGCTAGCAAAGATAAGCATTCTTCATAACGGGCTTGATAGTAAAGACGCATATCTTCCACCCAATGATCATACCATCCATAGGCAAAACCTCTTTTGTACAGGTTAATCGCTTTGTGCAGCAAGGTAATCTTGTGATCGTCATCCTGCGTACTTTTCGCCTGCTTCAGAAAACCTTCAAACGTCTCCACATCAAGCCAAACAGAAACACTGGGAAAGACCTGATAAGAACCCTTTGAAACCAATAACACGTTTTCGGCGCCGGAAGCTTTCTTCATGGTCTCCCTGACGTATTGTACTGCTTTACGTAAGCTATCGCAACCCTTCCTATGTGATACATTACGCCACAGCGTATCGATTAGTGTATCACTAGTTGTTTTTTCGGTGTGATGTAACAGAAGATAGCAGAAAAGCTTCTTTGCCTTCATCGTCCTCCAACTGCCATCTTCTATTTCTTGGCCATCGACAATGACCTTAGGTACACCAAACAGTAAGGCATCCACCCAGTGAACATCAAGTTTTGATTTTTTGATGGTACTCATCACATATTGCCTATCAATATCATTTTCCCTTGTTGCCTTAAGCATCCAGCTATCACTCATTAATTCCTTAACTAGCAAATATTCATAACCCTTGAGCCGGCTAATTCCCACAGCATGTCTCAAAGCCACTATACTGTCTACATCATTTTTCTGTAAGTGATAAAGTCTACTCAACTCAATATTAATTTGAAACAAATCGAATGCCCTATTGAAATTCTGCGCCAAATGCAAGGTTTTATCAAGAATCTCATCGGCTCGCTGCAACCTTCCCTGTGCAATCCTAAGCTTGCCTTCAACGAAGTGAACAGGAATGTATATGGTATCGTCATGCTCTTTCTTAAGCAACCAGATTGATGAGAGATTTTTTTCGGCTTCTTCGAAGTTCCGATTCGCGATATTTATTTTACAGAGTTCGGTATGCGCAATAATGACCAATCGATCGATACCTAATTTCTTACTTATCTCCAAGGATTTTGATCCTGACTGCTGCGCTTTATTAAGATCACCGAATTCTTGATACAACAAAGCGTACCCTGCCCATAGACTACCCATTGACCATTGGTCATTATACGTACTACATGTCCTCATACCAATATCGAGAATTTCCTTTGCTTCTTTCTTGCGTCCCAACAGTAGACTCAACCTGGCCGCATTAAAAAACCCTGCACCGCAACCCGGAGAAAAATGTTTCTCCAGAATATCGGTTATTTTAACGAGTTTTGCATACGCCTCATTCAGGTTTCCCATTTTCCATTCGCTCATCGCCCAATTGTTCAGGATGCTCGCTTCAAGCTCCCGGTAAGCATGTCGCTCGGTCACACTTAATGCCTGGGCAAAATAGCCAATTGCCTTAGGCAGAAACTTGCTGCCCATCTCATTATACAAAGAACCCAGTGAGTTCATGATTGATGCCCGGGCAAGACTCGAACCCTTTGGACAAGCTCTCAGCGCCCGGTTATACCACTTCTTTGCTGCTTGGAAATTGCCCAGATTAAGACTTATACCGCCTAATCCATATAATGATTCGGCATACGGCCGGCGTTTGCTCTTCTTATCTTTTAGAAGATAGGCAGCCCGTAGAGCATGTTTCTTGGCCTCGGGCTGACGTCCTTCTTGAATCAATGCCTGAGCATAAACCGTCAGTAGGTCGGGCAGTCTATCTCGCATGGAGACCGGTATCTGTTCAACATATGAACATAATGCATTACTTCGACCCTGCCCAATCAGACTTGGCCCAATTCTCACGATGATTGAAATACCCTTCCTGAAATTACGAGATCGTAAATAGAAACCTAAGGCATCCTCTAATTTGCCCTTCTTAGATAAATGATTAGCGGCACGAAAATAGACATTTCTTCGTCTACTTACATCGGTGAATTTGCTAAACAAGAAATCTCTGAAAAGATGGTGAAATCGGTAACCATTTTCCGGTATTTCAACAATAAATGCATTTCGTTTCGTCAAATCTGACAACAACCTGGCCGAACTCCTGCGCCCGGTGGCCGCATTACACAAACTCGGACTTAACCACTCAAATACTGAACAATCCAAAAGGAAATCACGTATTCGTGTTGGTTCCTGGAAGTAAATTTCCTGAGCGAAGTAGTTGAAAAGACTCGCTTGAGATTGTAAATAATTACCTATCACTTTCCTTACATGATCTGAAGACCGAATGCCTTCAAGATAATTTGTGGATTGCAACATCAATCGCAAACTCACGGGCCAACCCTCCGAATATCTCTCGACCCAATCAAGATCCTTACCCTTGAGTGAAATCGAATATGTTTTCTTGAAGAGTCTCCGAATTTCTTCTTTTGTGAACCTCAGCTGATTAGTGCCCAATTCGAATAATTCATCACGGGCAGTCATCTGCGAAAGGGAAATCGCAGGCTTTGATCGTGAGGTGATTATGAAATGCAAATTCGAAGGCATGTGGTCGAAAAGATAATCTAGTATCTTATCAACCGAGTCAGACGGAGCCAGTATGTGATAGTCTTCCAGAATTAGGTACAAATCACCTTTCACCGTTTCCAAGGCTTCATTAACGAAAGTCCCCACGATAATCCCCAAATACTTCTCCGGATAATTGAAGAGATGCCGCAAACCCTCAAACTTGTAGCCAAAATTCGGAAATAATCTGCGAATTCCATTGATGAGATAAGAAAAGAAAACGGCTGGTTCGGCGTCTGTTTTCTCTAGATGATAGTATACAAAGCGTAACTTCTGTTCAGACAACATATGAGATAAAAGAGTCGTCTTCCCATATCCTGCTCCCGCAAAAAGTAGAACAAGTTTCTTATCCAAGTTTCTTGAAATAACATTCAGCAAGCGCCTGCGTCGCAAAGTCTTGGTCTTTATTCCTGGTGGTTGGAGTTTGTTCAACAATATTATACCGTAATGTTTCCCTTCCATGAAAAATTATATACCGTGACATACTGGTGTCAAGGCCACCAAACAAATTTTCTAAGAAGCGTAAAATATTTGATTAACGTGGTTGAATCAAGATAGAACAAGAAGCGGAATTACCAAGATTGCACTTATATTGACACTGGACAAACAAGATGTTATAATGGCGAAGTGAAAGTCGATGTTGCAATCCCGAGGACAAAATTCGATTTCTTAACTTATTTCACCGAGGAAAACCTCGCGTCCGGTGATCTAATCATGGTTCCAATCAGAAATAAGGTGAAATATGGCATCGTTATCAACAAGAATTCTCAAAGAGAGGTCGCAGGTATAAAAAAAGTACAGGAGCTCGTCGAGAAAAACTTCATTCCCGACAACCTGCTGCGACTATACAAATGGATGGCCGAGTATTACTTGGCATCATTAGGCGAAGTGCTGAGACTTGCTCTGCCTTCAAAGATATTGAGGAAGTATGAAATGGTCGAGAGGCAGGTACGAGCACCATTACTGGCAAAAGCACCGAAGCCGAATTATCAGCAGGGCATCGCCATCAGCAAAATTTCTGGAGCACTGCAAGCCAATCGCTATGCAGCATTCTTGTTGTACGGCATAACTGGCAGTGGCAAGACCGAGGTCTATCTTAGATGCGTTGAGAAAGTGCTACGCACTGACGGACGTGCTCTGGTTCTCGTACCCGAGATATCGATGACACCATTGCTTTTCGAGCGATTCGAAGAGCGTTTTCACGACGACGTTGCTACGATCCACTCGACCTTAACCGACAAGGAACGAAGGCGGCTTTGGTATGCCATCAAGGAAGGCAAGTATAGTGTTGTTATCGGACCTCGCTCCACGGTATTCATTCCTATCCCGGATTTGAAGATAATCATTGTCGATGAAGAACATGACCAGTCGTACAAGGAACATACACGCATGCCACACTATAACGCGCGCGACGTCGCCGTGACGCGGAGCAAACTTGAAAACATCGTTGCGGTCTTGGGGAGTGCTACACCACAAATTGAATCGTATCATAATACCGAAATAGGCAAATACGAATTACTCGACCTGAAGGAACGTATCGACGCTCGGCCGCTGCCCGAGATTGAAATTATCGACATAAGGCAAGAAACCAAACCATATATTTCTCCGAAGATGGAAGCTCAAATCGAAACGACCCTGAAGAATAATGAACAAATCATAATCTTCTTGAATCGACGGGGCTTCGCCCCGAGTCTAATATGCCCGCACTGTGGTTACACCGCAAAATGTCCATTCTGCAATTTGCCACTTGTCTATCATAAATCAGAAAAAAAAGAAAAATCCTCCCTATCATGCCACATTTGTTCCCACCAAGCACGTATAAGAAGCATCTGCCCGAAATGCGGACGCGGCACTCTTTTGTACCGCGGCGCCGGTACCCAACGTATCGAGGAACTCCTGAACAAGATTCTACGCGAAAAAGAGCTGACCACTAGTAAAGAAGAATCTTTAGTCGTTCGTCTTGACCGAGATTCGGTACGGCGCAAGGGTCGTTTGCAGACGATTTTGAAGACATTCGAACAAGGGAAGGCTAAAATCCTTCTCGGCACACAATTGGTAACCAAGGGTTTCGATTTTCATGACGTCACGCTCGTGGGCATTGTCAACGCCGATATCATACTGCACCTGCCGGATTTCCGCAGCGGCGAAAGGACATTTCAGGTACTCACCCAGGTCGCCGGACGTTCGGGTCGGGGTAAGAAAGCCGGTAAAGTCCTGGTGCAGACATATCATCCCGAGCAGTATTCAACGATTTTTGGACAATTACAGGACTACGCACGATTTTATGAACAAGAGCTGCAGGTACGTAAAGAGCTTGATTTCCCTCCATTCACCAGGCTGATTCTGATTCGACTCAAGGGAGAGGATGAAGAGAACGTTTGGGGTGAGGCGAAAAAGATATATCGTATGTTGAATGAACTTGGCAAGGCAGAGATCTTCGGGCCGAACCGATCATTCTACTATAAAATAAGGAAGGACTATCGTGTGTTCATCATCATCAAAGTTAGAAAAGATTATCCGCATCGTAAATTAAGGTTTCTGACCAATTACAAGCCCACCAAATGTAGCATAGAAATCGATGTTGATCCCCTTGATGTGTTTTAGGAATGAATTAGAAAATTGATTTTGCGATAATCTGTAGATCGGTAATAATTGACTGGTTCTTTATGTAGTATAAGTTGTAGTAATCTTTCTCTTGTTGCGTCAGCGGCTGTCTTTTTTCGTTCCCCTTCACTTGCACGAGGCCGGTCAATCCCGGCTTGTATGTGGGGTAGAACTTACCAGGCTTGAATACGATTATCTCTGAGCCAACAATGCTTAACGTGCCCGCAAAGACCGAAAGATAGAGCGGAATATTTTTCATGAATCCCAAACCACCGTTAAACACAAAAACTGTCACCGGCTGACCCCCGGCACCAAGAATCTCCTTTTGCTTGAATCGCGCGCCGATAATGAAATTAGCGAGCAACAACGGTGAACTGACAACAATGACCAACGTTGCGGCGATGAGATCAAAAACACGCTTGACCAACAAATCAATGGGGCCGGCAAAACCATTTATATCCAGAAGTGGCACGGCATCAATGTCGTCGACCGATGACTTCGCAACAATGTATTCCACTTCGTGCGGTACAATGCGGAAATTAACACCACTACCCTGAGCACGGATGATGGTTTCGAGAATCTGAGCATTGGTCAAGCGATCCGACGAGAAGATGACGTCGTCAACCTTCTCCACTCTTATGACATCCTTGATGTTATCAATGGTCGCCAAGACTTCGGTCCCGTCGATTTCCCTACCGATACTCTTTGTTTCAAAATCAACGAAACCGCAGACCTCGTAGTGCATATCTGGCCTTGCCTGCAGCTTGCTCAAGATTCTCTTACCCTCTCTGCCCGCACCGATTATTATCACGCGGCGCAACCGGGAAAGAGGTCCCTTGGCCGTTCCATAACCGGTAAATCGATATACGAGTCGCCACGTTGCCGTGAAAAAAACGATGAGCAAAAATGATATCATAACCACAATACGGGAATACGCAAACTGTTTGAAGAAGTAAGTAAACGTCGAATTAACCAAGAGTCCAAATATCGAACCCCACAAAACCGGTTTGAGATGATATCTCTCCTTTCTGTGGTAAGCACGAAATAGATATATGCTGATCAACCATACCAGCGCATAGATCGGCAAAATGATCCGGAATCGCTCCAACGGATAGTGAGGAAAGCGAATCCTTATGGCAATTACTAGACTGGCCAATATAAAGCCAAAATCGATAATCGGAGGCGCCAGATTCTTTGCTGTCTGCCACAAAAACGCAATCGTGGCCCGAGTGTAGATACCAAGCGTCAACAACAACCTTAGTATTAACGAATAACGTCCGCCAAAATGCTTACGTATGAAGATGAGCATCGTGGAATAGAATGTCGCAATTGCCGAAAAATCACTTTTCTTGGTGCTTTCACCTTTATAGTGTATTGCTTTAGTCGACGGGGTATAAATTATTTTCCAACCCGCCTTCTTGATCTTGTAAGACAAATCAATATCTTCACCGTACATGAAATAATCTTCATCAAAATACCCAGCTTCCTCGAGTGCATTCTTCCTCAACATCATAAGGGAGCCAGACAAAACATCTACTTCGGCCTCTACATCCGGGTCGAGATATGTAACATTATATTGTCCAAAGAGGCGGCTTCTCGGGAAAATTCTACTCAATCCCGTGATTCTCGAGAATGCCACCCAAGGTGTTGGAAAGCTCCGCCGGCTCGAAATTTGAAAAGACCCGTCTGGATTGAGAAGTTTGCAGCCGACAGCTCCAACCTCAGGTTTCGCATCAAGGTATTTCTTCAGGGTGACAAGGGTATCTTCCTGAATCAACGTGTCAGGATTAATTATGAATATGTACTGTCCACGCGCGATTTTTATTGCTTGATTATTGGCAGTCGAGAAACCAACGTTCTTGTGGTTTTCAATCAGGTGAACGTAAGGAAATCGTTTCTTGACCATCGCCTGGCTACCATCGACCGACGCATTGTCCACCACAAATACCTCAAGCTTGATATCATTGTGCGCGCGTTCAATCGCGATGAGGCATTGTTCGAGAAACGCCTTCACGTTGTAGTTGACGATAATCACTGAGATGTCGACTTTCATCGTGGAATTATAGAGTATTCCAAAACAAAGTCAATGAAGTAGCATGATACTGTCATAATTTGTACAGATAGATCCTATCTTCAGGTAAAAAATCGACCAACTGCCAATCGTCGAATCGCCAAACGTACGATACCACACGCGTGCCTGGTTTGAGTTCACGAGAGAATTTTTCCTTGAGACGATTGTTTGTTGGCCCATACAGAAACAGCGTCACCACCGTCGCATCAGCAATGGTCTTCTTGAAGATATTTCCAAACTTGATCTGTATCCTGCCCGAGTGTCCGGATATTGATTTCATGAAACACGCGAACAAGAATCTAAGGGGATCGATTTCAATGCCCACGGCACGAGCGCCGAATTGCCTTGCCGCAGTAATCACGATACGACCATCGCCACTACCGAGATCGTAAACGATGTCATTGCTTCCGACGTTGGCGATCGTAAGCATCTTATAGACCTTATCCATCGGTGCTGGATCATAAGCGGCACCCATGGTAAGCGCCCAGTATCTCCATACTACATAAGCAACGAAGACAATGCCCAGAATAATCAGCAACTGCATTGCTGCCGGTCTTGAGTCCTATTTTTTCAAGTAGCGGTTCACGAAATCTAATATGAATTCTAGCCTCTTCTCACGTCGACGCGGTGAACCGTGTCGTGACAAACCGTGAGGCTCGCCTGGAAAACGCACCATCTCTACGTCACGTTTCAAAAGTTTGAGCGCAACATAGAGTTCCTCAGCCTGATCAACAGGGCAACGATGGTCTTGCTCGCTGTGGATAATCAACAACGGAGTCTTTATTCGTTTTACGTATTTCAAGGGCGACATGTTCCAGTAGAATTCAAAATTCCTTTTTTCCCACCAATTGCCTGTAAACTCCTTGGGTAACCCAAAGCCAAAATCTGATGAAAAGAAAGACAACATATTCACGACGCTACGCATGGTCACGGCAACCTTGAAGATATCCGTATGCCCAATGATCCAATTGGTCATGAACCCGCCATAACTACCGCCCATCACTCCCATTCTCTTTCTATCTACATACCTGCGTTTGCTGATCAATGAAATCCCTTTCAAGATGTCTTTTGTGTCGGGGATACCCCATTGGTTGTGCAATGCTCTGGCAAATTTCTCGCCGTAGCCATCGCTGCCATGCGGATTTGAATAGAAAACCAAGTAGCCATTCGCCGCAAGAAACTGGAATTCATGAAAAAGAGAGTTACCATAGGCGGCATGTGGTCCACCATGAATTTGAACGATCAACGGATATTTCTTCCTACGGTTGAAGTTGGGCGGCTTTAGCAACCAACCCTGTATTTCATCGCGTCCATAACCCTTCCACTTCAATTCCTCAGGTCTAGCCAGACGGTATGTCTTCAGGTAATGCTTGTTAAGATAGGTGAGTTGCTTACGAACCCCATCTTTGAATAAAAATAGATTACCAGGGTCTAAAGCATTGCTAATGGCCAGCGCAAAAGTATTCCTACCATCATGATCAAATGCGTATATCCTTTCATTTGTGCCCAAGACCTTAGATACCTTTCTCTTCTGGATGGTAATCCGATAAAGACTTTTGTCTCCCCCATCTGCCGTAATGTTATAAATATGCTTACCATCGGCAGAGAATAGCGGACGAGTGCGCGCGTAGTGTCCCAAGTCATCGATTGTCAAAGCTTCAAAGGTTCGGTCAAAAGATTTTGTCATATTAATAACCTTGCCGCCTCTAGATGGTACCATCCACAAGTATACGTTGCGCCACCCCACCCATTGTTCAGGATATAACCTACCTAAGTATACTACGTACTTGCCGTCTGGAGAAAACGCCGGTGACCCCTTTGGTCCAGCCGGGGTCTTTATCTTTCTCTCCCTGCCACTCTTGATGTTGATAATGTAGATATCGATATATGTAAACCTTTCCTCAAAATTCTCGCTTCGGTTCGACGAAAAAACCACAAATTTGCCATCTGGAGATACACTTGGGGAGTTGTCGCCGTTCTTGCCAAAGGTCAGCTGTGTCATCTTACCGGAACGGACATTGACCTTCCAGATATGCTGCTTTTCCTCAGGGAGAAAACCTCGGCCATCTAATTTGTACCACATGTTCTTTATGTGGCGATAAAGTGGTGGCTTATCTTTCTCGGGGATTCTTTCCTTGTCATCTTTCTTCTCGGTGAACTCACATACTACGTATTTGCTGTCCGGAGTCCACGAATAGTCGCCGAAAAATCCTTTGGCGTCAGTGACCACGTAGGCCTCGCCACCATCTGCCGGGATGGCCCACAGGTTCTGCTTCTCCTTTTCGGTTGAAACGAATGATATTAATTTACCATTAGGCGCCCACTTCGGATTCTTTATATCTTTGTTTCCCCTTATATAATGACGAATCTTACCATCCTCAGCAACGACGTAAAGGTTCGAAAAGTACTTGTTCTTCTTCTTGTCCATCCATTCTACAGTGTAGGCAACCTTTCCCCCATCAGGGGACAGCGCGATTTCTCTCAAAAATTGTATCTTATACAAATCATCGATACCGACATATTTTCTTCTCATTGTTATCCCTTTCTTATTTTCTTATGCAGTCCACCTAGTATCTTCCTTATCGGACCATGTAACCACTGTAAGAGCCCAAAGGCACTGTCCAGATGCGGATTCCCAGCTAATGCTTTTTTCACATAGTACAGAGCACGCTCGTAATCACGCTGTGCCCTATGACACTCAGCAAAGCCATAAAGGGTGAGTGGGTTGTCAGGCACTACATTCAAAGATGTTTTCAAGTGTTCAAATGCTCTCTTTGTCTTATTTGCAAGCAGATAGGCAAGACCGATGCGCTGGTTCATGAACGGATCTCCTGGGTCAGAGCTAAGAGCCTTGAGAAAACAGAAGAAGGCACCCAAACTGCCTATGCCCTTATGCGGCGCAAATAGCTTCTGAAGTAGGTTTATCCTTATTCTCAAGAACACTTCCCCACGCAGCAACCAAAGCACGGGAGTTTCATCTTTCTCTACAGGTACATTGATTAGTCTCTTGGCCGCTTCGGTATCTCCTGCATACGCCAGGGCAAATGCCTTGGAAGAAGCCAGTAACCTTGACTCGCCGAACGACTCAAGACCCCGGTTCGCCCAATACACGGCAGCATCAAACCTTCCGACGTCAACCAAGATTCTGACCTCTCCAACCCACGCAGTCACTTTTTCTCTATTTGAGGCCAAAGAGCGGGCATAATATTTCAAACCATCCAGGTAAAATCCACGGAAATACGCATCATGAGCATTGCTTTCTAGCTCACCAATACCACTGCGGTTTTCTTCACCCGAATCGCCGCTCGATAGTTGCTCCGCTTCCGCACAACCCAGCAGGAAATCATCAAATGCCTTTTCCTCATGGGGAGGTAGATTGATTCTAGCAAAACCAGTGAAACGCATTTACCAGTATGTCAGAATGTTGGTCACTAATCTGTCTGCTGCCTTCTGGGCTGCCTTCCTTATACCCTCGTCCTCATCGATATCATACAGCGCCCAGTCCGATACATCTCCTTCCCAAAATACCTCATTGCGCACCTTATCGACACAGCGCACCGAATATCTGACAGTAATCTTGTATTCGAGAACGGTTTGATTTGACGTATATGTATGCGGATCTTTTGAGTAACCTGACACACTACCCTCCAACAGGAGATCGGCGCTGCCCTCATCAACGATGCGTAAATTCGAACCACTGCGAAACGCCTCGATCACGGTATTAGTGGCCAATTCATCAAGACCAGCCTTCAGAGTCCTATTCTCGAAAAGTGCAATGTGGATTCTCTGCATATGGCTAGGCAGAAGGGAACGCGTTGAATAACCGCAGCAGGCAATTATCAGTAAACACGACATTACAACGACAATTAAAACATAGCAACGCGTGCTAGATGGCATGACACCACGCTCCCTTTTCATACCGTACAATCTCACCTCACTCTTCGATGCGCTGCAATCGAATGTTTGCTTCAATGGCAATCGGGTCATTAATGCCTCTTTGCTTTATGAGTTGACGATAGACGTCTCGGGCGGCACCGGTTTCGTCAAGGAGTTCTAACACAATGCCCGTCTTGTATTGTGCGGTTGGCATCCACATATCGTCTCGTGCATACAAATCGATTATTTTCTGATAGCTATAAAGTGCACGTGTGAAATCACCCCTTCCTAAATACGCCTCGCCCAACCAGTAGTAGTATCCTGGATCAGATTTCATGCGTGATGCAACAAGCAGATTCTCGACCGCTTCTTTGGTTTTGCCGACGCGCAAAAAGGCATATCCGATGTCAAATCGAACGCGTGCTTCACCTTCTTTGTCGATAATCCCCAGCAATTTTCTACCGGTTTCGATCACCATTGGCCAATTGCCGGCTTTCTTATAACTTATAAGCTGATTATCGAGTGCATCCGATGTGAGCGTTTCCTTCTCACTTGCTAACCCATAATAATGGGCCGCAGAATCGTAATTCTCAGCAAGGTAGCTCAGCGTGGCAATCTTGAATAGTGCATCGTGGTAATGCAACGACCTCTGAAAATTCGCGATGTAGAATCTAAATCTCTCATGCGCCTCGTCCATCTTACCATTCAGAAACGAAATCAACGCCCAATTATAATATATCTGATCATCAAAGATGTCGGCCATTTCCTGGACCATCGAATCGTAATAGACCTTCGCCCTGTCGTACTCTTTTTCGTTTATTAAATGTTCACCATGAAGGTTAAGCAACATGTAATCGGGTTCGTCAAAATAATGATGGAAAAGAGAATCGGCACGTTCTCTTTGTCCACAACGGGCCAGGCTGTGTATATACATACGAATCGTGCTGGTATCACCCTGCAGATCGCTAACGTCAACCGAACATATCTCATCAAAGGCCGCCGCCTCGTATCGGTCCAGCACGTAGCCATTCAGTGCCTTCATATACAGCAATGAATCAGCGGTCAGGTCCATGACCTTTGTGTACAAATCTCCACTGTTGTACCCTAATTGCCTGAAACATTCAGCGAGCAGATACAATATGCTAGGACTGCGCTGGTTGGAAAGTATCATATGTTTTGCCACATCATGGTAAGCTCGATCCACGTAGCGCTCAAACCCAAGTATCTTCCGCACATAGCCTTGCGTGTTAGCATACTTTAGGTACGACGATATCGACTCGCTCGCCTTATTGTAACTACCAAGATTGACCAACTGCTGACAATATACGGAATCCAGCAGGTAGTTGTTCTTGTAACGCTGCCGCAACCCCGCCATTAGTGCCAACGTATCTTCCGCTTCGGCGAGCAATGAATCGAGCGCGATGTCTTCAGGTGGTTCCTTCGATACAGTATCCAAACCGCATAGCTGTTGATAGAGCCGAATCTCCTCAGCATCCTCGGGTATTAGCTGCACTTCGGGACGACGCCGAGCAATTGCATCAATGATTTTTGCCTTCGTGGCATATCCACGTTTGGCTCGCAAATCCTCAGTATAACGCGAAACATCGTCCGGTCGAAAAAGCAACGCTAGCTTAGCATATCGATATAATCCTCCAGCATCCAAATCTCTTTCCGATAAGTTCTGGAAATTGACAAAAGCGCTAACCGTATCGCCCAACAGAAGATCATTCTCGACCACGTAGAGGTTCCGCGAGGCACCCTCAAGGGTTTCGAATATCTTCTGTCTCTCTCTGTAATCGCTCTTCATCATTGCACGCAGGATCTTGATTGTGTCTGTTTGATGGCCGAGCGAAAACACATAGTCAGCTTTCGCCATCTCCCCCTGCGCCATCAAACCATGCCCAATCGGTTCAACGATTGAATAGTCAATTACTAAATAGTCAAATTCCTCTACGTAGTTCGCGGCAATCAAATACGATTTTTTTTCGGTAAGCCTCTTCAAAAACAACGCAAGGATATCCTTTGCGCGCGTATCATATGGATAATCCGACATGAATCTCGTGGCCCACGAAACAAAATGGACAAAATCGCCCCTGGCATCATGTATTTTCGTCAAGTGAAAGACCGCATCTGGAAAATGCTGGCGTAATCCCTGATCCTCGAGAATGTTCTCAAAATACATGCTGGATAGTACATAATCGCCGCGCCGATATGTCTCTATTGCAAGTTCATAGTCTCTCTCCTCAGCCGCAAAAATCCCTGAGAAAAGAACCAAAGCGATAAATAGCAAATTCGAAAAGGCAATTCGGCTACTTAACATATGGTGATCGAATCTCCGCTGCCAGGACTCTTTCGAACTTCGCAGCCGAACGGTCCCAAGAAAAACGATTGGCCCATTTCTGAGCAGCCACAGAGAATCTACGCCACTTCTGTCGATCATCTAATAATTGAACGATGCGGTCGGCCATTGCACCTACATTGCCATATTGATAGAGAAATCCGGTCTTGTCGTGAACAATCACTTCGCGCAAACCGGGCGAATCCGCGCAAACCACCGGTGTGCCACAAGACTGCGCCTCGATTGCCGTAAGTCCCCAACCCTCTTTTATCGACGGCTGTACAATCAACCGAGCTGTTTTGTAAACGCGATATTTTTCTTCCTCTGATACAAACCCGGGAAAATCTATGTCAACTGCCAGCTTGGTTGCCAACGACTTCAAATTCTCAAGCGCATCGCCGTCGCCAACGATTGTAGCCCTGATACTCCTTCGCTTGTTCACCAACGCCACGGCTCTCACAAAATGATCAATAGATTTATACGTTTTAACCCGGCCGACATATGCCACGAGGTTATCTTCACGCGCACGCTGAGCGCCACGTGGCTGTTTTGGAATGCCGCTGTGTACTACATGAATTTGACGCTCGATGCCGATTTCCCTGAGGTCCTGGGCCGTGCTGTTCGAGATCGCGACGAAATTCGCCCGTCGATATAACATACCAATGAGCCTTTCTGCAAGGAACACATAACTCGCAAAAAGCGGGTTCGTCTCGCGAAATATTGTCGCTCGAAAGAGATGCATCAACGTAGGTAAAACATTCTTACGTGTGAAGACGGTGGAATAAAAGGGGATCTTGTTGAGGTCGTCAACAATGACGTCAACCTTGCGATGGCGTAAGAGAGCTCGTAATGCAGTTGGTGCGTAAATATTGAAATTTGAACGTCTGCCGATTCTGAATATCTCAAAACCGTCGATCACGTCATGTCGGCTCTGTCCTTCTGCTCTGCTACAGAGAAGGATGACCCTGTGTCCTCTTTTTATCAACCGTGAGAAGATTTCATATAGGTAGACCTCTGCCCCACCGGAATAAGGATTTTTCCAATCCTGCCAATTAACTACCAGAATGTCCATAGGGAAATTTACTATACTTTTGCCCGCCAATAATTGAGAAGGTCCTCGACGGTCTTCTCAATGTTAACTTTGGGCGACCACCCAGTGAGCTTGCTGAATTTACTGCCATCACCCAACAACACAGGGATATCAACTTTTCTGATCTTCTTAGGGTTGATTCTCAGATCGAATCCCTTCTTTGAAAGCTTCGCAAAGATATCGACCATCTCCGATATTGTGTAGCCCATACCAACTGAGATGTTGTAGGTCTCGCCCGGAACACACTTCTGAAGGGCTAGTGCATAGGCCGATACGATGTCCCCAATGTTTAAAAACTCCCTCTTCACCTCGATGTTACCCAACTCGATCAAGGGTGCTCGCTTGCCTTTCTCAATCTCACTGACCTGCTTCGCAATCGTTGGCAGCACAAATGTTTCGGCTTGACCGGGGCCGGTGTGCGTGAAGGGTCTAAGAACGACACAATCTAGCCCGGCGCTCTGGTAGTCAGCGCAGACCAATTCAGCCGCGTATTTACTTATCGCGTATGGATTCTTAAGTACCACGGGAGAATCTTCAGATAGATTCTCACCGCCTCCATAGACCTCGCACGTCGAAACGAAGTAGAATACTACCTTCTTGCTCAGGGAGTTAGCCGCAGCCAACACGTTTGCGGTGCCAGTGATATTTGTGCTGTACGCCACGGGTCGGTCGCGGAAAGACTTCGCCACAGAACTCAATGCCGCAAGATGGAAGATGACATCTGGCTCGTGTTGCTTAAAAACGTCAATGGTCAGGTCTAGGTTTAGTATATCCACGGGAACATAATGGCCCTTTTTCGGTATCAGCTGGGGCAGGCAGGTAGCTACAACATTGTAAGACGATTCATCAAGAGCCTTAATCAAATGAGAACCGACAAAGCCCTCACTGCCAGTCACAAGAATCGTCTTCATTTTATGATGCCACGCCAAAAATCCATCAAATCTTTCAGGGTCTGGTCAAAAGGAATTTCTTGGTTCCAGCCCGTCGCCTTCTGGAATTTCTCTGGGGAACCAGTTAGCAATTCAACATCTGAAGGACGTAGCCGCGCCGGGTCTTTCTCGATTTTCACATCCGCCTTGGTGAGTTCGATCAGTTTGTCGAGCAGACCCTTGATCGTAATTCCTTTACCAGATGCGATATTGTACACCTCACCAGGTGTGCCCTTTTGGAGCGCGAGCGCGTAGCCGCGTACAACATCCCTGACATCTGAGAAATCACGCACCGCCTCCAAGTTCCCCACGTACAGAACCGGTTTTCTCTTGCCAAGCTCGATCTCAATCAACTGTTTTGCAAAGTTGGATGTCACAAAGACCTCACCCCGCCTCGGTCCGGTATGATTGAACGCTCTAGTCCGCACAATTTTTAGGCCATAGCTCTTGAAATACTGATAGCCAAGCAAATCCTGGGCGACCTTACTCACAGCGTAGGGACTCAAGGGACGTAACGGATTGCCTTCGGTTATGGGCAACTCATCAGGATTTACCAAACCATACTCTTCACTAGAACCAGCAATGTGTATCATTGGATCCAACTTCAACTCACGTACTGCTTCAAAAAGATTCACTTCGCCGATGATATTGGTCTGTATTGTTTCCTGGGGTGTACGCCAAGAAAATGGGACATAGCTCTGTGCCGCAAGATGAAAGATTTGATCAGGTTTGGACTCCGCAAGAGTGGTTTTCATGGCAAATGCGTCTTTGATATCACATTCAAGAAGTTCAAGCCTATGTTCGATGTGACAGATGTTTTCCCGATTGGACCGCCATTTTATCGTGCCAAAGACTTCGTGTTTTTCCTCGTTCAAAAAGTAGTCTGCAAGATGGCTTCCAGCGAAACCAGATATGCCAGTAATCAGTATCCTCATAAACGCTCCTTATAGCTTCACAAAAAATGGGAGATAACCCACCGGGTCCACTGGTTCATTGCGGAATCGCACCTCATAATGGAGATGCGGCGAGGTGGATTTCCCAGTGGAACCAACGGTACCAATGACCTGTCCGCCATTCACTCTACCACCATCGAGTACCGCAATCGAATTCAAGTGTCCATAGAATGTTGAGTAGTTCTGGTTGTGCTCAACCACAACATAATTTCCGTACAACGAATCCCAACCAGTACCGTTGACGATACCCGAGGCAGCGGCGATGACTGGGGAGAATTGTGGCGCAGCAATATCGATACCGTAATGTCCTGGACCGAAATCTCTGGATACTTGCCCCATGGTGGGCAGCAGTGATGGAATGTTCTCCTGCAATCCCGTGAGCACTTGAATCTCCGAATAGTTTGGACTTATCTCGGTTATACTGGGCTCGACAGGCTCAGGCGTTTTCTCAATACCCAACATGACCTTTATCTTTCTATTGTTCGCCTCGGCAATTTGCAGCGCCTCGCGAATCTCTTCAACCTTGGCAAACTCCTTCTCAAGTTGAGCATTACGCCTTCTCAGCACTTCCACCTCCATCGCCTTCACGTAAACGCTCGTGTAGCTAAAAGCTGCGATAATCGCAATAACCACTACTGAAATGATTATCACGGAAAGGAGAAAAATGCTCTTTTTCCCAAAGAAATAGTGTCTCGAGTTGGTCGAATCGTCAGGTGTGATCAGAATCGAGTAACCTTTTTTCATGACCTCAACTCAATCCTTTTTCACAGACACGCATCAGGAGTTTTATCGTGACCTCAACATCATTCAAATCACACACCTCGTTGGTGGAGTGGATATATCTAGTGGGTATTGATAAAACGCCACTCATCACACCTTCCTTTACCAGCTGAATAACTGCCGCGTCGGTAGTGCCCATTTCCAAGATTTCCAACTGATACGACACACCCAAGGCTCGGGCGTGATTTACTAGTTTGTCTTTTACCTTAGGGTTGGCGATAAACCAACTGTCCTTCACTTTTATCGCCACCCCCTTGCCTAGTGCAACCTGCATCTTGTGTGCCTCAGGCGTATCACCGGTGTCCGTCACGTCGACGGCGAGGGCGAATTTCGGCGCAATACCGAAAGCACCGGTACGCGCACCGCGCAAGCCCACCTCTTCCTGCACCGAGAATACGAAGTAGATATCATCTTTCATGTTTTTTACCCGCTTGGCGACTTCGATCAAGCAATAGCAGCCAATTCGGTCGTCGAGTGCTTTTGCGGATATCCGGGTACTACTGATATGGGTAGCACGCTGCTGAAAGGATGCAATGTCTCCGATCTGGACCAATTTCTCAGCACTCTTTCTGTCAGAGACCCCGATGTCAATATACATCTTATCCAGTTTAGGTTTTCCTTTCAGTTTTGCTTGATCCTTGTCAGGCTCAATACCGATTACGCCGACGGTTCCGTTTTCAAAAACAACTCTTTGATGAAGAATCCGCGTCGGGAAAATACCACCCACGTTTGTGAATCTCAAAAATCCATTTTTGTCAATATAGGTAACGATTAAACCTATTTCGTCCATGTGTGCGCAGAGCATTATCTTATCGCCTTTACTGGCAGCCTGCCCAGGACGGTACGCAATCAGGTTGCCGAGCCGGTCCGTATGGATTTTCAGACAATATTTTTTTATCTCCTTTTCAATCAGCTTGCGTACACGGTGCTCGCGCCCAGCTGGACCATAGGCATCACAGAGTTCTTCAATCAAACCCATGTTTTTTCCTTTCTAATGATTTTTTGAATGCAAGAGTCGATCAATTTACCTGCCGCGGCGATGTCCTTTTTCGAAGCAAATGAAAGGGGTGAATGGATATAGCGCGCCGGCACGGCTATTACCGCCGTCCTCACGCCCTCATGGGACAGATGCATGGTGCCGGCATCAGTACCACCCACCATTGGCTTCTTGATCTGGTAAGGAATATTCTGCTGTTCAGCCGTTTCCCTCAGTAAGCTAACTAGCGCCGCGTCACAAATCACCGAACGGTCGGCAATGGTTATGGTTGGCCCCTTGCCAATTACTGGATACTGTGGCGTGTCGTCTTCTCCCGGCCACTCGCCCGAAGAGGTTGTATCAACGGCAAATGCTATGTCAGGTTTTACCCGATAGGCCGCAATCTTGGCGCCTCTCAGACCAACCTCTTCCTGTACCGTGAACGCGTAATACAATGGCAGATCGGATTTGAGAATCAACTGGAGCAATATGTAACAACCGATGCGGTTATCAAATGCCTTACCCAGTATGATATCTCCATTCTCTGAAAATTCTGTGTCAAACGTTGCATGGTCGCCAATCTGAACAAGTTTACTCGCCGCATCCTTCGAAGAAGCACCGATATCAATGAAAAGACTTCGCGCATCAGGTAGTCTCTGCATCTCTTCTTTCTTCACTAGATGCACTGGTTTGTTTCCAATCACGCCACATATGCGATCCTTGCCTATTAAGACTCTCTTGGCAAGTAGGACGCCGGCCATGATACCGTGTGCATGAAACTTGAGAAGCCCATCCTTATCAATGCCAGTTATCATCAGGCCGACTTCATCCATGTGCGCGGCGAGCATTATTCTCGGTTTGTGTTTCCTGCCCTTGCGCGCGATTAGATTGCCATAAGGGTCCTCGACTATTTCATCGACGTGCTTCTCTATCTTGCCTCTTATGAATGCCCTAACATTACCTTCATCGCCGCTCACGCCTGTCAATTCACTGAGCTCTTTAAGCATGCACAAATTATAATTAATTACCTATTATTGTCAACATAGGGTATTGACAAAACGAGGCGCAGCGGTAAAATATGATTGCGAGGGCAAAATGACACTGTTCTTGTGCATCACAATAATTCTGGGCTATATATATGAAGACAGCGATAGCCTGCTTGTTGAAAATGACACGCTCACAATATGCGGCAATCATCAATATCTGTGTAAGGTGCATCTGAAAAACCATGGAGCACTCTTCGTGCGCGCGGAAACCGGAGCCCCTGATTCAACCGGTTGGCTCGTACTGCATGCACCGTTAATCGTCATCACTGATTCCTCATCCGTAAATGGTTCTGAGCGAGGATACAGGGGTGCCTATATGAACAGCCATCCCTGGGGATATGGACCCGGCGGCGGCGGTGCCGGAGGAGTCAGCGGCGGAGGCGGGGGTGGCGGCGCTTACGGAGGTAATGGTGGCGATGGCGGAGATTATTATGGTGGCTACGGCGGAACTGCGTATGGTGATCCTTCGGACACAATCATCGAGATGGGCTCGGGCGGCGGCGCAGGGCGATTGAGCGCAGTCGACGGCGCAGGGGGCAACGGTGGCTCCGCAGTCTCATTGCGCGGTGCTCTCGTTGAACTAGATTCCTCTGGTATCACGGTAGATGGGCAGGTTGGCTATGATGGCTCAGTTGAGGCAGGTGGTGGTGGTGCCGGCGGTGGCATATTGATATGGGCAGATACGGTTGACATCCTTGATTGTTCAATGAGCGCAAATGGCGCGAACGGTGGAAACACGATGGGCTTTGGTGGTGGTGGTGGTGCCGGCGGCGGCCGTATCAAGATCCTCTATGCCTCGCTACTCGATACTACAGGCCTTGTTCTCTCAACGCAGAAAGGACTAGGCGGCATCGCCGACACTTCTATGGGAACTAATGGTGACTCCGGTGCAGTCGGTACCATCTATGTTGGTCAATATACGGGCCTGAGCGAGTTCTATATAACATCCCCATCGACAATAAGCATCCAACCCAATCCCATTAGGGATGTCATAAGAATAACCATCGAGAAATCGCCCACAGAGTTTCGAATATACGACGCCACTGGCCGTTGCGTAAAAACATTATTGTTGAACAAGAAAACGGAAAGCGTCAACTTGGGTGACCTAGGATCTGGCGTTTATTTCCTACGATCCCAATCCTCGGCCGAGCCAATCAAGAAGATAATTCTGATTCAATAGCAATTACGGGCAAGAATCGCGATTCCTTAGATAAGTGTGCTCACGATAAAGTGCGCCAAGTGCCAGCGTAAGGTACTTCGGTATCTTAAGCTCGGCAAGGGGCGAGTACTCCACTGCTGGAAGAACCGAATAAAAAGAGATTACAGCCTCCGCGAGGGCAACAAGGTGATGTGCAAATGCGGTAATCTTGTCGGTATCGATGAGGAAAAATGGATCAAGATGCGCCGAGCCTCGTTCTTCTATACAGGCACAAAAAACAACAAATAGTTGAAACCAAGGATCGTTAGTCTCTTGACGATGTTTGTGCCGGGAATTTTCTATAACTTACGCCACATTATCCTCTTGCAATAAATCCAAAAATATATATAATTGCCATACTAGAAATTCGCTTTATTACCATTGATTCAAACGGCAGTTAATTGAAATTTTATGAAAAACTACACTAAATTCTGAAGGAGGATATCAAGATGGATGCAAAAGCCAGCGATTTTCTCAAACAAAGGTTAGGGCAAGAAGGCTTCGATAAACTGGCGAAGATAGACAACCCTGATCTCCATACATTTATCGCAAAATATGTCGAACACTGCAATCCGGCCAAGATTTTCGTATGTGCTGACACACCAGAAGATGTCAAGTACATCAGGGATGCAGCCATCACAAACGCCGAAGAGGCAAAACTCGCGACTCCAGGGCACACAATTCACTTTGACAACTTCCATGACCAGGCACGCGACAAGGAACACACCGTGATACTGGTACCCAAAGGCGTTGACCTCGGACCCACCATAAGAACCGGAGACCGTGATGAGTGTCTCAAGGAAATTCATGAGATCATGAAAGACATCATGAAGGGCAAAGAATTATACATACGCTTCTTCTGCCTCGGACCAACAAACTCAATTTTCTCGATACCGGTTATCCAGCTAACAGATTCCGCCTATGTCGCACACAGCGAAGATCTGCTCTACCGGCGCGGTTATGAGGAATTCATACGTCAGGGACAAAAGGCACAATTCTTCAAGATGGTTCATTCGGCCGGTGAACTAGACGAGCGCAAGACAAGCAAGAATCTTGACAAGCGACGCATCTACATCGACCTCCAGAATAACACGGTCTACAGCTCCAACACGCAATATGGCGGCAATACGATAGGGTTGAAAAAGCTGTCCATGCGTCTGGCGATAAATCGCGGGTCAAAGGAAGGATGGCTCACCGAACACATGCTGGTCATGGGTGTCCACGGTCCGAAGAACAGAGTAACCTACTTCACTGGGGCCTTTCCATCACTCTGCGGCAAAACATCGACTGCAATGCTTGACAACGAAACAATTGTCGGCGATGACATTGCATATTTGAGGAAAAAAGAAGGCGAAGTACATGCGGTCAACGTAGAAAAAGGTATGTTTGGTATTATTCAGGGCATCAACTCAAAAGATGACCCTATACAGTGGAAAGCACTTCACACGCCAGGTGAATTGATCGTTTCGAATGTCCTTGTTACGCAGGAAAGAGGTGCTCATTGGATAGGCAAGGACGGCGAAATACCACCAAAGGGATATAATCATTCAGGCGAGTGGCATAAGGGCAAGAAGGATGAGAAGGGTAACGAAATCACCGTATCTCACCCCAATGCTCGGTTCACCCTATCGCTCGAGAATCTTGAGAATCTGGACAAGGCTTTGCATGATCCGGACGGTGTAGCTGTTGGCGGCATGGTTTATGGCGGCCGCGATTCAGACACCTGGGTGCCGGTTGAGGAATCCTTTGACTGGACTCATGGCATAATCACCAAGGGTGCTTCATTGGAATCGGAAACAACCGCGGCGACGCTTGGTAAGGCAGGCGTCAGGAAATTTAATCTCATGTCCAATCTCGATTTTCTCTCGATCCCGGTTGGCGAGTATATTCAGAAAAACTTGGATTTTGCAAAAGATCTTGAGAAAACACCCCTCATCTTTTCGGTGAACTATTTCTTAAAGGACAAAGAAGGTAATTTCCTCAATGAAAAAACGGATAAGAAAGTATGGTACAAGTGGATGGAACTGAGAGCGCACAATGATGTTGGCGCTATCGATACGCCAACCGGACGCATTCCCAAATACGAAGACCTCAAGAAGTTGTTCAAAGAAGTGCTCGATAAGGATTACAGCGAAGAAGATTACAAGAAGCAATTCATGGTGCGCGTACCCGAGAGCCTGGCGAAAATTGACAGGATAAAGGAAGTCTATCAGACTAAGGTAAAGGATACCCCAAAGATACTATTCGACGTTCTCGAGGAACAACGAAAGAGATTATTAGAGGCCCAGAAGAAACACGGCGATTACATCTCACCCGACAAATTCGCCTAAAGATCACGAGACTGCTGTAAAAAAGGGTCGGTGGAAGCCGACCCTTTTTTGTTGACTGGACCAGAACGACACAGAATCTTTATCAAAACCTACCCTTCTTAATAATACGCCGTTTCGGTTGACACGCCATTCAATGCTGTTATAATAGACTCTGCTGCAACTAATGAGGAGGCCAATGTATGATAAGAAAAAAAGTTGAAGAGTTCGTTCACGAACGTGAATTACTAAACAGAAACATGTCGAACTATTGCGGGGAGAATGCAAAAAGGATATTCCACCTTGATTCTCAAATCTACAAAGACGGTGCTCTGCCTGCAAAGATTAAGGAATTAATGGGGCTGGTTGCTTCGCTCGTGCTGCGCTGTGAAGATTGTATTAACTACCATTTGATCAATTGCTATGAAAATGGTGTGAGTGACAAGGAACTCGCCGAGGCTTTAACCATCGGACTCATGGTTGGCGGTTCGATAACCATACCACATATGCGCAGCGCATACGCAACATGGTATGAACTAAGAAGGAGTACAAAGAATGAAACCTGATTACGATGATTACAAGAAATGGTACCGAGAAAGTATGCTATCGGATGTGGTAAAAGCACTTAAGAACCGAGATTTCGCTGCATCATTTTTCACAACAACTGATGAAGCGAAGAAAGCTCTACTAGAAATGATACCTGCTAATACAGCAGTAGGTGTCGGTGGTTCGGTAACCATTCGCGAATTGGGTCTAATACAAAAACTCGAAAAAAAGGGTAACACAGTAATACATCACTGGAAAGAAGGCCTCGCCAAGCAAAAAAACCGTGAAACTAGAAAAGAAGAAGGGATTGCCGAGTATTATCTGACAAGTGCCAACGCTATAACCAAAGACGGTGATATCATAAACATCGATGGTATCGGTAACCGTGTCTCACACATGATCTACGGCCCCAACAACGTGATAATCATCGCCGGCTACAACAAAATAGTGACCGATATTGATGAAGGAATACTGCGCACTAAGGAAATCGCGGCGGTCATGAACGCCAAGCGAGTCGGTGCCAAAACACCGTGTGCGACAACTGGTAAATGCATTGACTGCGACGCACCTGGTCGGATTTGTCGGGTCACCACGATCATCCAATATCGACCATGGCAGACAAATATCACAGTCTTACTAGTCAACGAAATCCTTGGTTTTTAGGGCAAATATGAGAGTCGGATTCGTGCAATTCAACCCATCATTTGGTAATAAAAAGGCGAACTTCAAGACCGTTGAGAATATGTTACAGAGTGTGAACGCCGATGTCTTGCTGCTTCCAGAATTGTTCAATACTGGTTACGCGTTTCTCGACAAAAAGGAGCTCGGCGAACTTGCTGAACCGGTCCAGGGCGACACGTACCATTTCATACATGATGTAGTCAAAAGTACAAAATGCGCAATCGCTTACGGTTTTGCCGAGCGATCAGATAATTTGTACTACAATTCCATGTCCTTTATTACACCCTCAGGGCTGATTGCCAGCTATCGCAAATCCCATCTGTTTTTTGAAGAAAGATTCATTTTTCAGCCTGGCGACACTGGTTTCAATGTCTTCGAATATGAGCATGTCAAGTTCGGTATGATGATATGCTGGGATTGGATATATCCGGAAGCAATGAGAACACTTGCCCTAAAGGGCGCGCAGGTCGTACTCCAGGCTGCGAATCTCGTTACACCCTACTGTCCAGATGCCATGGTGACCCGGGCCGTCGAAAACCGTTTATTCATTGTCACTGCCGACCGCGCCGGTGATGAGACACGGGATGGCAAGAACTATCATTTCATAGGCATGAGTCAAGTCGTGGCACCTAATGGCAAGATTCTAGAGCGCGTCAGTGAAGAACCCTGTGTCAAAGTCGTCGAACTCAATCCTGCTACTGCTTTGGACAAGAAAATGAATGCACACAATGACCTATTTGTAGACCGCCGACAAGACCTCTATTTTAGATACTAAACACACTATCTGTCTACTCAACTCGGTCTTTTTGGATTGCTTGTTCAGTCCCGACTGTCTTACAACATCATCGCGTTAGCCACAATATTGACAAGGAAAACCTTTTTACCTACAATACATGGAAGGATAGATACAATATGGCCAAGGAGATCACAAAACTAGTCATCTGCGAGAAATGTGGAGGGGTAAACCAAAAGAGCGCAACGCATTGTATCACGTGTGGCAATGAAATCTCCCCCGACTACTACAAAGGGCTTCGATTAAGGAACACGATGATCACCCTCGGACTTTTTCTCCTTCCCTTTATCATTTTTTCGTATATTGTCAACTTCGAGACTTCTAGACATCTTGAATATCAGGTGAAGCAAAACCTTAGCTATAGCGTGGATGTGAACGTCAGGACTATAAAGTCGTTCCTCGAAGAGAGAAGAAGAGACCTCCTGTCCATTGCGAATGTCGAAATAAAGGACCTCAGTGCCGTGAAATCAAGCGCTCCGTTCTACAGACGCTTCATAAGAGAGAAACCTTGGTTTGACCTAATAGCAATCGCTGACCGAGGTGGTGCAATTGTCTATTCAACTGATGGATTAACCGGCAATATCAAGGAACGTACATATTTTCAGAAATCGCTGCGGGGAGACTTCTACAACAGCGGGATATTTCATGCTGACCTGCTCGACACAACAGCGATGATCATTTCTTCACCCCTCTTCAATCAAAAAAACAAAATCATCGGTGTAATCTTCGCCTCGATTTCACTGAAGACTTTCTATGATCTCATACTCGACCTGCGCATCGGCAAGACGAGCGAAATTTTTCTTGTTGACGATAAAGGAATTTTCCTATCCTCATCTAAACTAGGCGGTAAGGTATTAGATGAATACGGTCACTACAAAGGTGATATTAATCCGCATACAGGTGAAGGAGGCATCAAAATCCATCTAGACTACCGTGGAGAAAAAGTTATCTGTGCATATCAGAAATTCAGCGAATTCCACGGATACTTAATTTCTGAAATGGATGTACGTGAGGCACTAGCTCCGGTTGCACGTTTGAGAACGGTGATGCTATACATTTTCCTATTATTCGGCGGCTTCCTGATTTTTTCTTCGGTTTTCTTTTCCCGTCAAATCACTAATTCGCTGAAGAATCTCACGAGTGCTCTCAAATCTGCACTGGAAGACGCAAGGAATAAGAAAGATACGATAGACACCATCAATATAGAACTCCGTAAGCGCCTGCGGGACTGCCAGTCTTTAAGCAAACAACTAAGCACCTCAGAAGAATACATAAAGAACATAATCAACAGTATCTCCAGTGGCGTCATAGCTGTCGATAATAATATGAAGATAACATACTATAATGATGTTGTAAAGGAGCTTTTTAGCGCACCTGATATCGCGATAGCAACACTTCTCTATGATTCGTTACCAATGTTAGAAAACATACTGATCAAGAATGAAATCAATACCGTATTCACGAGCCGTGAACCTTTTATCATCAAAAGAATTTCATTAACCGGGAATGAAAATGAAGTGGCGCTGCGAATATCAGGTTTTCCTATGATAAGGGAAGACAGCGTATCCGGTGTAACGCTACTAATCACCGATATAACTAGTGAAGAGAAGTTGCGTGCTCAAATGGCTGATTACGAGAAACTCTCGGCTTTGAGTCAACTCGCACTAGGTGCCGCCCACGAAATCAACAACCCACTCCTTGGCATAACATCATATATTGAACTGCTTCTGGAAGATGAAACAGAATTCGAGAAGAAGACACAAGCAAAGCAAGTGCTTGATAGCGCCTACCGAATTTCGGAAACAGTTAGAGGGCTCTTAAACTTCGCCCGCCCGTCACCCCCGACGTTCAGTAAAATCAGTATTAACAAGCTCATCTCTGAGACAATATCGTTTCTCGATCATCAACCATTATTCAAAAAAATCAAAATCCAGAAAGAACTTGCTGATTCAGTACCCCAAATCACTGCGGACGCCAACCAAATAAGACAGGTTCTTGTCAACATCTTCCTCAATGCTGCACAAGCCACGGCAAAAGGGGGAACAATAACAGTTACCGCACGGAAAGTCAAGTTTGAGGACTACGTCGAAATCAATGTTGTCGATACCGGTTCAGGTATCTCGAGTGAAGATCTAACGCGGGTTTTTGAGCCATTCTTCACCACCAAGAAAGGCGAAGGAACTGGACTCGGGCTGAGCATCAGCTACAGCTACGTTAAAAGCCACAATGGTCAGATATCTATTGATAGCATAATCAATGAGGGCACCCGAGTAACAGTTCGACTGCCAATCAGACAGCTCAGCAAACGAAAATCCGAGGTGATCGAATAATGGCTGCATCGGTTCTTATTGTTGATGATGAGGTTCTGACGCTTACAAACCTGAAGAAAGCACTGGAGAAGGAAGGGTACGAGATTTTACTAGCTGATTCAGGTGAAAACGGCATCGAGTTTTTCAAGAAACACCGACCCAACCTTGCATTGGTTGATTTGATGCTTCCGGGTGTCGACGGCATTGAGGTGCTGAAGCAAATAAAAGAATGTGATTCAAATACCGTTGTCATCATGATAACTGCTTACGAAATCATTGAAAAAGCCATTAAAGCAATGAAACTGGGCGCGTACGACTACCTTATGAAACCCTTCAAATTGAATGAATTGAAGGCCAGTATCGCTCGGGCACTCGAATTGCAGTCTCTACGCGTGCGTGTATCAGACACGGTGGAAAGTGAGAAAGGAAAATACTATTTCAACCGAATCATTGCTGAGAGCAAGAAAATGACACAAGCGGTGCAAACCGCACGTCGGGTCGCACCATTAGAAAAAACAACGATTCTCATAACTGGCGAAAGCGGCGTGGGGAAAGAACTCCTGGCACGCGCCATACATTATAACAGCACGCGGGCTGATGCACCATTCCTAGAAATAAACTGCGCTGCTATTCCCGAAACCCTCATGGAAAGTGAACTATTTGGGCACGAAGCCGGCGCGTTTACCGACGCGCGACGCCGGAAAATAGGATTATTGGAGAAAGCAGATCGCGGTACAGTATTCCTCGATGAAATCGCTGACATGCCACTCCCGCTTCAGGCGAAAGTTCTCAAGGTACTCGAGGACCAATCATTCAAGCGTCTCGGCGGGACTAACCAGATAGCCGTAGATATTCGCATTATTGCGGCTACAAACAAAAATTTGAAAAGGGAAATAGAAGCGGGCAATTTCCGAGAAGACCTATTTTACCGATTGAACGTCGTACCAATTGCCATACCACCACTCCGGGAACGAAAAGATGATATCATACCGCTTACTCTTCATATCATTGAGAATTTCAATACCGAACTCCATCGTTCATTCAAAGGTATATCTGCAGATGCAGCCAAAGCTCTACATGAGTACGACTGGCCCGGTAACGTCAGGGAATTGAGGAATATCATAGAAAGAACAATGGCTCTACACAGCGCCGAAGAAATCAGCGTCGATCACCTGCCAACCGAAATTACGATGCAACAAGGCCCACCGCCAGTCATTAGAGAAAGTCTTGAAGAAGAGAAATTCCTGAGCCTCGAAGATTTGGAGAAACAATATATCAAACAAGTACTTAAACACACGGGCGGCAACAAGTCCAAAGCTGCACGAATACTAGGCATACATCCAACGTCACTTTTCAGGAAAATAAAGAAACTCAAGTAGGAATCTCAGCGTAGTTCATCAACAAAATTCTTCTAGTCATAACCAGCGTTGCCAATTGTGTCATAGCATTTTGCTATGGTACATTGCATAATGCTTGAGGGTACAGAAATAAGTACTGAAATTTCATGACAGCTTCCAGGCATGAATAATGCAACTATATAGCGACAGATGGAGGCTTTCATGGTAAAAATAAATGACGCAAAACTTAGGCAGAAGAAATACGATCCGTTCATCGAGGCGACAGTGCAGTATGAAAGAGCTGCATCCACGCTCGACCTCGAACCCTGGATTTACAATCGCTTGAAGTTTCCGGAAAAAGAACTCACAGTGCACATGACAATCACACGCGACGACGGCAAGGTTGAGACATATACTGGTTATCGGGTTCAGCACAGCACCACGCGAGGCCCGGGTAAAGGCGGCATAAGATACAGCCCGGATGCTTCCTTGAGTGAATGTAAAGCACTCGCTGCCTGGATGACTTGGAAGACTGCAGTGCTGGATTTACCCTTAGGTGGTGCTAAGGGTGCAGTCATCTGCAATCCGCCCGAAATGACCGAAAGCGACCTGGAAAAACTGACCAAGGAATACACATATTCAATCAAGGATATAATTGGACCGAACAAAGATATCCCTGCGCCAGACGTCTGGACCAATGCCCGAACCATGGCATGGATATGTGATGCATACAGCAGATATGTCGGACATTTCGAGCCTGCGGTAGTGACAGGCAAGCCATTAGAATGCGGGGGTTCAAAGGGCAGAAGCGGTGCTACCGGTCTTGGTATGTATTATGCATTGATCGAGGCGTCCAAACACCTCGAATACCCGCTCGAAGGCAAGCGAATTGCCATCATAGGTTATGGCAACGTTGGTGCCTCTATTGCCCAACTCTTATACAATTATGGCTGTAAGATTGTTGCGATAACTGACATTTATGGCGGCATATATAACAGAAACGGCATAAATATCCCTGAACTGGACAATTATGTTGCAAGGGCAAAAACCGTATCTGGATTTAAGCAACATGATTCCATCATGAATGAAGAACTTATCAATCTGAAGTGTGACATCCTTCTCCCCTGCGCAATCGAAGGCATGATAAATTCTAAGAATGCTGATAAGATCAAAGCAAGAGTGATATGCGAAGGCGCCAATGGGCCAACAACCAATGAAGCAGATGAGATATTGAACGCTAAAAGAATCTTTGTAATCCCCGACATCTTAGCTAATGCTGGTGGCGTTACTGTATCGTACCTAGAGTGGATTCAGGATTTACAGAAATATTTCCTGAGCGAAGAAGAGGTCAACGAAAGGTGTTACCGGATGATGCAAAGAGCATTCTGGGATGTTGTACGAGCCGCCGACAAACACAGAACCGATATGCGTCATGCCGCCTATATATTGGCCGTACAGCGCGTGGCAGATTCTGTCCGTATGTTTGGTAGAATAGGTAGAAACTAGTTGTTCTATTAATCCCGAGAGGCCGGGTTCGATTGAACCCGGCTTTTTTTTGGCCTGCGAACGCCCTATTGAATCATATATGCTTGATTTCCAAACCCAATTTATGCATAATGCAACATAAAACAACCAATCTGTATGTTGACTATCGCGGAAAAATAGGTATAATAATGACCACGAGAAAGGAGTCATATGAAAATCAACGCGCAAGATCTGACAAAAATAGTTGAAAGATATCACAATGAAAAATCATCGTTAATTTCAGTTCTACAAGATGTACAAGAGAAATACAATTGGCTCCCTCCTGAAGCACTGAGACTGATATCAAATAGATTGTGCATTCCCCTGATCGATGTCTACAGTGTCGCGACATTCTATCGAGCCTTTAGCCTCACACCCAGGGGCAAACATGTCGTAACCGTGTGCCTCGGCACAGCATGCCACGTGCGAGGTGCACCAACGGTCCTGGATCGAGTGAAGAACAAGCTTAAAATCGAACCCGGTTGCACAACTGCAGATGAGAACTTCACGTTGGAAAGTGTTAACTGCTTGGGCGCTTGCGCTTTGGCACCCATAGTTGTGGTCGATGGTAAGTATTATGGACAGTCCACTGTCCAGAAGGTTGACCAAATAATCGATCAATATAAGAAAAAGAAACACAAAAGAAAGGTAACTCGAAAAAGAAAAAAGTAGCAGATGATCCTTTCCCAAATTAGAGAACTGCTGAACGCAGAATTAGTCTCAGAACAAGAAGCGCACAGCATTGATATAAAATTTGCCAAGGCATCAGATTTGATGAGTGATGTTCTTGCATTTTCCCAACCCTTCTCAGATCGCAACACCTTGCTCATCACCGGACTTACTAACAAACAAGTTGTGAGAACTTGTGAAATCGCGGGGATTGGAGCAATCGTCTTCGTGCGGGGCAAGAATCCATCGGCTGAGACAATCGAACTAGCTCAACAATGTAACATTCCTCTCCTGACAACAAAATTGAAGATGTACGAAGTATGCGGTATACTATATACGAATGGCGTAAGTGGTGCGTCCACATATGGAGATGAAGAGAAAAGGAATGAAAAATAGGGTTTTGTTCCAGCAAGAATTCGAAATACAAGGTGGTGACTTCGTCAATGCTGGCGAATCGTCGTGTAAGATAAGAAACACTCTGCGGGAGATTGGTATCAATAGTGATATAATAAGACGCATCGCTATTGCTGCATATGAAGCAGAAATGAATGTAGTGATGTATGCCCAACACGGCACGATGAAAATAAACGTATATCAGGACAACATATTACTGATAATCGACGATAAAGGGCCAGGCATAGAGAATATTGAGTTGGCAATGAAACCCGGGTTCTCGACCGCAACAGAAGAAATGAGAGAAATGGGATTTGGTGCTGGAATGGGTCTGCCTAATATAAAGAAGAACTCTGATGTTTTCCAAATAACTTCAAAAGTAGGGCAAGGTACAAGCTTGGAAATTAAGATTCTTCTGAACGGAAAGAATGGCTGAACAAACATACTTTCACTCCATAAAAGTTGATAAGGCAAAGTGCATTGGTTGCGTCACTTGTATGAAGGTGTGTCCAACAAAGGCAATACGCGTCCGCGAACAGAAGGCACATATCAATTACGAAAGATGCATTGACTGTGGCGAATGTCTCAGGGCGTGCCCCCACAGCGCTATAATACCACTAACGACTCTCCTCTCTGATCTCAATCGCTTCAAATTCAAAATCGCGTTACCTTCGCCTGTACTTTACACTCAATTTGGCCAACAATCAATGCCTTCTGAGATTCTGACCGTACTCAAAGAAATCGGCTTTGACCATGTGTATGACGAGGCATTGGTCTGCGAAATGATGAGCGTCGCCACTGAAGAGTACCTCGACGAGAACAGATCTCCCCGACCCATAATCTCATCAATATGCCCGGTTGTTGTGCGGCTTGTGCAGAGGCTGTTCCCAAGTCTCTGTGGCAACATTTTGCCACTCGAGCCGCCTCGCGAAATCGCAGCAAAGAATTTGCGTAGTGAGACAGCAAAACAGGAGGAGCTCAAGGCTGAAGAAATCGGTATCATCCACATCACGCCGTGTTCGGCCAAGATGGTGTCGATTAATCATCCCGAAAGTATGGCAAAATCGCATCTTGATGGCGCAATTTCCATACGAGAAATATACAACAAAGTAATGATGAAACTGAAGCAAGAGGCCGGGCTGTTGATGATGCAGACACAAACACGCATTAGCGGCGTCGGAATTGGCTGGGCCTTTGAGGGTGGTGAAATCAGGGGACTCAAATACTCCAACACTGTTTCGGTGTCTGGTTTGCTGGATACGATCCGCATTCTCGAAGATGTGGAATCAGGGAGATTGCGTAATATCGAGTATCTCGAATGTCTGGTATGCCCAGATGGATGTATTGGTGGTCCGCTTACCGTAGAGAACAGATTTGTCGCCAAGAGTAATGTCCTAAGACTTCTAAGGCATTTTGGCGGAAAGAGAAGAGTGAATACCGAATTAGTGCAGAAACTCTACAAAGAAAATTTCTTTTCATTTGCTTGGGCGGTTGAGCCCAAGTCCTTTCCACCACTTGACGCAGACCGTGGCGTAGCGATCGAAAAATTGAAAATGAAAGAGGAACTGGTTGGCAAGCTTCCCGGCACCGATTGCGGGGTATGCGGCGCTCCAGATTGTCAGACCCTGGCTGAAGATATCGTGCGTGGTGAAGCAAAACCAGAGGATTGCATATACATTAGCAGAAATGAATCGCAAGGTGAAAAAAAATGGAGAAAAGCAAGATGAAGCTTACCGAGATAGTCAAATCGCTTAATCTCCAAGTAGCATGTGGAGAGCAACAACTAGACAAAGAAGTATGCGGAGGTTACTCGAGTGACCTTCTGAGTGATGTGATGGCAAATAGTAAGAAGGGTGATGTCTGGATAACTTTGCAAGTGCATCCGAATGTCGTAGCTGTGGCAATGTTAAAAGAAATCGCAGGGATCGTGATGATCAATGGACGTATGCCAGAAAAGGAGACTATAGAAAAGGCCGAATCCGAAGGCCTGCCAATAATGACAAGTGATTCACCGGCTTTCGAATTGGTAGGCAGACTATATGAAATGGGTATCAGCGGAAAGCGTTGATGTTGCGATGCTATCGTGCGGATCTGCACATTCATACGTGTCTATCACCCTGCGCGGATTTGACAATGTCCCCCAGGAGAGTAGTCAAGGCCGCGCTTGCCAAGAAACTCGATATGATCGCAATATGTGACCATAACTCAGCGGAAAACCTAAGGGCCGCAGCGAACGCGGCTCGAGACACGAGTCTAACCGTGCTTGCTGGCATGGAAATCACCAGTTCGGAAGAAGTTCACGTTATCGGATTATTTAAAGACGTCGATACTGCTCTGATAATGCAGCAATTAGTATATCAGAACCTTGCACCCGGCGAGAACAAAGAAAAGTTGTTCGGTGAGCAGATCATTGCCAATGAATTCGATGAAGTCGAGGGTTACAACCACAGATTGTTGATCGGCGCAACAAATCTGTCGATTAGCGACACCGTTCAAGAGATTCACCGGTTGGACGGCTTGGCCATTGCTTCTCACATCGACCGGGAAGCCTACAGTATCATCGGTCAATTGGGATTCATACCTGAGGGTCTCGAACTTGATGCCTTGGAGATTTCCTCTTCAATCACCCATGCCGAGGCAGCCAAGATGGCGCCTCAAATAGAGAAGTTCTCACTGATATCGTCATCTGATGCTCACAGTCTGGACGAAATCGGCAAGGTAATCGCTCGCTTCAGGATTGCTGCACCGACCATCGAAGAACTAGGCAAAGCATTCAAAGTTAAGCAAGGACGTTCCGTGATGCTGGAGGCTTAGACATGGAAGACCTCTCGCTCCACATATTGGACATCATCGAAAATTCTGTGGCTGCTGGGGCAACGAACATTGAGATTGTGATCGAAGAGGACATCGTCGGGAATTTGCTACTCATCAAGATCAATGACGATGGTAGAGGAATGGACAAAGAGACCCTCACCAAGTCGATTGATCCGTTCTATACAACGAAAGGAACGAGAAGAGTTGGTTTGGGGCTTTCAATGCTCGCTCAGGCTACAAAAGAAGCCGCCGGCAGCCTCGACGTTAGATCGAAACCAGGTAAGGGCACAAGAATCACCGCGAGGTTCGTATATGATCACATCGATCGAAAGCCTCTCGGAAACATGGCCGAGACGATTACTACCTGCATTGCGGGTAGCAGCCCCAAAGCAGATTTCAAATACCGTCACCGTAAGGGCGACCAAGAGTTTATCTTTAGCACCAAAGAAATCAAAAAGAGACTTAACGGAGTGGCAATCAACGACCCTGAAATAATCCTGTTTCTAAGAGAACAAATTGAGGAGGGATTACAGGCAATTCAGAAAGGAGCAAAAAGTGAAGAAATTAAAGATTGGCGATTTGGAAAAAATACGTGACAAGGTCAGAAGGACTGCAGTCCTACGCCAAGGCAAGGCACGGGCAAAGGTTACCGTGCATATGGGAACATGCGGCATTGCTGCCGGTGCGCGTGATGTGCTCACAGGACTACTCAAGGATATCCGGAAGAAGAAACTCGATGATGTGATTGTCACGACATCGGGTTGCGCAGGACTTTGCAGCCGAGAACCTATGGCCACAGTGGAAATTACCGGCAAACCACCAGTTAAATACGTTGACCTGACGCCAGAGAAAATGAGAAAAATCCTGGAAAGGCATATTGTCAAAGGTGATATTGTCAATGAGTACGCCCTTGCGATTGGCAGTGAGAGGACGCACTGAAAAGGATCGGTTACGGTAATGGCTACGAAGCCAGTATCGTTAGACGTCTCACGGTGATGTCTACACACTTGGACCGTTGCCCTTCAACGAATCCCGTGATGTCAGTATCGCCAAGAAACGTTGCTTTTTCATCCGAAGCGGGCCTCGTGACCCTAACCATTAAACGTAACCTTTTACAGCTAGGAGGTTAGTTTGAAACAGTATCGCACGCATCTACTCGTCTGTGCCGGGACAGGCTGTGTGGCGGCAGGCTCTTTTGAAATCAAGACAACGTTAGAGAAAGAAATCACGAAAAGAAAATTGCAGAATGAAGTGGCAATCATCTCCACAGGATGCAACGGTTTTTGCGAAAGAGGGCCGATTGTTGTTGTGCAACCGGACGGAATATTCTATCAACGCCTGAAGCGGGAAGACATCCCCCTTCTCGTTGAAGAACACCTCATTAAGGGAAGGCCGGTCAAGAAACTGATGTATGTACCGCCAACCGAAGCTGCGCCAATACCTAGAATGATGGACATAGGATTTTTCAAACATCAACGTCTGATCGTACTAAGAAACCGTGGGCGAATCGATCCGGAAAATATTGACGAGTATATTGCCTTTGATGGCTACCGGGCACTCGAAAAAGCATTAACTGACATGACTCCTGAAGATATCATAAAAGAAGTCAAAGATGCCGGCCTAAGAGGCCGCGGAGGTGCAGGGTTTCCAACCGGGCTCAAATGGGAGCTGTGCCATAAGACTGCAGGAAATTCGAAGTATGTGGTGTGCAACGCAGACGAGGGTGATCCCGGTGCCTTCATGGATCGCAGCATACTCGAAGCAGATCCCCACGCGGTTCTGGAAGGCATGATCATCGGAGCGCGGGCAATCGAGGCTGCAAAAGGTTTCATTTATGTACGTACAGAATACCCTCTCGCTTTGAGGAGAATCAAAATCGCAATAGAGCAGGCAGAGGAATATGGACTACTTGGTAAGAATGTGCTCCACACCGGTTTTGATTTTTCGATTGAAGTAAAAAGAGGCGCCGGTGCATTCGTATCCGGAGAAGAAACCTCATTACTCGCAGCCATAGAAGGTAAGATTGGCATCCCAAAACAACGTCCGCCATATCCTGTAAAACAAGGATTGTGGAGAAAACCGACTAACATAAACAACGTTGAAACGTGGGCGAACGTACCCCACATTATTCTACGTGGTGCCGATTGGTATTCAGCGATCGGTACTGAAGGTAGCAAGGGTACGAAAATCTTCTCCCTCGTAGGCAAAATTAGCAATACGGGTCTCGTGGAAGTCCCGATGGGCATCACCATGAAAGATATCATCTACGAAATTGGTGGTGGAATACCCAATAATAAGAAAATTAAGGCTGTCCAGACCGGGGGTCCATCTGGCGGTTGCATACCCGAAAATCTCCTTGATCTTACAATTGACTACGAAAGTCTGAAACAAGCAGGCTCGATGATGGGTTCGGGCGGCATGATTGTCATGGACGAAGACACATGCATGGTCGATGTGGCGAAATACTTCATGAACTTTCTACGTGACGAATCTTGCGGCAAGTGTCTGTCGTGTCGTGAAGGCACGCAGCGAATTTGGGAGATACTCGATAAGATTACCAAAGGCAGAGGGCGTCCTGAGGATATCCCATTACTGGAGGAACTCGCAGTCGCGACCAAAGATGCTTCAATGTGCGGGTTGGGGCAAACCGCAGCCAATCCCGTACTCAGCACTCTCAGATATTTCAGGGACGAATACCAGGCACACATAAAATACAAGAGATGTCCTGCAGTTGTGTGCAAGCATATCATCTCCTCGCCGTGTCAGCATACATGTCCGATTGACACAGAAGCACCTCAATACATTGCGTATATCGCTCACGGACAATTTGATAAGGCATACGATATTATCCTGAAGGACAACCCACTGCTCAATATCTGCGCTCGCGTTTGCCATCACCCATGTGAAACAAAGTGCCGTGCTGGGCAAGGTGGCAAACCAATTTCGATTCGAGCCCTGAAGCGCGCGGCCATTGAGCACAGTAGCACTAGAAAACGAACATCCAAGAGGCGTAAACCGTCTGGTGCCAAGGTCGCGATAATCGGGTCTGGACCGTCCGGCCTAATGGCTGCGCATGATCTGGCATGCAGAGGCTATGCTTCGACTGTTTTTGAGGCACTGCCGGTTGCCGGAGGCATGCTTGCCGTCGGCATTCCAGCTTATCGGCTTCCAAAAAAAGCATTAAAGGAGGACATCGATCGGGTAGTCCGCGCCGGGGCGGAGGTCATGACTAATCAGAAACTGGGTCGCGATTTTACACTGGATCAGCTATTTAAACAGGGTTACAAAGCCGTGTATATTGCGATCGGTGCACACAAAAGCATAAAATTGGGAATACCGAACGAAGATACAGCGGGTGTAGTACCGGCAATGGAATTTCTCACCAAGCAAAGTCTGAGCGAAAAAACCAATATTGGCGCCAGGATTGGTGTAATCGGCGGCGGTAATTCAGCTGTCGATGCAGCTCGCGCCGCTAACCGACTCCCGCAAGTAGACGATGTCACAATCATCTATCGCAGAACGAGGAACGAAATGCCCGCATATGCGGAAGAGATAGAAGCCGCACTTGAAGAAGGGATCAATATACAATTCCTCACCGCACCCACTGAAATCGTCATGAAAGACGGCCGCGTTGCGGGTGTGAAGTGTACACGGATGGAACTCGGGGCTGTTGACCAAAGCGGACGGCGTCGTCCGATACCAATTAAGGGATCCGAATCGGTATTTGAGTTGGATACTCTGATCTCGGCTATCAGCGAGCAGCCCGATATTTCTTTCTTGAAGAAGGATCACAATTTCGAAATAACGGGTTGGAATACATTTGTCGTAAATGAAGAAACACTCGCAACCAATATTCCGGGAGTCTTTGCGGGCGGTGATGCGATACGCGGTCCCAGTTCGGTTATTGACGCAATGGCCGACGGCAAAAAAGCGGCCAAAGCCATTGACCAGTATCTAAGCGATAAGGAAATCAAGTTTGAGTATAGAGTGACTAGACCATCAATCTACGTCGAACCAGTCAAGTTGACGGTAAAGGAAACATTGGAAAGTACACGGCAAGTAACCTGGAAACTCGACCCTCGCAAGCGTGCGAAGAATTTCAATGAAGTAGACCTTGGGCTCAAAAAAAGTGCAGCAATCAAAGAAGCAAAGAGATGCTTGAGATGTGATCTAGAAGTAAGAGATGAAGATGAAAAGGAGCAAAAATGATAAACTTCATTCTGAACGGTCTCGAAGTCCAGATTCAAGAAGGATCGACCATTCTCGAAGCCTGCAAATTCTACGGTATTGAGATACCAACATTCTGTTATTACGAAGGATTATCACCCTACGGTGGCTGCCGTCTGTGTCTTGTCGAAATAGACAAAGGAGAGAACAGCAAATTGGTAAGCTCGTGCACCTATCCCGTTGAAGAAGGGCTCATCGTGCGCACAAATACAAAACGCGTAGTCAATGCTCGCAAGATGATGATCGAATTACTGGTTTCAATCTGTCCACAATCAAAAACGATTCAGGACCTGGCGTCCAAATTTCATGTAACCTCAGTTCGTTTCCCTGCGCGTCATGAAGACTGCGTGCTCTGCGGCCGCTGTGTTCGAATGTGCAAGGAACAAATGCAAGGGGGTGCGATAGGTTTTACAAACCGCGGCAATAAGAAAAAGATCGAGACTCCCTTTAACATCAAGTCCGAAGAGTGTCGCCTGTGTGGCGGATGCATCTATGTTTGTCCAGCATGCCAACTGCGGTGCCAGGGGCCAGATGCTATGACCGACTTGTGCAGCGGCTGTCTTTCTCTTGAACCGACCTGTATCGAGGCCCACGAAGATTACCAATGCTGGATGGCTACGACGGGTGACTGCGGCACATGCGAAGGACGGCCGGACCAGAAGAAGTCAGATAAGAGATAACGGATAACTGTATGAAACACCAGAAACAAACAGGATACCGGAACCTCAAGGTCTATCAACAAGCACATAGGCTTGCACTGGAAATTCATGAGATATCTTTAAGCCTCCCTCGATTCGAATTATACGAAGAAGGAAGCCAAATAAGAGGGTCGTCTAAATCAGTTTCCAGCAACATCGTTGAAGGTTTTTCCTTGAGGCACTATAAGAACGAATATCTACGTTATCTCTCGCTCGCATATGCATCATCGCAAGAAACAATTGAACATTTAGATTATTTATTTGAAACTGGATCGCTTGAAAACAAAGAGTCATACCGCAGATTAAGCAAAGACTACAATGATCTCTGTGGTATGCTGTTTAATCTGATTCAGTCAGTACGTGAAAAACATGAAACAGAAATATTTGACAGACTTGATAATGGCTGATCACTCTATGCCAAGCAGTCATCTGTTATCAGTTATCTGTCATCAGTAGCGAAAGGAGAGAAAAATATGCCTTCATTATCAAGAATGAATGCTTCAGCAGCAACATTGACAAAGAACAGAACCGAAGATTCTATTGTTCCGTTGAGCGGAATGTGCGTTACGTGTGTTGATGGGTGTATCGGTATGTGCGAAATTGGAAAATCTGCTATTCGCGGACATGAGGTAATATACCCACAACCATTCGGCATACTGACCGCCGCCGCCGAGAAGAACTATCCAGTCGATTATTCTCATTTTAATATTATGGGCACGGCGGTTGGTGCTTTCGGCATCGAGGCTGATCCAGATAAGGCAATCTTTCCGAACGTCAATATCGAGCAGAGATTCGGCGCAGGCAACGGCATCAAGCTGAAGTTCCCGATGGTCGTTCCAGGTCTAGGGTCGACTAATGTCGCCAAGAATAACTGGCAAGGATTGGCAATCGGCACTGCCTTATCCGGAGCCATGTTGACAATAGGCGAAAATGTTGTCGCCATGGACATGAAGAGTGAAATCAGGAATAACAAAATACTCAAGGCTCCCGACCTTGAAAACCGAGTGCGACTCTACAAGGACTGGCAAAGGGATGGCTATGGCATGATCATTGTCCAGGCAAATGTGGAAGACACGAGACTCGGTGTGCAAGAATTTGCCATACGAAAGCTCGGAGTCGAAACGGTCGAGTTGAAATGGGGGCAAGGCGCCAAGGATATCGGTGGTGAGGTGAAGATAAAAGATCTAAAGAAAGCACAGATATTGAGAAAACGTGGTTATGTAGTATTACCGGACCCGCTTGATCCCGATGTCATCACTGCGTTTGAGCACAAAACATTTACCGAATTTGAACGACACTCACGCATCGGCATGGTCGAAGAAGAATCATTCATGAAACGAGTTGAGGAATTGCGTAAAGCCGGAGCCAAGTATGTATTCTTGAAAACGGGTGCCTACCGTCCGGCCGACCTGGCGCGAGCCGTAAAATACTCTTCGAAAGCGAAGATCGACTTGTTGACTGTGGACGGAGCAGGTGGCGGGACTGGTATGAGTCCCTGGCACATGATGAATGAATGGGGTATGCCACCGGTCGAGATTCATTCTTTGACTTATTTCTACACAGATAAATTGGCAAAGAAGGGTGAATACGTACCAGCTCTCGCGTTTGCTGGTGGTATCGCTTTCGAGGATCAAATCTTCAAGGCCCTCGCCCTGGGTGCTCCGTACACGAAGATTGTCGGTATGGCGCGCGGACCTCTGTGTGCGGCTATGGTCGGCAAAACGATCGGCAAGAAGATCGATGAGGACGAAATTCCAGTATTTATTGAGCGCTTTGGCAACAAGAAAGAAGAGATATTCGTAACCGCATCAAAGTTGAAAAAAGAATTGGGTAAGGATTTTGACCGCGTTCCAACCGGAGCACTTGGCGTTTATACATATGTCGAACGAATGGGCCAAGGCCTGAAACAGCTAATGACCGGCAATCGTAAGTTTGCCCTAAAACATATCTCGCGTGATGACATCGCGTCACTGACCAAAGACGCTGCGAATATATCTGGAATTCCATATGTCATGGATGTTGACAAGGAAGAAGTCGAAAAGATCTTAAACGGATAACTATCAACGGATAGCGGACAACGGATAACAGATATCAGTATCGATCATCAGCTATCAGTAATCCGACATCTTGCAGGGGTTTGTTGATATCAACTGTTAGCTATCTGATATCAGATTGTTGTATTCCGGATCTATTACGTTTCAGGACTACTCTGGCCTTGTCCTTTCCTGAACCATATTCTTGAATATCTTTGATGGACGGAAGAATGGTACATATCGATCAGCAAGAGTATAAACCTTGCCACTCTTGGGGGCCTTTGCACTCCGGCCCGGCCTCTTTCGGAGCTCGAAAGTTCCAAACCTACGCAACTCGACTCGTTTGTTTTGTATCAAGATTTCAAAGAGCGTATCCAAAAACGTATCAATCAACTTTTCGATATCTGTTTTAGTATACGCTGGGCCAATCTTCTCGGCGATTTTTTCGATCAAAAATTCCCTTCGCATCATTCCTCCTTGCTGTCAATATACCCTTATATTTGAAATATAAAACTGCCCCGAGCTGAAAACAACACACCTGAACAGTAACAGCGTATTATACCCATATAAGATAGCATGTCAATGTCTTTGTCACGCAATTCCGAGCATATCCCAAGGCACATGCGTATCATCCGCTATACACCCATCTGCTTCCTACGCCTCTTTGTCTTGCGCCTCTTTTTCCATACTCTTTCGTCATATTTAGATACCTTACCCTCCTCGATAAGCTTACGAAATTGCTTTTCCGTCAGGAGTTTGCGTCTCTCCTTTTTTCGTCGCTCACCCTTTTTTCTCTGCTCTTTCATGCTGAACCTCCTTCTCCATTGTACACATCAAACACGCTTTGTCAATCTACCTACCACTTTTGCCTTGACTTTCAGAGAAAACTACATATCATTTTACTAACAAAGGAGGCACATAAGTGGCATTCAACATATTTTCATTATTTCGAAGTATTAAGAGCCAGTTCTTGAGCGATATAGCAATCGACCTCGGAACACGTACGACTTTGATATATATCAACAGCCGCGGGATAGTGCTCGATGAACCAACCGTCGTCGCCATAGACACGAAGACCAAGCGATGTCTCGCCATCGGCGACGAGGCAAAGCAGATGCTCGGCAGAACACCCAATGAAATAAAAGCAATAAGACCGATGAAAGACGGTGTCATTGCCGACTTCGAAATGGTTGAACTATTACTGCGAATCTTCATCGAGAAGGTTCAAAAGAAACGGCTCTTGATGCGGCCTCGCGTGCTTATCTGCGTACCGTCCGGCATCACCGAGGTTGAGAAAAGAGCGGTCCGCGATTCTGCAGAAGCCGCTGGTGCGCGCGAGGTCTTCTTGGTTCCAGAACCCATCTCAGCGGCGATCGGCATTGGCTTACCAGTACATTCACCAACTGGCAACATGATAATAGATATTGGGGGCGGTACGACGGAAATAGCCGTTATTGCGCTTTCCGGGATCGTAACGAATAGCTCGATTCGTATCGCCGGTGACGAAATGGATGACGCCATCGTTCAATATATCAAGAAAAACTATAATCTAATCATCGGCGAACAATCCGCAGAAACCATAAAAATCGCCATTGGTAATGCATTTCCAACCGTCGAAGAAAAAGCGCTCGAGGTGAAGGGAAGAGATCTGGTATCAGGTATTCCTAAAACGGTTAAACTCACCAGTCACGAAGTTAGAGAAGCAATACAAGAACCCTTGTCAATGATTACCGAAACGATACGCCTCACCTTGGAGAAAACGCCTCCAGAATTAGCCGCGGATATCGTAAACAACGGCATCTACATGGCGGGTGGCGGTTCATTACTAAGAGGAGTCGATACCCTAGTCAGGGAAGAAACCAATCTGCCTGTGACGATTGCCGATGAGCCAAACAAAGTGGTTGTCATAGGGGCAGGAAAGATTCTTGAAGATCTGAACAAGTACGAAAAAGTAATATACACTATGAAGAGAGCATAGTTGCGCCGTCAGCAGATAATACTCTTCCTTTTTTTGCTCATCGCATCCGCAGTACCGGTCTTTCTGCACAAAAATGCTAATGTCGTTTTGTCACGCACGCTATCATCATTTCTGCTTGTTCCCATAAAAATCACGACAAACATACTGGAATATTTGGCAATCTCCAAAGTTCGAATCGAAAAACTTGAAATCCTGGTCAATCAACTGAAGTTGGAGAATGCCCAGCTGCGCGACCGATTCAATCTTGATACTACTAACATGCAATCCCAGGACCTGAGATTGCTAAAGGCCTCGGTCATCGGCCGTGATCCCCTCAACATAAATGGCTATTTATACATCGATAAGGGTGCTGAAAATGGTGTCGCCATGAATCAACCGGTAATAGCCGTTGATGGTTTTGTTGGCAAAATCAGACATGCTGGACCGACGAGCAGCATCGTCGAAACCATCGAAAACAACGGTTTTTCGGTCAGTGCCCTCGACATCAATACAAGCATTCATGGGGTCATCAAGAGTCAAAAAAACCTCATGTTTGATTATATCCGTCACACGGACAGAATTAATGTTGGTGATTCCATACAAACCTCAGGCATGAGCGAGTTTTTTCCAAAGGGCATACTAATCGGCACGGTTCATAGAATTTCGGAATCAGAGGACCTATTCTTCAAGCATGTGTACGTTACGCCCGCGGTACAGGTGAATCGCCTTGTTTCCTTATACTTGATACTTAACGAGCACGAATCCCATACGATCAACCAGCCATGATACGATACTTGGTGTATTTCGTTGCCCTCTATGTTGTGCTGCCGTTCAGTGCATTTGTGGATATCGTAACAGCAATAGTCTTCTTCATCATCATACACGAAGATGAACGATTCGCACTAGTCTTCTCCTCCATCGCCGGGCTGCTGTTTGACCTCTACTACCCTATCCGACTCGGAATCAACACACTAATCTATATTGTTTTCACGCAATCGCTGCTCTATCTCAAGAAGTATCTGGTACTGAATCCCCTAACGACTTTTACCACTTTTATCGTTTTTTTTCTCAGCAAATTAGCTGTAACAAACATCATCTTATCCTCGCCGATCAGCTTTACACAAATCGGCTATGCAATTCTCGCATTTTTTCCAACCATTCTAGTTCTAAATAAGATCAATTTCGGCGTATGGATGAGAAGTTAATAAAATTCAAAATCATCCGTAACGTAGTTGTACTGCTAGCAGCTGTAATAATAATATGGTCGATTAAACTGCAAGTATTTGAAGGCAAGAAATACTCCCGTTTATCTGAAAAGAACCGTATCCGGATGAAATATGTCGCGGCACCACGCGGTAGAATCTTCGATCGCAACGGGGTGGAAATCGCTAATACAAGACCTGGTTTCTATGTATCAGTCGTCAGAGCGGCAATCGACTCAACTACCCTCGAACGGCTGTCGAGCATCCTCGACACAGACGGCGCGACGATCATCGAAAAAAGCAAAATCGAGAAAAATCCTTATAACCCGGTGAAAATCGCTCATGACATCTCGTACGAGCAGCTGTCACTGATCGAAGAACGCATTGATGTCTTAAGTGGTGTTGAAGTAGGCGTCGAGCCGTTGAGAAATTATCCTTATGGAGAATTGCTCTTTCACCTCATCGGCTATGTTGGTGAAATTACGGATAGAGAGTTAGAAAGTGACAAGACGTATTCCATCGGTGACTATATCGGCAAGATGGGACTCGAAGAATATTACGAAGGTATGCTTAAAGGCATCCGGGGCGTAGAATATGTGGAGGTAGATGCCCGCGGCAAGGAGGTAGGCAAAATAACCGAGAAGAGAAGCATCCCGCCGACCGCGGGTGAAGATCTTCTTACAACCGTAGACATCTCCCTAAGCGAATCGGTGGCCGTCTATCTTGAAGATTACGAAAAGGCAGCTTGTGTATGTCTCAACCCTCAGAGCGGAGAAATCTTAGTGCTCTACTCGAAACCGGGCTTCGACCCAAACCTCTTCACCCACGGTATACAGAAGCTTGAATGGGATATTCTACACAAAGACCCGAATGCACCAATGTATAATCGTGCCATCATGAGCTGCTATCCATGTGGCTCAACATTCAAGCCGTTCGTTGCCCTTGCTGCACTCGACTCAAAGCTCATAAATGAAAAACAACGATTTGACTGGTGTGCGGGTGAGTACCGACTCGGCCGGCGTATCTTCAAGTGTTGGAAAAAACATGGGAGCCTGGATCTACACGGGGCAATCGTCCATTCCTGCGACATCTATTTCTATCAGCTGGGTAGGTTTATTGGCATCGATACGCTCTTTGACCGCGCAAGCAGAATAGGTTTTGGCAAGAAAACAGGTATCGACCTGCCCAACGAGAAACAAGGATTGCTTCCTGACCGTAAGTGGTTTGAGGCACGCTATGGCAGCAACTGGACCACCGGGCACATATTCAATCTGAGCATCGGTCAAGGTGACCTCCTCGTAACCCCACTCCAGCTCGCTTGTGCCTACACACTTTTTGCCAACAAGGGGAAAATACCCATCCCACATGTCATAGAGAAACCTGACACAACATACTCCACCAAGGACGTATCTAGTGAGGCAATAGACATCGTGAAAGAAGCACTCGCCGGCGTCGTTGCCCGCGGTACTGGCACGCTGGCTCGGGTCCCCAACGTTGAGGTGTGCGGCAAGACCGGGACGAGTCAGAATCCGCACGGTGAAGACCACTCGCTTTTTGTTGGCTATGCACCGGCAGCCGACCCAGTGATACTTGTGTGCCTTATCGCTGAGAATGCCGGCCACGGGGCAAGCGTGGCCGCTCCGATTACCGGTAAAATCATCAAATCGTATCTTAATTCAAAAAGGCAACACGAGATCGCGGCTGTGCTCCAGCAAGGCACCAGTGTTCAAGAAGATTGATCTCAGCATCATCACGGCGGTAGGCGCCCTTTCGCTACTCGGCGTCATGATGATATATTCGACCGCAGGCTCGGCACTAATGGCCCGGCAAATCGTCTGGCTCGTATTCAGTGTTTTCGTTGCTCTGGTCTTCTCCAGAATTTCACCCCGCATCTGGGCTAATCTAACACCGCTCATCTACCTTGCATCAATCTTTCTGATCTTCATCATTCTCCTCAAGAGCGATGTGTATCCGAAGCGATGGATTCGACTGGGTGAATTCTCCATACAACCATCCGAGTTTGCGAAGTTCGCCACCGTCCTCATGCTCGCGAATTATTTGGCGACCAAGAAAAAACTCCAGAGCTTCTCTGATATGCTTGCACCGATTGTCATTGCTGGTTTACCTGCGTTACTAATCTTTGTCGAACCAGACCTAGGTGCGGCGCAGATCTTCTTGCCGATATTGATCGTTATGAGCTATTGGGCTGGAATGTCCGGGCTCAAAATTCTCATTCTCTTCTCACCCATAATTTCGGCGGCCGCGAGTTTTTCAATCTACGTCTGGGCTATCTATATGGTACTTCTGCTTATTGTGTTGTATTTCAGAAAGCAACTTACCGATCTAATATATGGGCTGGTTAGCAATTCATTAGTAGGACTCATCATGCCCCTGGTCTGGAATTCCCTCAAAGTGTACCAGCAAAAGAGAATCGTTTCATTCTTCTCGCCTTGGGTAGACCCCCAAGGAATGTCTTGGCAGATCATCCAGTCAAAAATCGCCATTGGCTCGGGGCGGTTTTTCGGCAAAGGATTTCTCTCAGGCACGCAGAAAAAACTTGAATTCTTACCCGAGCGTCATACAGATTTCATATTCTCGTGTCTGGGTGAGGAATTCGGTCTGATCGGAATCATCATCGTCATCGCGATTTATGGATATCTGACATACCGCTTACTCGTGCTGGCAAAAGAAACAAGGAACCGATTCTCGGGTATATTTGTCAGCGGTGTGATGACATGGATTGGATACCAGACCTTTGTCAATCTCGGCGTAACCATGGGTCTGCTACCGGTCACAGGAGTACCCTTGCCATTCATTAGCTATGGTGGTTCCGCATTGCTCTCATGCTTCATGGCTATCGGCGTATGTCTCTCGGTGTCGCGGACCAAAATGGCGTATTAACATTACGAACACCCCGTCTCATTTGACCGAGGGACAACCTGTATTCCGGATATTTTTCTTGACAAATAACGCAGTATTGACTATTATTCTTGAATAACTCAAGTTGAATATGGAACGAAGCAGCTATATAACTAAAGGAAATTTCGATATGGACGGATACTTTAATTCTACGATTTTGAGAGACAACTCAAGCAAATCGGGGATTCGGAGCGCATGACGAACCCAAGAGTCGACCTCGATGCCCTCCTGGAGCAGCTTGTTTTGCAGGAAGGGTCTGACTTGCACCTGCGGTACGGTGAACCGCCGATATATCGCATCGCTGGCAGCTTAGTCAAAACAGAAAACACGAAACTCGATGATCGAGACCTGGAGACACTCATCTTCGGCATGATGAGCCCGGTCCAGAAAAAGGCGTTCGAGGAAAATCTAGAATTTGATATGGCCTATGAAATCTCAGGGGTCGCGCGATTTAGGGTCAATTGTTTCAAAGAAATGAACCATATCGGCGCGGTAATGCGTACTATACCGCTCAAGATTAAGACAATTGACGAATTAAATCTCCCCGATGTTTTTAAGAAAATCGCAGAATTACCTCGGGGTTTAGTACTAGTGACCGGTCCGACCGGAAGCGGCAAATCAACAACCTTGGCAGCAATCCTTGAACACATCAACCAAAATACGAGAAAGCATGTGATAACCGTCGAAGACCCCATAGAATTCTTACACCGCGATAAAAACTCAATCATCGAGCAGCGAGAGGTAGGCATCGACACGAATTCTTACAGTGAGGCCCTGCGTAGAGTTATCAGACAGAACCCTGACATCATTCTTGTCGGCGAGATGCGTGATCTCGAGACCGTAGCCGAAACCATCACCGCCGCGGAAACTGGGCATCTCGTTTTCTCAACATTACATACCATAGATGCAGTACAGACAGTCGACAGGATCATCGACGTCTTCCCACCTTCCCATCAATCACAGATTCGCCTGCAGCTCTCGATGACCTTACAGGCGGTTATTACCGAAACACTACTGCGCAGAAAAAACGATGCCGGCCGAATCCCCGCGTTCGAGGTCATGATTTGCACACCGGCAATCAGAAGCGCCATCCGCGAAGCCAAGACACACCAGATTTTCACCGCGATTCAGACCGGTTCACGCATGGGTATGATCACGATGGATCAATGCTTGAAAAATATGTTTCGCAAGGGATTAATCGATTTCGAGGAAGCAGTTGCTCATTCCTCTCATCCCGAGGAATTCGAAAGGATAATGTAGCATGGCAAGAATCCATGAATTGATGAGAACGCAGATTGATAAAGGTGCTTCTGATCTTATCCTTAAGGTAGGCACGCCCGCAACCGTGCGCATAAATGGTGACCTTGTAACATTGGATTCAACGCCCATGACCGCCGCGGACATCGAATCGGGCATCTCGGCAATACTCACCAAAGGTCAACTCGACGAATTCCAATCGCTTAAAGAAATCGACCTGTCATACGAAGAACCTAGTGTCGCCCGTTTTCGTGTTAACGTGTTTCGCCAACAGGGCGCGTCGGGCATGGTGCTCAGATCGATCCCCGCACACGTGCCTACGCTCGACGATTTAAGATTCCCAGCAATTCTAAAAAGTATCATGCTGCGACCGCGTGGTCTGATTATCGTCACTGGACCTTCTGGCTGTGGTAAGTCGACCACTCAGGCTGCACTGATCAACCACCGCAACGAAAATGACAAATGCCACATTGTCACCGTTGAAGACCCCATAGAATTCATTCAAGAGAACAAAATGGCGTTGGTCACCCAGCGTGAGGTTGGGCGCGATACGCACTCCTTTGCCAATGCTCTTAAATTTGTTTTACGTCAAGACCCAGATGTGATTCTCGTCGGTGAAATGAGAGACCTTGAGACAATTTCGCTCGCAGTCACGGCTGCGGAAACTGGACACGTTGTGGTCACAACCCTGCATACTTCGGATTCCGTATCAACCATCGACCGTATGATCGACGTTTTCCCTCCTCATCAGCAGGGACAGATCAGGATGCAACTCTCATTGAATTTACTCTGTGTAGTATCACAGAATCTTCTGAAGCGTGCCGATGGTACGGGAAGAGTTGCAGCATATGAAATACTAATTGCGACACCTTCAGTGAGACACTTGATCCGTGAAGCCAAGACTTACCAGATCGGATCGATACTACAAACTCAACGACAACAAGGCATGATTGCATTTGACGCCTGCCTGGCAAAATTGGTAAAAAGAAGAATTACAACAAAAGAGGAGGCACTGCGTAAGGCCTTAAAACCTGACACCTTTCACAAGGAACTTGAACATCTTTCGAAAACATAGTGACCAAGAAAACATTTCTCCGTCTCGATAGCCCGGTTCAGTATATCAAAGGTATCGGGCCGAAACGTTCACGATACTTCGAAAAAGTCGGCGTCACAACGGTGGACGATCTAATTCACCTGGTCGCACGAAGATACGTCGACCATTCAACAGTATCCAAGATCGCGGACATAAGAATAAATGACCAGGCAACCGTCATTGGTAAGGCACAACTGGTCGAAGCACGCCGGACAAGAAAACACATGAGCCTCGTCAACGTTGTACTACGCGACGAAACTGGGTCTGTAGTCCTGAAATGGTTCAACCGACCGGACTTGAAGAATAAATTCAAAAGGGGTGATTGGTTGCTGGTATCCGGCAAGGTCAGTTTTTACCGTCGTCAACAATTCGTCAATCCTTTGTATGAATTGATCGGCGAGGAGGAAATATCACAGAAGAAGCGGGGTTCGGTATTTCCTATTTATCCACTTACCGAGGGGTTAAGCATATGGGACATTCGCCGAGCAGTAAGGATCGCCCTCGACGAATGCCTGGGCGATGTCGCCGAAACCCTACCCGAATCGGTAATCGCGAAGAACCATTTAGCCCCCCTGAAGAGAGCACTCCAGTCCTTACATTTTCCCGTGAGTCTCGAAGAAGCAGATGCCGCGCGCAAACGTCTTGTCTATGATGAATTTTTCTTTTTTGAACTGATCCTAGCCAGGCGGAAGGCCAAGCTGCAGTGCAAAGCAGGCATCGCATTTAGAGATAATGGAGAATTAACCAAGAGATTTCGCGAATCACTTCCCTTCACACTGACACAAGGGCAAACACAAGCGGTAGAGAAAATCGTTACTGATATGGCCCGCCCCAAACCCATGAATCGGCTGCTGCAAGGAGATGTGGGTTCAGGGAAAACCGTGGTCGCTCTCTATGCAATACTGGTCGCAATAGAGAACGGCTATCAAGCGGTGCTCATGGCACCTACCGAGATACTTGCCGAACAGCATTACATCGTGCTCCATGAAATGCTACAGAGCGTAGGAGTTACACCATATTTATTTACCGGTAGCACAAAAGGTAAGGAGCGCACCGAAGTAATCGACATGATCGCTTCCGGTACGGCAAAGTTAATACTTGGCACCCATGCCCTGATCGAAGAAGACATCACCTTCAAGAACCTAGGACTAGCGGTCGTCGACGAGCAACACCGGTTCGGAGTAATGCAACGTGCGGCACTCGTGAATAAAGGAGTGAATCCGGATTTTCTCGTTTTATCGGCCACACCCATACCAAGAACCCTCGCCCTGACCTTGTATGGTGATCTGGATATCTCAATAATCAAGGAAAAACCACCCAAACGCGGCGAGGTCATAACAAAAATCGTTAAAGAGAAAGATAAGAAGGCCACATTTAGTTTCATCAGAGACATCCTGGCCCAAGGCCGTCAAGCCTTTGTCATTTGTCCGATCATTGAGAAATCCGAAAAACTGGAATTGAAATCTGTACAGGAAGTTACTAAAGAGATAACAGACGCTTTCCCAAATTTCTCAGTGGGTGTGATTCATGGCCGACTCAATACCAAGGAGAGAATGCATATCATGAACGAATATCGACTCGGCAAGATCGAGATCCTCGTTGCCACCACCGTCGTCGAAGTTGGTGTCGATATACCCAATGCGACGATCATGCTTATCGAACACCCTGAACGTTTCGGCCTTGCCCAATTGCATCAATTGAGAGGCCGTATCGGCAGGGGCGCACAGGAATCTTACTGCTTTCTTGTCTTAAATCGCTATGTACAGCCCGAGACGTATGAACGCATAAAATTCTTCGAGCGCAACAACGACGGTTTTGCACTTGCCCAGAAGGATATCAGACTTCGGGGGCCTGGAGAAGTTCTTGGCAAGAGACAACATGGCCTGCCAGACATAAGAGTCGGTGACCTCGAGTACGACCGAGAATTGCTGTTCCAAGCACGTGATGACGCATTCGAATTGATTAAAACGGATCCCAATATTAGCCGACCCGAAAACGAAGTAATCAAGGCACATTTAAGGAATTTGGCAGACCGGGCCGAATTGCTGCGCATCGGCTAGAGGAGGTATAAGTGAAAAACACAGTTCTTATCTTACTCATGCTTCTAGTGGTTGTGACGTGTGCACGATTAACACGTAGCGTCGGAAAAAGCAACGACGTGATCGTCATTGCGCGTCAAATCGAAGAGGATAAGGTATATGAAAACATTCAGCTGTACAACTATGTCCCGCAGGAAGAAGGAATATTCAACTTCATATTCGTGGGCGACACGGCCATTGAAGCATATAAGAACCACCATGCTATTCTGCTGTACGGAAGTCTGGAAGACGAATACATATATGACATGCTGAGTAAAGATGCGCGGGCGGCAACCAAGAAAGACACCTTCACCTTGTTCAAACTGAGTAATCTGTGGGCGGACGGACAACTGACGGTCATACTGGCAGCGAGGGATGAGTCACACATCGCCCGTGGTATCGAAAAATACGGCCAGCTCATCGCACAGGTATTGGAGGAACATTATTACCAGAGAGTGAAGAAAAATTACTACTTAACCGGGGTCAGTAGCAAGATGAAGGATCGACTGAAGAGATACGGTATGAAGCTTGATATAAACGAGGCCTGGTTGATTGACTCCACCCATCAGGATGCCAACTTCATCTACATGCACACTCACTTTCCCGACCGTAGCATATTCTTCTACAAGGAAACCAGGCGAACAAAACCCGACGGGCAATTTGCCCTGGCAAAGCGTGATTCGCTTACCAAACTCTACTACAACGGTGATTACATCTTGAAGGAACTGACCACAGCGGAAACCATCGAGTTCGCCAATCTCAAAGGAGTTAGGCTCAGAGGTGTCTGGCAGAATGACTCACTCATAGCCGGCGGACCTTTCCTTTCTTATTTCCTCAGCGATGGAGCAACCCTCTACATTATTGATGGAATGGTTTTCAATCCTGGCGAGCGTAAGACTGACTATTTCACAAAAATAGAGGTTATCTTGAATTCGTTCAATTTAATTCGTTCTTGACAAAATAGATATTATGAATAAGATAATTTATACTGAGGAATGAGATGAATGAAGCAGATTTTTCTGATATCGCAAGGCTGAGCGACAAATTAAATAAGGATCCGAAATCACGGATTTTCGTACAACTTGCCGACGTCTATCGCAAGAACAACATGATCGAGGAGGCACTGGACGTCCTCAACAAGGGTCTCCAGCACCACTCACAGTATCCAGTTGCCTACTTGATTCTCGGCAAATGCTATTACGACAAAAGGTCTTACATACAAGCAAGAGACGCTTTTGAGAAGACGATTGATCTAGACCCACAAAACATAGTCGCCCTCCGCATGTTGGCAAAAACATCTGAGATACTGAAAGATGAAAAAGGTCAAATACATGCCTACAAGAGCATTGTCAGCATCGATCCGATGGATACCACGGCGCAGGAAAAACTATCGATGTTGGAAGCTCTTCAGCGTAAAGAACCGCTTTATACCGTCGCCATGGCCGAGGAATACGAGAAACAAGGTAATCTTAAAGAAGCCTTAAAGATATATGAGAACCTGCTCTTCACCGACCCGAGTGATTTGGTTCTCAATCAGAGGGTGGCTGCGCTGAAGAAAACGATAAACGAAAAAAAACGCAGGATCGAGGAAGAAAAGATAGAAAGCCTGCAGATTGAGAGGGTTTTCAAAACCGAAGAACTACCGGCTGAAGAGCCCGCTGAAAAGGCTGAGACACCAAGCGCATCGGATACCGGGACCGAAGAAAAACCGCCAACCGTTCAAAACGACATCCAGAGTTTGGAAGACTTTCTAGTTGAGGAGCTTGAGCAGGCTGCAGAAAAGGTGGCGGCGCAACCCAGTGAGGAAGAGAGCAAACCCTCTGGAGAGGAACCGGCGCACGAAGTAGCGCCGACTCCACTCTTGGACGTGCAGCCGGAACCAGGGGCGCCAGTCGCTGACGTAACGGAAGAATTACCAGAACCTGAGCCACCCAAGCCCGAAACCATGCCACCAGAAATTGAACTGGCAACATTTGAACCAAAGCTAGAGCCAACACCAGCTGAACCCATCTCTGCCGAGCCCGAACCTGAAACGACATTGCCGGCAGATGAAATACGGGAACCAATATTGCCTGAGACTGCTTCCCCTGAACGCGAAGCGGAAAAACCATTGCCGATAGGTGAAGCCGTGGAACCAAGGCCAACGGTGACAACGTCTCCTGAGATTGAAGAGGAACCGGTTGCGCCAGTCGAAGAAACACCACCACCGATTATTGAAACAACTGAACCCGCAGAAGAAATCGTGCCCGCTACATCACAGGAACCGGTAGAAACAACGACCCCGGGAGTCGAGGTCGAGCCACCTGACAAGGCACAACAGCCCGAGCCAGAGAGAGAATTGGAGAAAAAAGAAGAGCCAACAAAAAGCAAGGAAGAAGACTTCAAATCCTTTCAAGAGTGGCTCTCAGGATTGCTGAAATGAAAATAAGGGATATCGAAAAACTCGTGAGGATTTTAGAAACAAGTATTGTGTCGGAAATCGAGATTACAGATTTTTGGGGCAGAAGGGTCAAGATTAACAAGTTGAGTAATAATACACAAACCATAAGAATCTCTGAGCCGGTGGTCAAGGAGGGGAAAGAAGAAATCACAGAAAAACCAGCCGAGGCAAAGAAGAACATCGCTGCGATACGCTCGCCAATCGTCGGGACATTTTATCGGGCACCGACTCCGGACGCACCTTCCTACGTGGAAATTGGAGATGTCATTAAACCTGGCCAAGTTGTATGCATCGTCGAAGCAATGAAACTCATGAACGAAATCGAATCCGATGTTGCAGGTAAGGTCGTGCAAATCCTAGTCAAAAATGAAGATCCGGTTGAATATAATCAGGAACTTATCTTGGTAGAACCTTTATAGAATACTAGAAGAGAGAGTAACATGGAACTAAAAACACTACTCGAAAAGATGGTTAAAGTGAATGCCTCGGACCTTCATTTGAAGGCCGGTTCACCGCCGGTTTTCAGGGTTGATGGAAAGTTGGCAGAAGAAAAAGGCGAATCTCTAACCCCGGAAAGCTTAAAGGCAATGGCATATCAAATAATGACTCCTTCTCAACAGCAGATGTTCGAACGTATGAAGGAAATGGATTTCGCCATCGGTGTGCGTGGCGTTGGGCGCTTTAGGGTGAATGTATTTCTACAGCGGGGTAGTATTGCCATCGCAATGCGGGCTATACCGATGTCCGTGCGAAGAACAGAAGAATTGAACCTGCCTTCTATCCTCAAGGATCTCTCGCTCAAACCGCGCGGCTTGATGCTTTGTACGGGCACAACCGGTAGTGGCAAATCAACCACCTTGGCCGCCATGATAGAGCACATAAATGAGAATATTGCCCGCCATATCATCACTATTGAAGATCCGATTGAATACCTTTTCCGCGATAATCTCTCAATTGTCTGTCAGCGTGAAGTCCTAATGGATACTGTTTCATTCTCAGTCGCGTTGAAACATATCATGCGCCAAGATCCTGATGTCATATTGATTGGCGAGATAAGAGACCGGGAAACAATGGATGTCGCGCTGAAGGCCGCGGATACCGGACATTTAGTGCTTTCTACGCTTCATACCCTGAATGCCACCGAAACCATCAACCGCATAATCTCTTTCTATCCACCGCATCAACATCAGCACGTACGGGTTCTTCTTGCCGCAACCCTCATCGGGGTGATCTCGCTCAGGTTATTGCCACGGGCCGACGGTAAAGGTCGCATCCCGGCCGTTGAGGTTCTTGTCGCAACGCCCACGGTCAGGGATTATCTCTTAGATCCCGTGAAGACGCTGCTTATTCAATCGGTGATCGAGGATGGCTTTGGGCAATATGGTATGCAGACTTTTGATCAAGCAATATTCAAACTCTACAAGGATGGTCTGATATCGTATGATGATGCCATTCAAGCCGTTACGAATCCCGATGAATTCAAACTGAGACTCGTCGGCATTGAGCAAACCGCGGAGCGAGGCTGGGGACAATTCGAGAAGAAAGATCAGAACAAGTAAACAATAATACACATTTGCTCCCGGTCGACACAAAATGAAATTTGAGAAGATTCTCATTGCTAACCGAGGCGAAATAGCCCTGCGCATCATACGTGCCGCTAATGAGCTAAATCTGAAAACAGTTGCCATCTATTCGGAGATAGATGCGGAATCTTTACATGCCCGTCTCGCCAACGAAGCAGTCTGCATTGGACCTCCCCCAAGTAAGGAAAGTTATCTCAACATCACAAGAATAATCAGTGCCGCCGAGATAACCGGTGCCAAGGCAATCCATCCAGGCTACGGCTTTCTTGCCGAAAACCCTGAATTCGCCGAGATATGTGAATCGTGCGGCATAATCTTTATCGGCCCGCCACCCGCGCACATCAGAACGATGGGCGACAAGATACAGGCCAAAGAAACCATGGAGGCAGCTGGTCTGCAGGGCATACCCGGCAGCAAAAGTAACATAGAACACGCAAAAGATGCCCGCAAGCTTTGCAGGAATATCGGATACCCGGTGATTCTTAAAGCCGCGGCGGGTGGCGGTGGCAAAGGCATGCGCGTGGCGCGCGATGAAGATGAACTCGATGCCGGTTTCCGAATCGCTCAGGCTGAAGCCAAGGCAGCATTTGGCGACAACAGGATCTACTTAGAGAAATTTATCCACCGACCGCGCCATATCGAGGTTCAGATTCTCGGCGATCACCACGGGAAAATCGTTGCCTTGGGCGAGCGTGAGTGTTCAATCCAACGACGTCACCAGAAGCTGGTTGAAGAATCGCCGTCACCGGCAGTCGATGATAACCTTAGGAAAAGGCTTATCGAAGCGGCATTGAAGGCAGCTCAGAGCATTGGTTATCGATCGGCCGGCACTATTGAGTTTCTCATGGACCAAGATAAGAACTACTACTTCATGGAAATGAATACGAGGATACAGGTCGAACATCCGGTAACTGAGATGGTAACCGGTGTTGATATAGTAAAGGAACAAATCAAGATCGCACTCGGCAACAAAATCGCATTCGACCAACAGGATGTTGAGCTACACGGTCACGCGATTGAGTGTCGCATAAATGCCGAGGACCCAGCCAGAAACTTCGTACCCATGCCAGGTAAGATTTCTTTCTTTCATATGCCGCAAGGCATTGGGGTAAGGTTCGATACCCACATCTTTGCCGGGCACGTGATCCCGAGTCAGTACGACTCACTAATCGGTAAGCTTATCTGTCATGGAAATTCAAGGGACGAGGCGATAGCCCGAATGAATCGTGCCCTTGAAGAAATCGTGATTGACGGGATCCCTACCACCATTCCCTTTCACAAAAAAATAATGAAGCATCCAAAGTACGCAGCGGGCGACATCTCAACAGACTTCATCGAGGAAATGTAAGCCCTGTTTGCGCAAGACACGTATAACAGAAGATAAGATAATCAGTACGCAGAAACCAGGATATCAGCTTATCAGGAAAGCACTACCGTTATTGTGCTAGCGAATTACACAATCATACAATAACATAATTGTTCTTTTGAATTTCGAGTTTTGGTATTAGAATTTATTTAGGATTTCGATATTCGAATTTCGAATTTCCCGCGTAGCGGGAATGTGGTTATTCTTCGATCATACCTTTCATCGGTACAAACATGACTGGGGCAATCTCGGTTTTCTGCATTTCGCCGTTTCTCTTCTCATAAAGGGTGAGAACCTGAAAGTCCTCACCGAGGGGCACAATCAGTCGGCCCCCTTCGTCGAGTTGCTCGACCAGCGGTTGGGGCACCTCGGATGGTGCACAGGTGATAATGATCGCATCAAATGGCGATGCCTCGGGCCATCCCAGAAAACCATCGCCACAGCGCACGTTCACATTGTCAAATCCCAATCTCTTCAGACGCTCGGCCGCAGAGTCAGCCAATGATTGGATGATTTCGATTGTATAGACTTCTTCGACCAACAGGGCGAGAACGGCCGCTTGATAACCGGAGCCGGTACCGATCTCCAAAACTCGATCGCTTGCCCTCAACCCTAGCTCCTCGGTCATCAGGGCAACAATATAGGGCTGTGATATTGTCTGCTGCTCGCCGATCGGCAAAGGATAGTCTCCATATGCCAGTTTCTCCAGGCTCTTAGGCACGAATCTATGGCGCTCCACCTTGAGCATGGCATTTATCACTCCATCATCGCTGATGCCACGAACAACTAACTGGCTGTGAACCATATCTTTTCTAGCCAGCACATCCCACGGAACTTCACTCTTGTTGGTTTTGCTGGAGCAGTTAAGAGTCAAGAAAGTGCATAATGCCAAGGATGCGATAATGAACATGCTACATTTTGACTTCTTCATGACCAAAAGACTTCAATCATAAATGGGACAACAATCAGCTTAAGCGAATTTATCCAATCTTATTTTCACCAATCCGACATTTGCGTCTTTCTGGCAGATAACAAAAGCGATACCATCCGCGCTATCTCTTAGGAAAAGCACATTGTCCTTGGTGTAAATTATCGCCGAGGCTTTTGCAACGCCGAGGCTATTTTTGATCCTATTCACGACGCGCGCCGCGATCGCACCCAGTTTTTCCGTATCATATTCGAATTTGGCTTGCCCCTCAATGATAAACCCATCCTCGCTTACCAACCCTGCACCTAACACCCTAGGTATTTTCGTAAAATCGTCGATCTTCATCCTAGAATCTCCTCTATCTCTTCGATGATCTTGCGTGCGTAAACAAAGACAAGACCAGGCTTTGCCTCAACCCTGGTGACAACGGTCAGCAGCGAATCACCCACGGCCATTACACAGAGCGTCTCATCCGACTTTTCGATTATACAACGCGTTAATCCACCCCGCTTCAGCAATCGAAAAGATTCGTCAACATCCATGCATATCGCAGCAATCGAGGCACACGTTGTCTCGACATCGTGTTTTCCTTTGTCGTAGTTCTTTATCAATAAGCCGTCCTTGGTGGAAAGAAAAACACCCTTCACCGTATGCAAATCCAAAAGCTTCTTGACGGGTTTGTCAAGTGCCTCCAAGGGCACAGATTCGATTTCAACTGCCTTTTCTGGCAGCTCCTCGATGACCTGATCAGCCACGGCGACCTCTGACTCATCCGATTCTTCAACCACTGCCTCCCGTTGCGGGATCTCTGCTTCCTCGACGACCGGCACTGCTGCCGCAATCTCTGCGGTTTCTGTCTCTTCCTCCACGGCTGCCACCTCAACCTCTTCAATTGGTGTCTCTGAAACCTCTGAAACTTGCGATTCCTCAACCACGGGTTCTACTACCGGAGCCGGTTCAGTTATTTCCACCTGGGGTTGCGGTGTGAAGTCGGGAATCAACTTCTCGAGTTCATGTAACGCTTCCATATTCTCCGGATTGATTTTCAACGTCGTCTCGTAATATTTTCTCGCTTTCTCGTTATCATTCAGCTTATGGTAGCAATGACCAAGATACAAATTGGCACTTTCGCTATCCTTGACTTCTTCATAGATGGATTCGATAGTCTCGATCGCCTTGTCCACATCACCCCCCAGGAAGTGAGCCCTACCCAGAATTATTTTCGCCAAATGATAATTTGGATTTCGCGCCAAACCATCCTTCAATATCGAGATAGCTTCATCAATCATTCCTGATGAGATGTAGACATCGGCCAGTGTAGCGAAAATCAACGCCCCGGAATCGACCCTTAATTCATCAGACATCTTCACTCCTTAATTTCATATTTCTTTCTCTAATATCTCGGAAAGTTCAATGGTGAGATTCAGACAACGCCTTATCTTATTTGCCAGGTCGTCGTCCGGACTTAACAACAATGCCTTTTTCCAATTCTCACACGCAGCCTCAAAGGCACCCCGCTGTACGTTAAGCAACCCTTGATGATAATATGGCAAAGGCTGCGAAGAATCGATATCAACCGCCCTTTTGAAATATCCCAGTGCCTTTTCGTGTACTCCCTTTTCCGACCAATATATACCAGCAAGGATATCATATTCATAGCTATCATCCTGGCCGTCGGCAAAGAATTCTATGAATGGTGTAGCTCGGTCATATTCCTTCTTGTTGACATATATGCTAAGCAGCCGTAAATTCACACCGGCGTCTTCTGGATCTTGTTCGCGTATCTTGAGATAACTTGAAAGCGCCTCATCCTCCTCACCCAGTCCATATGCCAACTCCGCCACCTCGTTTAACCAAGATAAATTATCCGGCTGCAATTCCGATAACTCGGCATACTTCTCTCTGGCCTCTTTCATCCTCCCCTTTTCCTTGAGCATACGCGCCAATGATTCCAGAACCTGAGAAACGCCTGCATGCTTGTCGTTGTAGCCTTCCAAGAGATCTATTGCGGCATCCACATCGTCATGATGATATAATATCTCGGCTTTTAGAACAACCGCCCTCTCGCTTTCGGGCTCGACATCAAGCGCCTCATCTACCTTTTTCAAAGCACTTCCTGTATCACTACAGCTCAAGAGCTTCTCGGCCTCAACCAAGAGTTCCTCGGCGCTAACCGCACTTGGAGTGAATACATTATCGATGACGTCGGCCGGAGCAGTCTGTAATTTCGGCACATAGTATGGACCGAATTCAGAAAGTGCAGAATCTAAAGAAAGATGATATTTCTCATTATCATAATTAGGTTCGATTTCCATGCCCTTTCTAATATGGGACAGACTTTCCTCGTATCTTCCTTGACGTGTGGCAATGAACCCCATGTTGTAGTATGCTCCAGCATGATGGGGTACCAACTCTAGCACACGCTTGAACAAACTGAGTGCTTTTTCGTCATCACCCTTTTCCATATATACGAGGGCACGACCAAAGTGCGCATCCGCAGTTTCATGCTTCAGTAACTCCAGTGCTTTATCATAGTCACCACCTTTAAGGTGATGCATCGCCAAATTGAGGTGCGCATCGGCATTCCCAGCATCAACGGATTTCCTGTAGTTCTCTACGGCTCGGTCGATGTCTCCGAGATTATATTGTGCTACGGCGACGTTATTAAGTGCCAGGGCATCATGTTCATCCTGCACTAACACCTTTTCAAACCATTCCAATGCGTTACTGAATTGTCCCTGCATGACATAAGCGACTCCAAGTGCATTAGCGTACTTTACAGCATCAAAATCGCGCTGCAAGGCCCGCTGCAAGTTATGAACCGCATCGTCAAATTTGCCAAGAAAAATGTCTGCTTCGGCAATCGCATAGTACAATTCGGGATCGTCTTCCCTCGTTTTCAAGCACTCATTGAATTCCCGCTCCGCCTCGTCGAACAGACCCTTATTGAAATAAGACATAGCCATATTATAGTGAACCTTATAAGAATCGCTTGAGGTCTTAGAAATACCGAGTTGCTCCTTCAAGAATTCCCAGTGGTCACGGTGCGTCTCAACGTCAATCGGCATAATCGCTTCCCCTTGAGCCAGAGAAGGATTTAAGGCAATAGCCTTCTTGACGGCCTCAATACTATCTTGAGCCCGGCCCTTTTCACCTAAAGCAAAACCCAGAAGAAAATAGGCTTCAGCCGAAGATTCATTCAGCTTTAGAGCCTCCTCGAAATTCCTTATTGCTAGATCAACCACACCTTTACGGAGGTAGATCTCACCTAGGGCGCGATAGACTTCATGTGACGCCTTAATATCCAAAACGCGGTTCATCTCATCAAGCGCATCATCGTATTTTCCAAGGTGTTTCAAGGTTGTGCCGAGACCAAAATGGGCGTCAAATGAATTCGGATTAGCATCCAAGACCTTCTTATAGTAAATTATCGCGTGGGAATGTTTGTTCAACTTGAGATATGTGTTGGCAAGTTCCAATATCTTTTTCTCATCGTGAGGATCTTCCTCGATACTTCTCGAGAGTTGCTCAACTCTTTCCTCCAGTTTACCGGTTTTTCTGAGAATTATCTCAAGATTGTTGCGTGCGAGTACAAAGTTAGGATTCAGCTGAAGGGCTTTTTCCAATTCTCCGATTGCCTCTTGATATAATCCTTTGTTATAGTAAACAATGGCCAAATTGTTATGCGCCCCAGGATCGTCCTCAGGTATTCTGTCTGCAAAGCCCCTCAGGACCTTTTGCTCTTCAGGTGAGATCATAGTACTACACCGTTCATGAGAAACCCACTTATTGTCTCGTTCAATACCAAAGCCCTCACGTTTTGGACAACTATAGCCCATGCCATATATGTTATTTTATTAAATTTCGTCATCATGTCAAGCAAATCTTGGTAATGAAAGCAGGTGAATAAGGAAAACGCAATAAGTTGTGGCGGAATTGCTGCAACAGGAATGCCAGGGCGCAGAATCGAACTGCGGACACCCGGATTTTCAGTCCGGTGCTCTACCAACTGAGCTACCCTGGCTCAACCTATCATTCTATTCAAAACCGTTGAAATGTCAAGATTATTGCCCATCCGTGAGCAAAATGCCCCCGCTACAAACACTGCGCTCAAGGTGAATCCTTTCCGGCGCGTTTTTTTATAACCTTTGTGACTTCAAGTAGCATGAAAATCGCCAGGACAATCAGTACCGCAGCAATCACACTCAACGTGATCTTACCCTGCTCGATAAATTGCAGAAGCTGGTAGGCAAGAGCGATCACGGTAGTCACCAGCATGAAGAGCGCTGGATATAAAGTATATCTCAGGGTCTTGTTCCTGGCCAGTAACCAAGCCGTGACCACAAAAAGAGCAAGTGCGGCAACCAATTGATTTGCCGCGCCAAAAACCGGCCATATGGCCTGCCAGGAACCGAGGGACAACCAGAGCGCAAAACCGATGACGATAAGAGTGTTGAAATAGCAGTTCTTGAAAAGCTTCATTCCCAAAGCTTCGCCAAATAGCTCTTCACCGATGTACCGAGTGATTCTCGTTGCCGAATCGAGGGTCGTCATGATAAAGGTCTTGAGCATAGTAACACCAATCAACATCCCCAGGGCACCAAACATCGGCTTGATAATCTCACCGTAACCAGTACCAAACGTTGCTATCCAATTACCGTCCTTCATCAGTTCAGGATAGACCAAACCAGGCGGGCCATCCTTCCAATAGAGTCCTGCTGACACCGCCAGGATGGCCAGCACCGCAAGCAAGCCCTCGGTAAGCATTGCTCCATATCCGATTTTCCGCGCGTGCTTCTCATTGGACAGCTGTTTTGCGGTCGTACCGCTAGCCACCAGCGAATGGAACCCGGATATAGCCCCGCAAGCAATAATCACAAACATCATCGGCCACAGATTCCCTTGCGCACCTTGCCACTGAATATAAAACGGAACGTTTATCTGAGGATGGGTGATGAATAGACCCACATATCCAAACACAAGGCCAAACAGGAGAACAAACGAAGCGATGTAGTCTCTTGGTTGCAACAGAATATTAACTGGTAACACCGAAGAGAGAAAAGCATATCCTAATAAGATGCAGAGCCAGCAATGAAAAGACGCATTAATCGGCACATGATAACCAAGAACGATCAGCCCAAAAAGCAACAATATGCCAATGGCGGTAGAGAGAACTAAATTCAGATTGTATTTATACGTCAGAATGCCGACAAGCAAGGCGACAACAATAAGGCCAAAGGTGGGTAAGACTACCTGGGGTGTTGTGCTTAGCGTCTTCGCTGCAGAAGCAGCAAAAACCGCAATCACCAGAACAAGAGTCAACCATAAGAATATCGAAAAGAACAGCTTCGCCTTATAACTCAAAGCATGCTCAGCAACATACGCAATCGACCTTCCTCCCTCCCTGATTGAAACCATCAAGGCCGAGAAGTCATGGACCCCGCCGATGAATATCGAGCCCAGGAAAATCCATAATACAGCCGGTCCCCAACCCCAGATAGCAACTGCGATAACCGGACCCAAGATCGGACCGGCACCGGCGATCGAGGCGAAGTGATGACCAAAAAGAAACAACCAGTGTTTTGCCGGCACATAATCGCGCCCATCATATGACTCATGAGCCGGAGTTTTTCTGCTCGGGTCAACATCAAAGAACTTACCAAGCAGACCGCCATAAATTCTGTAGGCAAATAAAAAGACGAAAATCGCACCGACCGCAAGTGTAATGGCACTCATCAAACCTCCATATCGATTATAGACATGATATTAAGTGTGTCAACCAAAGGCAAGAAGATTTCTGAAAAAGAACAGAATCCGTTGGTCACAACGATATTCCATGCATTACAGTGACGAAGAATCACTGCAACATCCTGCCATATTTCTGACATCACTGTAATCTTGAGGGCGGTGACTTCGTTTCAGAGTTCTCGCAAGAATCGAGTTTTCTTAAGGCGTCAACCGGGTCGCCGGTGATATTCATGCAGAGGTCGCGTTACAAGACAATGTCGCTGCGCAAATTTTATCGCTTCCACCTCGGCCTCAGCCGATGTGAGCGCGGTAATGAATGGAATACCCAGTTCAACTGCCAGACGTCTCATCATATACCCATCACGCTTTGCACTATGAGTCATACTCGGCGTATTGATGATTAGATCTATCCGCCGCTGGCGCATGAGATCCAACGCGTTAGGCGATTTGTGTTCACCAATCCGGTAAACCGTTTCAACCTCGATGCCCTGTCGTCGTAGATAATCGGCCGTCCCCCGCGTGGCCACGAGTTTGAAACCCAAGTCAAGAAATGACTTCACAAGATTCAGCACCTTTGGCTTATCGTCATCACGTACCGTGACATAGACCGTACCCTTCTTGCTGAATCTCTCATCACTCAGTATTGCCTTGTAATATGCTGCCCCAAAATTACGGTCAATCGCCATCACCTCGCCAGTCGATTTCATCTCCGGCCCCAGAATCGGGTCGACCCCGGTCAATTTCTGAAAAGGAAACACCGGCCCCTTCACAGAAACGTATCGGCGCTTGGCAAGATTCGGTAAAATATGGGATTGTCTGAGTTTCTGCATGCTATGACCAATCAAAATCAAGGTCGCGAGTCTCGCGAGCGGGATGCCTATTGTCTTGGAGACATAAGGGATTGTCCTCGAAGCGCGCGGGTTTGCTTCGAGTACATATATCTCGCCATTTTGAACCGCGAACTGTATGTTTATCAGGCCCCTTGTGTTCAGCGAGCGGGCAATCTTCTTTGTAATGATTTCTATGTTGCGTATCGTATCATGGGTGAGTGTTCTGGGCGGAATCACACAATATGAATCGCCTGAATGTACGCCGGCCTGTTCGATATGCTCCATGACACCACCGATGAAAACCTCATCGCCATCGCATAGCGCATCAACATCGACCTCCGTAGCGTTGACAATGTACTTATCGACAAGCACCGGATGTTTTCTTGAAACGCGCACGGCGGCTTCCATATATTGCTCGAGTCCATGTTCTTCGTACACGATCTCCATGGCACGACCACCCAAGACGTAACTGGGCCGCACGATAACAGGGTATCCTATCGAAGCAGCAACCGCCTTCACGTCAGTGAATGTATGCCCTGTCCCAAAAGGTGGTTGCCGGATATCCATGCTCCCCAGAAGGGCAGAAAACTGCTTTCGATCTTCAGCACGATGGATATCGACAGGTTGGGTCCCCAGAATTTCAATATCCAATCCACGGTTTACGATCAGATCGGCCAGGGGTATTGCCAGATTAATTGAAGTCTGGCCTCCAAACTGCAGAATGACACCACCTGGGTTTTCTCTTTCGATCACATTGAGCACATCCTCGACTACGAGCGGCTCAAAATAGAGACGGCTCGATACATCAAAATCAGTCGAGACCGTTTCCGGATTGTTATTCATCATTATTGCCTCGTACTCGGCATCCTTCAATGCGAGTGCAGCATGCACACAGCAGTAGTCAAATTCAATACCTTGGCCAATACGAATCGGCCCTGACCCGATAATTAAAATGCGCTTCTTATTCTCGCCGCGAGGCCTGATACCGTTTATTGACATATAAGTCGAGTAATAGTATGGCGTCACCGCTTCAAACTCTCCAGCGCACGTATCGACCATGTTGAAGCACGGTACGATCCCAAATAATTCACGCATCGACCTTATCTCTTCGGTCGGCTTACTCAATATGCGGCCAATCTCTTCATCTGCATAGCCAAGCCTTTTGGCCTCGTACAGCAAATCTGAATCCAACGGCTCCTTCTGCAATCTTCTTTCAACCTTAACGATATTGGCTATCTTGGTAATGAAAAACGGATCCACGCCACTGAGATGGGAGATTTTTTTGACCGTGTAACCCCTGCGCAGAGATTCAGCAATGCTGAATAGCAAACGGTCAGTGGGTTCTTCAAGCTGTTTTATCAATTCATATTCCTTAACCGGTTCGGGCTCGAACCCCGATTGATTTATCTCCAATGATCGTATCGCTTTGAGCATGGCTTCCTCGATCGTGCTGCCGATCGCCATCACTTCACCCGTCGACTTCATTTGGGTGGTTATGCGGCGATCGACTGTCGGAAATTTATCAAAAGGCCACCGAGGTATTTTCGCGACCACATAGTCGAGTGTGGGTTCGAACGCCGCCGTGGTCTTCCTGGTGACTGCATTGGGAATTTCATCCAGATTCATGCCCACTGCGATCTTGGCACTAACCCGCGCAATGGGATAGCCGGTGGCTTTCGAAGCCAGAGCTGAAGAGCGCGACACGCGGGGATTGACTTCGATTACACGATAAGCCCAACGCTTAGGATCTACGGCGAATTGGATATTACAACCGCCGCAAATTCTCAGTGCTCTTATGATCTTCAAGCTGACGCTTCTCAGTATTTGATTTTCCTTATCCGTAAGGGTCTGGGCTGGTGCGAAAACTACGCTCTCGCCGGTGTGCACGCCCATTGGGTTCAAATTTTCCATGCTACAAATCGTAATGCAGTTATCATTACCATCACGCATGACCTCGTATTCGAATTCTTTCCAGCCAAGCACACTCTCCTCGATGAGCACTTGGCCAATCTGCGACTGTCTAATCCCGGCCATGGCGATTTCTTGAAGTTCCAGCCAGTCATGGGCAACACCACTTCCTGTGCCGCCCAGTGTGTAAGCAGGACGGACCAAAACCGGATATGACATGGCGAGCATTGCTTCTCGTATCTGCTCAATACCATGACATGCTACACTCTTAGGAATCGGTTCGTCGAGTTCGGACATCAATCTTCGAAAACTATCACGATTCTCGGCCGCCTCGATCGTTTCCCGATCCGACCCGAGAAGTTCAATACCATAGCGGTCCAGAATTCCGTCGCGCGCCAGACGAAACGAAAGATTCAGGCCTGTTTGTCCGCCAAAGCCGGACAACAAACCATCCGGCCTTTCAATCTCGATGATCTTGGCTAGCGTCTCCACGGTCAAAGGTTCGATATAGATGACATCCGCGATTTGAGAATCGGTTTGAATCGTCGCCGGGTTCGAATTTACGACCACGGTCTGATAACCTTCCTCCCTCAATGACCTGCTGGCCTGTGAGCCAGAGAAGTCAAATTCCGCGGCCTGGCCGATCACAATCGGCCCCGAGCCAATGATCATCAATTTCTTGATATCCTTGCGTTTAGGCATCCAGAAAATCCCGGAAAACAAACGTCGTATCATAGGGTCCAGGGCCTGCTTCTGGGTGGAATTGCACAGAGAAAACCGGCAACCTTTTGTGTCGGATGCCTTCGATGGTATGATCGTTTACGTTCATCCAGGATATTTCAACATCGGGCACATCTTTCTCCCTGATCGCATATCCATGGTTTTGCGATGTTATATATACTGCATTGCTTGCCAGATCTTTCACCCCATGATTGCTGCCGCGATGGCCGAACTTCATTTTGTAAGTCTTGAACCCAAGCGCGATACCGAGAATCTGATTCCCGAAGCATATCCCCATAATAGGATATTTCCCCAACATATTCTCGATTGTTCTAACCGTAGCGCTTAAGACCTCAGGATGCTCCGGGTTACCAGGCCCGTTGGATATTACGATGCCATCGGGATGGAATTCATCGATCGTTTCCTTGTCTGCGTCGTACGGCACCTGCACGACAGTCGCGTAGCGCAAGAGGTTATTGATGATACTCTTCTTGACACCACAATCGATCAAGACCACCTTTTTCCTGTTCCGGTTCTTGTGAATGATTACCCTCTTGCAGGAAACATCGGCGACGAGATTTTCTTTATCCGGATGGGGAGTCTCTTGGATACTACTGACCAACTGCTTGATGTCTTTACACGGCGCCCCGCTGACAAGAACCCCTTTCATCGTACCATGATTTCTGATCTTCAATGTCAGGGCACGCGTATCAATGCCATGAAGGCATGGCAAACGTGCTTCTTTCAAAAAACGCCCTAAACGCATGCCGCGGGTTGAAAAAAAATAGGGCTCCTTTACGACGAGCCCTCGTATTTGAGTCTTCTCTGACTCACGATGCTTTTTGTGAAATCCATAATTACCGATGAGCGGGTAGGTCATGACCAGTATTTGACCGGCATATGACGGATCAGTAAAGGCTTCTTCATACCCAGTCATCGAGGTATTGAAAACCACCTCGCCAAAAACCTCGCCGTCAACAAAAAAACCCTTGCCTTTGAAGACTGTTCCATCCTCAAGGACAAGGATTGCATCCTGCATTCTAAAATATAAGTATACATACAACCGAATAGTTGTCAATAGTAAATGCGTTGGAATGACTGGCAGAAGAACGTATTAGTTAATCGTGAATTGTATTCGTAAACGAAACCCAGGCTATAGGGTTTTAAGAGCACGACCTACGAAAAACGATAAACGTTTACTCTTCGAGCGAGCATCAGCGAGTCGAGAAGTTCCCTGAAGTTTTTTCCAGATATGTTCTCGACAAGCTCGAACATTAATACTTAATAGTGGGGTCAACCTGTCCTGCTAAGAAGCACATCAGAATACCAGAAGATCAGTAGGCAGATTATCAGAACAACAGAATATCAGGATTATAGTGTAAAGTGTGCGGAGTTTTGCTATCCGATGATCTGGTATGCTGCCATAGAGCAAAGTGGGTGAGGCTTCAGAAGCCAAGTGAACTGAGCAGTTTCTACGTTAAGAAGCGTGTCCAGGTTTGGGGAAAGATTGACAACTTGTGGAAATGTGATATAATTCTATGAATAAGGAGGTTGTACATGTCGTGGCAAGGTGAGTTGAAAAAAATCGACGATTTCCGATACAGGATTCCTCGCAGTTACAAGACAGGCATGAAGACCGATGGCATCATCTATGCATCAGAGAAAATGCTGCCGCAGATTACTTCTGACCAAGCACCTGAACAGGTCGCCAATGTCGCGTTTCTGCCAGGCATTGTCGGGTGTGCAATGGCAATGCCAGACATACACTGGGGTTACGGGTTCCCTATTGGTGGGGTTGCAGCCTTTGATGTGGAAAAAGGCATAATATCACCGGGCGGCGTGGGTTATGACATCAACTGTGGTGTCCGGCTGCTTCGTACCGACCTCACTGACAAAGACATTCAGCATAAAATCAAAGAGTTGGTTCGTTCCATATTCAATAATGTTCCTTCAGGCGTCGGCTCAACCGGTAAGATTCGCATTGATGAAAAAGAAGTTAAGCAAGTACTAATTCACGGTGCACAATGGGCTATGAGAAAAGGTTACGGTTGGGAGGAAGATATCGAGCACATCGAGGCGCACGGCGCACTCGAAGGTGCCAATCCAGACAAGGTTTCCAGGCGCGCGCTTCAAAGGGGACGGCCTCAGCTCGGAACACTCGGCGCAGGTAATCACTTTCTCGAAATACAGGTCGTGGAAGATATCTATGAGCGCGCCGCAGCCCAAGAAATGGGCATTAATGATGTAGGACAGATAACCGTGATGATACACACCGGTTCAAGAGGTCTTGGTTATCAAGTGTGTGACGATAATGTCAAAACATTGGGTAGTGTCACTCAGAAATACGGAATAAGTATTCCTGATCGCCAATTGGCTTGCGCGCCCATAAAATCTCCCGAAGGCAGGGCATACTTCGAGCAGATGGCTTGTGCCGCGAATTATGCCTGGGCCAATCGTCAATGCATAATGCACTGGATAAGAGAATCATTCGAAAAGGTGCTAAACAAAAAGGCCGAAGATCTTGGTATGCATCTAATCTACGATGTAGCTCACAACATCGCAAAGTTCGAACAACACAAGGTTGGTGATGAAATCAAGGAACTGTGCATACATCGCAAAGGCGCAACCAGGGCATTTGCGGCTGGGCACAAAGACGTACCGGAAATGTACAAAAGCATCGGTCAACCAGTGCTCATTCCCGGAGACATGGGCACACATTCGTACTTGCTGCTCGGAACTGATCTAGCCATGAAGGAAACATTCGGTTCAACGTGTCATGGCGCGGGGCGCGTCATGTCGCGCACAAAGGCATTATCCAGGACGCGCGGTCGGAGAATCGACAAGGAGCTTGCCGACAAGGGCATCTTCGTGCTCTCGGCCAGTAATCAAGTGCTGCGTGAAGAAGTACCAGAAGCGTACAAGGATATCGATACGGTAGTAGACGCGGTACATCAGGCTGGCATATCGCGCAAAGTCGCGCGCATGAGACCATTGGGCGTTGTCAAAGGATAATTGCGTCTCGATCGGCAACACAGTCTTCGAAATCTGTAACTGCACTAATCATATATCGCTCTTCGGACAATGACTGAATCATTAAAGCAAAAGGTAAAGCAAGCACCGTTAAACGCGGGCGTCTATCTGTTCAAGAATCAGAAGAACAGAATCATCTACATTGGTAAGGCGTCAAATTTGAAAAACCGGTTGAAGTCCTATTTGGACTCACCGTTCATGGCACAGGCGGCAGATGTCGATACCATTATCACTAATTCTGATGTTGAAGCCCTAACACTTGAAGAATCGCTGATAAAACTACACAAACCAAAATACAATGTCCGCCTTAAAGATGACAAAAAGTTCCCCTACCTGAAAATCACCATTAAGGAAGACTTCCCGCGCATTCTGTTCACGCGCGACCTCAAGGAAGATGGTTCGCTCATTTTTGGTCCTTATACCAATGCTAAGGCTTTACGCAGAGCCCGCGATGCCCTTTGTCGCATCTTCAAACTGGTCTCGTGCACCAAGGATTTATCCAAGAAATATTCACGACCTTGCCTCGAATACTATCTGGGAAGATGCAGCGCCCCCTGTACCCAGAGCATTACTAAAAGCGAGTATCAGCATCTGGTCGACAAGGGTATTAAGTTCCTGCGCGGCAATTCTGACGAACTCGAAAAGGCAATTGACAATCAGATGTGGCAGCATGCAAAGAACGAGAATTTTGAAGCCGCGAAGATACTGCGCGACCAGCTATTTGCGATTCGCAAAATATCCCAGCGTCAGCAAATAGTAACAAAAGACAATATTAACCGTGACGTAATCGGTACTGCACGCACTCGATTCCATTGCGTTGCCTGCCTGTTCAGGATCCGGGAGAATCGCCTCTTTTCCAGAGAGATATACGACCTCAAAATTATTCCCAAGAACAGCGACGAAGAAATTGCCAGTTCATTCATCAGGTTAATATACACTCACTTATCATTTCTACCGGAACAGATCGTTATTACATCCACACCCAGTGATTGGGATATTCAATCAAGGTGGTTTAAGGAAAAAGGATTCGATGTACAGATCGTGGTTAAACCGAGGGGCGCGGTTAAGGAACTTCTGGAATGGGCGCGAAAAAACGCTGAAAGTGAAATAGCGACCAAGGTCACAAAACGAAGAGTGCCAACCCCGCTCATCGAGATTCAGGAGAGGTTACATTTAGATGATCCGCCGCGTTGGATCGAGGGGTTTGACATTTCCAATCTGGGCGACAAGTTCGCAGTTGGCTCATCAGTGGCGTTCAAGGATGGTAAGCCGTACAAACAGTATTACCGCAGATATCGTATCAAGAGGGTAACTGGTCAAGACGATTTTGCAATGATTAAGGAGATCGTGGGACGTCGGCTCAAGGATCTGAAGAAAAGAAAACGCAAGCCAAATCTTTTACTCATTGATGGCGGCAAGGGACAGCTCTACTCAGCGCTCCGGGCCATCAACGAACTTGATATCAGCATACCGACGTTCGCCTTAGCGAAGCGAAGCGACCAGTTATATTATCCAAATGGCCGCGTTATCTCGATACCACAAACGGCCAAGGGTTTCAACATACTCAAGAGACTGCGCGACGAAGCACACCGCTTCGCCATCGGCTATCACCGCAAGCTGCGCGGCAAGCGCTTGACCAAGTCTGCAATCGACGATATCAAGGGCATTGGGAAGTTGAGGAAATACGAGATATTAAAGTACTTTGGCAGCATCGGGGCACTGAAGAAAGCGAGTGAACAAGAAATCGCCAAGGTACCGGGCATCGGTCTCCATATCGCGAAGCGCATATACGAAGCATTACATACCTAATAATCAAATCCTAAATCCGAAATTCGAAACCCTAAACAAATTCGAAATTCAAAGCACTAATAGCCAAGACAGAAAGTTCGAATGTAAATTACTGTTCGACTGAGTCCCGAGTGAATCGAGGGGCGAATCGAGAACTCCTCGCAATCAGTGCTCCTAGCATTGAATTTCACCCTCGAGTAAAACACTATTGACATCCCATGCCATCTTGCTACAATATTTTGCCTAATGCCATCATAAGTACATAAGTAATGTGCATAATTTAAGAATCTTTAGGTAGAGAAAAAGAGATGAAGTTGCTAAGCTACGTCAAACATGTAACTGTAAAGCTAGTATGCTGTAAACCGGCATACGACAATCACACAATACTCGGCAAACAAATGCCACCAATTCATTTAACCAAACAATAGGAGGGCTCATGCCCGAGAGCAAAATACAGCGTCTCGAGAAACGGCTGAAAGCTCTTCGTTCCAAGTCTAACACGGGCATATCTGGTAAAGAAAAGGTGAACACGTTAAATGAATTGGCTTTCGAACTCTGTAATTCTGATCTTCAAAAGACAGAAGACTACGTATGCGAAGCCCTTACCTTAGCCGAGAAATTGAAGTACAGAAAAGGTAAGGCCACCTGTAATCGAATCATTGGTTTTGTATATCTCAGAAAATGCGAGTATGATAAGGCAACGAGGAACCTTCTCGAATCTCTGAAAATAAGCAGAGAAATTAGAGATAAAGACGGCGTCGCGGCTTCTTACAACAGCCTCGGAATCATTTCTGGCAGGCTGGGCAATTATGAAGAGGCGTTGGATTACTATTTGAGGGCTTTAAGAATCAAAGAAGAAACTGGTGATAAAAAAGCCGCTGCGATTACCTCCCGCAATATTGGTATGATATATGGTAAGCGCGGCGATTATGACCATGCATTGGAGCATACTCTAAAGGCCTTAAACATATTCGAGGAAATCGAAAATAGAATGGGCATCACTGAATGTTATGCGAATTTGGGAATTATCTTTGACCTGCAAGGCGATTACGAACAAGCGTTGCAATACTATTTCAAATCTTTAAGAATCTTTGAAGAAATCGGCAGCAAGGTGCATATAGCACCCTCGTACAACAATATTGGGCTTGCGTATGATAAGCTTGGTTCGAATGATAAGGCATTGAAGTTTCTTCTCAAAGGTTTGAAGATCAGAGAAGAGATCGACGATAAAGAAGGCATTGCCGCCTCTCTCAACAATATTGGTGCCATTCATGCAAAGCAAAACGAGTATAAACGGGCATCGAAACATCACCTCAGAGCCCTGAAAATCCAAAACGAAATCGGAGATAAGGCAGGCACTGCACGTTCCTACATCCGTGCTGGATTCGCTAACTCGAAGCTGAAGAAGTATGATTCAGCCCTTCGCTATCTCCGAAAAGGTCTGCGTATCGCTGCAGAAATCGGTATAAAAGAAGACCAAATAGATGGTTACAAATCTCTTTCTGAATTGTATGAAGCACAACAGGATCATAATAAAGCCCTACGTTATTACAAGAAATACGCCGAGGTCGACAAACAAATCTTCAACACTGAAAAAAGCAAGCAAATTGCTGAAATGCATGCCAAGTATGAAACTGAGAAGAAAGAAAGAGAGGCTGAAGTATATCACCTGAAGAACGTCAAGTTACGTAAAGAAATCAAGGAACGAAAGAAGGCGGAAAAAGAGCTGAAGCAACACCGTGAGTATCTTGAAACATTGGTGGAGGAACGCACAAAACAGCTAAGGTCCCTAGCTCATGAGCTATCTTTAGTTGAGGAAAAACAGCGTCGTAAGATCGCAACTTACTTGCATGATGACATAGCGCAGGCACTGGCACTTGCTACAGTTAGATTGGAACTGCTACGGGATATGATTTCTAAGAAGAATATCAAGAAGGAGTTAGAGGCAATCAAAGAAATCATGCCGAGCAATTTCAAAACAAACACGACATTGTTTGCGAACTCAAAAATGACGGCTTGCCCAAACCTGTTAGTCGCGACACAAAGGTCATCCTTTTTCAATCTGTTCGTGAGTTACTGACAAATGTCGCCAAGCATGCGCAGGCGCGGACTGTCAGAGTATTGACAGAGAAAAAGGGTAAGACAATACGTGTCGAAGTGACGGATGATGGTGTTGGCTTCAATACAAAGATCCTCAATCAGAAGATCACAAAAAATGAGGGTTTTGGTCTATTCAATCTCAAAGAACGGCTACGGCATCTGCATGGCAAGCTTGAGGTTTCATCCAAGGTAGGGAAAGGAACCTCGGTTATCATTATGGCACCGTTGACATCATCCCGGCAAGACGCAAATAGAAAGAGAAGACGAGTATGAGACGCTGGTTAATTGATATCGGCACCACAACAAGTGTTCCTGGAACTAAGACGATAGGGCTTTTAACACCTCAAATTAAGGAATTGACTAATTGTGGTTAAGTATGGTTCGCTTTATAATTATATATAGGCAAAAACAAATCGAAATAGGGTTGAAGGAGAAATGAGCATAAGAATTCTCTTGGCTGATGATCATTTGATCTTTCGTGAAGGCATGCGCAGCCTGCTTGCTCGAGAACCTGATATTGAAGTAGTAGGCGGTGCAGAAAATGGTAGAGATACTGTCAGACTTGCCCGTGAACTAAAGCCGGATGTAATCGTAATGGACATAACAATGCCTGATTTGAATGGCATGGAGGCAACACGCCAAATCAAGAAGAGGATTCCTGATACAAAAGTGCTCTGCTTGTCCATGCATTCAGACCGACGATATGTTCTGGACATGTTTCGTGCCGGCGTCTCTGGCTATCTCTTGAAGAACTGTGCCTACAAGGAATTAAGCAATGCCATCCATATTGTTGCACTGAATCAAGTATACATCAGTCCGCAGATAGCTCACATTGTCGTTGACGAAAGTATTGCTCAACAGCCACCAGCAGCTTCATCTGTTCAGTCTATCCTGACGCCCCGTGAACGCGAAGTCCTTCAGCTCATAGCTGAGGGTAGAAACACCAAGCAAATGGCCTTGAAAATGCATCTAAGTTCAAAGACTATTGAGGCTCATCGTAGGCGAATCATGAAGAAACTACACATTCGCAGCGTTGCAGAGCTAACAAAATATGCCATTAGCGAGGGGCTGACGTCTCTGGAGGGGTAGTGAAATCCCGCAGACTACGTTTCCTCCTTATAATTCACTTACTCCACAGGTTACAACCAACATAGCATTTTAACACCACAATTTTAGGAATTGACTAATTGTGGTTTCACGTGACTCAACCTATAATTTAGTGTAACCAGAACTAAGCCAAAATTGGCTTGGAAAGGGGAAAAGATGAAGAAAGATAGTATATCAATGGCAAAAGTTGTACTGCTGCTCGTTTCCGGAATAGCATATGCAGTTGCTTCACCTGGACAACAAAGCCATGCGCTGAATCAGATTCAAACGGGAATTATAACACAAGATCAGACAATAAGGCTAGCCAAGGTTCACCTGCTCGCCCATAGCGAGGTGTACAAACTGAACAAATTCTTTGTTACCATTGTCCACGCTGGAAAGAATTTTGCGCAAGTTCTCGCCAACGATGCTGAAATCGCCGAGTTAAGAGCTGCAGGCTATCATGTTGAAATTCTCGTGAAAGATTACCAGTCACATATGGATGAGCTATTCCAAAGAGGATTCTATCACACATATGATCAAACCTATCTGGTCCTCGATTCATTTGTCACAAACTATCCAGAAATCTGTAGACTCGATACGATTGGTTTCAGTCTCCAGGGGCGGGCGATTTGGGCAATGAGGGTAACAGACGACCCTCAAATTGAAGAAAATGAACCTGAAGTCAGGTTAAAAGGAAATATACATGGTGACGAACACATAGGGACTGAAATCACACTATATTTTATCAGACATCTACTAACGAACTATGCAACTGTTCCACAGGTACAAGATTTAGTGAACAATATCGAATTCTGGATACTGCCGACATTGAATCCCGACGGAAAGGTTCTCAATATGAGAACAAACCTAAATTCGGTTGATCTAAACCGCGATTATGGCTATTTCTGGGATGGCTGGGGCAGCAGTCCTGGTCCCTGCTCACAGATTGAAACCAAAGCACTTGTGCAGCATCACGAAGAAAATAATATGTCATTGGAATTCGATTACCACTCTTATCTTGGGACGGAAAGTTGGATTTACTATTCATGGGACTACCATCAGGCCGACCCGCCGGATAGTCAGCACATTATTGCCATGACTCAGGTCTATGCTAATGCTGCGAATTATTATTATGGTAATGGCTATGACTGGTATCAAATTTGTGGCTCATCGGGAGACTATCCCATTGGTATAAGTGGTGCCTTTAGTTATGCAACCGAGAACCCTCGTTACGTAGATTCTCTAGGTATTGATTCGATTTGCTACGAACATCGGGACGCTTTAATGGAAGTGTGTGACCGAGCCGGCTGGGGCATTAAAGGTATTGTCAGAGATTCTATCACAAACACTCCGCTATATGCCAGGGTCGAATTCATGAACCCGGACAGAATCGATGTCTACACTGACCCAAATCTTGGCGACTTTCACAAGATGATTGAACAAGGAACGTATGACTTGAGATTTTCGGCAAACGGTTATGCTCCAAAGGCAGTGGAGAATGTGACTGTACCAGCGATGGGCAGTGTATCAATAAGTGATGTTTTACTCACGCCAGATTCAAGTTACCTTTATGCATTCAGGGCTGTTGCCTGTCGCTATGCCGGTCATGCAGAATACAGTAACAAGACGAGACCGAGGCTCGCGCTCGGGGCTGAAGACAGTCTGTTCTTTTCTCTTGGGAAATATGGTTACCGCACTGGTTATGTGATACTCGATATGGGGCCCAACTCGATCATCGCAGATGGACCTGGTGATGATTTCATGGTATATGAAGGTGACGATGGCATTCCTGAGGGATACGAAGTCTTTGCATCAAACAATTGGGACGGGCCGTGGTATTCGTGTGGAATTGACACGGGAACGGCAGCATTTGATCTCTCCACAGCCGGATTGAATCAAGCGCGTTATTTAAAAGTCGTAGATGATGGTGACGTTGCAAGTGGGCAATATTCAGGTTTTGACCTTGATGCAATTAAATTCTTCCACGCAACCGGGATCGAAGAAACCACAAGACGCCCCGCATTCGAACCTCTACACGTGCTCACAGCGTATCCAAATCCATTCCGACATTCCACTAATATACGATACACGATACATGATCCAGGATGCATGATACAAGAAAATCCGAAACCAGAACTGACAATCTACGATGCGACAGGTCGTTTAGTTAGACAATGGGACTATCCGACTATGAGACTATCAGGCCGCATCAGCTGGGACGGCACAGACCATGCTAGCCGTCTCCTTCCCAGCGGTGTCTATATCTTAATGTTCCAGACGGGCGAGTCTAGCGAAACTAAGAAGTTGTTGTTAATAAGATAGTAGATTTCAAGCATTTAGGGAGGATTTATGACAAAAGTGACAATGATAGTTATGACGTTGATCTTACCATGTATGGCGTTATCACATCGACAGATGACCCTTGAGCCAAAGCAAAGAGAGCCGTGCCGGCAAAAACCATGGACAATACTCGCCTTCTTTAACGGAGATAATAACCTAGAAGCTGATTTAATCGACGATATAAACAATATGGAGACGGCAGTGGATACTACATTCTACAATGCTATTGTTGAAATGGACAGAATTCCTGGATATGACAATTCGAACGGGGATTGGACAACAACAAGAGACTATTACATAACCTATGACCCTAGTGGCGATAGGATTATTCGCTCGGAACTCTTAAGGGATCTTGGTGAATTAAATATGGGTGACCCCCATGTTGTGATAGATTTTGTAGAGTACTGCAAAACGTTGTTCCCTGCTGATCATTATCTTCTCATTCTTTGTGACCATGGCAACGGTTGGTATGACGGAGCAGGTTCACCTGATCCGCTATTTAGAGGTATCGGCTACGACTGGACAGACCACGATTCTATCGGTGTTGCTAATGGCGAGTATTACTTTATACTCGATTCGCTAAATAATAGCCTTGGAGAACCACTCGACATTCTAGCTCATGATGCTTGCTTAATGGCCATGCAAGAAGTCGCATACGAAGTAAACGACTTTGTCGATGTGATAGTATTCTCTGAACACTGGGAACCTTTAGATGGGTATCCATATGAAGATATCTTTAGCTGGTTGAATCAAAATCCCAACGCGACCCCCGAGCAGCTTGCCACTACTATTGTAGAGAAATATGTTGAATCTTATCAACCCGGAGGCTCACAATATCAAACATCGATTAGTGCTACTCACTCGGCTTTGATTCTGGGAACTCCATTCGAGGACCTCACTCAAAGAGTTGATCTGTTTGCTCAAGACCTCATCGACGCTGGCGGTTTGTATCAAACTGAAATATCCGCAGCCAGGTATTATTCACAACAGTACGGCAACCAAAGACATATTGATCTTTACGATTTCGCCCAAAGAATCAAGAACACAGACAACCTGCCTACTTCTTTAAGAGCATCAGCGGATTCTGTCTTGGCTGCATTTAGCAATGCGGTTCTAGCAGAAGGTCATTACACCGTGCCATATGGAATGAATGTCGATAGCTCTCATGGTATAGCTATTTACTACCCTACAGATACCACATATCTAAATTATGATTATGCAAGCCTGTGTTTTGTGCAGGATTATCCATACTGGTGGCATTTCCTACAAGGCTTCACCGGTGTTCAAGAACGACCTGTGACCGCGCCCTCCGACCAACTTCAATTTTCGTTATTGCCAAACCCAGCAAGCACTCAATTCACAATTCAATTCAGCTTCCCAATACGCTCAGACATTATCATGACAGTATACGATGCGCTTGGAAAACGGATCAATGAAATCGTTTGTGGTGTGCAAAATCCAGGGAATCATACATTATATTGGCAGGGACAGAACGATGCAGGAAATAGTGTTCCAAGTGGCGTATATTTCCTGAAAGGCCGAATCGGGGACTACGACATCACAGAAAAGCTATTATTGATAAGATGAGCAATATATGTACAACGCTCAAGGGAGTTATCTTGACTTTCATCTCTGTAGGACTATAGTAGTTAAGTATTTACGCTTGGGCGTGAACTATATACTTGCAGAATTCGAGGAGTAAATGGTGAAGATGTATTGTAAGAGGAGAAGTATTGTGAAGACAGTAACGCTACTTACTATTTCCGCCACATTGATATACCCACAAAAACCCATCTCATCTTCATACCCTGAAGATTGCAGCGCTACTTTTGATGTAACAGAAATCATTGAACAAGTATCACATAGTCGTACCACGCCATATTCTTGCGACGTCGTTAGATCGGAAAGTGAGCAGGTATTTGAATTGTCAAGAGACGGTGAGTTTCTGATTGATACAAATATCATATATGCTCCATCCATAGACAGCCAACATTCTCCCTCGGTGGCCTTCGACGGATCAAATTACCTCGTCGTGTGGCAGGATGAACGCAACGGCTCGTGGGACATTTATGGTACACGGGTAGAACAATCTGGTATTGTCCTCGACCCACTTGGAATTCCAATCTCAACAGTCAGAGAAGATCAATCAGCACCTGCAGTTGCGTTTGATGGCGTAAATTATTTGGTGGCATGGGGAGACTGGCGTAACGCGTCATCTTCTGGTTCTGATATTTACGGTGCCCGAGTGGATCGATCCGGGAATGTGCTCGACACAGCGGGCTTTGCTATCTCAACTGCTATCGATAATCAATATACTCCTTCAGTTGCCTTTGATGGTACAAACTATTTAGTCGTATGGGAAGACGGGCGCAGCGATCCAAATTATCCTGATATCTACGGCGCGCGAGTAGATACTTCAGGAAATGTGCTGGATTCAATTGGAATCGCCATTTCAACCGCATCGCAGCACCAAGCGTTTCCCTCAGTTGCCTTTGGCTCCACCAATTACCTTGTTGTGTGGGGAGATGGACGTGATAATCCAAATGCCCCCTATATTTGTGGTGCCCGAGTAGACCAATCAGGGAACGTGCTTGATACAGCGGGAATTGCCATCTCAAACTCTGCAAATGTTCACGCATATCCTTCAATTGCTTTTGATGGCACGAATCATCTTGTTGTGTGGGGTGAGTACGTTCATCCTGCCGGATTGGGTATTTACGGTGCGCGCATCAATCAATCCGGAGTGGTCCTTGATACTAACGAAATTACCATCTCAACCGGCGAACTTTTCTTCCCCTCAGTGAGTTTTGATGGCACGAATTATCTTGTCGTGTGGCACCACGAAGATTATTGGACTCCTGGTAATGTCTATGGGGCTCGCGTGAATCAATCAGGGGTGGTCCTCGACCCGGCCGGAATTGCCATCGCAACGGGCGATTGGCGTGAACTCGATCCCACAGTTGCCTTTGACGGCACGAACTATCTTGTCGTCTGGAGTGATACACGCTTCATTTGGCATAGTGATATTTATGGTACGCGAGTAGACCAAGCCGGAATTGTCCTTGACCCACGCGGCATCGGTATGTCCACAGATGTGAATGAACAAAGAAACCCCGTGGTTAGTTTTGACGGCACAAACTCCCATAAGCGGCGCACGCGTGAATCAATCTGGCAATGTCCTTGACACGGCAGAGATTCACATCTCTTCCGGTGGACCGGAGTATTCTGCCTCGGTTGCCTCAGGTGGCTTACACTACCTAGTGGTGTGGCATACCATGCGGCAGCCTCCTGAGCTACGGCGAGTCCGGGGTGCCCGTGTACACCAAGGTGGTTGGGTCATGGACCCAGGTGGGTTTGATATAACAACTACTTACACGAGTTTGTACGCCTCAGCTGCTTTTGACGGCACTAACTATTTAGTCGGATGGACCTGCGATCGAGGCGGGTCGTTTTACGATGTTTACGGATCCCGGGTGAACCAAGCAGGCGCTGTACTTGACCTTGCCGGCATTCCCATCTCGACTGCTGAGGGGTCGCAAGGAGGTCCTTCAATTGCCTTCGATGGCACCAATTATTTGCTCGTGTGGTCGGATGGCCGCAACGGGCCAGATTCTGACATATACGGTGCTCGCGTGACTCCGAGCGGAGATGTTCTCGATCCAGACGGGATTCCCATCTCGACAGCTGCAGGTGAGCAATGGTATCCATCAGTCGCCTTTGATGGGACAAACTATCTGGTTGTTTGGCAAGATAATCGCAATAGTTCTTGGGATATTTATGGCGCAAAACTGAACACTTCGGGTATTGTGATTGATAGTCTTAGTGTCTCTCTTCAACCAGGTGACCAGATTTCACCCGCTCTCGCGCACGGCGCAGGAGAGACATCTCTTATTACCTATTCTGGGTGGACCGGCGAGTATGGCGGCAAGACCTACAACAAAATGCGCATACGGGGAAAATTCTATCCGTCAGTGGGAGTTGCAGAAGACGCCCAACGCTCGGCGCCTTACGCTAGACGACTATTACAGATTTCCCCAAATCCATTCCGAAATACTACAAAGATTAGATACACGATTCATGATACAGGATGCATGATACAAGAAAATCCGAAACCAAAACTGACAATCTACGATGCGACAGGTCGTTTAGTTAGACAATGGGACTATCCGACTATGAGACTATCAGACCGCATCAGTTGGCATGGCACAGATGAATCGAATCGTCGATTACCGAGCGGCGTTTACTTCGTGACTCTACGTTCAGGCGAGCACACGGCGGCCGAGAAGGTGCTACTAATAAAATAACATCATAAGTGGGAAGTTGGAAGTTGCTATTGGGGACAGGTTTTGAGCGTAAAAACGACTTCCTCATGGACAAAAGTGCAAAAGTTGGTGCCTGTCCCTACAACTTTCCCTGGATAAAAGTATAAAAGTTGGTGTCTGTCCCCGTAAATTTCGTCCCCACAACTTTCCCGCGGCAGGAGGAAATTACACCCTCACCTCTTTCCTCTCCCATCAAGGGAGAGGAGGAGGATTGGGAAAAGCAGTGCGGTCCTGTTTTAAATAAAAATGTCAGTTTATATCGTTATACCTCATGTGCCATAGTGAATATCGATGTCGGATCGAGGAACACACTCCACGATTTCATAAAATCCTTACCCGCATCAGTCCCGAGAAAACTCACCATCGCGCCTAAATCAGAAACCTCCAGCTTGGCGATATACTGGTAGGGAGATTCTTTTGGCATATCCCCCTCGGGTTCAGAGACAGCCGGAGCAAGGACTTTGTCTATCTTCCAGGTTTTAAAGTCTGTACACCAAGGTGCACCCCTGATCCCGGGAATCTTCGTTTTGGTTAGATAAGCACCATATTCCTCAGCGTTTGCATCTTTTTTCAGATTGTATACACAAAAGAGAGTCGGCATACCACACCTCCTTCTTGCATGATTCAGTATCATTTACACGTAGGACCGCATTGTTTCTAACTGGGCATGTATCACGAATATTCATACTATCGGTCTGTATTTAATTATATCCATATATGCTACAAGGTCAAGTACAAAGGGCTCATCGGATATCACACCCTCACCTTTTTCCTCTCATCTTCCTGAGGCGGACACGCCTCAAGGGAGAGGATATTGCACATTTTGTTTGCTTAGATGGTTCTCGATTCGCCCCTCGATAAACTCCTCTCGGTACCCTCGAGACCGTTGGCGGGACTCACTCGAACGATAATAGATTTTCGATTTTTCTGTTTTGGTCATTCGTGCTTTGGATTTGGAATTTGATTAGAGTTTCGGATTTAGGATTTAGAATTTCTGTATGATGGTAGTTTCTCCCCTCAAGGGAGAGGAAAAGAAAGAGACGGTCGCTTTCATCAAGAGAGAGTAAAAGCAGCCAGTTAGCATCACTGTAATCATAGTTGTATATCACTGTAATCAATGAGTCGAAGACTCAGAGTTTTTTGAGTTTTACCTTGCTTATTTTCCTGCGGGTTGCTTCGGTTATCTTGAAGACAAAATTCTTATACTTGATCTCCTCCCCCACCTTGGGGATACGGTCGGCGTGTTTTATGATCAACCCGCCCACTGTGGAGACATCGTCCTCATCAATTGCGATACCGAACTTCTCAGCAAAATCATCCAATTCCATACGCGTATTCAGGTAATACTCACTCTCGGAAATCTTCTCGATCAATGGTTTCTTCTTCTTATCAAACTCGTCCTCAATGTCGCCCACGATTTCTTCGATCAAATCCTCGACCGTGATGATACCGGACACACCTCCAAATTCATCGATCACAACGCCCAGCGATAGTTTCAAACGCTGGAGTTCCAAAAAAACACTCAGAGCAGACCGGTCTTCGTACACAAAATGAGGTAATCTGACGAATTCAACAATCGGATAGCCGCTGTATTCTTTCCAGAAGGATACTACATCTTTGATGTAAAATATACCAATTACTTGATCGAGGTTATCGAAGTAGACTGGATACCGCGAGTAATGATACTGCTTATAGGTCTCAACGACTTTTTCGAGTTGGGTGTTGTAAGCCAGGGCAATGACTTCGTTCTTGGGAATCATTACCTTATTTACTTCCCTGTTCTTTATTTCAAGAATCTCGCCAATCATCCTGCTTTCCGGATCGGAAAGCTCTCTAAGGTCGATTATTTTCTTTTTTGTACTCAAACTTTATTTTGGGGTGCTACTTTCCAAAATCGACTTCACCAAAAGACTCGGGTTTGGTGTTTCGCAAACGGCGCTTCAATTCATCTATGGTCTTGTCACCTTGCAGGACAATCCCGTTTTGATTCATTATTCTATCTTGAACCCATATGGTACTTCTGGTACGCAAGGCTAACGCAATTGAATCTGAAGGGCGTGCATCAATTGCGTACACTTTCGAGTCGACCTCGACGAAGATCTTTGCATAATACGTTTCATCCTTTAAATCTACGATACCGATTTTAGACACCTTAGCCTGGAACGCATCCAGGACTGACTTAAGCAAATCATGGGTTAAGGGACGCTTGGGACTCACACCCTCGAGGGTAAGCGCTATTGCCATCGCCTCGCTCTCGCCGATCCATATCGGGAGGGTGCGCTCGCCGAATTTCTCCTTTAGCAATACAACGTAAGTATGCCACTGCTGGTCTTCGATGACAGCGTTTACAAAGACCTCTAGGATTCTATACCCCTTCTTCCAATACTGCAACTTTGAACACCGCATCCAGATTCTCGCCGAGATGTACCTTCACGTCATAAATCCCTGGGTGTTTCAGCGATTCCTTGAGCACTATATGTTTCTTATCAATCTCAATGCCTTCTGCTTCCAATAATGATGCCAAATCAGCAGATGTTATGCTACCGAACGACTTGCCATCCATACCGGTCTTGATTGTTGTTTTAACAGATAGATTATTGATACGTTCCGCAAGATCCATGCCTATCGTTCTTATCTTCTCCATCTGTTTTGAGAATCTTTTCTTTGATTTTTCTAGACCGCTCAAGTTACCTTTGGTGGCCTCGATAGCTATTTTTCTCGGAAACAAATAGTTTCTTGCATAGCCGTCTTTCACTTCCACTATGTCAAGTGGTTTACCAATCTTTTCTAATGGTTTAAGCAGGATAACCTTCATCTTGTCTCATAAGGTAAAAGCGCAATCTCACGCGCCCGTTTTATTGCTTGCGAAAGCCGCCGCTGGTGAAAAGCACAAGTACCCGTAATCCTCGTAGATAATATCTTGCCCCGCTCATTTACGAAGCCTTTCAAGACAGATGTATCTTTATAGCTGATTTCGTCTATATGTTGCTTGCAGAAGCGACACCTTTTTGCCATCTTTCTCCTTTTGCATTTCTAGAAAGGTGTATCAATCCCACCTTCACTATCGTCTTTTGTATCCTCTTCGGGTTCTGTGGTCGGCTGAGCACTGACTTCCTTATCTGGCATGTCGAGGAACTGAATGCGTCGAGCCACAATCTCGATTGCAGAGCGCTTCTCGCCCTGAGCTGATTCCCATTGCCGCGACCGTAATCTACCCTCGATGAGCACCGCACTACCTTTCTTCAAGTAATCATTAGCCAGCTCTGCTTGCCGACGCCAGGCGACGACGTTTATGAACAGAGTTTCTTCTTGTTGCTCACCACTTTCCCGGTTCTTATATCTTCGAGTTGAGGCGATACGGAAAGCACACACAGGAGCGCCCTTCTGAGTGTAGCGCAACTCAGGGTCAGCAACCAATCTACCAATCAATTGAACCGCGTTCAAATATCCTAATCGAATCTGACTCATTTCTTGGAATCCTTTGCAAAAATAATGAAGCGTAAAATATTATCACTATGCTTGAGCGCTGCTTTAATCTTATCGATAGCAACCGGTGGCGCATCGAAATCGTAGTTAACGTAGTAACCCTCATTCACCTTTCTGATAGGATAAGCCAGCGTCTTCTTACCCAAGACTTCGGTATTCAAACGACCCTTGGCATTATCCTGGATAATCTTCTCAACCGCCTTGACGTTCTCTTCCAGCTTCTCTTCGGTAAGTTCGGGATGAAAAATAAACATTGCCTCGTACTCTCTCATAATCTTTGTCCTTTTATTTATCCTTTTGTTCTCTATTATAAAAACTATATAATCAACTTGGCCGTGAACCCACGCATGCTAAGCCAGCATTATTATATCTATATATGGTCATGCGTCAAGGAGATTGTGTGAGTAGCCAAGCAAGGCTCAAGCCTTGCCTTACTCTTCAGAAATATCGCTGTGATCTGCCTTGTATCTCTGTAATCATCTGAGGGCCAAGCTCTTAAAGGAGCTTGGCCCTTCAAGATCTGATTTACGTGGAACAGAAAGAACATCGCTGCAATCTGTTTTTTATCACTGTAATCGAATAAGGCAAAGCCTTCTACATGGTTACGCGCATCTCGAATGGCTGTTCAATAGCTTCGTCGGTCGTATTGTAATACTCATAGACCCGGGAAGCACGAACCTTAGCGCGTATTGGGAACTTTGCCTGGAGCTGGTACGAAAGGTTTACAGATTTGCCAAAGCTGACTTCGTCAAGATAAATAATTATCTGACGCGGGGTGAGGCTGTACTTCTGAATCGTCTTACCCACGAGCTCGTCAAGCGTCGGTGTTAGCACTTCAAAACCTGGCGGAATTCCCAGATCGACCATCACCATCTGCGCACGACCCGGCCTCTCCAGATCGACTCTTACGTCAACATCCACAATGTCATTCAAGGTGAGACTCGTGCGATCGTAGTCGACCGAAATCGTGAACGGCGCCTTATGGGCTCGGGGTATGATCTCCCAAGGCAAGTAGTATTTACTGACGATTTCGTAGAGGAAATTTCCTTCACCCTTGACTTCTATCTCGACGGTGTTCTGCGTCTTGATATGCTTACTCAGGTCGATTTGATGCATTAGGTCGGCATTGCTCTTGTCGACATTAAGCTCGGCTACCTCCTGCCCGTTAATAATTACGGTTAGCTGCGCATCAATATCCTCGCTAATACTAACTAAGACGGCAACGAGCGAGCGAAGCGCGATAATGGTCCCCTGAGTGGTATACCATACGCCGTTTTTGTCTTTAGTGCGTATCAGATAGGTCAGAGCATCGGTCACGACATCGCTGTACTTACCTGACTTGATCAAGGCATAAAGGGCAAGTCCCGTCGCCTCGATATCCGCACCCTGACCGCGGGTGAACGTGATTGACGGAATATCCGATTGCCAGTAAACCGCATCCTTTTCCTTCTTAGCCATACCAACAAGTTTCTTCAGTATTTCGAGTGTGGTGGGTGATTTCGGATCCACCGCAACAAAAGCATTCGCCACCAAGGCCAGTATGTATGGATCGTTCGCCGCCTTTAGATTCTTTTTGAGAAAATCGAGTCCCTTGTCTATCGCCGGGCCGCGGTCACCGATTTCACCTAGAGCCCAACAGATATAAGCGGTCGGCAGAATTTCGTTTTTCTGTATTCGTGACCATGCCTCGGCGTGGAGGTATTGGGCATCGGGCGACCACGAGCCATCTTTGTTTTGCTGGTCGCGTAACCAGCGCGCAGTGCGTTCGATAATCCGCTCATCGATATCGTAGACCTGAGCCATGTCGTTGAATTCCATTAACCCGTATGCGGTCAGTACCTTGTTGGCCGGTGCATCGCCAAACCATGAGAATCCACCACCAGCAACCTCAAACGTGAGTAAGCGCTGATAACCAAGACTAATGTATTCCTCAGCGGTCATCTCGGTCTCCGGTTTGATCTGATCAGTCTGCCTGAGATAGTCGAGAATCAAGATATTGGGATAAGTAACCGACGTCGTCTGTTCAAAACAGCCAAACGGTACGCCTAGCAAGTTGTCCAAACCTTCTACGACTTGCGAGAAGATACCCGGGAATATCTTCAAGCCTAACCAGTTTGCATCCTCGATGGCGTCTGGCGGAAACGCAACTCTCTGTTTGACTGTACCAGAGAGCCGGTCTGATATCAACTCCTCAAACAGCTTGCCATCAGGCAAAACCGCAACCGCTCTCTTGATCGCATCTGATTTCACCTCACCATAAGCCTTGACCAGAAGTGAATGGTAGCCAATCTGCTTGACCCTAATCGGGAAATAGGCGACGCTGACTTCGTCCTGCTTGAGGTCGCGTACGATTTCTGTGGCCTCTAAGGCTTCAAACCAATCCTCCGCTTCGAGGACTAGCCTTATCCTCTGGTCTCTTGGCAAGTAGTTGTAGATGGCGATCGGAATGGCAATCTCATCACCCTCAGTTAGCGCGACCGGCAAGTCGATATCAACAAAAAAGTCTTGGAACACCTTCAGTTGAGCCAATGCCGAACCGAGCTGACCACTTGACGATGATGCAAAAGTCGTTATGCGCCAGGTGGTAATCGCATCGGGCATGGTCACAGAGAGTTGTGCATGTCCCTGGTAGTCGGTGATGAGTGCCGGCTCAAAAATGAAAGTTTCCGGAAAGAATTCACGAACCCTCGGCTCGCTGCCCGGCTTGTCAAGATCCATGCTCGTCTTAGATTTTGCCTCTGCCATACGCGCACCCGCACCGGGGGCAACTGCCGCCATCTCGGCGACGACCATCGGCCCGTCTGCCATGAAATCTTGCCACATCATCTCATTTATATCATCTTCATTGTCGAATACGCCATCAGGGCCAGCCGAGACGATTGTGAAGTAGTGGAAGAGTTCTACGGTCGAATCTACACGGTACCTTCTGCCCCAGGGGTCGCGCAGATCAACTTCCTGTAGCAAACGCTTTTCGAGAAGTGTAGCAATGGCACCGTCAGTTTTCGGATACGTATCATTGAGCCGATAATATTCATTTATCGCTTCGTAGATCTTATTACGGGCATGCTGCAACTTTTCGAAGAATGCCGATTTGATCTTTTCGTTCACCAACTGTGGTGTCGTGTAACTGACCGCGTAGTGATTTCGCGGCACCAGGGTCGAAAACATCACGTTCTCGGCGCGTGCCTCGCCAGTCTGTTTCTTAACTATATCAACTGGTGAGAAACCGTGTATTTCGTAGCGCGGCTTCATTATCTCTTCTTCTAATCTAAAATAGACTTTTTCCAAACCAGGCTGCAGCTCGGAAACCGCAAAGACTGCTTCATCGACAACCGCAACACACAACGCCGCGACGGTGGGCCGGCCTTTTTGGTCCGTCACCTTGAACACGATATTGCCATCCTCACCTGGTACATATTCATCTTTGCCGGCTTTGACGTTAATCAACAAGTCATCGGCCGCATGCACGTAGCAGAATCGCGTGTCTCGTATAATGCTGCTCCCGTGTGTGACGATATAGGCATGTAACCACAAAGACCCAGTAATATCATGTGTCAGATTCAGTTTGAACCTACCCTCACCATTCTTAATGGTGATCGATTTCGTCAATACCGTTTGATTATCCTTGATTATATCAAGGTATGCGCGGCCTGATCTTTTCGTAGTCAGTAAGGTAAGCTCGATTGCCTCACCGACTTCGTATATACCACGTGCCATTTTCATCACTATCTGCTCTTGGTCTGTGGTCATCTCAAATGACTTTTGCACTTGAGCAGTCTCTCCCTTGTCATCGGTTGCCCTGACCGCGATGAGGGCCTTCCAGTTCCCTGGTTTGTAATTGAACTCGGCGATTCCGTACTCATCGGTCCGCCCAGTGAATCGTCGGCCATCTATTCTCATCTCGATATTGGCAAAACAAGGCGTGCCATCCGGGTAGCTTGCCAGCACATAGATGCGATTCTCGAGCCCAGGTTTTAGAACACCGCCTTCAGGAACGACCGCCAGGTTGATCACACCTTGTACGATTTTCTTCTTCGCGGAAATTTTTTCACCATGTTTGGCCGGATCGATCACCTCAACATCCAGGCGCACGAATGCATCACCTTTTTCCAGTGGCTGGCCAACGAAGTGATCGGGTAATTGATAACTGAAGTGATAACGACCCTCTTGGTTGGTCTTGCCTTCGATCACGGCTTCCTGTTGAAATCCGATATCGTATTTGTAAGTCGTAATCTTCACTATGCCATTGACAACCGGTTTACCGAAGAAATACTGCACATCGATGTCGCCTTCCATTTTTTCACCTGGCATGTAGTATTCTTTGTCGGTCGTCAGTGCCACCTTAAACTTCGGCAAGACGTATCTCATTACATTAACCGTCTTTTCCACCTTTTCCTGATCAAGGATCACCCTAATCGTATAGTCGCCAAGATTCACCTCATCGGCGAGCACGAACTGCACATAACCGACACCAAAATCATCGGTTTCGACCTGTTTTTTGAATACCTTATTGCCCTTGCTGTCCTCGACCTCGTAGATGAGCGTGTGCCCTTGCACCGCATTCAGGTCTGGCCTGCGTAGGGATAGCGACCTGATATGTATAGTCTGTCCAGGCTGGTAGATGGGCTTATCAGTAACCACATAGGTCAGATTCCCGCTTAGCATCTTGATCATTGTATCATATTCGTCTTCACCAAATCTCGAGCTGATCACGAAGTGAAGGTCGGCTTCATCTATCTGCTCGGGTATTTTCAGATCCGTTTCGCAGGTCCCGGAGCGATCGGTCTTGCCCTCGAAGATCACCCTGTCTGAATCCGCTGTCTTCATCGAGATCTTTACGCGAGCATCTTCGATCGGAGCATTGTCACGCTGATTACGTACGATGATTCGATAATCTATCGGTGTACCCTTTATGAATTCGTTTTGGCCTAATATCTTGACGACCATGCGGTCTTCCAGCTGATATGTCGAGTATATCGCTTCTTTTTTCTTAAAAGTCACCCGTACACGGAGCAGATCGCGATCTTGCGGTCTTCGCTTCAAATTTATCTTGAATGGAACCGAATAGTAGTCACGAGTCACGTATATGTATTTGTATGCTTGTCCTATCATCTCATCATCGACGTCAAGAACTCTTACATCTATCTTGCCTAACTTGCCCTTCATACCTTCAACCGGCACGTTGACTTCTATCCTGTCTGATCCGCGGTACAGGTTTAACCCGGACACAATACCGACCGAAGTTATGGTGAGTACTATGAGCACTGCTTTTTTCATCCTAGCCTCCTTCTAGAAATAATACAAATCATTCACGAAAATATTCCCCAAATCCAATAGGAGACAACCTATTATAAATGTCCGGTAATAGATGTCAACGCAACGGCTTCTAACGCCCGTCCTTTTCGAATTTCGAGAGCTGACCCCGTGGTTACTTCAGGGTGCTGATGTGTTTAACCAGATGCGTTTTATGACGCGCTGCGGTATTTTTCTTAATGATGCCATCCTGAACTGATTTGTCGATAATTGATTGGACCTCAGGATAGGCTTTAAGGGCGGATTTCTTTGTCTTCAATTTCTTTATTCTCTTGAAAGCCTCTTTCAATCTCTTCTTTTTCTGCCGATTAACAATCCGCCGGCTGGTTGATTGTCGAATATTCTTCAAAACACTCATTGATCTTTTCATGCCCAATTATATTGAAAATGCATCATATGTCAAGCAACTTCGGTATCACCAGACTCGGTTTTTCTTTCAGTTTCGGGGGTCAATGGCAAGGGTGAAAAGAAAGGGGGCGTCAAGACCCCCTACCTGTCTAATCAATCAAGTCTTTGTACATCTGGAGTTTGCGCAAACGCGTTGGATGACGGAGCTTTTTCAGGGCCTTCGCTTCAATCTGCCTCACCCTTTCGCGGGTGATATTAAACATCCTGCCGACTTCCTCCAACGTTCTCGGCATGCCATCGTTGAGACCGAAACGCAAACGAATGATCTTTTCTTCACGCTTCGGTAAATCACGCAGAATATCGTTGAACCGGTCCTTGAGAATCGAGATAGCAGCCCGGCGCGACGGTGAATCACCCATCGGGTCGCTGATGAAGTCGCCAACAAAGCTCGACTCCTCATCATCGATTGGCTTATCAAGGGAAATCGGTATCAGAGCAATATTGTGCGCCATTCTGACCTTGTCGGTTGGGATATCGAGACGATCCGCGATCTCCTCCACCGTCGGCTCGCGTCCCAGGTCTTGTATCATATCACGCTGTGCACGCGCAACTTTGTTCATCGTATCGAGGATGTGGGCAGGCACCCGGACCGTGCGTGCCTGATCGCCAATCGCCCTAGTGATCGCCTGGCGTATCCACCAGGTTGCATAGGTTGAAAACTTGTAGCCTTTACGATAATCAAATTTCTCGACCGCCTTGATCAAACCATTGTTGCCCTCACCTACGAGGTCGGCAAACTCCAGACCCCGATTAACGTATTTCTTAGCAATCGAGATCACCAAGCGCATATTGCCCTCGATCATCCGTTGTCGTGCCCGGTTGATCAAATCTTCCCAGGCCTTAACGATGCGCGATGTTTCATTGATATCGTTGTGATCGCCACCCAGTGCTATGTTAAGTAGCTTCTTTTCCTTTTTGTATTGTTTGATCTCATCAGTATTGCGCAACCGAGGCAACGTACGCACAACCTTCTCAAGGCGTGCGATATTCTCCTTGAATGCCTGAATCGCTGAATTCACCACCGCATGCTGCAGTGAAAGGATCGTCAGTTTGCGCAGTATCCTCTCCTCTTTTTCAAAAATACGCCATTCCAGGGTCTTTGACTTATCACGCCGGGATTTCTTATAAAGGTGATGCAATGAACCATAATCTTTTTCTATTGACTTGACCCTGCGCACGAACCGCTGTCTTTCAGCCCAGAAAGCACGCTTGTCCATCATCGCTTCGATCTCAATACGCGATATCTGATCAAGACTACGGTGGCAGAATTCAACCTGCTTGCAGATTTCAATCAACTTACTAACCGTACAGGGATAAGGCAGGAATTGCCTTTCAATCATTCGATACCCGGTCTCGATCTTCACCGCAAGTTCGTACTCTTCCTCCTTAGTCAACAAATCGTACTTGGCCAGTTCCTTGAAGTACGCCCTTATCGGTTCTTCCGGTCTAAGGGTTGTCTTGGGCCGACGTCGGGTCGTATGTTCCTTACCCTCCTGTACAATGGTTATCCCATAATTAGAGAGGGTATCAAGGATCTTGTCTATGTCTTCCGCAGTGGCGTTATCAGGAATCAGCTTATCGACCTCACCAAGCGAAATACTGCCTTCCGATTTCGCTTTTTCAATTATTTTCTTAGAATCTTTAGTCTTTAAAAGTCCCTTCTTTATTTTCATAATCTCCTTTTTTCACACAATTATTAAGACAAATCATCAAAAAATGTGTTTATTCACTCCTTACATTTTCCGTTTTTCTGGCACTCTCAACATGGATATTCAAAAGCTCTCGCTTCAGAGCATCTAGCTCCCTATTGAGTAGCTGTCGCGCTTCCTCATCCCCACGTTTGGCTGCTTCATTAATCTTCTGCATGAGTCTTGCCTTCTCAACCCTCCCCTTGTATGTCCTTATGGCTTCCAATATGCTCTCTCTGGAAACTGGTTCCCCACGCATAATAATCGACAGTAACTTTTCCCTTAAATGTTCATCGACAACATCTGACAAATCGGCAATATCAAAATTCTGCTCCTTGATGAGTCTCTTGAACAGTCTTTTGATTCCCTCCTCAGCAAAATCATTCGGATGCAAATACTTCTTTACCAGTGAAAAATGTTCATACCCAATTAAAATCATGGCCATCAATTTCTCTTCCTGGGATACTTTGGGATCTCTGGGGATTTTTTCTGGTGCCGGTGACGTTTTCCCCATCTCTTTTTCGATCGTTGCAATCTCGATGCCGAAAACACGTGATACGTATTTGAGATAACGATCATATCGAATCGGGTCCTGTATCCTAGCGATGATTTGGATTAAATCCTTTATCAACGCAATCTCTTGTTCCAGCGATTCAACTTTCACAACACTCTTGTAGAAGTGAAAGAAATCGGTGGCTTTCCCGAGCAGCGCGCGTAGCGCCGTCGCCCCGTGCGCGTTGATATAACTATCAGGGTCAGAGTTGTCGGGCAGTAAAACAACATGCACGTCAACCTGAGCGTCGATCAGCAAGCCTATGGCGCGCAATGCGGCCTTAATACCGGAAAGATCACCATCAAAGAGAATCAAAACTTTCTTGACAAACCGCGCGAGCAGCATTGCCTGCCGTTCGGTCAATGACGTACCCAATGGCGCGCATATGCTGTCGAACCCATGTTGATAAATACTCAGCAGGTCAAAATAACCTTCAACGAGAATTACCTCGCCCTTGACGCGCGCCCTTTCTTTCGACTGATACAACCCATATAGACCATCGCCCTTCTTGAAAATTGGCGTCTCGGGTGAGTTTAAATATTTGGGCTGTATATAATCATCGATGCCGCGTCCGCCAAAACCGATGACCCGCCCGGAAAGATTGAATATCGGGAACATAAGCCGGTCGCGGAAGATCTCGCGACTCGTTGATATGAGACCAGCCTTTTGCAGACGCTCAACCGAGAATCCCTTCTGCCTCATGTAAGCAACCAAACCGCCCGAAGCCGGGGCATATCCGAGTCGAAAATCGCCGAGTTTATCCAGACTCAGTTTGCGTCGTGTCAGATAGTCCTGACCACGGCGACCAATATCCTTACTAAGGCATTCTGTGTAGAACTGACACGCCTCTTCGTTCACCTCGTAAATTTCTTTGTACCGTAATCCTCGCGTGGTGTCAATCTCAATGCCCAGGTTCTTTGCCAGGCGCTTGATCGCATCGGGGAAATCCAACTTTTCGTATTCCATGAGAAAGTTGATCGCGTTGCCGCCTTTCTTACACCCGAAGCAGTAGTAAATAGCCTTTTCCGGGCTCACATAAAATGATGGATTCTTTTCGCTATGGAAAGGGCACAGCCCGCGGTAGTTCCGCCCCATTTTTTTCAACGGCACGTATTGACCGATGAGCGCGACGATGTCGGTCTGTCGCTTTATCTCTTCTATCTTATCGCGTTCAATCAACTACTGGACCCCCTGTCTTCCCTTATCGACTCAATATCGGTCGGTTCTACCCAGTAAAAAATATTCTCAAGGCCTATCTTGTACTTCCCTTGCTTCTCGGCTACAACCTGTCCGATTCTTTTGAGCTCTCTTATCCGCACAAGCTCGCCGATGTCGGGATGGTATGGCTCATGGATCGTTTCGAATTCGAGCTTATCACCGAAGAAGCGCCGTGCCTTGTGCACCATGTCCGGCCTTGGTCCTTCCTTCCTCAGGGTCTTAATAAGTTTTTCAATATCTCTCTTTGCCCTGGTAAGTTCATTGCGATACTTGGACCTCAATTCATCAAATTCCTGTTTTTTCTTTACGTTGAACACCGCGAGTTTATTCTCATAATTACTGGTCAAACCGGACAATTTCTCTCGCTCTGCTTCAACTGCTTTTAACTCCCGTGACAGATCCTCGAAGAGCCGATTCACGCTCATCTTGTCTTCGTCCAGGTAAGATTTGGCCTTTGCCAGGACATCGCGCTTGAGCCCGAGCTGGTGAGCCAAACTAATCGCATTACTCGGTTGGGGAACGCCAAGAATTAGTCTATACGTTGGGCGATCGGTAAATTCCATGCCCCCGTTTATCATATCCGACCGATTGCTGACAAAGATCTTGAGGTTCTCATTATGCGTCGTCGCCAGGATTAGGTTCTTGTCCCTACTCAGCTCGTCAAGCACTGCTGAGGCTAGTGCCGACCCCTCTTCGACCGAAGTTTGACTCATTAACTCGTCGAGGAGGACCAATGAATTACCATCAGCATCGAGCGCCTTCTTGATCTGCTTAAGATGTGCGGCAAAGGTCGAGAGCTGTGACTCAATACTCTGCTCATCACCGATATCAGCATACAGCTCATTGAAAAAAGGAACCGAACTATCCTCGTCCGCAGGAATGAACAACCCGCACTTTGCCATTAGGGCAATCAGACCAACGGTCTTAAGGACAATCGTCTTCCCCCCGGCATTCGGACCTGAGATGAGAAGCACTCGGTTACCCGTATTCAGTTTCAAGTTGAGCGGCACTATTTGGTCATTAATTCGCTTAAGAATCGGATGAAAGCCATTTACAATGTTGAGCCGTTCATCAAACACCGGCCGATTCGCGTGCAGCTCGTCCGCAAAGCGCGCCTTGGCAAATAACAGATCGAGCCCTACTATGTGTTCAACATCATGCTCAATCATCTCCACGTTGCTGCGAATGAGTACGGTCATGTGGCGCAGAATCGACTCTATCTCGGTACGCTCGTTTTCCTCAAGCTCGAGAAGATGGGCGGTGTCGTCGGTGACCCCGATCGGTTCGATGAACACGGTCTCACCGGATTTCGAATACGAGTGGACAATCCCTTTCATCTGTTTCTTGAAATTGCTCTTCAGTGGCAGCACAAAATGGCCGGCACGCTCGACAATATTGGTGTCCGTGAACATATTTGGCTGATTGACGAGCATGCTGTTCAGGATTTCTCTAATCCGGTTTTTCATCTGCCTCTTCTTCGTTCTAATCTGAAAGAGCACCGGGCTCGCACTATCCTTGAGCGCGCCGCTCTCATCGACCCGTGCGTCGATGTCTTTGACTAGGTCGTGATAGTTGTGTAACTTGGTGACAAACCTACACAGCCTGCTATCCCTGAAATCCCTCTTCAAAGTGCCGACAAACCTCAAGAACTTAACCACCAACACCAATTCCTCAAGGGGCAGAAAAGCCACCCCATGAACTCGAGTCCTGACGTACCCAGGTTCAAAAGGAATGTAGAAATTTGCGGTTTCGCCTGATCTCCTTATTGCTGCTACCTGCTCGAACTCCTGCTCAACCAGGGACTGCGTTTTCAAAGGTGCTAAATTTTCCGCCCTTTTCTTGGCAGGCTCGGTATTACAATGATTGGAGAGTAGCTGGAGGACCTTGGGGAGCTCTAAGACGCCCTCGGCATGGGTTCTGGTTATAACTCCTCCCTTTGTCGCTTCCATTCTTTCTTACGCGCCGCGATAAGACGTCTTTTGCGTTTTTCGCTCGGTTTTTCATATATTTCATGTCGCTTGACGTCTCTCAATATGCCGGCTCGTTCTACTGACTTGCGGAAACGACGCAAGGCGTTATCAAAAGATTCACCTTCGTAAACCGTGACTTTCGTCATTAAATTGGCACCTCCTTTCAGGTATTTTTGTCTTGCTAGTTAATTATATTGAAAAATCGTGATTTGTCAAGGGGTAACATCAAAAAGGCTCTATATTACGATACTTTTTTCTTGAAGAACTAATGAATGTTTTGCTTTAATATCTATCTACTTAATCTCGTAAAAACGTGGAAATTATCATTATGGCCTTTTCTCTTCACCAATCACGAATGCTGCGTTTCGCTCATGATTGCAGCGCCACTCGAGGTTCCAATCCGATTTGCCCCAACCTTGATGAATTGTACTGCCTCCGCATAGGTTCTAACGCCTCCCGAAGCTTTGACACCGAAATCGCTGCCCACTGTTGAGCGTAGCAGCCGTACATCCTCGACCTTGGCTCCTTCCCTTGAAAAACCGGTCGAGGTCTTCACAAAATGCGCCCCATTTTCCGTGATGAGTTTGGCGGCCGCGATCTTCTCGTCCCGCGTGAGCAGACACGTCTCAATAATCACCTTCACAACTCTACCCTGACACGCCTTGGCCACCGCCTTTATCTCTTGGCCCACGTATTTGAAGTCTTTATCCTTTAACTTTCCAATGTTCATTACCATATCGATTTCATGACATCCCATTTGGACAAGATCTTCGGCCGCAAATACCTTCGTATTGGTGCTCGACGCCCCCAACGGAAAGCCGACGACACTGCATATCTTGATACCCTTGGACAGACTCGAGGCTGCGATGGGCACCCAGCATGGATTGACCACCGCGGCAAAGAATCGGTGTTCGCTTACACCTTCAAGAAACGCGAGTATCTCGCCCCGTGTTGCATCGGGCCTCAGAATCGTCTGGTCAATATATTGATTGATGTCCTTCATAGATTTATGATATGTTTTCCATAATGAAAGTCAAGAGAAGTTATTGACATAATTAAAGATATGTGCTATACTGCAAGTTATGAAATATAATAAATCATTGATCGCCACCCTCCGGGAGGACCCAAAAGAAGCCGAGAGCAAGAGTCATCGCATACTTCTACGCGGTGGCTTCATAAGACAGCTTGCCTCGGGTATTCATACTTATCTACCGTTGGGTTGGCGTATCCTTTTGAAAATTAGTAGCATCATACGAGAAGAGATGGACCGCATCGGTGGTCAGGAATTACTCATGCCCGCGCTCTCACCCAAGGAGCTATGGGAAGAATCCGGGCGCTGGAACGAATATGGTGATGATATGTTTCGGCTTACCGACAGAAAAGAACGTGATTACTGTCTCTGTCCGACTCATGAAGAGATCGTTGCCGACATTGCACGCAACAAGATACGTTCGTACCGCGATTTACCACAGATATGGTATCAGATACAGACAAAATTCCGCGACGAGCCCAGACCACGCTTTGGCGTGCTCCGATCCCGTCAGTTCATCATGAAGGACTCGTACAGCCTGGACTCTGATGAACAAGGGTTAGACAAGAGCTTCAACCTCCATAAAGATGCCTACATGAAAATCTTCAACCGCTGCGGCCTCGATTTTGTAATTGTCGAAGCATCAGGCGGCCTCATGGGCACCGGCGAGTCAAAAGAATTCATGGCTCTTGTCGACGGCGGCGAAGACCAGCTCGCCATGTGTGAACAATGCGATTACCGCGCCAACATACAGATCGCCGAGTGCAAGGGCGAGCACAAGTCGTTCGCCGACACAGCTGTCGAAGAAGTCGCGACGCCCGAGAAACGGACGGTCGAAGAAGTAACGCAATTTTTAAACGTCTCACCCCAGAATCTTGTGAAGAGCATGTTCTTTACTGCTCCTAACAAAGAGCCTGTCCTGATACTCATCCGCGGCGATTATGAAATCAGAGAGGAAACGATTACGACTCTACTTGGTCACGACTACGGACCAGCAACAGCAGAAGAGATAAAGAGGCATTTTGGCGCCGAACCCGGTTTCATCGGTCCGGTGGGCATACAAGACCTGAACATCTATGCCGACGAATTGTTGCACGACGCGAAGGGTATGATCACGGGTGCGAATCGAGATGGGTATCACATCAAGGGGTTGAATATCGGACGTGATGTTCAAATCAAGGAATTCGCCAACCTCAGGAAGATGAAAATTGGAGATCGCTGCATCAAATGCGGCGGCAAAATGGTTGCCCAAACAGCACTCGAACTCGGTCACATATTTAAACTCGGAACCAAGTATTCGATCAGCCTCGGGGCTAATTTCCTCGATGAGAAGGGTCAGGAAAAACCCATTATCATGGGCAGTTATGGCATTGGATTGGAAAGAATAATGGCCTGTGCCTGTGAGCAGAAAGGCGACGAACGGGGTGCAGCCTGGCCAATCTCCCTAGCACCTTATGATATCTACGTGGCGATCCTGAACCCGCTCGACAAAGATGTCACACAGTTGAGTGACGAAGTTACTCAGTTGTTGACGGAGGCTGGCTTCTCGACTATTATTGATGACAGAAACGTTTCGGCTGGCATCAAGTTCAACGATTCAGATCTAATTGGCATTCCTATTCGGGTGACGGTAGGACCAAAGGGGGTCAAGAATAATCTTGTCGATATTTTCATCAGAGAAACGGATGAGCGCTTCGACGTCGCCAAATCGGAAATAGTGGCTAAGTGCTCAGATATTAAAGATATGCTGTATCGGAGGATCAATGGTCACTAATATTGATTTGACCATGGTTGTGCAATTGATAAAGGAATCGATCGAGAACATGGGTTTGAGATTTTATGACTTGGAGTTTAACGATGTTTCTAGGACTCTGCGCATATACATAGATAAGGAAAGAGGAGGCGTCACAATCAAAGATTGTCAGAAAGTGAGCAACACAATATCGCGTGAACTCGATGCTTCAGAACTGATACATTTCCCATATACCCTCGAGGTTTCATCGCCCGGCATCCAACGCGTACTAAAAAGACCTGAACACTATTTCTGGGCTATTGGCAATGTCGTGGAAATCGATACCGGAGAATCCAAGATAAAAGGATATTTAAGAGGAACAAATAGTGATGGTATCGTCGTCGCAACGGAGAGTCGTGAAAATATCATACCCTACAGTTCCATAAGGAAAGCAAGAGTCGTCGAGGAGATAGTTCATGGTAAACGAAGCTAACCTGATAATTGAAAGCATGAAAGCCATTGCCCGGGCACGGGGTGTGAAATTCGATTACGTCATTCAATCACTGTCCGAAGCGCTGTCCAGTGGGGTGAAAAGAAAATTCGGCAAGAACACCGAGTCTGAAATATCGGTAAACAAATCCACCGGCGAAATCAAGATCTACGTTGTGAAAAAAGTCGTCGATGACGTCACCGATCCGGAAACCGAGATATCACTGCAGGAAGCTTTAGTAAAAAAGGACAGCTACAAGGTTGGTGATACGTTTCGCACATCGGTTTCGATCACCGATCTAGGACGTACCGCCATCGAAATGGTCAAGCAAACCCTCACACAGAAAGTCAGTGAAGCGGAACGCAACCGCATTCTCGCCGAGTATGAAAAGAAAATCGGCGAGATCGTAAAGGGCATCGTGAAGGTAGTCAGTCGGAATGAGATACTCGTTGACCTAGGCCCCGTGGAAGCAGTAATACCGAATTATGGTATAATGCGCACCGAGCATTACCGACTGGATTCACCGATCCGGGCAGTTGTGCACAGAGTTGACCGAGCACAATGGGGACCGAAAATCATCTTATCCCGGACCGATCCTAAATTCCTCGAGCGCCTGCTCTTCTACGAAATACCAGAAATCAAGGACGGTATTATTCAGGTCATCAAGATCGTCCGCGAGCCCGGGGTCCGAGCCAAAGTTGCCGTGCAGACTATTGACCCCAAGATTGATCCCATCGGCGCATGTGTTGGTTACCGCGGGAGCCGTATACAATCCGTCGTGAAGGAACTCTCAGGCGAGCGCATCGACGTAATACAATGGAGTAAAGAACCCACAATTCAAGTCTCACGCAGCCTGTCACCCGCAAAGGTGAAACAGGTAATCGGCCTCGGCGAAGGACACGTCTTAGCGATCGTGCCCGACGACGACTACTCCAAGGCAATCGGCAAGAACGGAGTTAACGTTGACCTAGCTTCAAGATTATGTGAAGTTGATATTGAAATAAAGAAGGTCTCCGAGTATGAAAAAGAGATGAAAGACAAGGAATTGGCGCAAACCAAAATCGAAGATGTCAAAGGGCTGGATTCGAAATTGAAGAAAGCTCTGATTGAGAAAGGCTATACGAATATACTCGTCGTACTCAAGGCCCCAGTTGATGAACTAAAATTCCTACTGTCGCTCGACGATGAAGCGGTCAGTAAACTGCTTGAAACCTTAAGACCACAAGGAGAACAGGAGCCCGAAAATGCCCCCCAAGAAGGTTCATAGTGTAGCGAAGAGCCTTGGTCTCTCAAGTGCCGCATTGATCAAACTGCTTGAGGAAATCGGCATTAAGGCCAAAGGCCACATGTCAACCCTCACCGATGACGAAATCAAAAAGGTGAAAGCCAAAATATCAGAAGAGAAGAAGCGAGTCAAAAAAGAATTCACACGGCGATACACAAAACCAAGAGCTAAGGAAAAGAAGAAAAAAATCAACAAGGAAGAAATTAAGGAAAAAGTCAAGTCGACCCTCGCCAGGATGGAAAAGCGTGAGACAAAAAAACATTATAAGCGCGAGGTACCGCAGAAAGTGGAAATCGCCCCTCAAGAAAAGGTTGTGGAAGTAACCGACTTCATGACTGTCGCCGAGCTTGCACAGGCACTCGGGAAGCAAGTCAGCGAGGTAATAAAGAAGTGCATGGATTTGGGCATGATGGTCAGCCTGAACCAACGCCTAGACCTTGACACGATATCGATTCTTTGTGATGAGTTCCAGTGCAAGGTGAGGACTGTTTCAATAGAAGAACAGGTGAAGACCACTGAGGAAGCAGTCTCGATGGAGCGGCCGCCCGTGGTCACGGTGATGGGACATGTCGATCATGGCAAGACCACGTTGCTCGATGCGATCACAAAACTCCAGGTGGCCGAACAGGAATTCGGCAAAATCACGCAGAAAATGGCTGCTTACCAGGTTGAATATCGCGATAAGGCAGTCACATTCCTCGACACGCCTGGTCATGAGGCCTTTACCGCCATGAGAGCTAGAGGAGCCCAGGTTACCGATATCGTCATCCTCGTGGTCGCCGCCGACGACGGGGTAATGCCTCAAACAGTGGAGGCGATAGACCACGCCCAAGCGGCAAATGTACCTATAATCGTCTGCATCAATAAGATTGATCTTCCAAACGCCAACATCAATCTGGTCAAGACACAACTCGCCAAGGCCAACGTCGTCATCGAGGACTTCGGTGGCAAATCCATATGCGTTGAAGTATCTGCAATCAAGGGTAAGGGCATACCAGACTTGCTCGATGCGATTCTGGTGAAATCTGAAGAACTGAGTCTGAAGGCGCCCGCCGAAAAACTGGCCAAGGGAGTGGTCCTCGAGGCACGCCTTGACCGCGGTAAAGGCAACGTCTCCACGGTATTGGTCCAAGAAGGAACCCTTCGAAAAGGCGAGCCCTTTGTCTGCGGACCACACTTTGGTCGTGTCCGCGAATTGCTGGACGAAAAATTCGAAAAGGTGAATGAAGCAGGCCCTTCAACCCCGGTATTGGTTTTGGGATTCAGCGGTCTCCCGCAGGCTGGCGAAATATTCCTCGCAATTGATAACGAGCACCGCGCGCGCGAGCTCGCCGCACAACGTGAATTGATTGACCGAAGCCGACGCCTGGCTCCAAAATCGAAGCTAACCCTATTGAATCTGCAAGAGAAAATAAAGGCCGGAGAAACGAAGGAACTGCGCATCGTACTCAAAGCCGATTCAGCTGGCTCAGTGGAAGCCCTGGATGAAAAACTACTGGAGTTGAATACCGAGGAAGCGACGATCAAAATCGTACACAAAGGAGTAGGCAAATTGAATGTCTCGGACATTCTCCTGGCAGAAGTCACGGGAGCCATTTGTGTTGGTTTTCACGTTGGCCCCGACAGCAATGCTCTCGAAAGCGCGGAACGCGAAGGCGTCGAAATCAGAACCTACCGGCTAATCTATGAAGCACTCGACGACTTGCGATCGGCGATGCTCGGCATGCTGGAACCCAAGATCCAAGAAATCCTCATTGGCGAGGCCGCAGTCAGAGAAGTCTTTAATATTCCCCGTGTGGGTGTCATTGCCGGATGCTATGTTAAGGACGGAAAGGTCTTACGCAATTCAATCGCACACCTGATACGTGATAAACAGGAGATTCTTACCGCCAAGGTCGTATCCTTGAAACGCTTCAAGGAAGACGTAAGAGAAGTAATGGTCGGGTATGAGTGTGGCATCGGGCTGGAGGATGTCTCAGACATTCAAAAAGACGACATGCTGCAATTCTACAAGATAGAGGAAGAAGCAAGCAAGAATGCCTGATAGGTTTTTCATTGGCAGCTGTAATCTTGACTTACATGTCGACAGTTGCCAATCGTTGAAGGACAAGAGACGAATCATTACCAGTCTCAAAGAGAAGGTGAAAAATCGCTATAATGTAGCAATGTGTGAATTTGGCGATCTCTCATTGTGGCAACGCACCAGATTGGGTGTCGTGACGTGTGGTAACAATAAGCAGCATGTCGATTCATCGCTGAAGGCTGTATTGGATTATATCCGAAAGTTCCGCGCAATATCCGTGGTTGATTTTGATATACACGTTAGTTGATGAGAAAAGAAAGAGTAGCTTCAATAATCGGCCGTCAAATATCAGAGATCATTGCGCATGAAATGAAAGATCCACGTCTTGGTTTTGTCACAATCACGACAGTAGATGTCAGCGATGATTTGAAAACGGCCATTGTCTATTTTTCAAGTCTCAATGACAAATCAGAGGGGTTGGAAACACTCAATCGCGCAAAAGGATATATAAGGTCACACCTTGCAAACAGAGTCAGAATGAAATATCTGCCAAATCTTGAATTCAAGATCGACAACAGCTTTGAATACGGGAAGAAAATTGATGCACTACTTGACGACATTAGTACAGAAGATAAAGAACAATAGGAACATTGTAGTCGCCACCCATCGAGACCCGGACGGTGACGGTATTGCAGCTGCCCTGGCCTCGGCCTATCTTGTAAAGCATTACAAAAGAAAGAAGCCGATCCTTTTCTGTCACTCCCGGATACCATTGAAGTATCAATTCCTCTTAGGCGATTGGGAATTCACGCGCAAGGTACCGGATTTTGATCTGCTGGTTGCGGTTGATTCAGCAGATATTTCAAGAATATTCCCGAAAATTGCCGAGGACAAGTTCAAAGGTGCGGCAATCATTAATATCGATCATCACCGTAGCAACAACTCTTTCGGTGCGTTGAGAATAATCGACGAGACCGCGTCCTCGGCATGTGAAATAATCTATTTCATCTTCAGGAACCTCAAGATAAGAATCAGTAAAGCGCTTGCCGAGATTTTTTATTGCGGAATATACAATGAAACTGGTGGGTTTGTTTATCCTAATACAACCAAGGAAGCACTGCAGATTGCCAGCGAGTTGGTGGGACTCGGAGTCCAGCCTGGTCCGCTCGTCAAACAGATGAACGCCAAGACACTCGGTGGTACAAAACTCCTGACCAAGGTGTTAGAGACGATTGAGGTCAAAGATGGTGTTGCCATCATGTACCTACATCAGGATATGCTGAAACGCAGCAGTGCCGACATGTCGGATTCAGAGAACTTCATATCTTTTCTCCAAGCGATCAAAGATGTGCGCGTTTCGATGTTTCTGCGCGAGGAAAAAGATGGTACAAGAATAAGCCTGAGAAGTGATGGCATAATAGATGTTGACAAACTCGCCCGGCAGTACGGCGGCGGAGGACATCGCCTAGCTGCTGGCTTACGACTAAGAAAAAATGTACACGCCGCAAAGAAAGAAATACTTAGAGCAATACTGCATAGAATCAAGAATAAATCTTGAATATCACTCATGAAATCACTGCTAAATGCAGAGAGAGATTCGTTACTCTTAGTTGACAAACCAATTGGTTTCAGTTCTTTTCAGATCGTACGTATTCTCAAGAAGCGGTATGAAAAAGTGGGACACGCCGGCACCCTGGATCCATTTGCCAGCGGTCTGCTCATCATCTTACTTAACCGTGCAACCAAGCAATTCGATAACATACAACAACGGGACAAAGATTATATCGGTGCGATGATCTTAGGAATATCCACTGACACCTATGATATCACGGGTGCTCAAACGGGTAACTCGAAAATTGCAACTATCGATATGACCTTGGATGAACTGAATCGAGCAGCCCAGCAGTTTGTCGGTGAAATCGAACAAACACCACCCCGTTATTCTGCCCTAAAGAGAGACGGCAAGAAGCTTTATCAACTAACCCGTCAGAATCGGTCCATAGATATCGCTTCGCGCAAGGTTTTGGTCAAGTCATTTGAAATCGTCGATATCGATTTTCCCATTTTGACATTCAGATCAACCGTTGGCAGAGGTGTATATCTTCGCTCCCTTGCCCACGACTTCGGCAATGCGCTGGGCTGTGGTGGAACTCTCGTATCCTTGAGAAGAACCAGAATCGGCACCTATCACGTGGCACAAGCTGAGAAGATAGGCGCCATTCTGACACCAGAATCATGTTAGTGCTACTGAATGGCCAAGACACAATAACTAAAGATTCGGTCTGTGGTATTGGCAGCTTTGACGGCGTGCACCGAGGACATCAGGCGATCGTCAAACGCTTGACGCATTTAGCAAGTGGCGGGAAGAAAGTGGGAATCATTACTTTCACACCACTGCCCTTTTTCACGTTGAAGAAAGCACCCATATGTTGCCTGACACCCAAGGAAGACAAAGAAAAAATCTTCGAACAACTCGGCGTTGATTTTATGTATTACTTCAAGTTTACAAAAGAATTTGCTCGATTAGAACCGCGGCAATTTGTGGAGTGTATTGTGGATAGAATTGCCCCATCAATTGTCGTAGTCGGCGAAAATTTCCACTTCGGTAAAAACCGAAAGGGCACTGCCCAGATACTAAGGGACTTGGCACATGACTTCTTCATGGTTGAAATAATGCCGCGAGTTTCTGATGAAGGGACTATCTCGAGTACGAGAATTCGCGAGCTACTATTGTTGGGTCATATCAAAGCCGCAAATGACCTGCTGGGGCGCGAATATAGCATTGCCGGCGAGGTGATCAAGGGAAAAGGCCGAGGGCAACGACTCGGATTCCCCACAATCAATATCGCACCTCCTGAGCACAAGTTGCTTCCCCTCGATGGCGTATACAAGGTAACAGTAGAGTTGGGCAAGAAGGAGTACCTCGGGGCAATGTTCTGCCGCAACGACCTGCTTGAGGTACACGTTCTCCGGTTTGATGGCGACCTATACAAGAGGATTGTAACCGTTAAATTCCTTGAACGACTACGTGGCATTGAGCATTTCAAGGATGATGCTTCGCTAAAAGCTGCCATTGCCGGCGACATAGATAAAATCACAAAATAGAACCTCAGACGTACTTGGAATACAGGCAGACAATTGACTCGAAATGATTTTCGATTATTCTTAATATCAGGAGGAATCATGAAAAACTCTTTGTTATTTTTATTACTATTAGCTTTGTTTTGCACGGCTCAGAAAAAACAGCGTGGTTCGATGCCGGGTAGATATGATTTCGAACCAGCAGAACTTTACAGTCTACTTAGTCCGAGCGAAAAGGTATTTTTGCAAGATTTTGGTTTCTTTGCAAAACGTGCGCCGTACAAGAAATATTGTGACCTCTACGAATCACTAAAGTCAAATGGACTTCCGATATACGTAACGACTGATTGTGTGCTCCATACTTATCATATTCTCTACGATTATTCGCTACGTGTTTTGGAAATTGAATACCTCCATCACCAGGTGGGTGAGCTAACCGACCAGATGATTGAACAGACCAAGGAATTGATCAGAAAAAATCACGGACCGATCAAGCAAGCGCTCGTTGATAATCTTGCATATTTCGAGGTAGCGGCGAATCTGCTGACTCCGGATTTCTTACCCTCGAAGTCAGTAGAAAATAGGGTATCTGCAGAACTAGAATTGATAAATGCCACCGAGGGCATAGCCATGTCGCCGATATTTGGATATGAGGAAGATTATACGCAATACAAGCCACGTGGACATTATACCAGAAACGAGACATTGAAGAGATACTTTCGGGCAATGATGTGGTACGGAAGAATATCGTTCCGGCTCAGCCCAGATACTACACAAGTGAATAAGAAAGGCAAGGAAGAAACGAGAAGAGCCTTGTGCATTCTCGAGGCCGCAAAGAACCATCGGGAAAGTTGGTCGAAGATAAACGACCCAATCATCCTCTACGTTGGCAAGAGTGATGACTTTACGCTCGTTGAATACCTTGGTATTAAGGATGAAGTATTTCCTGATCTTGACCCAATAGAGATCGCTGCAGACGACGCGAAGCTTGTAAAATTCATCGAAACGGCGATGAAACACCGGTCGCCGAAGATACTGTCAACCAAGATTCTTGACATTGAGGATCGTCAAATTGTCACCAAGGGATTCAGGTTTTTCGGTCAAAAATTCATCCTTGACTCATACATATTTCAGAATCTCGTCTACGACGACGTCGGCACTAGGCAGAACCCAAGACACTTGCCCAAAGGTTTGGATGTCTTTGCCGTACTGGGCTCTGACCGGGCAAGGGATATCTTGATTAATATTTACAAAGAGAACAGGTTTTTGAATTATGAAAGCCAGCTCGAGAAACTCACCGCGGAGTTTGCAGACCTCAAAGAGGAGGACTGGTCTTTCAATCTCTACTATGGATGGTTGTATACATTGAAATCATTGCTCTTACCGCTTCCCCAATTCCTTCCTGCATATCAGGACAAACTACTGCAGACCGCTTTGGGCAGCTGGGCTGAATTGAGGCATGATACAATACTGTATGCCAAGCAATCCTACACCGAAATGATAACCGCAATACCACCCCAACCCGAAGTCGTGAAGGGTTATGTCGAGCCAATACCAGCTTGTTTTGCGCGACTGAGGAAACTGGTCGACATGAGTGAACGTGAATTATCGAAAAGCGGTTACCTTGAACAGGGTGTCAAACAGAAATTCAAGCAATTCTCAGATTTGCTCACACGGCTAAAAAGCATTGCCGAAGATGAGTTAGCCAACCGGGAATCGAGTGAAGAAGACTACTACGTTATTTGGAATATCGGTAAGACCTTAGGAAACATTGAGACCCTTCCGGGCGCCGATTACACGACCGAAACCGACGAGAGTGCCGCACTCATCGCCGATGTCCACACTGACCCTTGGAATGAATTGTCACTAGAGATCGGCAACGATGTCCCTGCTTTGATATACACGACGGTGAGAACCGACGGCAAAATCCAGATCTACGTGGGTGGAATGTACGATTACTATGAATTCGCCGTGCCCATCGGCGAGAGACTAACCGATGAAGAGTGGCAAAGCTTGTCCCCCAAACCAACCAAGCCCGAATGGATTGAATCTTTTGTGAAGTAGAAGCGACCAGATACGTTACTACCAAGAAGAGAAGGCGGATATTGTATCCGCCTTCTTGTTAAATTTCGGACAACTCTAGACTCTACTCAGTCTTATGCTTGTCGCAGGGGGCGCGAACCCCGCTCTCACCCTTACATCCTTCAGCCGATTTGTGTATGATTTTAACACGGTGCTCACGACCGCCTTCCGTCACATCCATTTTTGTACCCTTATGCATCTTTTTCGAAAACTTGACTCTTTGCTCCGATGTCAGCACACTATTGACTTTCAAGTGCTGATCAACCCTTGCCTGTTTTATCTTTAACTCCAGATCGTGTATTTCTTTAACAAATCTCATGACTTTATCACGATTCGGAGTTTCAAGCTTCATTTCTTTATCCAAATCTAGCCGCTTCAACTCAATATCCGACTTTACAGGAATAATACTCTTTTCCGTCTCCATCTTTATTGCATCAATCTTTTCTGTCTGCGTGGGTGTCAAGTCAAGATTCTTCAATCCATGTTCCATACCAGAATGCATGTGCGCCCCCTCGCAACAAGTCATGGTCATTTCCTGCGCAAATCCCGTGGTAAACGTAAACAGCAACGCAGCCAATAGTATTGTCCTCATTGTACCTCCTTCGTGAACATTGGACTCCCTCGTGTGCCGTAAGGTTTATTCTTTTCCAACTTCACAGTATTGGTTATGACTTCACAAATGCTATTCACCAGTCTAGCTCTGCCGTATCCAACATAGCTCGGCACGACCTTCTTACCAAAATAGATATTGGCCAGGTTGTATTCACTGATACGAACAAACCTTCGCAGTATATGGAAATCGAGAAAAGATGGCCGGTTGAAGAACACCTGAGGTACACCGAGCAATGCAGCCTCGAGTGATGCCGTGCCTGAACCAATGACAAGCAAATCACAGTTTTTCATCACCTGGTATCGATTTTCATGAACAACCCGCACTCCATCCTTCACATCCTTTTTAAAATCATTGGCTTGCCTCGAATCATATGCGATTAAGCAACATTCAACGTCTGCTATATGCCCATACACAAGATCAGTCAATTCTAGGACAACCGGCATATTCCGCCTAACATGTGACGGCCTTGAACCAGGCATGAATCCAATTCTCTTGTGGTGATCATTTCTCTTGTATACACTCAACTTACTAACAAGTGGGTTCTCTATTTCTATCGTCTCAATTCCTAGTCCTCTGTAAAATTCAGCCTCGAAAGGAAAAACCGAAACGACCGAGTCGACCCACTTCCTGACAAAGAATTTACGAAACTTACCCCATGCCCAGATTTGCGGCGGCATAAGGTAGTAAACCCTAACGCCTATTTTCTTCGCATATCGGCACAGCAGGAGGTTCATGCCAGGGTACGCTATTGCGACAAATACTCTAGGGCGCAGGCGGCATAGCCACCGTGCAATATTCCGGTACGCCGAATAATTGTGGCATGCCGACATCACGCTGTCTTTCAATCCGAGGGACATTAATCGGGTGTACTCAAATATGATTTCTGCACCGCTATCGCGCATTTGGCCATTACCGACACCCAGAATCCTGGCATCGGGGAATTGCTTCTTGAGTTCCCTTATGAATAGCCCAGCGTATAAATCACCCGATGGTTCTCCGGCACAAAAGAACGCAGGCATCTCTAGGAACATGTGCCTTGTTAATAGAAACCTACGTGGGTTATTTTGAATAGCTATCTTCGTAATATGAAATTCAAAATTATCGTTAAAATGATTGAGATTATTATGCTCGTCATGATCGGGAAATACATTACAAAGTTATCTTGCTTGATGACAATGTCGCCCGGCATGCGCAGTGATGAAATTTTTGGAAACAATAAGAGCAGGCCACCGAGCACCAAGAACACGATGCCCAATAGAATCAAGAAACGTGCAACACCGTGCATGAAATTGTCGTACCGTGGTTACGACTCTTGTGATTTTTCTGTAGTCGCTGGTGGTTTCGGCTTATCACCGCTTTTCTGCAGAGTCCTACCTTTTTCTTCGCTCTTCTGCGGCAAGTTTGCCTTCTTGTAATCGGTTACATAAAACCCACTGCCCTTGAATATCAAACCTGCCCCGCCACTTATCAGACGCCTCAACCGTCCACCGCATTTCGGGCATTGAACCAACGGTTTGTCTGTAATCTTCTGGAATTCCTCAAAGGCATGCTTACACTTTGAACATTCGTATTCGTAGGTCGGCATTTCTACATAGCAGGAGAGTCAGGGTCAGGAGGCTCGAATGCCTGCCTCCATGACCCCAACCTCCTATATTGTGTTATTAATACTCACCACCGTATCCGCCGGGCGGCCCCATCGGTGGCTTTTCCTCTTCTGGTTTCTCAGCCACCACTGCTTCGGTGGTCACCAGCAAGGAAGCAATGCTCGCGGCGTTCTGTAGAGCCGTGCGCGTTACCTTTGTCGGATCAATGATCCCAGCCTCTACCATGTCTTCGAATTTCTCACTCATCACGTTGTATCCGGTATTCAACTTCTCCTTCTTTACCTGCTCAACGATAACCGAACCTTCCTTGCCAGCGTTCTCAGCCAACAGACGCGTCGGTTCTTCTAAGGCACGTCTGACTATTTCTAAACCAATCTGTTGATCATTCACCAATTTCATCTTTGCGAGTTCGGGCAGCGCTCTGATCAGAGCTACACCGCCACCCGGGACAATGCCTTCCTCGACCGCCGCTCTCGTGGCATGAAGCGCATCCTCGACGCGCGCCTTCTTTTCCTTCATGGCCACTTCAGTAGCTGCGCCAACGTTCAATACGGCAACCCCGCCGGCGAGTTTTGCCAGACGTTCCTGTAATTTCTCTTTGTCATAATCGGAAGTCGTTTCTTCAATCTCATTCTTTATCTGCCCGATTCGAGCCTGAATATCATCCTTCTTACCAGCACCCTCAACGATGGTTGTATTCTCCTTGTCAATAGTAATACGCTTGGCGCGTCCGAGGTCAGACACCTGAACGTTCTCTAGCTTGATACCGATATCTTCAGATATTAACTTGCCCGCGGTGAGCACGGCTATGTCCTCAAGCATCGCGCGACGACGGTCGCCATAACCCGGAGCCTTCACCGCAGCACAAGACAAGGTACCCCTGATCTTGTTGACGACCAACGTAGCCAGAGCTTCGCCCTCGACCTCTTCACTGATTATCACAATTGGCTTACCCTTTTGCGCAACCTTTTCCAGCATCGGGACCAAATCCTTCATCGCGCTTATCTTCTTCTCATATAGCAGAATGTAAGCGTCTTCAAGCACGCATTCCATGCGCTCGGGGTTGGTAATAAAATAGGGTGAGAGATATCCGCGGTCAAATTGCATACCCTCAACAACATCGAGCGTGGTCTCCATGCCCTTGGCCTCTTCAACCGTGATCACGCCATCCTTGCCAACCTTCTCCATGGCGTCGGCGATTAGCTTGCCGATCGTTTCATCATTGTTGGCTGAAATCGCCGCCACCTGAGCAATGTCCGTTGAACCCTTGATCGGCGTCGACATCTTTTTTAAGTGTGCAACAACACTCTCAACGGCCTTGTCAATGCCTTTCTTGATTTCCATGGCATTGGCACCGGCAGTCACCGTTTTCAGGCCTTCGCGATAAATCCCTTCGGCCAGTATCGTGGCGGTCGTGGTGCCATCACCAGCAACGTCCGAAGTCTTAGACGCCACCTCTTTCACCATCTGGGCACCCATGTTTTCGAACTTATCCTCAAGATCAATCTCTTTTGCGACCGTAACGCCATCCTTGGTGATGGTCGGCGCACCAAACTTTTTTTCTAGGATGACATTTCTACCCTTCGGACCAAGCGTGACTTTTACCGCATCTGAGAGTAGTTTGACGCCCTTTAGTATTGATCGTCTTGCATCCTCACCAAACTTAATTTCTTTGGCTGCCATATTCTGTCTCCTTTTTATTTCGTTTTTTCAATTATACCTAAAACATCATCCTCGCGAATAATTAGGTATTCTTTGTCTTCTATCTTCATCTCGGTTCCCGCGTACTTACCAAAAAGAATGGTATCGCCCTTCTTAACCTCAGGCGGAATCCGATTGCCTTTCTCATCCCTGCGTCCGCTACCAACCGCAATCACTTTTCCCTGCTGAGGCTTCTCCTTAGCCGTGTCCGGAATAATGATGCCGCCTTTCTTTACCTCTTCCTCTATCCTTTCAACAAGAATATGGTCATGAAGTGGCTTTATTTTCATCTATCCTCCTTCTTTTCTCTATGCCAAAAGACCCTTACTAACTTCTGCTCATCGGAAAATCGATATTCAACATCGCCACCGTAGGCATGATAAAGCATACGCCCCAGGTGTATCGCCAGATTTTCCGAAGTAGTCTCTATTCTCGTACCAGACTTGTCCTCAATTATACCCATAATCCGATCCAGGGGGTTATGGGTTAATGTCTTCTTTTCCTCGTTTCTCAACATATTCACGATTTCTTCACGCCTCGGCTTGAAGAAATCCCCCGAAATGTAGACAATCCCCATTACATAATGATCTTCTTCCTTACGGCAGGCAGGACACTTATGCCTCTGGACTGCTTCATTCGCATCAAAGTTAGACATTCTCTGCCAGCGTCGGTACCGGTAAACCAAGCCGCAGCGTGGACACACGGTTGGCTCTTTGTAGCTCTTCCTTGTCAGATAGGGATCCTCAAGATGGGGCTTTAGTCCCCCTCTTATACCTCTTTGACCCTTAGGCACATTCCTCTCCTTTTATTACTTTGCCTAACTGAATATGGGCGAAACCCGACTTGAACGGGTGACCTTCTCCTTGTAAGAGAGACGCTCTCGCCAACTGAGCTATTCGCCCTTTAGACATCTATTATATCCAAAAGTTTAGTTTTGTCAAGAAATCAGGAAATCTCGGGTCACATGCAAATGCCCACGCGTTTTCATAGTTTTGAGGCTTTTTCCTCAACCGATTTCAGGAGTGAATCGAACGATTTTTCAAAGGCAATGACACCGTCCTGGAGGAGTTTCGTACACACATCATCGATGTCTATGCCAAAATCTTTCAACTCTCCGATAGTTGCGCGCGCCTTGGCAATATCGGCAGGCAAGGCCTCAGCCACAACACCGTGCTCCAAGAATGCCGTCAAGGTGTGCTCAGGAAGTGTGTTGACAGTATCCTTACCAATGAGTTCCGTAACATACTTTGTATCGCTGTACGCAGGGTTTTTGGTGCTGGTGGACCCCCAGAGTACTCTTTGAATCCCAATGCCTTTTCTACTCAAATCCGCGAACCTTTTGGTATCAAACGTTTCACGGTATTTTGCGTATATCAAGGCCGAGTTTGCAGCCGCCGCCTTCCCTTTTAAGTTCTGCAATTTCTGCTGGATATTGACCTCAGAATACCTTTGCAGCGTTTCATCAATCATTTTGTCGATTAGTGTATCAACACGGCTCACGAAAACACTCGCAACCGATCGTATTCGACGCACATCGCCACCCCGCTGTAGCAGGTTTTCGACACCCTGCAGATAGGCCTTAGCCGTATTAACGTATTGCTGTACAGAAAATATGAGTGTTACGTTCACATTGATGCCTTGGGCCAACAACGCCGCGATCGCAGGAAATCCGGCGTCGGTTGACGGCACCTTGAACATAACATTGGGTCGATTCACCTTCCCATGTAGTCTCTTACCTTCGGCTATTGTCTGTTCCGTACTATGGGCGAGCTTGGGATTCACCTCTAAGCTCACATAACCATCCAAGCCATTGGTTGCATCGTATACAGACCTGAATGCATCCGCGGCATCCTGAATATCCTTAACCGTGATGTCATCGTATATTTCGAACGTACTCTTCTGTTTTCTCCTCAACTCACCTATGCTCTTATCATAATCACTGCTTTTGCTGACTGCCTTATCAAAAATGCTGGGATTTGATGTCAGACCTCGCACACCTTGTTCGATTAGCTTTCTCAATCTTCCCGTATCGAGCAGGGCGCGACTTATATAATCTAACCAGACACTCTGACCGTATTCATTGAGTTGCTGAACCGTCGTCCTGGCCACAAAGCCTCCTTTTTTGGAAACGAATTCCTTTTTGCTGTAGGGAATACCTGAAACCTCGAGGCGATAATCGTGATGTCATGATGATTTAGACTCGCCCTCGGTACGGTAATGTGGATGTCTCATCTCCGTGTTCAGAAAAAAGCTAATGGCCGTTCTGATTGCGATAATCGACCCCAGTATTGCCAATTCCATGAGCGTTGGTTTTATTATCGTTCTCACGACATCCGCCGCAATCAGAAATTCAAGACCCACGAGTAAGTACGAACCAAGATTATGCCTGAGCAGATACCTGCGATTGCGTATATTTGTCCCTCGGATGTGATCATATTCTATGCATATGAAATCCAAGAGTCCGAGAAACACCCCCCAACATATGATCACGATACCTGCTATCCCGATTATCAACGAAACATAATGTAATATTTGCACTTCAACCTCCCAATTGTGCTAATGACTCTGTACTCACTCAAACGCAAAAAGATAGTTCACGATTTCTAACAACCCGCGAGTGTAATGTCTACGTCTATTCTAATGATGTCCAGGCTTATGTCAACCACTCTACGAAACCGAAATCAATCAACTCTGTCCAGTTGACATGGCGTTCTTTTTTGGTATAATTCCAAATGGAATGCAAAACAAGCGACAATCAAAAGAATTGCAATTGCAGTTATGAACCATGTTCAAGAAAAGGGAAATGCTGTGATTGCTTGAGTTATCACCTGGCCATGCAAGAACTACCGGCATGCTGTTTTCCAAATGACACGGAACGAACCTACGACAGGTCGTTCGCTAGATTCATACAGGTCTACGAGAAAAAATGACCATCGAACTGATTATTGAGCGCTCGAAACCCGACCGAAAGGGCTACGCGTTGCCCAAACGCGACGTGCCAGCGTATGAGCTGCCGGGTGTTCTGAGCCGTCAGAAGACTGCTTGTCTACCTGAGGTCAGCGAACCAGATATCATGAGGCACTTTGTCAATCTCTCCGTCATGAACCACCATGTTGATAAGAATTTCTATCCCCTTGGCTCCTGCACAATGAAATACAATCCAAAAATAAACGAAGAGCTATCACGATTGGCTGGTTTCACTAAGGTGCATCCGCTACAACCAATGGCTACTGTTCAAGGTGCACTCCGAATGATGTACGAACTCGGCGAGCATTTGAAGGCAATCGTTAATCTTGATGCCGTTACCCTCCAACCGGCCGCCGGTGCCCAAGGCGAATTCACCGCGATAAGCATGTTCAAAGCGTACCATAATAAGAAAAAAGAATCGCGTGCATATATACTCGTGCCCGACTCAGCACATGGTACGAATCCAGCAAGCGTCAACTTCTCGGGTTTTCGGCCGCTTACCTTACCCTCGAATGAAAAAGGACTGGTAGATGTTGAAAAATTGCTTGAGTTAATGACGCCTCGGGTTGCTGGGCTCATGTTAACCAATCCAAACACCCTTGGGCTTTTTGAGAAACAGGTAACGAAAATCACCAGTATCGTGCACGACAAGGGTGGTCTGGTTTATTTGGATGGAGCGAATCTCAATGCGCTGCTCGGGATTACGCGACCCGGCGACCTAGGGTTCGATGCCGTGCACTTCAATCTCCACAAGACGTTTTCCACACCCCATGGTGGTGGTGGTCCAGGCGCTGGACCCGTCGCCGTGACCAAGCTGCTCGCACCATTTCTCCCGACCCCGGTGATTACCAAGCAGCGGGAAACCTACAGCTTCGACTACAACGTACCCGATTCGATAGGAAAGGTGCAAACATTCTACGGGAATTTCCTCGTGATGGCAAGAGCGTACACGTTTCTAAGAATCGTGGGGCGCGATGGCCTGAGGCAGATAGCCAAATCGGCCATCCTCAACGCGAATTACGTCGTCCAATCTTTGAAAGACTATTACTACTTACCATACCCTGACTACTGCATGCACGAGGGCGTTTTGTCCGGAAGAAAGCTTAAGGAATCTGGATTGAGAACCCTCGATGTAGCGAAGAGGTTGTTGGACTATGGTCTGCACGCGCCAACCGTTTACTTTCCACTAATCGTCAGCGAAGCGCTCATGATCGAACCAACCGACAGCGAATCCAAGGAGACCCTCGATGCTTTCATCGAGGCGATGAAGAAAATTCTTGATGAAGCAAAAGAAAACCCTGATCTATTGAAGAACGCACCACACCATACACCGGTGCGCCGTCTCGACGAGGTCAAGGCGATCAAAGAACTTAAGGTACGATGGAAGACATAGGCTTTGAGGTCACCGAAGACCGCAAGAAATTCTTGCTTAGCAAAATTGCTCAGAAGGTGGTCGACTACCGCCTTTCTCCTGTAGCAATAATATTTTTGGAATCATCAAAGCCTTTATCTTTTCTAGGAAACCAATTTCTTATTTTCATGCAACCTTTTTATCGCGCGTTATTCTCTTTTCGCGAATATGAAGAAATCGCCACGATGTTGGAAGACCGTCGCAACATTGAGGCGCTGATTTGCGAGATAGAGCGTCTTGAGGAGGAAAGGGATGAAGCAAAAAGAACCGACAAGAATTCTCGCCACTGATTGTGGAAGTACCACAACCAAGGCTATTCTGATCGAAAAACGCGGAGACGAATATCGATTGATTGTTAGGGGTGAAGCACCAACTACTGTCGAGGCACCTTATGAAGATGTCACCAAAGGCGTACTCAATTCGGTAATGGAAGTTGAGGAACTTTCCAAGGTCAAGATCCTCGATGGCGAGGACATCATCAAGCAGGTGAAAGATGGTGAAGGAGTGGATTTTTATGTTTCAACATCATCGGCCGGCGGTGGTTTACAGATGATGGTGGCGGGCGTCGTGCTTACCATGACCGCGGAAAGTGCCGCACGTGCCGCCCTGGGTGCCGGTGCAATCGTCATGGATGTAATTGCATCCAACGATGGCCGGCTACCCCACGAGAAAATTGAGCGCATAAGAAATCTCAGACCAGACATGATTCTGCTTTCCGGTGGCATTGATGGTGGGACAGTATCGCACGTGGTAGAATTAGCAGAATTAATCAAAGCCGCCGATCCAAGGCCGCGGTTCGGCGTTGGTTATCAGCTACCAGTTATCTACGCAGGCAATAAAGATGCGCGGGATATGATACTAAAGACACTGGGGGAGAGCACCGCATTGGTAGTCGTTGAAAATCTCAGGCCGGTACTCGAAAGGGAAAATCTGAATCCTGCACGGCATAAGATCCACGATCAATTCATGGAACACGTCATGGCACATGCCCCCGGGTACAAAACACTAATGGAGAGAACCGACGTTCCGATCATGCCCACCCCGGGTGCGGTCGGTCTGCTTGTTGAGACCGTAGCCAAGAAGGAAAAAATCTCGGTAATCGGTGTCGACATCGGAGGCGCCACAACCGACGTATTTTCTGTATTTCAGGAGATATTCAACCGCACGGTCAGTGCTAATCTCGGTATGTCCTACTCAATCAGCAACGTTTTGGCCGAGACTGGTATTGAGAATATCATGCGCTGGCTGCCGCTCGAAATCGACGAGCGTGACCTGAGGAACCGAATAAGAAATAAAATGATACGGCCAACAACGATTCCCCATACCTTAGAAGATCTTAAGATCGAACAGGCGATTGCGCGTGAGGCATTGCGGTTGGCTTTCGAACAGCACAAATCAATGGCTGTAGGATTGAAAGGCGTTCAGCAAGAGAGAACGATCTCCGATGCTTTTAGCCAAACCATGACCGGCGAGACTCTGATTGACCTTATGGGATTGAACCTAATCATTGGCTCAGGCGGGATTCTATCACATGCGCCGCGCCGCAATCAGGCCGCATTGATGCTCACTGATGCCTTTTTGCCTGAGGGAATAACTAGGCTGGCTGTCGACTCGATTTTCATGATGCCACATCTCGGTGTGTTATCCACTGTACACGAAAAGTCGGCGACCGAAGTATTCAATAAAGACTGTCTAATTCAGCTTGGCACCTGTATCGCGCCAGTTGGTGTAGGCAAAGAGGGTGCCAAGGTCTTGAACATCAAGATTGAATACGGTAATGGAAAGGCCGATGAACACCCAATGAAATTTGGTGAAATCAAGTTATTATCCTTGGGAGCCGATGAAAAGGCGAAGGTGGTGCTGCAACCTGAAAAGGGATTCGATATTGGCGAAGGCCGAGGCAAGACGATCGACGCTACGATACAAGGCGGCATAGTCGGCGTGATAGTTGATTGTCGCGGACGACCCTTCAGATTATATGAGGACAAACGCAAGCGCATTGAGTCCCTGCATAACTGGTTTGCTGCAACTGGTCTGTATCCCAGCGAATAGTAACTGCATAACTGAATTGGAAAAACTTGTCTTGCAGAAATGAACAGACCATATGAGTTCGGTAATATGGAACATGCATTTTTAGAAGGAGGTTAGATGGCTTTACCAAAAAGAAGACATTCCCATGCCCGAAAAAACAAGCGACGTTCTCAGAAGAAAATCAATACTGCGGATTTTGTAGAATGCCCAAAATGCCACAGCCCGAAGCTTCCGCACCGTATATGTCCGAACTGTGGCACTTATAACGGCAAACTCGTGTTACCACCAAAAGAAGAAAAGGAGAAAGATTGATCGTTGGCTTCGATTTGATGGGTTCTGATAAGGCACCAATCAATGAACTACAGGCCTTGGAGCTATTTAAAGAAGATCCAGTATGCGACCTGTTGGTAGTTGGCAGGGGTGACTACGAAAACGAGGTTCAGGATCTCGGATATGATTTCCGACTGGCCGACGAGGTCGTGGGCATGCACGAAATCCCGGCAGTTGCTGTACGTCAGAAAAGAAATTCTTCCTTGGGCATTCTCGTCGACATGCTCAAGAACAAAAAGCTGGATGCAATTGTGAGCGCCGGCAACACCGGTGCAATACTCGGCTTCAGCATGATACATCTGAGAACCATCGAGGATGTGTCCAAGGCTGGACTCGCGATAACCGTACCCACGGCGTCTGGTTACTCTGTGATGATCGACATCGGTGCTAATATCCATCCGAAGACCATTGATTACTACAATTACGGTTTGATGGGGGCGGCGTTTGCCGAAATCGTCTTCAGCAAGAAGAAACCACGCGTCGCAATGCTAAACATCGGCGTTGAAAGTGTAAAAGGCGACGAAATACGCCAGAAGGCATATCAGAACCTACAAACGAGTGGCCTCAACTTCATCGGTAATATTGAAGGCAATGACATAATGAAAGGTTTCGCGGACGTGATCGTCTGCGATGGTTTCACCGGTAATGTCATACTAAAATTCTCGGAAGGAATGATCGACATTATCTGGAAGATGCTAAGAGAAACCGTGGACGCCGTGGTGCGTCGTAGATTTGGCCGTTACCTGGTGAAACCCGCCGTGCAGGATCTGAAGGCAAAATTCAACTACGAAGAATACGGCGGAGGCATCCTACTGGGCGTAAACGGTGTCGTCATCGTGTGCCATGGACATTCCTCTCCACAGGCCTTGAAGAACGCCATCGGGCTGGCCAAGACTTGTGCCGAGCGTAACCTCACCGAAGAAATACGAAAGCGAGTCGCCACGTGAAGACTTCCCTCGCCGCCATTGGTAGTTACACACCCGAGAAAATCCTGACCAACGCTGACTTTGAGAAGATGGTTGATACCTCGGACGAATGGATCAGAACGCGGTCCGGGATCAGAGAAAGGCATATCGCGGCCGACGATCAGGCAACGAGTGATCTGTCGGTAATTGCTAGCAAACGCGCGCTTGAGGCGGCCCACTTATCGCCTAAACATGTTCAGGCAATCATCGTCGCCACGGCGACGCCAGACATGCTTTTCCCCTCAACCGCCTGCCTGGTACAGACGAGAATCGGGGCCCCGCATGTTATCTCTTTTGACATATCAGCCGGATGTACAGGCTTCCTGTATGGCCTCGCCATTGCAGAAAGTCTTGTGAAAAGCGGCTATGACAATATTCTGGTCATCGGTGCTGATACTTTGAGTAAGATCACCGATTACACCGATCGCACGACCTGCGTTCTTTTTGGCGACGGCGCCGGGGCGGCACTCATCAAGAGAACCGAACTTGAAGATTGCATACTCTCATCATATTTTGCTGCGGACGGCAGTTCCTGGCAACTCCTGCAGCAACCAGGTGGCGGTTCAAGAATTCCGGCATCTCATGATTCAGTAGACAAGCGTCTTCACTACATAAAGATGCAGGGCAACGAAGTATTTAAACTAGCCGTGCGGGCGATGTCAGAAGCCGCACTTAAGACCTTAAAGAAGGCAAGCATATCGACCTCCCAGATCGATTTGCTAATCCCACACCAGGCAAATATCAGAATCATAGAGGCCAGCGCCAAGCGCCTCCACATCCCGGCAGAGAAAGTACTGGTGAACCTGGATCGCTATGGCAACACCTCTGCCGCCTCAATCCCCATTGCCCTGGACCAGGCAATTCGAGAAGGCCGGGCCAAAAAAGGTGATCTGATATTGATGATTGCCTTTGGCGCGGGCTTCACTTGGGGCGGTGTGCTCCTGCGGTACTGACGCCTGGCATCCTCCCCGGTCGACTACTCCAAAGCCAGCACCCTAATTAGGTCGGTCATATTGCAACATCGGAATACTAATATCGCTAAATTATTGACAAATATAGAAATATCGTTATAATTACAGAACATATAGCCGATATTAGGAGTTCAGTGTCAGATATAAGGAGGGAGGTCCAATAAGACACCTCCTATGCTAATAACCCCCCTTTTGGACCCCCCTCCACATCGTCAGGGTGGGTAATCTTGACAATGCAGGGGGTGTGCACATATCGAACCCAAGTGTCGCACACACTGGTTGACATGGGCGTCTAGATAAGTATAATAATATAACCCGTAACCAAACCGTACATAATCAACCAAGTACATCGTTAGATGATTATCATTCCTTTGACCGCAAGGCAAAGAAAATGGTAAACGGAAATTTACAAATACTTGGGCGGATTATGTATATAGAGACTTAAGACTATTTGAGCGGGATGCTGTTTCTGGACAGTTACGAAGGTTTTTCATAGGAGGTATAATGCTCTCTAAAACAATAAATAAGATCAGGTTTCTTGCCGTTGCGTTCCTCACCTGCACGCTGCTGAGTGCCACGTGGGTACCCTTTGAGCAAGGTGCTGTTGAAGGCGCGCCGCAGACCGAACTGCTCTCTGCAGATGCATTTTCTGTTCACATAAGAGTTCAAGTCACAGGTACGTCATTAGAGGAAATTGATACGAAAGATATGATTAATACGCCCAACGAAAGCTATGTTCGATTCACATTACTCGATGGATATCATACGGGTGAAATCGGCGAGCCGCAGCTCCCTACAATCAAGCAGACCATCGGTGTCCCTTTCGGCGCAAGCATAAATGTCGAGGTAGTACGTAGCGAATATCGAGATATCTCTTTACAAACACTCGGCATCGAAAAGAAAATCATGCCGGCACTCGCCTCAGTCCTGAAGATAGCAGGCGAGAGACCGATATTTGTCATCAATGAGAAGACTTACAGCAAAGATGCATTTCACCCCGAGACCATTACAAATGTCGTAAGCGACGATGTGATGCGCGGACACCGCCTAGCCGTAATCGAAGTTCTACCGATGCAATACCATCCCGTTGCGCAAGTGGTGAGATGCTACACCAATATCGAAATAAGAGTCAGTTTTATCGGCGGTGATATGACACGTACGAGAGACATGGTCAAAACCAATTACTCACAACTCTTCGAAGATTTCATCAGACATCGGGTGTTGAACTACAGTTTCTATGAAACAGTCACTCGCGATGTAGTACCGCTACCGGTCCACTACCTCATCATCACCCATAACAACTTTCAAAACGAAGTCAATAACCTTGCCTACTGGCTAAAGAAGAAAGGCTTCAAGGTGAAGGTGGCAAATCAGGATAGCATAAGTTCGTGGACAACCACGGGAATCGACGATTATATTGAAGCACAAACCCCGCAGCCGACCTATCTACTCCTGGTTGGCGATGTGAATGGTGGATACATGCCGGCACCAATTGGCAGCGCATCGTACCATGTCACCGACCTGTATTATGCGGAAACCGATGGTTCGGGTTATCTCCCAGATATCTTCTACGGCAGGTTGTCGGTCGAAACGGCTAGTGATATCACCACAATAGTAAATAAAATACTCAAGTACGAAAAGGCCGAATTGCCCACCCCCAGTACATGGTTCAAGAAAGACGCATTCCTGGCTGGCAATGACAATTGGCAAATCACCGAAGGAACTCACAACTATTGCACGAGCAATTTCATGGATCCCAATGGCTACACGACCTACAAGCTGTACGAACAGACCTATGGAGCAACCACGGCTGATGTCTTTAGCAATGTAAATGAGGGTAGAATCCTGACTACCATGTCCGGACACGGCTCGAATGATGGCTGGTATGACGGACCACCCTTTCAGGTCACGCACGTCAATCAGTTGACCAACGGAGATTATTTGACCATTGCTACAGGCCACTGCTGCGACGCGAATAATTTCGGTTGGGCAAACATGTGTGGTGGAGAATCCTGGATCCGTAAGGAAAATGGTGGTGCGGTTGCATACTATGGCGCCTGCCCATCAACGTATTGGGACGAAGATGACTGGCTGCAAAGGGAATGGTACGAGGCAATCTATGAAGACTCTATATACGAGCACGCGCGCTTCACACTGGATGGCATGTACGACGGCATTGAACTTTCGGGCAGCGGTTCCAAGCAGTACTACTACGAAGGTTATCACGTACTGGGCGATCCCTCTCTGGATCTGTGGACCGAAGTACCCATCAACATGGTAGTTGTCCACGACGGTGTGGTTGTTCCGGGGAGTGCAGATTATACGGTTACGGTCACGGATGGTGGAACCCCGCTTGAGAATGCGTTGGTTTGTCTCTGGATACCGAATCAAGCAACAGAAATGCATTTTTCTGAATACACAGACGTTTCGGGTAGTGCGACAATCACCATCGCGCCAACAACACCCGGTGACACGATGTATGTCACGGTGACCAAACACAACTTCATACCGTATCAAGGTCATGCTATAGTCATCGCTCCGTCCGGCCCTTATATCACTGCAGGATCATACACAACAGATGATGGGAATAATGGTCAACCCAACCCAGGGGAAACGATTGACTTCGGCGTTTGGGCAAAGAATATTGGTGTTACTACTGCCTATTCTGTATACGGATTACTATCCGAATCAGATCCATACGTCACGCTGGGCATTGATTCAAGCTGGTATGGTAATATTGTCCCAGACGATTCGGCGTTCTCAACACCGTACTACACTTTCACGATCGCAGACAGTTGTCCGAATGGACATAATATTAACTTCACCGCAGACTTCTGCGACAATAATGACAGTGTATGGACATCGAACATCGGGATCATGGTTTATGCGCCGGTTTTAGTTCATCAGGAGTGTGCGTTAGTGGGTGGTAATGGCAATGGATTGCTTGAGCCGGGCGAGACCTTGGATTTACTAATTACCTTAGAGAATCAAGGCAGTGCAACTGCGGCTGATGTTGCGGCGAGTATTGCTACGGTTGATGCATATCTGACCATTCTGACGGATACCTCGAGTTATGGTGATATTCCTGCGGACAGTGC